>JAFTWA010000021.1 GCA_017465565.1 Tyzzerella sp.
ACTTCCAGAAGGAACAGAAATGTGTATGCCTGGTGACCACATCGAAATGACATGTGAACTTATCCATTCAGTAGCAATGGAAGAAGGTTTACGTTTCGCTATCCGTGAAGGTGGACGTACAGTAGGTTCAGGTGTTGTTAAAAACATCATCGAATAATTCGAAATTCATCAATTTGCAGATGTAAAATATGCCCTAGAAACTTAGGTTTCTAGGGTTTTTTAATTATTATGGATTGATAAAGAGGATATTTTTTATTGACAATATCGAGTGTCGATAATATAATAGAAATAGGAAATATCGATACTCGATAAGTGGGGCTTATTCATAAATAGCGAAGGAGGTAATTCTATGAGTGCAAAGATGAAAACAGTATTAAAAAGATTTGACTATATGCATTGCGATGATTTTGCAAAGTACTTAAGTGACATGGCAGCAAAGGGTTGGCATTTCAAAGAATGGGGTGCTGGCTTGAAATTTGAGCAAGGTCAACCAGAGAGTGCAATGTATGCAGTAGAAGTATTTTCAAAAGCTAGCGAAAATGACATGCGTCCAGAGCCAAAAACACAAGAGTTTGCAGAATATTGTGAAGCGGCTGGATGGGAATTTATCGATGCTAAACAGAAATTCTGTATTTTTAAGAAGATAGAGGAAAGCGCTGTGGAGATGTTTACGCCGAAGGAACGTGTGGTGAACGCATTTAAAGGAATGACGTCTGGTTCCGCTATTTTATCATTGGTTATATATGGCGCATATGCATTGCTTCAATGGATTGATACTATAAATAATTTTGAAAGGTATATCTTTTCTAATGTTTTGCTCCTTCCTTTTTTTGCTGGGAATATTTTGTTTTTGAGTCAAGTGTGTAGATTCATTTATGCATTTTGGAAAAAGAATCGTCTTATACAAGCAATAAAAAAAGGCGAGGAGGTTTACCTTGGAAACTGTAAAGATAGTAAATTGCATATTTACATGCAAGATATCTATGGTGGAATTCTAATCGTATTATTTATGGCTTATATGATGATGATTGGGAAGATAGAATTTGTATTGGTGTATGTGATTGCTATTGCGATTTTAATGATTTTTTCTATTGTTATTGCTAAGATGCGCCCAGATAGCTATACTAATTTTAAGAGTCAAATCATATTTGGCCTTGTATTTGTGGTGACTCTAATTCCAGCAACAATAATTATTTCTGATAATGATAACGATATGTTACAAAAAGATAAGCTTCCATTACAAATCTCAGATTATAGAGAATTTAATGAAGAGATAGAAAATGTAGATATTTATCATGATGGGAATCCACTGGGAAGCAGGGAGACTTATTATATACTCTCTAAAGAAAATTGTGTACGCTATTACATTTACCGAACTGAACACGCATGGATTTTAGATAAAATATGGGAAACAGCATTAGATGCAAGGTTTAATGAAGGTGCAGTAGATTGTACAACAGATTGGACGGCAAAAAAGGCAGTACGTAATAAACTGGGAACCTATTATGTAAGATATAATAATAGTATTCTTGTCTTTAGCGATGATGAAGACATATATTTATCGTCAGAACAAATTGATATTATCTGTGAAAAATTAAATGTAAAGTAGGTGAGTATATGGCAAGAGAACAATTTCAAACTCTAACAGAACCTATGTACTACATTTTACTAGCGTTAACAGAAGAGTGCTGTGGTGTTGATATCATGGAAAAGGTAAAGACTATATCGCATGGGCGAGTGTTAGTGGGACCAGGAACATTGTACGCGATGTTGGCTAAATTTGAAGAGAATGGTGTAATTCGACTGACTGCATCAGAGGGGCGAAGGAAGTCTTATGTCATAACAGAAATGGGGCGCGAGATGTTGCAGAAAGAATATGATAGACTTTTAGTTATGGTAAGAGATGGTGAACAAATAGTATTTTAAAAAGGCTTGAATAGAAAAAAGGAGCAGTTCAGTAGCAATGACAGAGGATTGTTATTCTATTTATTTAGAAACAGCAGGAAAATAGTTGGGGTGGGATTTTAATGAATTCCGCTCCATTGTTGTGTTTGAAGGCTTTTTGACTCTGTTAAATTTCTGGCAAAGAAATAAAGAAAAACTTGTAAATATCTGAGTGTGTGCTATAATACGAATGGTTTTTTAAAAAATAAGGAGTGAGAAATATGTATCTATTATTCTTTTTAGCGTGGATTATTTTCAATGGAAAAGTAACAGTAGAGATTACGATTTTGGGAATTGTAATTGCAGCCCTTGTATTTGCGTTTGTCTGCAAGTTCATGGATTACAGTCTACAAAAAGAGAAAGATTTCTATAAGAAAATCATGTTTCTTTTGGCATATGTAGTGCTGTTGGTGAAGGAAATTATTATTGCAAATCTGGCTGTGATTCACCTTGTTTTGGCGAGAAATGAAGTTGTAGAGCCGATTATTGTAAAATTCCGCACAAATCTACGTTCAGAGACTTTGCGAGTTATATTAGCAAATTCAATTACATTAACTCCAGGGACGATTACGGTTTCGTTGGAGGAAGATGAATTGACTGTTCATTGCTTAGATAAGAGTCTGGCAGAAGGAATGGAAGATTCAATGTTTGTAAAAATGTTAGAAAAAATGGAAAGAAGGGGGTAAGTGCAAATGGAATTAGTACAGCGTTTTGAGTGGATTTTTCATATTATCTTAATTATATTAGCACTTATGCTTGTGCTTTGTCTGATACGAGCTATTATCGGACCAAGAATTGCTGACCGTCTGGTATCTGTCAATATGATGGGCACTATGGTTATGGTTATTATTTCTATTTTGGCATTGATTATGGATGAAGGCTATTTGCTGGATATCTGTTTGATTTATGCTATGATTAGTTTCCTGGCTGTTGTAGTACTGACAAGAGTATACACGGGCGTTTATCTGGAAGCAAAGCAAAAGAAAGAGAAACAGAAACGGGAGGTGCAGAAAGATGAGACTCATTGAGTGGGCGCAGTTTATTGTAGGAACAGGCCTTTTGATTACGGGTTTGGGTATTTTTTTCATACAGCTATTGGGTGTATTCAAATTTAAATATATTTTGAACCGTATGCATGCTGCCGCTATGGGCGATACTTTGGGAATTGGCATCTCCTTAGTTGGGCTCATGATTCTTACAGGGTTTAACTTTACGACCCTGAAGATGGGACTCATTATTGTGTTCTTGTGGCTTGCATCACCAGTATCTTCGCATTTGATTGCGCGTCTGGAAGTGACGACAAACGAGCATTTGAAAGAGTTTTGTGAATTACCAGAGGATACAAAAGAGGAGGAAGAACAATGTTAATATTTGAATACATATTACTTGGCTTTCTAGTTGTATGCGCTATTTCAGTTAGCTTTTCAAAAAATCTATTGAACTCTATTTTGATTTTTATGTCATACAGCCTGGTTATGTCGATTATCTGGATTTTACTGGAATCGCCTGACCTTGCGATTACAGAGGCAGCAGTAGGTGCTGGGGTAACGAGTTTACTATTCTTTGTAACGCTTAAGAAGATTCATGCTATGAGGGAAGAAGGTGAAGAAGATGAGTAAGCCTATTTCAGAAGAGGAATACAGAAAAGGTATGGCGAACCGTCTGAAGCAGTGGATTCTTGGTGAGGAGGATCCTTTGCTTGGAAATATGGAAATTCAGCAGCAGAATGAATATGTGCCGAATCAAAAGATGCTTCGCCGCCATAAGAAAGATAGAGACCGTGTGGTAAGGGATGTTCTCGACACCGAACATAACAAGCATTATAAGAGGTTTTTCCGCTTTTATAAAATTGCAGCAGTAGTAAGCTGTGTTGCGCTGATTCTGATTCTGCTTGTGGCAGTTTCTTATTTGCCGCCAGTTGGAAGTGCAGATAAACCGGTAAACAATGAAGTTTCAGCAAAATACATTGAAGACGGTATGCAGGAAACAGGGGCTGTTAATATCGTAACAGGTATGATTCTGGATTATCGTGCGTTTGATACCTTTGGAGAGTCGAACGTACTTTTCATTGCCACATGTACCGTTCTTATTATGCTTCGAAATGATAGAAAAAAGGGAAAACACAGTGCAGAGGCAGAAGAAAAAAGAGATAGCTATTATGAGCCAAAGGCAGACAGTATTCTGCAGAAGATTACCTTTGTTTTGTTCCCGATTATTGTAATCTATGGAATTTACGTAATTTTAAATGGGCACTTGTCGCCAGGTGGTGGTTTCTCGGGAGGCGCCATTATTGGAGCAGGATTAATTTTGTATTTAAATGCGTTTGGTTTTGAAAAAATAGGAAGATTCTTTACAGAAAAAACGCATAAATGGATAAGCTTTGCTGCACTTACATTTTATTGTTTGGCAAAAAGCTATTCCTTCTATACAGGTGCACATCACCTGGAAAGTGGGATTCCACTTGGAACCCCAGGAGACATTATTAGCTCAGGGCTGATTTTGCCGCTTAATATCTGTGTAGGTCTCGTGGTAGCGTGTACCATGTATTCGTTCTATGCGCTATTCCGGAAAGGAGGATATTAGGATGTTTGGAGAAAATCTTTTTGTGAACTATGGCGAAGCAGTAGCGATGATTCTATTCGGAATCGGGTTTGCGAATCTGCTTTTCCAGAAAAACTTAATTAAGAAAATTATTGGACTAAATATTATGGATACGGCTGTTTATCTTTTCCTTGCAGAGAAAGGATATATTACAGGACGTTTGGCACCAATCGTAGTAAATGGTGTGCAGGATGTAGAAACTTATATTAATCCAATTCCAAGTGGCCTTGTTCTCACAGGTATCGTAGTATCCGTTTCTGTAACGGCTCTGATGCTGTCACTTACGGTAAGACTTTACCGCAGATATCATACGCTGGATTTGGACGAAATATCAGCAAGACTCCGAAAGGAGGGCTTATAAAATGGCTTTTGTACAAAACGTACCATTTTTCTCGATTATGCTCGCTATGTTTTCGGGGATTATTTCTTCTGTATTACCAGGAAAAATAGCAAGACGACTCCATGGAGTTGTAACTACGATGATAGGGTTAATGTCTGCATGGCTGCTGGTATATTTATGGCAGTCAGATATTGGAAGCTATGTCTTTATGATGGGACATTTTCCGGCACCTTGGGGAAATGAAATCCGCGCAGGTGTACTGGAGGCAGGGATGGCACTGTTTTTCTGCGTGATTATGCTGCTTTCTGTACTAGGCGGAAGAAAGAAACGTTTCGATGAAATTGAAGTGTCGAAACATAATATTTACTATATTTTGACGAATTTACTTTTGGGAGCACTTTTGGCGCTGGTTTACACAAACGATATGTTTACTGCATATGTATTTGTGGAAATTACCACGATTGCAGCCTGTGGCCTTATTATGATTCGCCAGAACGGCCGTACCATTGAGGCGGCTGTCCGCTATATGATTATGAGTCTGCTTGGTTCCGGACTGCTCCTGATGGGAATCTGTATGCTTTATGATTTAACAGGACATCTTTTGATGTCTAATATGCAGGAGTCCGTAACCCAGATTATGGAGGCGGGTACATATAGTATTCCAATGCTGATTACGATTGGACTTATGACAGTCGGAATTGCGATTAAGAGTGCGCTGTTCCCATTCCATGCATGGCTGCCAGATGCATATGGCTATTCCACTGTATCGTCTGCGGCGATTTTATCAAGCTTAGTTTCGAAAGGATACATTTTCCTTTTGATTAAGATTTTCTATCGTGTGATTGGGTTTGAGTATATTGCAGGAAGTCATATTCTGAACATCCTGTTCCTATTCGGACTTGGCGGCATGATATTCGGTTCTATCAGTGCTATTTGGGAGAAGGATATCCGAAGAATGATTTCTTTCTCATCGGTTGCCCAGATTGGTTACATTTTCATGGGCTTTGGTCTCGGAACAGAAGCGGGTATGATTGCAAGTATTTTCCATATTCTTGCCCATGCCGCAACAAAATCGCTGCTTTTTGTGGCTGGTATCGGACTTACCGATGTTTCGGCTGGAAGCAGAAGCTTTTTCGATTTGACTGGAGCCGGATACCGAAATAAGGTGGCGGGAGTTGGTTTTGCCGTAGGTTCCTTATCTATGGTAGGGATTCCAATTTTCTCTGGCTTTGTAAGTAAGCTCCTATTTGCAGAGGCGGCGGTTGTCGACCCATCGTGGAGGATGTTCCCGACACTCATTGTACTGGCAATCAGTACGATTCTGAATGCGATTTATTTCTTGAAGACCGTACTTCGTATTTACACACCGGAATCAGCCGCTGTGGAAGAGGAGAAAGGCTTTTATCGCATTACGTGGAAGGAGCAGAAATGGTATGCATTTACCATTGTGATGTTCATTGTGGTGAATTTGATACTTGGCGTGACTTCTCAGCCGATATTAGAAATAATCAAAGAAGGATTACATAACTTTGCGTAGAAAGGAGGAGATACATTGAGTCATTCAGTGATAATTTTATTAGCTATATTCGTTCCGATTCTCTGGGGACTTGGTCTCCTCGTGAAACCGGAATTTAAAAACCGTAAAACACTCGTTGCAGTGGCGGGTGCAGGACTTGTTGCCACGGCAGTGCTGTCTATGGCGGTCATTGTAAGTGGTAAAATGGAGCTTATGCTGTTTTCGCTGGGAGAAAATATGAACATTTTCTTCCGTGTAGACAATGTGGGAAGAATGTTTGCCCTGATTGTGACGATTGTGTGGGTTCTTGCAGGCTTCTATGCGTTTGAGTATATGAAGCATGAGAAGGAAGAAAAACGCTATTTTGGATTCTATATGATGGTATTTGGTGTTTTACTTGCCTTGACTTTTGCTGGAAGCATGGTGACATATTATCTCTTTTATGAAATGATGACCCTGCTTTCTGTGCCGCTTGTACTGCATTCTAAAACAAGAGAAGCGATTATGGGTGGCTTGAAATACCTGTTTTACTCTCTTTTTGGAGCGTACATGGTTTTATTTGGAATCTATTTCTTAAACAAATATGCTTCGACCTTAGATTTTCAGGCTGGCGGTGCCCTGGATATGAGTGCAGTCGCTGGAAACGAAGGATTGCTCTTAATTGTAGCGTTTTCTATGATCCTTGGATTTGGTGTGAAGGCTGGTATGTTTCCATTGCATGCGTGGCTTCCAACAGCCCACCCGGTGGCACCAGCACCAGCAAGTGCTGTAATGTCCGGAATTATTGTTAAGATGGGTGTACTTGGTATGCTCCGTGTAGTCTATTTTATGTTTGGAGCAGACTTCCTTCAAGGTACATGGGTTCAGAAAGCTTGGATGGTGCTTGCGCTAATTACGGTGTTCATGGGCTCAATGCTTGCATACCGTGAAAAGGTTTTGAAGAAACGTTTGGCATATTCCACAGTCAGCCAGATTTCATATATTTTATTTGGAATGGCACTTTTGCAGCCGGAAGCACTGACAGGGTCTCTCCTTCATGTGGTTTTCCATGCAGTAATTAAATCCACACTTTTCATGTGTGCAGGTGCAATTATTTATAAGACTGGAAAGACAAATGTTTTGGAGGTTAAGGGAATAGGAAAAGAAATGCCAGTGACTATCTGGTGTTATACATTTGCTTCCCTGGCGCTGATTGGTATTCCGCCAGCCAGCGGATTTATTAGCAAATGGTATCTTGCAATTGGTTCCCTTGATTCAGAAATTCATGTATTTTCATGGCTTGGACCAGTTGTGTTATTAATTAGTGCACTTTTGACAGCAGGATATCTGCTCCCAATTACAATCAAAGGATTCTTGCCAGGGGCAGATTATGATTATGACAGTTTGAAGAAAAAAGAGCCGGTTAAAATGATGGTAATACCGCTTGTGGTGTTAGCAGCGCTTGCGATCCTTTTAGGGGTATTTCCAAATCCTCTGACAGACTTTATTTCTGAAATTGTAAACAGTGTTTTATAGAGGGGATGAGGTGTGTTATGAGTCAATATTGGATTTTAGTGGCAATTTTATTGCCGGTTATCGGAGGGGTTCTGGTTCCCTTACTCCCATTTAAAAAGAGGGGACACATGTTGTTTTATCTGGAAGTGTTAACGCTTATCACGTCAGGAATTGTGTGGGGAGTGCTTTCAGGAGGAACAACGGAAGTCTTTCATGTGGTGCATTTCCTGAAGGGGTTGTCTATTTCGTTTAAAATAGATGGACTTACGATGGTGTTTGCGGGTCTTGTGTCAGTTTTATGGCCATTAGCGACATTATATGCATTCGAATACATGGAGCATGAAGGACATGAGAAAATTTTCTTTATGTTTTATAGCATGACTTATGGTGTGACACTGGGGATTGCGTTTGCGTCAGATATGTTGTCTATGTATTTCTTCTATGAATTACTGACACTCACGACGGTGCCATTGGTTATGCATACTTTAAAAAGAGAGGCGATTCTTGCAAGCCGGAAATACTTGTATTATTCACTCGGAGGTGCAGCATTTGCGCTTATGGGACTTGTATTCCTGCTTGTGTATGGAGAGACTCTGGAATTTGAACTCGGAGGAGTATTGTCAGTAGATGCTATAGGAGATAAGGCACCACTTCTTCTTTGGATTTATCTCTTGGCATTTATGGGATTTGGCGTAAAGGCAGCAATCTGGCCACTCAGCTCATGGCTTCCGCAGGCAGGTGTGGCACCAACGCCAGTTACAGCCCTGCTTCATGCCGTGGCAGTTGTTAAAGCAGGTGTATTTGCGATTATCCGTTTAACATACTATAGTTTTGGCACTGAGTTCCTGCGCGGAACATGGGTGCAGTATGTGGTAATGGCATTTGCCATGTTTACAATTGTGTATGGATGCAGCAAAGCGGCGAAGGAGACACATATTAAGAGAAGACTGGCATATTCGACGGTCAGCAACCTGTCCTATGTTATTTTTGGTGTAACAATTATGACGCCGCTTGGATTAGTTGGGGCACTTAGCCACCTCGTTTGCCATGCGGTAATGAAGATTTGTTCCTTCCTCTGTGCAGGAGCATTTATGCATCAGACAGGAAAAAGTTATGTCTATGAGATGGACGGCATGGGAAGAAGAATGCCAATCGTTTTTGGATGCTTTACTGTGTCGGCACTTGGACTTATGGGAGTGCCGGGTCTGGCTGGATTTATTAGTAAATGGAATCTGACAGAGGCAGCAGTCTATAGCGAAAATAAGCTGGCATATGTGGGAATTGTTTGTCTGCTTATCTCTGCGCTTCTTACAGCGATTTATATGTTAAATATTGTAGTAAGAGCATTTTTCCCAAAACAAGATTTTGATTATAAAGCAATTCAAAATGTGAAGGATCCAGGCTGGAAAATGTGCTTACCACTTTTGGTTTGTGCGGCAGGCGTGATTATCTTGGGAATCTGTTCGGGACCACTGATGCAGTTTTTCGCAGATATTGCATCTGGAATGTATTAGAAAGGAGAGGTTGACATGAATATAGATAGATTAATTTATATAATGGTCTTTATGCCTATGGCAGGCGCGCTCCTCTCTTATCTGACAGGAAGAAAATCAAAGCATGGAAGAGACGTAGTCGTACGTTTGATTGCGATTCTGGAATTTGTATGCTCTGTGCTATTGATTCTGAATATGCCGGGTGCTGAAGGAAGCTTAGTGACGGTTCCGGGAGTATGTGGCATGGGACTACATTTTACGGTGGACGGCTTCCGTGCAATATACGGAGGGATCGCAGCGTTTATGTGGATGATGACTTCTGTTTTCTCAGAAGAGTATTTTGCACATTACCGCAATCGCAATCGATATTATTTGTTCCAGCTGATTACGCTGGGGGCGACAGAAGCAATTTTCTTGTCAGCAGATTTGTATACAACCTTTGTGTTCTTCGAAGTGATGTCAATGGCTTCTTACGTGTGGGTTGCTCAGGATGAGCGCAAGGAATCGCTCCGTGCAGGGGCTACTTATCTTGCGGTGGCAGTCATCGGTGGTCTTGTGATGCTGATGGGGCTCTTCCTGTTATATCACCAGGCAGGAACCTTGCAGATTAGTGAGCTTTATGAAGCTTGTCAGGGCAAAAATGTATATGTCGCAGCAGGATGTCTGTTTGTAGGATTTGGAGCCAAAGCAGGGGCCTTCCCGCTTCATATCTGGCTTCCAAAAGCCCATCCGGTTGCACCAGCACCGGCAAGTGCTCTGCTTTCTGGTATTTTGACCAAGACAGGTATCTTTGGAATTCTGGTAATCAGCTGCCAAATCTTGCTTCATGACGCAAAATGGGGTGCATTTGTACTGGTTATTGGTGTGATTACAATGTTTGCAGGAGCATTCTTGGCAGTGTTCTCGGTTGATTTCAAGCGAACACTGGCTTGTTCATCAGTTTCCCAGATTGGGTTCATTTTAGTGGGAATCGGGATGCAGGGATTACTTGCAGAAGAAAATGCTCTGGCAGTGCGCGGAACATTTCTTCATATGGTAAACCACTCGCTATTTAAGCTGGTTCTGTTTATGGTGGCAGGTGTCATCTTTATGAACGTGCATAAACTGAATCTGAACGAAATTCGTGGATTTGGACGAAAGAAACCACTCCTTGCATTTATTTATCTGATGGGCGCACTTGGAATTGGCGGTGTGCCACTCTGGAGCGGATATGTGAGCAAGACACTTCTACATGAAAGTATTGTGGAATATATTCATGGATTAGAGGCAGGAACATTTGCAGCGGGTATTTTCCTTGTGGAAGATATGAAAATATTTGAATGGATATTCCTGATTAGCGGAGGACTTACTATTGCTTATATGTGTAAGCTTTTTGTTGCAGTATTTGTGGAAAAAAATAGCGATGAAAAGGTACAGGAAGCATATGATGCGAAGAAGAACTATATGAATCCGGCGAGCACGATTGCGCTTTCAGTAAGTGCCGTGTTATTTCCAATTATGGGAAGTCTTCCGGGTATGACAATGAATCGTCTGGCAGATATGAGTCAGAGCTTTATGGGACTTGCGTATGCTGGACATGAGGTTCATTATTTTACTTGGACGAATCTTAAGGGCAGCGTGATTTCGATTGCAATTGGAGTAGCTGTGTATTTCTTGATTGTCCGCACATGGATGATGAAGAGACAGGAAGATGGAGTCAAAGTATATGTAAATAAATGGTCGCATTATCTGGATTTAGAAGATTATATTTATCGACCAATCTTACTCAAGCTGATTCCAGGTATCTGTGGTTTTGTATGTATGATTCTGGACCATATTACAGATATGCTGGCGAAGCTGCTTCCAATAGCAGGAAATGTACAGGCGGGATTTTTTGATACGATTTCAGATGGGCTGATTGTCTTCCTTAGAAAGACAATATACAAGGATAGTCCGCAGGCAATGGAATTAGAAGAAGGAAACGAAGTGACCCATGCATTTGGTACCTTCCTTAACAAATTGGAAAATCTGCTGAACCAGACAATCTGGAGAAATCATCCTCATAAGAAGGATTTTGAACATTATTTTGTTTTAAAATATGATGCCTTTAAAGAAAATACAGCGATGATTACCCGAAGCTTATCTTACGGATTATTGCTGTTTAGCTTGGGACTTTGCGCAACGCTGATTTATTTGCTGGTAGCAGCGATGTCATAAAATGCTTTAGTGGAGTAAAGTTGGGGACACCACTAAACTGAATTGGGGACGTAGTAAAATTCAATTTTACTACGTCCCCAATTGGTGTTATACTCTATATTAATGGAGGGATAAAATGATGCGGATTAAAGATGCGTTAGCAAATATACATAAAGAACATTCGGAGGATAAGTTGATTCCTCTTTATACGACTTGGGGAGAAAATCTGGACAAAGATAACATCTGGCAGGAATATCCCCGCCCGCAGATGCAGAGGCCGCACTGCCAGATGCTGCATGGCGAATGGGATTATGCAATTGTATCACAGGATGGAAAATTTAAGTATGATGGCAAGATTTTGGTTCCATTTTCACCAGAAGCTTTGCTTTCGGGAGTGGAGAAGCAATTGCAGCCAGATGAGTATTTGTGGTATCAGAAGAAACTATCATTTTCAGAAGAGGAATGCAGTTGGAAGGCAAAGAAGCGCTGTATCCTGCATTTTGATGCGGTAGACCAGCAGGCAGTTGTCTATATGAATGAAAAAGAGGTTGCAAGTCACTATGGTGGATATTTGCCATTTGAAATGGATATCACGGACTTTGTTTCCGAAGAACCTGTGCTTTTAAAGGTTCGTGTTCAGGACGAGAGTGATACTTCCTACCACACAAGGGGAAAGCAGACCTTGAAGCGCGGTGGTATGTTTTATACTGCACAGAGTGGAATCTGGCAGAGTGTATGGTATGAATGGGTGCCAGAAAAATATATTGTTAATTATAAAATCACACCTGATTATGACCACGCAAGTGTGGAAATAGAACTGCATACAAATGAAAAACTAGAAAATGTAACACTGCAGGTGGAAGGGGCAGAGGTAACTTATGAAGTAGATGAGAATACAATTAAACTTCAATTTGCAGATGGAAAGTTTGAGGCGTGGAGTCCAGAGAACCCGAAGCTTTACTATTTTACGGTAAAGGCAGATGAGGACTTAGTGCGTGGATATTTTGCAATGCGCGCATTTACGGTTGAGAAAGATGAAAAAGGAGTTCCGAGGTTCTGTCTGAATCATAAACCATATTTCCTGAATGGTCTGTTAGACCAGGGTTACTGGCCAGATGGATTAATGACAGCACCGTGTGATGAGGCATTTGTTTTTGACATTGAGCTTGCTAAGAAGCTGGGATTCAATATGATTCGTAAACACATTAAAATCGAGCCGCTGCGTTGGTATTATCACTGTGACAGGCTGGGTATGATTGTATGGCAGGACATGGTGAATGGCGGAACAACGTACAATATGATGTGGGCATGTTATCTGCCGACGGGAATTCCGGCAGTGGGA
Source organism: Tyzzerella sp. (assembly GCA_017465565.1). Taxonomy (GTDB): domain Bacteria; phylum Bacillota; class Clostridia; order Lachnospirales; family Lachnospiraceae; genus Faecalimonas. Next base: position 12,906 of record JAFTWA010000021.1, read on the forward strand.
CGATTAGTGAAAGACAATATGTATAAGATGTTTGCGAGAGAATCAGAAGAAGGACGAAAACTCTGGGAGCGGGAATGCATGGACACGATTGACCATTTGTATAACGTGCCATCTCTTGCAGCATGGGTTCCATTCAATGAAGCATGGGGACAATTCGATGCAGCGCGTATTGCGCGGGAAGTAAAGGCGAAGGACCCAACCAGAGCGGTAGACCATGCAAGTGGCTGGTTCGACCAGAAAGAAGGGGACTTTAACAGTGTACATAATTATTTCCGTAAATTGAAAGTGGAAAAGGATGATAAACGCGCATTCGTTATTTCGGAGTATGGCGGTTTCGCATGCCATATTTCGGGACATTCCAGTGTGGAGCGCATCTTTGGATATAAGAAATACGATACACCAGAGGATGTTTCGAAAGCATTTAAAGAATTACTGGAAAATGAAGTATATCCATTGGTGGAGGCTGGACTCAGCGGCGCAGTATACACACAGCTTTCGGACATTGAAGAGGAAGTAAATGGCCTTGTGACGTACGACCGTAAAATTGTGAAAATGTAAATCGTGTGAAATAGAAAATGTGGCAAGAGAAGATGGAATGATTACTTCTCACTGCCACATTTTTTATTTTTGTTCTAATTCTCTTAATATCTTACGCAAAGTATCCTCCACGGAATTGATGATTTCATCAGCAGCAGCCTTTGCCTCCGGAACAGCTTCTGCCATAGCATAGCTCTTGCCGGTTAAGGTCAGCATTTCCACATCATTTTGCTGGTCCCCGAAAGAAATGCATTCTTCAGGCTTGATGTCAAGCTCAGCCAATAATTTTCGTAACGCATTTCCCTTATTTGTGTCGTAAGTCTGCAAATCAACCCATCCGTTTCCGGATGTGACAACCTGGAACTTGTCAGAAAACAGTTCTTTGAAATGTTTTGCAGATTGGATATTGTTTTCTAAATCACGAAAAGCGAATTTAATAAAAGGCTCTTCTATATCTTCGAACTTCGCGACAGTGGTAACCTTGTTGTGCAGGACATTTTCCATATGGTCAATGAAATCTTCGTATTCTGCCAGTGTATAGATACTGCTCACACAGGAAACGATAGGAGTACATCCAGGTCTTTCCTTAATCGTATTTAATACGCGAAGTACTTCCTCCCGATTCGTACTTGATATGGAAATCACTTTATTGTCATGAAGGCAAATAGAACCATTTTCGGCGATATAAGAAATTTGGTCTGCAATTGGTGCAAAAAGATGGCGCAGGCTTGCAATCTGCCGACCGCTGGCAGCTACAAAAATAATACCATGCTTCTTCAGTTCCAGTATTAAATCATATATTCCGGGATTTAGTTTCTGGGCACCATGTAATAATAATGTTCCATCTAAATCACTTGCAATTAATTTTAACATTTTCAAATCCCCCTTTAATGCTAACATTATATAACGGGAAAAAGAGAAAAGAAACAGTTTATTGACAGAAGTTTAAAGGGAAGGTATTATATAATAATAGTTAATATCATCGGAGGAAGTATTATGGATGAGAAAAAAACAATATTGCGCATTATTATGATGTCAATTATTTTTATTCTGTTGGTAGTAAGTATTTTGTTTGAAGATATGCTTGGGGCAACAGGTGTAGGTGTGATACGAATCATAGCTATTATTATAGGTATCATTTTCTTGGGATTTTATAACAAGAAATTAAGATAGAAAAGAGAGGAATACGAGATGGTCAAGAAATGGAATATCACCATCCCTGAACTTTCAGGGGATGAGGAACGCCGGCTTTATGTCTATCTACCGAAGTCTTATCAAAACAATCACCGCAAACGTTATCCTGTCCTATATATGTTTGACGGTCATAACTTATTCTTCGACTCAGATGCTTCATATGGCAAATCCTGGGGATTGAAGAAATATTTGGACAGAACCCATGCTGAGCTTATTGTTGTAGCTGTAGAATGCAGCCATGATCCAGATAATGGGCGTCTTAGGGAGTATTCACCATTTACTTTTAGAATGGATGGGGACGGTGAAGTGATTCACGGACTTGGACGCACAACTATGGAATGGATGGTAAACGAACTGAAGCCAGATATTGACAGAAGCTTTCGTACTCTGCCTGGCAGAGAGCATACATTTATAGCAGGAAGTTCTATGGGCGGGCTGATGAGTTTATATGCAGTATTAAAATACAACCGCGTATTTTCGCGTGCAGCCGCATTGTCGCCATCTGTCTGGGTGGCACCAGATAAATTGAATAGAATGATTAAGAATGCCAGATTAAAGCCGAATACTGTAATTTACACAGATTATGGTTCAGAGGAATTTAAAAATCATGAGAACATGGAGGAATTATTTCATTCCACAGTATCTCGTCTTATGGAACGGCATGTTTACGTAACCTGTCGTGTCATCCCACATGGAACTCATACGGAAGCCAACTGGGAGAAACAGCTTCCGTTTGTGATAAATACATTATTATATAATTAAAAAACAAAAAGAAAAAAGAAGAAAAACAAAAAAACAAAAAGCAAAAAAGAAAACAAAAAAACAAAAGAAAACAAAAAAACAAAAAAGAAAGAAGGCTAATCAAATGAAAAATTTTATTTTTATTTCTCCTAATTTTCCAACAAATTACTGGCAGTTCTGCCACCACTTAAAAAACAATGGATTTAACGTTCTCGGCATTGGTGACCAGCCATATGACGATTTAATCCAACCATTAAAAGATAGTTTAAATGAATACTACAAGGTTAGTAGTTTAGAAAATGAGGATGAAGTATACCGTGCGGTTGCTTTCTTTATTCACAAATATGGACGCATCGACTGGTTAGAGTCAAACAATGAATATTGGTTAGAAAAAGATGCGAAGCTTCGTACAGAATTTAATATCACAAGTGGTTTCCAGGTGGAAGACATGACACGTACTAAGTACAAATCAAAAATGAAAGAATACTACATTAAGGCTGGAGTTCCAGTAGCTCGTTACTACTTAGTTGAAACATTAGAAGGATGTTTTGATTTTGTGAAGACAGTAGGATATCCAGTGATTGCAAAACCAGATAATGGTGTAGGGGCATCTGATACATACAAAATTACATGCGAAGAAGAAATGCATGCATTCTGGGACAAGAAACATGATGGAGTTCTTTATATTATGGAAGAATTTATCCATGGTGAAATCAACTCATATGATGCGATTATCGACTCAAATGGGGAACCATTATTTGAGACAGGTAATGTAACACCATCTTCTCTTGTAGACGTAGTAAATAACGCAGATAACTCTATTTACTATATTGTAAAAGACCTTCCAGAGGATACACGCAAGGCTGGCCGTGCAACAGTCAAAGCATTTGGTGTTAAGAGCCGTTTTGTTCATTTCGAATTCTTCCGTCTTACACAAGACCAGGAAGGTTTCGGAAAGAAAGGCGACATTGTTGCATTAGAAGTTAATATGCGTCCTTCAGGCGGATTTACTCCTGATATGATTAACTTCGCAAACAGCACAGACGTTTATAAGATTTGGGCTGATATGATTGCATACGACAGCACATTAATGCCACAAGGACAACATGCTTACTGTGGTTTTGTTGGTCTTCGTGATGCGAAAAATTATGTAATGTCTCATGATGATGTAATGGCAAAATATGGACACTGCATGAAGATGGTAGACCGTATTCCAGATGCACTTTCTGGAGCAATGGGTAACCAGATGTATATGGCAAACTTTGACACGAAAGAAGAGATGGAAGAATTCTTCAAGAGTGTAACAGAAGAAAAATAATAAGACAGGTAGATAGAGCGAGAGACCAGTAGGTTTCTCGCTTTTGACATTAGTGAGGGAATTCTTTTGTTATTCAATGAAAAAGAATGACTGGAAATATTGAACGTGTTATAATTGGAATATGCGATGTGAAACGCATATAAATAGAGGGAGACAGTAGATTTGAACCATAGATTTATTTAAAGTGTAAAAATTGGGTCATTTTCCTATTTTGCTGGGAATACCAGATTACAGAGACGTTTATCAACAATCGTGAATATTTATTAAAAAGATTATTAGAGGAGTAGGCTAGAATGAGAAGTATGATTGTAAAAAAAGATTTTATATATTCGCCAAATGGAAAAAATAGACCATTGCACATTTATTTGCCCGAGAATTATAATGAAACAGATGAACGTTATCCAGTTATGTATTTCTTTGATGGACACAATCTGTTCTATGATGAAGATGCAACCTACGGGAAATCATGGGGACTTAAGACATTCATGGATAACTGGGGGAAATCCATGATTATCGTTGGCATTGAGTGTGGACACGAAGGAGAGGAGCGTCTTTCGGAATACTTGCCGTACCCAGTAAGCGGCGGATATTTTAGTAAATACGCGGTGACTGGCGATTTGACATTGGAATGGATTATTCGGGAAGTGAAACCATTTATTGACCAAAAGTACAGAACCTATCCATTTAGAGAGTGTACAGGAATTGCTGGTTCAAGCATGGGCGGACTGATGGCATTATACGCAGTAGTCCATCACAATCAGTGGTTTTCAAAAGCAGCCTGCGTTTCCAGTGCGATTGGATTTTGTATGCCGGCACTTATGAGAGATATGAAAGTAAATTATATGGACCCGAACACTAGAGTTTATTTGTCCTGGGGAACGAAGGAAGCAAGAGGACTTCGTGATATCTGGCGCGAAGACCGAAGCAGTGACACGTACAAGTGTAATCTGCGAGTGGCAGATTATATATGGAAAAGTGGTGCGACGGCAGAAATGTATTCACAGGTGGGTGGTGGACACTGTGAGGCTGACTGGGAAAAATTAGTGCCAAGGTTCATGGATTTTCTGTGGATGGCGTAAAAGATACGAAGAGAGGAAAAGGTAGATTTTATGGAAAAGAAAACAATGTCATGTGTTGATTGTGCAGTAACTAATTGCAATCTGCAGGATAAGAAGTATCCTGAGTTTTGCGTGACAACACATATGAATCCAGAGGTTTTAGATGATGCCATGAAGTGTTATGAAGAGGACGAGAATCGTCGTTCTATGATTGCGGCGGGAGAAGTAGAGTATGACCATTACTGCAAGTACACAAGGGTAGAAGAGATTATGGCATATGCAAAGAAAATGGGAATGAAGAAGCTTGGAATTGCAACCTGCGTAGGATTAATTCGTGAAAGTAACATTCTTGCATCCATCCTGCGTATTCATGGGTTTGAGGTTTATGGAATAGCGTGTAAGGCCGGTGTGCAGAAGAAGGTGGATGTAGGTATTCCTGATAGATGCAATGCAATTGGGGAAAATATGTGTAACCCAATATTACAGGCAAAGCTTTTAAACGAAGCAAAGACAGAGTTGAATATTGTTGTAGGATTGTGTGTGGGGCACGATAGCCTGTTTTATAAATACTCAGATGCACTAGTAACAACTGCAGTAACGAAGGACAGAGTGCTTGGGCATAATCCTGTTGCAGCGTTATATACAGCAGATTTTTATTATAAGAAATTGAAGAAGAGTGGAGAATAGTATGAAAAAACAAACGGTCTCCCTGCAAGAGCAGGAAAGACCGTTTTGTCTTATCTATATAGGGGTGAGGAATGAATTCTTTTATTAGCTCCACAATTCAGCAAGCTCTTCTTTTGGCATGAATCCGACTGCCTGATTCACGATTTCGCCATTTTCGAATACTAGCAATGATGGAACGCTGGAAATACGGTATTTCTGTGCAAGCTCCATTTCATCTTCTACGTTAATCTTACATACTTTTATTTCATCTGCGTATTCTTCAGCCACTTCACTGAGAACTGGCGCAAGCATTTTACATGGTCCACACCAGCTGGCCCAAAAGTCAACTAAAACTTTTCCCTTTGCATTTAATACTTCCTCTTCAAAATTGTTTTTTGATACATTTATTTCTGCCATAATATTTATCTCCTTTTATACTAAAATTGAAAAGCCTCTGCTTTTGTTAGGTTTATCTTATCAGAAAGCAGAGGCTATGTATGTGATGATGTCACATTATAAATATTTATGTAATTTTTCTTTGCTTATAACTTCAATTTTTCCCCTCGACAGGGATACAACTTCTTCTTTGGCGAGATATTTCAGAACCTTCGTTACAACCTCACGGGCACTTCCAATATGTTTGGCAATCTCATCGTGAGTGATTTGAAGCGTTTTACTATTTTTGCGGACCATCTCATCCCAAAGGAACTGTGCGATTCTCTGGTCAATTCGCATAAATAAAATCTGCTGCATAGTCCACATTACATCTGAGAAATTTTCAGTTACAGTTTTATATAAGTATAATTCGATGGCAGGATTAAGCTTTATGATTTGATTAAGAGCGCAAGTTTGAATCACTTGAACCTCAGTATCCTCTGTGGCCTCGATTAGGACATCGAATTCAATGGAATCTAACAGGCAGGAAGCGGAAAGCACACAGACTTCATTCTCATGAATACGGAACAATGTGACTTCACGTCCTTCTTCAGACAGGATGTAGATTCTGATTTGCCCAGATAATACACCGAGAATTCCTTTACAGCCAGTATCTGTCCGGTGAATCAATTCTCCTTTACCATATTTTTCAACTCGCATGGTTTCTTCTAGTTGTTTTTTGTCTGCGTCGTCTAAATCAGACCAAAATGGGAAAAGCTTTTCTAGATTTTTCATGTTAACTTCGTTTCCTTTCTGCACATAAATGCTATATCTAACATATTTTAAATTAGAGAAAATGTCAAGGAGGCGGAGCATGCCTTATTCAATTATGTTAGATGCCGGCCATGGCGGCATCAACCCAGGGGCAGTTTACAATGGACGTCAGGAAAAGGATGACGCTCTAAATCTCGTACTTGCAGTGGGAGAAATTTTACAAAATAATGGAATTGATGTAGAATATACAAGAACAACGGATGTCTACCAGACGCCATTTGAGAAAGCACAGATTGCGAATGAAGCCGGAGTGGACTTTTTCGTGTCAATTCACCGAAATTCATTTCCAGAAGATAATGTTGTGTCTGGTGTAGAAAGTTTGGTTTATGACTTGTCTGGTGTAAAACTTGAGATGGCAGAAAACATTAACGCACAGCTTGAGACGGTAGGTTTTGTGAATCTGGGAGTAAAGGCAAGACCGAATTTGATTGTACTTAGGCGGACACAGATGCCTGCAGTTCTTGTAGAAGCGGGATTTATTAATTCAGATATAGACAATCAGCTGTTTGATGCCAATTTTGATGCGATTGCGCAGGCAATTGCAAATGGCATTTTGGAGACATTGGTGGAATTCCCGGAGACACTGGAAACCCGCTATTCGGTGCAGGTAGGTGCGTTCCGGAATCAGAATTACGCACGAAATCTGCAGGAAGAATTAATGGAGATGGATTTCCCGGCGCGTATTGAAAGAGGGGAAGGCTTCTCGCGTGTGCGTGTAGGGCAATTCCGAACATTGGACGAAGCGACCAGAATGGAACAAAGATTAAAAAGGGCTGGATACCAGACTGTTATTGTGACATAATAGAAATACAAGAGAAAAGTGTGGAGGTATATATGGAAAAGAGAACAGCGTTTCTTGGAAAACTGAGTGGATTATTAGCATTGGCAAAAGAGCAGGGAAGCCAGATTACTATAGAAGAGGTCAAAGGATATTTTGCGGAAGATGATTTGACAGAGGAACAGATAGAATTAGTCTTCGACTATCTTTTGACACAAAAGGTAGTCGTGAAAGGCTACATAAAAATGGGCGCAGCCGGGGAAGAAAAGGTTTCATTTACCGGGGAAGAGGAAGCCTATTTGAAAGAATACATGGAAGACCTGAAAGCATTTAAGGCGGAAACTGAGGGCGAAAGAGAAATGTTGTTCGGTAAAGTGCTTGAGGGCGGGGAGGCGGCAAAGCAGCGCCTCATTGAAATTTATCTACAAGAGGTTGTGGAGATTGCCAAGGAGATGCATGATGAGAAAGTGTTCTTGGGCGATTTGGTGCAGGAAGGAAATGTAGGACTCATTCTTGGAATGGACATGCTCACGGATGCATCAAGTGCACATGATACGATTTTGAACCAGATTAAGCAAAATATGCAGATGTTAATTGAGGAGCAGACAGAACTCAGCAGCCGCGATAAGAAGATGGTAGAAAAAGTAAGTCTTCTGGATGAGAGCATTACGACGCTGACTGAGGAACTGGGGCGAAAGGTGACCATTGACGAGCTTGCCGTATATATGGGCATGACCGAGGAAGAGATTGATGATATTCTTAAATTAGCGGGTGAGGAATAAAGAAAAGGCGCGATTCTCAAGTGGAGTCGCGCCTTGTTGCTAGGATTAAGCATCCTCTTCATCGCTTTCTTCTTTTTCATCATAGAAATCTTCAGGTAAGTAAATATGAACTTTTTCTACACGGTTCTTGTCCAGAGAATCAACAACCATTCGAATCTTATCGTTTGTAATGATTTCATCATTTTCGTCTGGATGACGGTCAAGATGTTCAATAATATATCCACCGACGGAATCGTAATCTTCAGATTCTAATTTTAAATCAATACGGTCATTTAAATCGTCAAGATTCATAGAACCTTCTACGATAAATTCAAACTTACTGATTTCTTTGAAAACTTCGTCCTCTTCATTTTCGTCATATTCATCATGGATTTCTCCAACGATTTCTTCGAGAATATCTTCTAATGTAATAAGACCTGCTGTTTCACCATATTCATCTAATACAATGGCGATATTCAATGCAGCTTGTCTCATTTCAACGAGCAATTCAGAAATGCTCTTATGTTCATAAGTGAAATATGCCTCACGCAAAATATTGCGGATATGGAATTCTTTTGTATTATCAAACAAAAGTAAATCCTTCATGTTAATTGTACCAATCACATTATCAGTTGTTTCTTCGTAAACAGGAAGACGAGTAAATTTGTCTTCGCGGAAGATATCAAGCAGTTCCTGGTAAGAGCTTTCTACATCGGCAAATGTCACGTTAACTCTTGGAACCATAACGTCCTTTGCTTTTGCTTCACCTAAATCAAACACGTTGTAAATCATTTCTTTTTCTTCTTCTTCAATAACACCATCTTCGTGGCTTACGTCCACGATAGTACGAAGCTCGGTTTCAGTCATCGTATTTGCCTTCGCATCTGGATCTATACGAAGAATAAAGAAAATTACACGTGCTAATGCATTAATAACAATACTGATTGGAGTCACCACAATCATAATAAAATTGATTGGATATGCATATGCTAAAGCCATCTTTTCAGAATTAATTGTAGCTACTGTCTTTGGTGTGATTTCACCAAAAATCAAAATCAGTACAGTAATGATACCAGTTGCAAGTGCAATTGTAGGACCGGCTCCCAACCCATAGGCAATGGTTGTTGTCAAAGAAGATGCTGAAAGGTTTACAATGTTATTACCAATCAGAATCGCACTGAGCATTTTTGAAGAGTTGTCAGTAACTTTAATTACCATCTTCGCTCTGTTGTCACCTTCTTCAGCTAAAGCACGCATCTTTATTTTGTTAACAGTTGTCAAGCTGGTTTCTGCTGATGAGAAAAATGCAGATAAACCTAATAAAATAATTAATACAATAATTTGTATGGCGGCACTCGTGTCCACTTGTAAAATCACTCCTTTTTTATATCAAAATTTTATGTATCCAGACTAATATAACGCATTTACTGGAAATTTGCAAGTGTCCGTTGAATTTAATGGAAGTTTGTTGTATGATGAAAAAATGAAATAATATAAGGAGAGTATCAATGAACTCGAATTTTTATAGCAAATTACTTGAATTAATAGAAGAAAATCGAATATATATAGAAGAACCAATGAAAAAGCACACGACGTTCCGTGTTGGCGGCGTGGCAGATTATTTTGTGGTACCCCAGAATATCGAAGAAGTGAAAGCAATTGTTGCGTTGTGCCGCCAGGAAGAAATGCCATATTATATTTTGGGAAATGGCAGCAATCTGCTGGTTGGCGATAAAGGATACCGCGGTGTTATGATTCAAATTTATAAGGAAATGTCTGCCATAGAGGTGTGTGGAGAATCGATTCGCGTACAAGCTGGCGCATTGCTTTCAAGAGTTGGAAGTGCGGCATTGGAAGCAGAACTGCACGGATTTGAATTTGCGGCGGGAATTCCAGGAACCATGGGCGGCGCTGTAGTCATGAATGCAGGTGCTTATGGCGGGGAAATCAAGGATGTAATCATAGATGCGACTGTACTTACTCCAGAGGGTGAGGTCCTGGTTTTACAAAAAGATGAGTTGGAGCTGGGATACCGTACAAGCGTAATCGCGAAGAAGGATTATATCGTTTTAGAAGTCAATATTCAGCTTGAAAAAGGTGACAGGGAAGCGATTCGTGCAAGAATGGAAGAACTGAAAGTACAGCGTGTGACAAAACAGCCGTTAGAGTATCCAAGTGCAGGAAGTACTTTTAAGAGACCGGAAGGATATTTTGCCGGGAAGCTGATACAGGATGCAGGACTTCGTGGTTTCCAGGTGGGAGGCGCTGCAGTTTCGGAAAAGCATTGTGGTTTTGTGATAAATAGAGGTGACGCAACAGCGGCTGATATTGTGGAACTGATGAGACGCGTGAGCGGAAAAGTAATGGAAGAATTTGGGGTTCAGTTAGAACCAGAAGTGAAACGCATAGGAGAATTTTAAATTATGAGAATGATTGTTGTGACGGGAATGTCGGGAGCTGGGAAAAGTACTGCTTTGAAAATGTTAGAGGATATCGGGTATTTTTGTGTGGATAATTTACCAGTGCCATTGGTTCCAAAATTGGCAGACATGATGTGTTCGCAACATATGGAGCTTGAAAAGGTTGCGCTTGGAATTGATATTCGAAGTGGACAAAAGTTTCAGGAATTGGAAAGTGCATTAGAAGAATTGAAGAAAAGTGGAATCATTTATGAGATTCTATTTTTAGATGCACAGGATGATGTGCTCGTAAAACGTTATAAAGAAACGAGAAGAACACATCCGCTTGCTGAAAGAAACCGCATCGACCAGGGCATTTTAAAAGAAAGAAAATCCCTTGAAAGCCTGCGGAAAAAGGCAGACTACATAATAGATACAAGCCAGCTGCTCACGAGAGAACTGCAAGCGGAATTAAATAAAATATTTGTGAAAAATAAAGAGTACAAAAACATTTATGTAACCATACTATCATTTGGGTTCAAGTACGGAATTCCAAATGATGCGGATTTAGTATTTGACGTTCGTTTTCTGCCGAACCCATATTATATAGAAGAACTCCGTGCAAAGACAGGAAATGACAAAGAAATCCGTGATTTTGTTATGGAGAATGAGAAGGCAGAAGAGTTTTTGATGAAGCTGGAAGATTTGGTCCGATTCCTAATTCCGAACTATGTAGCGGAAGGAAAGCATCAACTGGTGATTGCGATTGGCTGTACTGGCGGAAAGCATCGTTCGGTTACGCTGGCAAACGAACTGTTTGCGAAACTTCAGTCGGATGAAGGGTTTGGAATCAAGATTGAACACCGGGATATAGAGAAGGATGCAAAAAGAAAAAAATAATATGATACAAGAAATGTCATTTTCTGCAAAAACAAAGGAAGAATTATCCAGACAGTGGAATGGAGCGAGACACTGCCAGATTGCTGAAATCGCAGCCATTATTAGTATGTGCGGAAAAGTTTCCATTGATAGTAGAGAGCGTTATTCAGTAAAAGTGCGTACAGAAAATGTATCTGTGGCCAGAAAGTACTTTACATTGCTTAAAAAAACATTTAATATAGAGACTGAAACTTTTGTTTCGACAAACCGAATGAAGGATTATACGTCTTACACAATAATTATTAAGAGGCATGAGGATGCGATAAGAGTCCTGCAGGCTTCTAAGCTGATAGATGGCAACGGAGAGATTTATGAAGAATTCTCGATGGTAAAGAATATGGTCGTGCAAAACAGTTGCTGCAAAAGAGCATTTATCAGAGGCGCCTTTTTGGCGGCAGGTTCTATTAGTAATCCTGAGAAATCTTATCACATTGAAATTGTTTGCGCTGCTAGAAGTAAGGCGGAGCAGGTTAAGCAGTTGATTAACAGCTTTGGGCTGGAATCGAAAGTAATTGAACGTAAGAAATCCTATGTTGTATATTTGAAAGAGGGTTCGCAGATTGTCGACCTGTTAAATATCATGGAGGCACCTGTGGCACTTATGGAATTGGAAAATGTGCGTATTTTGAAAGAAATGCGTAATTCCGTAAACCGTATGGTAAACTGTGAAACAGCAAATATTAATAAAACAGTATCTGCAGCAGTGAAACAGACGGAAGACATTCAGTATATCCAGAACACGATTGGACTGAAAAAACTCCCGGAAGGATTGCAGGAAATTGCGGAGTTGAGATTAACCTATCCCAATGCGACATTGAAGGAACTGGGCGATTTATTGACCGTTCCGCTGGGAAAGTCTGGTGTAAACCATAGATTAAGAAAGCTTAGTGAGATAGCGGAAAAGCTAAAGGAGGAAAAGAAATGGTAAAAAAAGTAGTAACAATTTGCCGTGAAGAAGGACTAGAAGCGCGTCCAATTGCGATGCTGGTACAGAAAGCAAGTCAGTTTGCAAGTACAGTGTATGTTGAAGTAGGTGCGAAATCAGTGAATGCCAAAAGTATTATGGGAATGATGTCTTTGAATGTTACTAGTGGTGACGAGATTGTAATCGTGACAAACGGAGCAGACGAAGAAGCAGCAGCAAAAGAAATCGAAGCATACTTAACTGCGCAATAGGAATGATTTGAAGGAGCATAACTATATGCTCTTTTCAATTTGCAGGGGGACTTCATTGCATTAAAACAAAAAAGTGATGGCAGGAGGTAACTGAAATGAAAAGAATGCTATTTGTGTACAACCCGAATGCGGGAAAAGGATTATTGAAAAGTAAATTGTCAGATGTTTTGGATATTTTTGTGAAGGCGAACTATGAGGTCGTTATTTATCCAACGCAGTGCTACCGGGATGCGTATCAAAAGGTTGTTCATATGGAAGATGGATATGACATCATTGTATGCAGTGGCGGTGACGGTACTTTGGATGAAGTGGTTACAGCGATGATGAGACGGCCGAGGAAGAGAAGGATTCCGATTGGATACATTCCAACAGGAACGACAAATGATTTTGCCAGCAGCCTTCATATTTCACGAGACATTTTAGAAGCGGCTGATGCGGCGGTTCATGGCAAAGCATTTGCGTGCGACACTGGAAGCTTCAATAACGACATTTTTGTATATGTTGCGGCGTTTGGTTTGTTTACGGATGTGTCTTACCAGACGGACCAGAAACTGAAAAATATCTTAGGACATTCTGCTTATGTACTGGAAGGCGTAAAGCGTTTGTCTAATATTCCTTCTTATCATATTAAAGTAACATATGGAGAAGAAGTGATTGAGGATGAATTTATGATTGGTATGGTTACAAACTCAAAGTCGGTTGCAGGTTTCCGTAATATTAAGGGAAAAGATGTAAAGTTCGACGATGGGGAATTTGAGGTAACCTTGATTAGAAGACCAAAGAGTCTGATTGAATTGCAGGAAATTATAGCTGCGCTGTTGATTGAAAGCTTTGACACAAAGTATATGTACGCTTTTAAAGCAAGCGAGATTGTTTTTGAATCAAAAGAAGAGATTCCATGGACGCTGGACGGTGAGTTCGGAGGACAACATGACAGAGTGGAGATCTTAAACAAAAAGCAGGCACTTGAGATTATGGTGCAGGATGAAGATGAGGAATAGGAGAAAAGTTATCAATGGAAAAGAGAGAAAAATTTTCATCTAGACTGGGATTTATTCTGATCTCAGCCGGATGTGCAATTGGTTTGGGGAACGTATGGAGATTTCCTTATATCACGGGACAATATGGCGGTGGATTTTTTGTATTATTTTATTTGTTTTTCTTACTTGCAATGGGGCTGCCGGTTGTAATTATGGAATTTGCAATGGGACGTGCAAGCCAGAAAAGTATGGCAAGGTCGTATGAGGTGCTAGAGCCTAAGGGTTCAAAATGGCATATTCATAAGTATTTTGCAATTGCTGGAAATTATCTTTTGATGATGTTCTATACAACGGTAGGTGGATGGATGATTGCCTACTTTGTAAAGATGCTTAAAGGGGATTTCGTTGGGGCAGATTCTAATAAAATTGCCAGTATCTTTAGTGAACTCACAAGTAACCGCAACGAAATGATTTTGTGGATGCTTATTATTTGTATCATTGGTCTTGTAGTTTGTTCATTTGGTCTGGAAAAGGGTGTAGAAAAGATTACAAAACCAATGATGGTATGTTTGTTCGGAATTATGCTTGTATTAGTTGTCCGTGCTGTAACGCTTCCAAATGCAATGGAAGGTCTGGAATTTTATTTAAAACCAGATATCTCTAAGATTCAGGAAGCTGGACTGGGCAATGTAATTTTTGCTGCAATGGGACAATCATTTTTTACTTTAAGTATTGGTATCGGTGCGCTTTCGATTTTTGGAAGCTACATAGGAAAAGAGAGGTCTCTTCCAGGAGAAGCGCTCAGTGTTCTGATTCTTGATACATCGGTTGCAATTATGTCAGGACTTATTATCTTCCCAGCATGTTTTGCTTTCGGAATCAATCCGGGGGAAGGGCCGGGACTTGTATTTGTGACGCTTCCAAACGTATTCAATGAAATGGCTGGAGGACGCCTCTGGGGAACACTTTTCTTTCTGTTTATGATATTTGCGGCTTTATCAACAGTGATAGCAGTATTCCAGAATATCATTGCATGCACAAGAGAGCTTAGCGGCTGGTCACAGAAAAAAGCAACAGTTATTAATGGGATAGCACTCATCATATTAAGCTTCCCATGTATCCTTGGCATGACAGACTGGTCAAGCTTCCGGATTGCTGGAAAGAATATTATGGATTTGGAAGACTTTATTGTAAGTAATAATCTGCTTCCATTAGGTTCTGTGGTTTATATCTTATTCTGTACAACAAGATATGGATGGGGATGGGACAATTTCCGCAAGGAGGCTAATGCAGGACAGGGATTGAAGTTCCCTGCATCAAGGGCATATAAATTCTATCTGACATTTATTTTGCCATTGGTAATTCTTTATATTACAGTACAGGCATACATAACAATGGTTTAATTTTAAAATCATTTAAGAAAAAACTTGTATATTGTGGAAAAATGTTCTACAATATACAAGTAAGGCCCGTTGGTCAAGCGGTCAAGACGCTAGCCTCTCACGCTGGAATCAGGGGTTCGATTCCCCTACGGGTCATTAATAAGGATGGAGTAGTTATCATTCTTATTTCATGAAATTACATAATTTATTAAAATTCGGAGGTAACGAATATGTTAGTATCAGCAAAAGAAATGCTTCAAAAAGCAAAAGCAGGTCATTATGCAGTAGGTCAATTCAATATCAACAACTTAGAATGGACAAAAGCCATCTTACTTACAGCACAAGAAAATAACTCACCAGTAATTCTTGGTGTATCAGAAGGTGCTGGAAAATATATGTGTGGTTACAAGACAATTGTAGGTATGGTTAACGGAATGTTAGAAGAACTTAACATTACAGTTCCAGTAGCAATTCACTTAGACCACGGCAGCTACGATGGATGTATGAAATGTATCGAAGCAGGATTCTCTTCAATCATGTTCGATGGTTCACACTACCCAATCGAAGAAAACGTTGCAAAAACAAGAGAATTAGTTGCAATCTGTGCAGAAAAAGGAATGTCTTTGGAAGCAGAAGTTGGAGCAATCGGTGGAGAAGAAGACGGTGTTGTAGGCAAAGGAGAATGTGCAGACCCTAACGAATGTAAAGCAATCGCTGACTTAGGTGTAGACATGTTAGCAGCAGGTATCGGTAACATCCACGGAAAATACCCAGAAAACTGGGCAGGATTAAGCTTCGAAACATTAGATGCTATTCAAGCATTGACAGGAGATATGCCATTAGTTCTTCACGGTGGTTCAGGTATTCCAGAAGATATGATTAAGAAAGCTATCGATTTAGGTGTTGCTAAAATCAACGTTAACACAGAATGTCAATTAGCATTTGCAGCAGCAACTCGTGAATACATCGAAGCTGGCAAAGATTTACAGGGCAAAGGATTTGACCCACGTAAATTATTAGCTCCAGGTGTTGAAGCAATCAAAGCAACTGTAAAAGAAAAAATGGAATTATTCGGTTCTATTAATAAAGCTTAATAAGAGTAACTACTCAATACACAAGTGGCGGGGAATTTTTCCTGCCACTTTTTGTATTCTACTTGAATGCGCTTGCATTTTGGGGGAAATTAGAGTATTTTATAAGAGAATATTTACGAAAATCGTGAAAGGATGGAAGTATGAGCGAAATAATGAATGTAGCAAATATTTTTGGTGAAAATGTATTCAACGATTCTGTTATGCAGGAACGTTTACCTAAAAAAGTATATAAAGAGTTAAAACGCACAATCCAAGAAGGAAAAGAATTAGAGCCTTCTATTGCAGACGTAGTGGCACATGAAATGAAGGAATGGGCAATTGAAAAAGGTGCGACACATTATTCTCACTGGTTCCAGCCTCTTACTGGTGCAACAGCAGAAAAGCATGATGCTTTTATTTCGGCACCGAAAAGCGATGGGAAAGTTTTGATGGAATTTTCGGGAAAGGCACTTATTAAAGGAGAATCCGATGCTTCTTCATTTCCTTCAGGCGGCCTCCGTGCAACCTTTGAAGCGAGAGGATATACTGCATGGGATTGTACTTCGCCGGCATTTATTAAAAAAGATGCAACGGGTGAGGGTGCTATTCTTTACATTCCAACAGCATTTTGTTCTTACACAGGAGAGGCTTTAGACCAAAAGACACCGCTTCTTCGTTCTATGGAGGCGATTAATAAACAGACTCTCCGTTTGATTCGTTTATTTGGAAATACAACTGCACAAAAAGTTACTCCATCTGTAGGAGCAGAGCAGGAATACTTTTTGGTAGACAGAGAAAAATACTTGAAGAGAAAAGACCTTGTATTTACAGGCCGTACTTTATTTGGTGCGATGCCTCCGAAGGGTCAGGAATTAGATGACCATTACTTTGGCGCAATCCGTGAACGTATTGCACTCTTTATGAAAGATGTAAACGAAGAATTATGGAAGCTGGGCGTATCTGCGAAGACACAGCACAATGAGGCTGCTCCGGCACAGCACGAGTTGGCTCCAATTTATGCACAATGCAATGTTGCTGTAGACCATAACCAATTGGTGATGGAGACACTAAAGCAGGTAGCGTATCGCCACAACTTACATTGTCTTCTTCATGAAAAGCCATTTGCAGGTGTAAATGGTTCTGGTAAGCACAATAACTGGTCGCTTACAACAGATGATGGAGTGAATCTTTTAGACCCAGGGAAGACACCGCATGAAAATATTCAATTTCTTTTGATTTTGGCATGTGTACTTCGTGCGGTAGACAGACACGCAGAGCTTCTTAGAGAGTCGGCGGCAGACGTTGGAAACGACCACAGACTTGGTGCAAATGAAGCGCCGCCTGCAATTATTTCTGTATATCTTGGAGCGCAGCTGGAGGATGTGCTTTCACAGCTCATTAGTACAGGTTCTGCAACACACAGTATCAAGAGAGAAAGGTTAGAAACGGGTGTAAATACACTTCCAGACTTTGCAAAAGATGCTACCGACAGAAATAGAACAGCTCCACTTGCATTTACAGGAAATAAATTTGAATTCCGTATGGTTGGTTCAAGAGACTCCGTTGCGGCATCAACGATTGTATTAAATACGATTGTTGCAGAATCATTTGCGGATGCATGTGATTATCTGGAAGCCCAGGAAGATTTCTCAATGGGTGTACATGATTTGATTAAGAAGTATGCTTCCGAACATCAAAGAATCGTATTCAGTGGAAATGGATATTCAAAAGAATGGGTAAAAGAAGCAGAAAGAAGAGGCTTGCCAAACATTGCAACGATGGTAGAAGCTATTCCATATCTGGTGACAGACAAGACGGTAGAGCTTTTCGAAAGATTTGGCGTATTTACAAGAGCGGAATTAGAATCCCGTGCGGAAATCCAGTATGAGACATATGCAAAGGTAATCAATATTGAATCACGTTCTATGATTGATATTGCAAGTAAGCATATTATTCCAGCAGTAATCAAGTATATCACTTCCCTTGCTACATCGATTAATCAGGTGAAAGAAGCTTGTGACGTGGTGGATGTGAGTGTACAGACAGAATTATTACAAGAATCATCAAACTTATTGGCAGATACAAGAAAGGCGCTTAAGGAATTAATCGAACTTACCGAGCAGGCTTCTTCCATGAAACGCGGAAAAGAGCAGGCAGAATTCTACCAGAAAGAGGTAGTTCCAGTAATGCAGGCTCTCAGAACGGCAGTTGATAAACTGGAGATGATTGTTAATAAGGAAATGTGGCCAATGCCATCTTATGGTGATTTGCTATTCGAGGTGTAAGGAATGAATCGTAGAGAATTTTTATCACAATTAAAAAGTGCACTGGAAAATAAATTGAGTGCGGAACAGATAAAAAAGAATGTGGATTATTATGACGCATATATTGATGATGAAGTGGGAAAAGGTCAATCGGAAGAGGATGTGATTGCATCGCTTGGAGACCCATGGGCAATTGCGAAGACGATTCTTATCTCATCAGAGATGGGCGGTAAGGAATATTATTCCTATTCGGAAGAGGCAGTAAAGGATGTCAGCAGTCATAATGCAAAGAAAATAACACAGAATAATGAGTGGAATAAAATACTTGCGATTATCGTGATAGTGGCAATTGCACTTGTCGTGTTATCGGTAATATTTGGGCTGCTCGCCTTTGTAATTCGATTTGCAGTTCCAATTTTGGTGATTGTATTGGTCATTCGATTCTTACGTAAAAAATAACGATTGGAAAAATCTTTATTTAGATTATTGACAAATCTATTCTGCAAATGCTATTATTTATAGCGGATATAGTATGTTACTTATTAAGAAATGATGAGGCATTAACTATACATAAATATTTTGGGATGTTTATGTGTATTAGTGTCTCTTTTTTTACTTTATTACACCTTTAACGATGCACGTACATCCTGCAATAACATATATAGAAAAGGAGAAAAAAGAAATGAAAGACAAAATTTTTGGTGTACTTCAACGTGTGGGAAGATCTTTTATGCTTCCTATCGCAATCCTCCCAGTAGCAGGACTTTTGCTTGGAATCGGAGGATCATTTTCAAATGCGACAATGCTTGAGACTTATGGTCTCCTCGGTATTGCAGGGCCTGGAACGATACTCAATGCTATTTTTCAGGTTATGAGCCAAGCAGGTGACATTGTGTTTGCAAACCTTCCTATTATCTTCGCAATGGGCGTTGCAATTGGTATGGCTAAAAAGGAAAAAGAAGTTGCAGCCCTTTCGGCAGCAATTGCATTTTTTATTATGCATGCTTCTATTGGTGCGTTGATTACAATCAATGGCGGTGCTGAAACTATGTTAAGCGGTGCTACTGCTTCTGTATGTGGAATCACATCTCTTCAAATGGGTGTGTTTGGCGGTATCGTAGTAGGTCTCGGTGTTGCGGCGCTTCACAACAAATTCTACAAAATCCAACTTCCACAAGTATTATCATTCTTTGGCGGAACGAGATTTGTGCCGATTGTTTGTTCGGTTGTTTACGTAGGTGTAGGTATTTTAATGTACTTTATCTGGCCTGTAATCCAGACTGGAATCTATGCAGTGGGTGATGTTGTTTTAAACTCGGGATATTTTGGAACATGGGTATATGGCCTTATGGAACGTCTTTTGATTCCATTTGGTTTACATCATGTATTCTACTTACCATTTTGGCAAACAGGTTTAGGTGGAACATTAGAGGTTGGCGGTGTAATCGTAGAAGGTGCACAGAACATTTTCTTCGCACAGCTTGCTGAACCTACAACAAGCCAATTTGCTGTATCTGCAACAAGATTTATGTCGGGCAAGTTTCCACTTATGATTTTCGGGCTTCCTGGAGCGGCACTGGCTATGTATAAGGTTGCAAAACCAGAAAAGCAAAAAGAAGTTGGTGGTCTTTTACTTTCGGCAGCATTAACATCAATGCTCACAGGTATTACAGAGCCTCTTGAATTTACATTCTTATTTGTAGCACCATTACTTTATGGTATTCACTGTGTGTTTGCAGGTCTTGCTTACATGTTGATGCATGCATTTGAAGTGGGTGTAGGTATGACATTCTCGGGTGGACTAATCGACTTATCATTATTCGGTATCCTGCAGGGAAATGCGAAAACAAACTGGATTTGGGTTGTAATAGTAGGTATTGCTTACTTTGTCGTATACTATTTATTATTTAAGTTTTTAATCGTTAAAATGGATTTAAAAACACCTGGACGAGATGATAATGAAGAAGTAAAATTATATAGAAGAAGTGATGTGGATGCCCGCAAAAATGCTGGAAACGATAATGAGGTTGATGCAGCTGTGGACTCACTCTCGCAGGCTATTTGTAATGGACTTGGCGGAAAGAAAAATATCTCTGATGTAGATTGTTGTGCAACAAGACTTCGCTGTACTGTTTTTAAGGCAGAATTGGTAAATGATGAGTTGCTTAAAGCGACTGGTGCGTCTGGTGTCGTGCACAAAGGAAATGGTGTTCAGATTATTTATGGCCCACGAGTAACTGTAATAAAATCTAATTTGGAAGATTACCTGGAGGCTGCTCCAAATGAAGAATATGTTTCACAAGCTAATGAGTGTGAAAGCGTAGTTGAAAAGGGAACAGAGGAAAAAGAAGCGAAACTTGTAAAAACGGTGATTATTTCAAGTCCAATCACAGGCGAGGCGGCAGACATTTCTACCGCACCAGACGAGGCATTTGCAGGGCGAATGATGGGAGACGGTGCTGTGGTTACTCCAACAGATAACGTTGTAAGAGCACCCGAAGATGGAGAGGTATGTTTCGTATTCGAAACAAAACATGCAATTGGTTTCTTGACAGAATCAGGAATCAGTCTTTTAATTCATGTTGGCATTGATACTGTAAAATTGAATGGACAAGGATTCAAAGTATTTGTTGAAAATGGTCAGAAAGTGAAAAAGGGAGAACCTATGCTTGAACTTGACCTCGATTACTTAAAAGCAAATGCTCCTTCACTTGCAACACCAATACTTTGTACAGAATTAGCGGACAATCAAAAAGTTAGACTTCTTAGCGAAGGAACTCTCTCAGCAGGCACTGCGCTTTTTGCGGTAGATTTCTTTGAATAAATAAAGATGGGGAAAAGTTATGTACAGAATTACTAAAGTGTTAAATCACAATACGGTGTTAGGTATTCATACGGATGACAATCAGGAATACCTTATTATGGGAAAAGGAATTGGTTTTGGCAGAAAAATCACGGAGAGAATTGAAACCAGACCAACCGATAAAATTTATTCTCTACGGGAATCTACGGAACGTGGAAATGCCAAAGAACTTGTCAGTGCTATTCAGCCGATTTATTTGGAAATTGCAAATGAAATACTTACTAACGCAGAGAGGACATTTAATACTTTAGATAAAAATGTACTTTTTCCTATGGCGGATCACTTGGAATTTGCTGTAAAACGAATTCGGAATCATGAACAGATTAGTAATCCGCTTACAGATGATATTCGAGTATTGTTTCATATGGAATTTAAGGCTGCTGAATGCGTACGCTCTATTTTGCAAGAAAAACTGGGTGTGACAATTACGGATGATGAAATTGGATATGTTGCGCTTCACATTCATTCGTCTATCCAAGATGAAAATGTTTCACAAGCAATGCAAATGGCACAGGCTGTGCGAGAATGTATTTCGCTAATTGAAGAGATGACTGAAAAAACAATCGATGTTCAGTCATTATCTTACAACCGTTTAATGAATCACATCAGATATATGGTTGCAAGAACACTTAATGGGGAACAACTGAAGATTAGTATGAATGAATACATGAGTATTAAGTTTCCTCGTTCGTTTGAAACAGCAAGTAATATTTGCAATAAAATCGCAAGAAATATGAAAAGAGATGTCGATGAGATGGAAATCGGCTATCTCGCCATACATATTGAAAGAGTGTTGTATGACGAACTCGATTCTCAGAGAAGAGAAACTATATAATATAAAAAGGAATAAACGACCAGGTTTATTCCTTTTTTATTTGTGTAAACTATGCATAAATGGTAAAAAGACCAATGGGGGAGCCACTGGTCTTTTTGAGGGGAGTATAAATAATTAATAAGGGGTTGTAGAAAATCAATTTCTACACCGTTCAGTATAATATAATAAAGTGCAAAAAGCAAGCAAAAAATTAAAATTTTCTTAAAATATAAAGAATTTTGTGTGAATGCATAAAAAAAGACTCTTGAGAGATAATAAAAGTGTACCAAATAAATCTTAGGAGGAACAAAAAAATGGAAAATCAAAACAACAGAAACAATAACTCAAACAATAATAACAACAAGAATTCAAACAACAATTCAAATAAGAATTCAAACAACAACTCAAATAACAACAATAAGAATTCTTCTTCAAACGCTCAAAAGAACAAATCAAACTGCTACAACTAATACTGAGAAGAAAAAGGGGCCTCTTTATATAAGAGGCTTCTTTTTTGTTGACATGAAGGCTGCCTTACAAGTAATATAAAGAGGAATACAGGAGGGAAAAGATGGATAAATTTGAATTGATAGCACCTTGCCACTTCGGTTTGGAAGCTGTATTAAAAAGAGAGATACAAGATTTGGGATATGAGATTTCAAGTGTGGAAGACGGCCGCGTATCCTTCTGGGGAGATGCGGAAGCAATTTGCCGTGCAAATATTTTCCTCAGAACAGCAGAGCGTGTACTATTAAAGGCAGGCAGCTTTAAGGCTGTTACATTTGATGAATTATTTGAAAATACAAAGAAGATCCCTTGGGAAAGATACATTCCAAAGGACGGAAAATTCTGGGTGGCGAAAGCGGCATCTGTAAAGAGTAAGCTTTTTAGTCCATCGGATATTCAGTCGATTATGAAAAAGGCCATGGTAAACCGTATGAAAGAACATTATCATATCGACTGGTTTGAAGAAAATGGGGCTTCCTATCCGATTCGTGTGTTCTTGATGAAAGATATTGTGACTGTGGGGATAGATACTTCTGGTGTTTCTCTACATAAAAGAGGATACCGGCAATTATCAAGTAAAGCGCCTATTACCGAGACTCTGGCAGCAGCACTTATCATGCTGACCCCTTGGAAAAAGGACCGCATTCTGGTTGACCCATTCTGTGGATGTGGAACATTTCCAATTGAAGCGGCTATGATTGCAGCCAACATTGCACCTGGCATGAACCGTTCTTTCCTTGCTGAAGAGTGGACAAACCTGATTCCAAAGAAAGAGTGGTATGATGCAATTAATGAAGCAAATGACATGATTGACGATGATATTGATGTGGATATTCAAGGGTATGATATTGATGGCGATGTAATAAAGGCGGCGCGCGAAAATGCAAAAGAGGCTGGAGTTGACCATTTGATACATTTCCAGGAACGTGCAGTGAAAGATTTACGTCATCCTAAAAAATATGGATTCATTATTACCAATCCGCCATACGGCGAGCGTTTGGAAGAAAAGAAGGATCTTCCGCCGTTGTACCGGGAGTTTGGGGATAGTTTTAAAAATTTAGATGACTGGTCAGCATATGTGATTACCAGTTATGAAGATACAGAGAAGTATTTTGGAAGAAAGGCAGATAAAAATAGAAAGATTTATAACGGAATGCTGAAGACCTATTTTTATCAGTTTCTTGGTCCAAAGCCACCAAAACCAAAGAAATAGAAAGAGGAATTTTCATGGAACAAAAAATAATTTTTGCTACAGGCAATGAAAATAAAATGAAAGAAATACGTATGATTCTTGCAGATTTGGGCATGCCTATATTATCAATGAAGGAGGAAGGAATCAATGTGGATGTCGTGGAAGATGGCACTACATTTGAAGAAAATGCGCTTATTAAAGCAACGGAGATAGCGAAGCTGACAGAGAACTGTATTGTGCTTGCAGATGATTCGGGGCTTGAAATTGATTATTTAAATAAAGAACCAGGAATCTATTCTGCACGCTATTTGGGAGTAGACACGTCTTATGATGTGAAAAACAGCATTATTTTAGATAGACTGGCAGGGGTTCCGGATGAGAAACGTACCGCCCGCTTCGTATGTGCAGTTGCAGCTGCATTTCCAGATGGAACTTCAGAAGTAGTTCGCGGCACCATTGAGGGGATTATTGGACACGGAATTGCAGGAGAAAATGGTTTTGGCTATGATCCTATTTTCTATTTACCGGAATATGGCTGTACAACCGCGGAGTTAGAGCCTGAAAAGAAAAATGAATTGAGTCATCGTGGCAATGCACTTCGCGCAATGCGTGCAATTATGGAGAAAAGAGCATGAGAATACTAATCATTAGTGATACGCATGGAAGCCACCGTAACCTGGATAAGGTGCTGGACCGAATCGGTAAAATTGATATGCTGCTTCATATGGGTGACGTGGAGGGCGGAGAATATTATATCGAACAGACTGCAGGCTGCCCGGTTCATATTGTCTCTGGAAATAATGATTTCTTTGCAGATTTACCAGATGAGCAGGAACTGCGCATAGGCAAATATAGAATCTTTATGACGCATGGACACTATTATTATGTATCGATGGACACGAGGAGACTAAAGAAGGAAGCACGTAAACGTAAGGCTCAGATTGTAATGTATGGACATACGCACAGACCAGATATTGATTTGGAGGATGATGTGATTGCAATCAATCCTGGAAGTCTTTCTTATCCAAGACAGCCAGGACGCCAAGGGACATATATCATTATGGATATAAATGAAGACGGAGTGGCAGAATTTACTCTAAATTACGTTTGAAAAAAATTTTAAAAAAAATAAAAAAAGTTGTTGACATTTCTGTGACCAGACTATATAATAACGATTGTGTCACGGAAATGGCATCAAAAATATGAATATCGGGGTGTGGCTCAGCTTGGCTAGAGCGCCTGGTTTGGGACCAGGAGGTCGCAGGTTCGAATCCTGTCACCCCGATTGAGATGCGGGTGTAGTTCAATGGTAGAACACCAGCCTTCCAAGCTGGATACGTGGGTTCGATTCCCATCACCCGCTTTTTAAGACGAAAAGTCTTAAAAATGAGTCCGTAGCTCAGCTGGATAGAGCAACGGCCTTCTAAGCCGTAGGTCGAGGGTTCGAATCCCCCCGGGCTCGTTTCAGTAGTTTTATAAAGCGCTGAAGAATATGGTGGGTATGGTGCAGTTGGTTAGCGCGCCAGATTGTGGTTAGTTGATTGCTTCGCAATCAACGGAAAATCCCCAAAAACCGCCATTTTTAAACGAAATTCATAACGCTGAAATAACTCTTTTCGCGTAAGAATTTCTAGGTAAACAAATCTAGAAATTTTTATACGAAAGGAGTTATTTTTTTATGTCAAGAGGAAGAAAAATAACAAAGACTATTGAAATCGAAGTCTGCACTTTAAGACAATCGGCGGAAGAATTTTACCGCCACAACAGAGTAAAAGGATTGTCAAAAGCCACACAACAAGGGTATAGGGAGTATGTAGAGAATTTTATCAAATGGTGTGGAGAGGACACAGGAACTGATGAAGTTACCACAAAGAAACTAGACAAGTATATGCAATCTATAGAAGAAAAGGGAACAAACAAACCAATCTCAATTAAAACAAATATGGTTCATATACGCCGTTTTTTGAACTTCTGCGCTAGTCGTGATTATATGGAGAAAGTCGAGGTTACTATTCCAAAGGTTGAAAAGACTATTAAAGAACCATACACAGAGGAAGAAATGCGGAAGTTGTTAGCAAGACCGAAAAGCAAAGAATGGGTTGATTGGCGTAATTGGGCTATGGTAAATTATTTCTTTTCCACAGGGCAACGATTAAGCACAGTTTTGAACATTAAGTTGGAACATTTGGATTTGAAAAATGCAAGAGTGAAATTGGAATGGAACAAAGACAAGATACAGAAATATATGCCTTTATCCTCTGCCATTATTAAAGTATTAAGAGAATACATTGATTTAAGCGGATTGGAAGAACAGGACTATTTATTCCCCGAATGTATGGGAAAACAATTTACAAGCAGAGGGGCGGAGGACGCGATTGCAGAATACAACAGAAACAGAGGGGTAAAGAAAACGTCAATCCACTTATTCCGCCACACGTTCGCAAAGAACTATATAATGAATGGCGGAAACCCTGTTAAACTTCAAAAATTACTTAGTCACAAGACGTTAGAAATGACAATGAAATATGTAAATTTGTATGCTTCTGATGTATCAAATGATTTGGATTTATTCAATCCACTTGATAATTTTAAAAGAGCAAATTATACACCTACTCAAAGAAAATATGTGATTGGAGCGTGATTAAGTATGAAAGAAAGATTATATAATTTAATGTCAGAATTTAACGTTATTATACAAGACATTGATTGCCTTGCAGACGCGATAGAAGTACACTTTGACGGAATTGTTGAGAACTATGAATGTGAGAAAGCAAGAAGTCTTTTAAGAGTGTATTTGAGCGTTATAAAGGGCATTCACGAAGATTGTGAAGAACTTTACAACAAGATAGACCAAGCGGTTTTAGACATCAAATACAAGCGCGTATAAGCACAAAAAAGCGGAAGTAATTACATTTAATATTACTTCCGCTTTTATTTTTTTGGAAACTCTCTTTTTTCATCACTCACGCCAATTATAAAATCCATATTCACATCATAAAATCTAGCCAATTCAACAATACATTCAATAGGCATTCTTAATTTGCCTTTTTCATAATCTGAATAGGTTGTCTGCGCAACGTGTATTGCCTTTGCGACATAGGTTTGATTGTAGTCTTTATCTTCCCTTAATTCGCGTATTCTTTCCGCATATCTCATATAAAACCACCTCTGCCATAATTTTACAGAATATGACAAGGAATATTGAAATTTAACGGAATATCCGTTAAAATATGAACAATAGGAATAAATAAGTGCGGAAAGGAGAAGAAAATGTCAATAGGTATAGAATACTTTTCAGATTGTTGCAAACAGTTGGGAATTAACTTCGAAGATGTGTTTTGTTATGGCAGAGGCGGAACATATTATACAAAAGGGAAAAATATCCAACAATACGTCTTTAAACCGAGCGATAAACAGTTGCGTAAATCACATAAATATGTATTGAAATATTTTGCTGATGATAAGATTTTTTTGTGTTGGGATTTGAAATACAATCAAAAAACAAAACGAAGAATATTTAATGCAGATAGAAAAGATGTGTTGAGTGCATTGGGAAGCAAAAAACAGATGTTTTTTGGTAAAGGAATAATAAACAAAAATGCAGACCAAGAAAGAGTATATGTATTAACTGCTGATGATGTTATGGCATTTTTACAAAATCTTAAAGCTGACATTTAGGCGTTTTTACGCACTTAATTAACGTGTTTTAAGAATATCTCAATTATAAAAATTAAACGAGGAGAAAAATTATGAACAAGAAAAGAATAGTAAATATTTTAGAAATTATAATACAAGCCATTACAGTGCTATTGTTGTTTTGTAAGGGGATGTATGTTGGGTATGATGGTAGTAAATATTATTCCCTTAGTTTTTCAGATGTCAAAATTGGAATGGCAAAACTTTTTTTAATTGTTTTAATTTCATTATTTGTAATTAATATTGTCATTTGTCTAGGTTCTATTAAGCGGAACAATGTTGACAAGGATGGAGTTTTGCACGTTATAATTCCTATTGTAAATGTTATTATAATGTTTGCTATGGGACCTTTGTTTTTTTCGTATCATATCGAGAATAGTCAATATATGAATGTATACATTAAACGTGTAGATTGGTTATTCTATACTAACATTTTACTTTTATTTGCGATTGTTGTCATATCTTTGATTAAGCGTTCTAATACTGTTGTTCCCAAAATTAAGGAGCAACCGCAGATAATAAATAATATACAACAAACAAGTAATGCTGATGAATTAAAGAAGTTCAAAGACCTACTTGATAGCGGTATTATCACACAAGAGGAATTTGACGCAAAGAAAAAACAATTACTTGGCTTGTAGGCGTTTTTACGCACATTGCTAACGTATATATATTTATATATTATCTGTTAGCACTTTGCGGAAATTGGAATTAAAGCAAGAGGAGAAGAAAATGAAGTTAAATAAAATCATAAAAAGTCCCATACATTTGCTTGGGATAGCAGGCATTATAGTTGGTATTATGATGGTGGTACTTTTAATAGTTTATAAACATAATGAAAAAGATATAAATTTTGCGGAAGGATATATTGAATCGTTATATGATAGAATTCCCGAAGTACCTGTATATCCATCTCCGCCAGTTGAAGTAGATGACCTTTTTTACAAGTGGTCTTATGATGGAAAGATGTATTTTTCTTCGCAAGAAGATGATGTATTTGCATATTATGAACGAGATAAATCCAATTATGAATATTTTCAAGAGGAACGAGATAAAGCAATAGAACGTTATGAAAAAGCGGAAAGAGAGTATCAACCAAAGATAAATGCTTGGAATGGTGGAAAAAAGGAAACAAGTTTGAAAGTTATTAGAATGGTTATTGTTATAGAAGTGCTAATAGTTATTGCGTTTATTGTAATGATATATAAACAAAAGAGTAGGGGTAGTTATAATGAAGAATGAAGAATCTGAAAATTTTGATGATATGGATTTGAGTGACGATACAGGTGGAAGAATCTGTTCGTTTGCAAAAATATGGCTTGTTATATCTATTGTTGTTTCGATAATCGTAGGAATTATAGGTGTAATCTCATTTATTGGAAATGGTGCTTTTACCCTTTTACTTATAGCAATCAGTTTAGGTATTGGAAGTTATTTGATATATCTTTTGTTGTTGGGATTTGGCGAAATGGTTCAAAACACGTGGGATATATACGAAACTAATCAAGCCATTCTTGAACATCTAAAATCTCAAAAGACAGAAGAAAAGTAATACATATTGTTAGCACTTTGCGGAAATCAGAATAAGACCAAGAGAAAAGCAACAGGAACACCGCCTGTTGCTTTTAGTATACTGTTTTATTGAGTTTGTATTGGCAAACGTATGATTTGTTCTGCCTGTAAAATTTTAACCCATTTACTAACAGAATCCGCACATCTGCCTGTTATATCTGCAACCGCCTTATAAGAGCCTAGTTGATTGTATAACTCAACAAATCGTTCTGCTTCTAATCGTGAGATTCTACTACCCTTTTTTGGTAGTTTGTTTTTACGCGTAGCCATTATTTCGCCATCTGATTTTCTAAATCAGGATTCCATTCTTTCGCTTGTTCTTGTGTTAAGATTGGGCGTGTGAATGCGTCATTGATTGCTTCTTGAATAAACTGTTTTGTTGTGATTTCTTTGTCAACTCCTGCCTTTTTCAAGATTTCATTCTGTTTAGCAAGGTTGCTATGGAATGTGTTAGGTACGATAAAAATACCTTTGTCTGTGTCAATAGTGATTCTCATAATAGATTCTCCTTTGTGTTTTTTCTTGATTCTACTACAATTCAATAGAATACGTTAAAATATAACGGAACGTCCGTTATATTCTTTGAAATTAGCGAAATTCTAACAGATTCTAGGATATTTTCCTGTATTCTGTTAGATTCTGTTAAATTCTGTTAAATTCTACGATATTCTATGATAATTAGGCGGAAGTCGGTGTAATTTCCCTTTTTGGCTAGGTTGATGTGGAATTACGCGGACTTCCGCGTATTTAAAGAGCGTTCATAAAAGTATACATTTCCGAACGCGTAAAAACATATCTTTTTTGCGTTTGTAAAAGTATTAAAAACAATTTACGAACGTTCGCAATAAAGTGTTGACATTTACGAACGTTTGCGATATAATAGACTTATCAAGAGAACAGACGAACAAAGGAGAAAAGAATATGTTTTACGGATACCACAGAACAAGCACAACAGACCAACATTTAGACAGAGGGATTGCAGAACTCGAAGCATTTTGCAAAGCAAACAACATTGAACTTGAAAAGATATATACAGACCAACAGACAGGAAAGAATTTCAACCGCCCACGTTATCAAGTATTAAAAGAGGACATATTGAGAAGCGGAGATACATTGATTGTAACGGAACTTGATAGACTTGGAAGAAACAAGCAAGACACCTTAAAAGAGTTGCGCTACTTCCAAGATAAAGGAATACGCGTTATGATTTTGGAAATCCCAACTACAACACAGGACTTATCAAAACTTGATAACTCAATGGCTCAAATGATTATGGAAACAATCAACAATATGCTTATCGAATTATACGCGACAATGGCACAGGCGGAAATCGAGAAGAAAGAGAAAAGACAACGTGAGGGAATTGAAACAAAGAAAGCGCGCGGAGAATGGGAAGATTATGGCAGACCAAAAGCACAGAAACCGAGTAATTGGGATGAAGTAATCGCACAATGGAACAACGGAGAAATAACCGCCGTCAAAGCAATGGAACTCACAGGAACAAAGAAAACAACATTCTATAAGTTACTGAAACAATAAAAATTTGCTTGGGGCTTCGCCCCAAAGCAAAATTTTTTTGTTAAAACAACGCTTCATCACACCTCTATTAGATACCCCCTCATTTTGAAAAATCATAAAATTTTTGTTATAATATTTATATAAGAAATACAGAAATTCATATAAATAAATGACTATATAGATAACGAGCGTGTCTAGGATTTTGAGTTGCACTCTTGGATTTTTTAGACCACCTCTATGGCACTTTTCATATTTGTATTTTGGAAAATCCCGAAATGTACCCCCTCTTATTAACCAAGTTTATACAATCTTCTTATGAAGATTTTTATATATAATAACGTATCCAACATCTATGAAAAGCCATTACATTTTAGTTATGCGGTGTAGTGGC
Source organism: Tyzzerella sp. (assembly GCA_017465565.1). Classification (GTDB taxonomy): domain Bacteria; phylum Bacillota; class Clostridia; order Lachnospirales; family Lachnospiraceae; genus Faecalimonas. The sequence continues at coordinate 43,934 of JAFTWA010000021.1, forward strand.
TTTTTCTTTTTGCCTAGATACGTGACAAATTCAAGTGAACAGGAGAAAAAAAGAATGTTACCACAACAGGAAATTATAAAGAGATTAAAAATATTAAAGGTTACATCAGACATCAATAATCAATTTATTGCTGACTATTTAGGAATGAAGAACGCGCGAAGCGTTGCCAACTTCCTACACAATGATTATAACTTATCAGACGAGAAAAGGAGAAAGGCGGAGGAACTTATATCTGATTTATGGAACGAGATATAAGGGAGAATTTACGCAACTTGCTAACTATATATATATAATATATTATCTGTTAGCAAAGCGTGTAAAACCGCGTGTGAGTGAAGATGTTGGAGAAAAAAACATACACAAGACAAGCGTTGGTTGAACTCTTTAAAACAAACCGCCTAGACAGTATCAAAGCAAAGATAACAAGGCGCGGATATACATATACAACAAGTGGGCGCGGAAAGGATTTTGCATTGACAATAACAAGCGTTCCGCCACGTTTCCGCGAGTTTTGTATTGAGAGATTAGGATTTGCACCTAATACAGATTTTGAACGCTTGAAAGTGTTTTTATATTGCTTCTTCTTTGTTGATGATTTCCGTCAACTTCCTTTTGTAACAATGAAAGAATGTATGATTAACAATGTGGAAATCACAAGACAAACAATTAGTCGGTGGGTTGGAAAACTCTATCATAGTAATTGGATTTGTGACGGAGATTTGATTTACTATTGCATTGATACAAAAGAAAAAACATACAGAAGAATTGAAAAGGAACAGTACAACAAGGCGTGGAGCATTTATTGGGAAAACAGAACTGATGAAGATGGTTGCGAGTTGCAATATTTTATTGCATACAATCAAATGTGGATTTATCTTGGCGGACACCCATATAAGAAAAACGATATTATTTTCAATGGCTTTTATACCAAAGACATTGAAGAACTAAAAGAAATTCTAATAAAGGAGATTGGCGTAAATGAATAAGATTTATGACGCGCATATGCGCTATATGGAGAGCAAGGGGCTAGATAAAGAAACCGCGCTTTCAATATTGGTATTCGCAAAAGCAAACAACTTAATAGAGAATGATGATAATAACGCGAAACAATTCATAGAAGAAATGGTTAAAATCGCGGAAACAATATAAAAAACAAAGGAGAAAAAAGGAATGTTAAAAGATTTAACTAATGGCATTACTATTGTAATGGAAGCACCACCAAAAACATATTTTCAAGATTCAATGGAGTTATACAATCCAAATGATGACGCAATGACAAATTTCAAGCGATACCAAGAAGCAGAATCACAAAGAATTATGTATGACTACTATGTTCAGAAATTTATGAAAGACGTTAAAGACCAAATTGTAAAATCTGCTTCAAAGGAAATCACAGAAGAAGTTTATAAATCCATTGATGATGTTTTAAAAGAAATCAAATAATGTAGTATACAGGAGCAAGAGAAATGGTTAGACAAGATGGATATAATATTATAATTGAAATGAAAGCACCACCAAAATATTATGGAAAATCGCCAAGATTTTTATATAGCCCATATAAAAGCGAAGAAGAAAATAACAGAATAATAAATCAAGCATATAGAGATAAATGGGAGTATCAACGTGAATTAAGACGTGTAAAAAAAGAGATTACAGACTTTGCGAAAAATGTATTCACAAAGGATATTGCAAAGGACATTACAAGAGAAGCAGTTAAATGTGTTGATGAAGTTGTAAGAGAAACTTTAAAATAATCAACGCCTGCTGCCACTCCGCACTAAAAAGGTGCGGAGGTTTTGGCGGTTGCCCCCTGCCCCCTGCATTATTCAAACAAAAAAATAAGATTTAAAAAACCTTGCAAAAAAAATAAAAAAGTGGTTGACAATATGGCTTTTAAATGATAATATAAGCAAAGTCAGTTGACGCGCAAGATTCGATAAAAAGCCGAATCTTACGCGGACAAACCTAGAAAATCTTACGCGTCGGTTAAAAAACCGCGTGAAATAAAGGTTTATGGTGGGTATGGTGCAGTTGGTTAGCGCGCCAGATTGTGGTTCTGGATGTCGTGGGTTCGAGTCCCACTACCCACCCTTTTATTTTGCCAAAAAAGCAGAATAAAATAATTAAATACTATTGGGCTATCGCCAAGCGGTAAGGCACAGGACTTTGACTCCTGCAGTCGCTGGTTCGAATCCAGCTAGCCCAGTATGGAGCATTAGCTCAGTCGGTAGAGCACTTGACTTTTAATCAAGTTGTCCGGGGTTCGAATCCCCGA
>JAFTWA010000055.1 GCA_017465565.1 Tyzzerella sp.
GCGTGGACTCGGAATCCTAACACCGATGGAATTTTACCAAAAACAATTATTAGCAGCATAAAAATGTTGCCCGGCATATACCGGGCAACACAAAAACTTTATATTTTTTTACTTGTCTACTTGACGGGGCGCACACCATAAAAATATTGCTCGGGGCTGTTTACATTTTTTTTGATTCAGATGTGTTTTGTCCTGCTTTCTGTAATGTAAATGTAAATTCAGTTCCAACACCGTCTGTGCTGACAACGTTAATATTTTCATTGTGTGCCTGAATGATTTCTTTTACGATTGCAAGCCCAAGCCCAGTTCCCTTCTTATCTTTTCCGCGGGATAAATCCGATTTGTAGAAACGTTCCCAAATTTTACCCAGCTCCTTCTTTGGAATACCCATTCCGCGGTCTTTCACAGAGATATAAATCTTGCCATTGCGGTCGGTCGTTTCGATTGTGATATCCGAATCAGCCTGGCTGAACTTGATGGCGTTATCCAGAAGATTATATAGAACCTGCTGGATTTTACGTTTGTCCGCGTTGACGTTTAAAACTTTTGTTGCGAAAATGAGTTCCATGGAAATGCGTTTCGCGGTGCAGGTTCCCTCAAAGGATTGTACGGTAGTTTTAATGACTTCATGAATATCGAAATTTTCCAGATTCAGCAGCAGATTTTTTGTATCAAACTCGTTCAGTGTCAATAAATCTTTGGTCAAATCGGTCAGACGTTCTGTTTCAAATAAAATAATTTTAAAATAGCGGTCCTGCATTTCTACCGGAATCGTTCCGTCTGCCATGGCTTCCAGATAGCCTTTGATTGAGGTTAAAGGAGAGCGAAAATCATGGGAAATATTTGCAACAAATTTCTTCTGGTAGTCTTCCATGTCCTTAAGCTGGGTAGACATGTAGTTCAGCGATGCGGACAGATAACCGATTTCATCCTGTGTATTGATTGGAATCTCATAATCCAGATTGCCGGAAGCATATTGCTTGGCAGCTTCTGTAATCTGCTTGAGTGGTCTGTATATGAAGAACTGAACTGCTATCAAAAATACAAATGATAGGAGATAAATTACTGCAAAGGTAATCCAGACCGGCTCGAGCAGAGACTGGCATTCTAATTCCAGGTGTTCATATGGTTTGTGAATGAGAAGATAACCGTTGGTTGAAAAACCACTCGTAACAGGAACGATTACGGTAATCACATCGTCTGCAAAATAATCGTGATAGGTTCCAATCTGATAAAGTTCGCTTCCGTTTTCGGCCGGATTAAAATTCTCAACCGTAAATGGGGCAGTGTTTTGTCCATTTAATGTGCAAGAATAAATCATAGAGCCGTCGCGCTCTACAAACCAGATACTTGACTCCAAATAATTATGCATACCACGCAATTGCAAACGGACATCTGAGATAGAGAGTTCATTTGCAAAATAAGATGGCAGATAGCCGGAAGCAAGTTCAGTTGCCTCTTGATAGAGCGTGTCTGTAGTTTCTTTTTCTAATCGATTCATCATCAGCTCTTTGGTAATCGATGAAATACAGAAAACGCTGAGGAAGCCAAAGATAATGTACACGATAAAAAATTTCAAGTGTAATGTGCTGCGCATTTATCTCACCTCAAACTTATATCCGATTCCCCAAACAGTTCCCAGACCCCAAGACTCATGGTCTTTGATTTTTTCGCGGAGACGCTTGATATGCACATCGACGGTACGTGTATCGCCGATGTATTCGTAGCCCCAGATTTGGTCTAAAAGCTGTTCGCGTGTAAATACCTGATTTGGTGAGGAAGCAAGGAAATAAAGAAGCTCCAGTTCTTTTGGAGGCATATCCACATTCACACCATCTACTGTAACAGAGTAATTTGTCAGGTTAATCGTAATACCCGGGTAGGTGACGCATTTCGCATTGCCGCCAGACGGAACGTCCACTTTGGCGGGCTGATAGCGTCTTAGGACTGCTTTTACACGGGCAACCATTTCTTTGGAATCAAATGGCTTGATGATGTAGTCGTCTGCTCCAAGCTCAAGACCCAGCACCTTATCAAATACCTCTCCTTTTGCGGAAAGCATGATGATTGGTGTGTTGGATTTGGCACGGATTTCACGGCATACCTGATAACCGTCGATGCCTGGAAGCATCAAATCTAAGAGAATCAGATTTGGTGAGTAGGTATCGAAGGCATCGAGGGCTTCCTCGCCATCATGCACCATCATTGTGTCAAAACATTCCTTGGTCAGATAAAGGGAAATTAATTCTGCAATGTTTTCGTCATCATCGACAATTAAGATTTTCTGTTTTGTGACCATAGTTTTCCCTCCTTATTTGAATTCCACGATGGTAACACCGGCATCTCCTTCACCGAATGCACCAAGGCGGTAAGATTTTACATATTTTAGACGTTTCAGGTAGTTGTGAACGCCTGCCCTTAAAGCACCAGTTCCCTTGCCGTGTACGATGCGGACAGGACTTAAATGTGCCAGGTATGCATCGTCCAGATATTTGTCCAGCTCTGCAATTGCTTCATCGACGGTTTTGCCGAGAAGATTGATTTCTGGACTGACAGACATGGATTTACCCATCTTCATCTTGCCAGTAGAAGTGCGCTGGCGCTGTTTCTCTGTTAGAGTCATTGGTTCTTCGATAATCTCCAAATCAGAGATGTGAATCTGTGAACGAAGAATTCCCATCTGTACAAATAGGTTGCCTTTCGCATCTGGAAGAGAGCTTACCGTTCCTGTCAGATTCAGGCTGTGAACCTTAACAGATTCGCCGAGACGGAAATCGCTTGGCTTGTGTTGTTTTCTAGGCTTCTTAAGCTCTAATTTCACATTATTCTGTGTCTTTGCCATCTTCTGGCGGAGTTTTTCGCGCTGCTTTTCAAGTTCCGCAGCAGAAACGTTTGAACTCTTTGCTTTGTTGAGCTCTTTGATAGTCTCATCTGCAACCTCTTTCGCTTCACGCAAAATAGTGTTAGCCTTCGCATTTGCTTCAGCAATAATCTTTTCTTTGCGTTCCTCCAGCTTTTGCTGCTTATCGTGAAACTCTCTCTTGAGTTTTTCGATTTCACGTTTGTAAGAAGCAATTTCAGCACGCTCTTTTTCAATAATACGGCGGTTGCTTTCTAAGTCGGATAATAAATCCTCAAAGGATTCATCCTGTTCAGAGAGATGATTCTTCGCGCTTTCAATAATATAGTCTGGAAGTCCAAGCTTGCTTGAAATTGCAAATGCGTTACTCTTTCCAGGGATACCGATTAATAAATGATAGGTTGGACGGAGAGTCTCTATATCGAATTCGCAGCAGGCATTTTCCACGCCAGGGGTTGAAAGTGCAAAGACTTTCAGTTCGCTGTAATGGGTGGTTGCCATGGTGCGGATTCCTCTCTCGTGAAGATGAGAAAGAATCGCAATTGCAAGTGCTGCGCCTTCTGTAGGGTCCGTTCCTGCACCGAGCTCATCGAAGAGTACGAGTGAATTTTCATCCACATCCTGCAAGAACGAAACGATATTTGTCATATGAGATGAGAAGGTACTGAGACTCTGCTCGATGCTTTGTTCATCTCCGATATCTGCATAAACACTCTCGAAAACAGCCAGCTCCGAGCGGTCCAGTGCAGGAATGTGAAGTCCAGCCTGCCCCATCAAGGTAAAGAGACCAACGGTCTTTAAGGAAACCGTTTTACCGCCAGTGTTTGGTCCGGTCACGATTAAGAGGTCAAAGTCACCGCCCAGTGTGATGGTAATTGGAACGACTTTTTTCTTATCTAATAATGGATGGCGTCCTTCGCGGATGTGAATGTAACCATTTTTGTTGAAAACCGGTTTGCTCGCGTTCATCGCAAGTGCCAGAGAGCCTTTTGCAAAAATGAAATCCAGTTCGCTCAGTACATTATAATTTGTACGGATTTCTTCAATATGCTCCGCAACGTCTACGCTGAGTCTTGCGAGAATTACCTGAATCTCTTCCTGTTCTTTTCCATAGAGTTCTTTCAAATCATTATTTAACTTTACAACTGCCATCGGCTCGATAAACAGAGTGGAGCCGGTGGAAGACTGGTCGTGAATCATACCATTTACCTGGCTGCGATATTCCGCTTTTACTGGAATGCAGTAGCGGTCGCCGCGCATGGTGATGATGGCATCCTGTAAATAGCTGCGAAGGGAGCCATTTACAAGGGAGTTCAGTGTACTGTGAACCTTTTCATTGATAGAATCTATGCTTTTTCGGATGTGTCTCAAATTACTGCTGGCATCATCGCTGATTTCGTCTTCAGATAAAATGCAGCGGCGAATTTCCATACTGAGTGGTGTGAGAGGTGACAACTGCTCGAAATAAACGTCCAGACAGTCTGCCAGTTCGTCTACGGTATCGTGTCTTCCATAAGCTTTTGCGCGGTTTGCAGTTTCCGCTAATTTGCAAATGCGGAGAAGCTCTGGTGCACTTAAGGCAGCACCGACCTCCAATCGTTTCATAGAAGCCTCTACCGGATAGCATCCACTAAAAGAAAGCCGTCCTTTTTTTACAATTCTGGTAAAGGCGGCTGCAGTTTGTTCTTCTGCTGTATTGATTTCTTCAAGGTCAGTCATAGGCGCGAGTTCCTGGCAACGTCTTTTGCCGCTTTCAGAGGAAGCCTGCTCGACAAGAAGATTAATAATTTTGTCATATTCTAGTTTTAATAAAGTCTTTTGATTCATTTTCTTCACCCTGCCTATATTTTACCCTATTTGAGTTGCAAAGAAAAGTGGAAATATTGTATACTGATAAAAGGATTATCATTAGAGGAGAAGTGTGTGTATGGATACAGAACATGGACCAGAGAGAGAGCATGAAGAATATTCTTTTATGCAGGAGATAATTAAAGATGAACAGTTAAATCCTAGAAAAATAGCAGTGAAGGTATGCAGGTGGGCTGGAATAGGAATTATTTTTGGAGTTGCAGCCTGCATAAGTTTTTTTGCACTGAAGCCTTGGGCAGAGGATGTTTTTCAGAAGGAACCGAATAAGGTGGAGATTCAACAGGAAGAAGAGCAGAATCAGGAAGAACAGGAGAAAACTGAGCAGGAGACGGCAGAGCAGCAGACTGTTGAAAAGGAATTAACGATACAAGATTTTTATACATTGAGCAATGAATTGAAAAAGGTAGCCGCGGAGGCAGGTAAAAGTGTTGTAACAGTCACTGGCATTGCGGAAAATGCCGATTGGACGGCCGGGCAAGGCGGTGCTTCTGTGACAGCGGCAGGTCTTATTGTGGCCGATAATGGAAGAGAGCTGTTGATTCTTGCTGATTATTCTAGCCTGAAGGATACACAGCTGTTCCAGGTGCAGTTTGCAGACGGTTCACAGCACCAGGCTGCTTTGAAGCAAAAAGACACCAATCTTGATATTGCTATTTATAGTGTGGCGAAGGATGGAATCAGTACTTCGACGTGGGAACGCATTTCCATAGCACAATTAGGAAATTCCAACGTCTCTATGCAGGGACGCACCATGATTGCGATTGGCCAGCCATTTGGATTTGAAGATGGGCTTGGCTATGGAATCGCAAGTACTGTGGGCGAAGTCGTAACACGTGCTGATGGGGAATATAAGATGATTGTCACCGATATGCCGTTAGATGCAGAGGGAAGCGGTGTGCTATTTGATATGTATGGAAAGGTTATGGGTATTATCGACGCGGATTTGGCGAGAGAAAAGGGTGCAAGTACACTTGTTGCCTATGGTATCTCTGATATTACAGACGAGATTGAACTTATGTCAAATGGCAAGCATGTTCCATATGCAGGAATCGTGGGAGTGTTGGTGACAGAAGAGATTTCTGAGCTCCAGGGCATTCCAACAGGTTTATATGTGCGGGAAGTTGAAACGGATTCTCCGGCAATGAAGGCTGGAATCCAGAGTGGTGATGTAATTACCATGGTGGGCGATACGGAGATTACTTCTCTGAATGCATATCATACAGCACTGTATAAATTAGAAGCAGGACAGGCTGCGAAGTTTAAAGGATACAGATACGGTACAAATGAGTATGTAGATATGAAGTTTACCGTAACAATAGGAATTAAAGAATAGAAAGAGGACTAGTATGAGATATGTTAATACATTAAAGGAAGGCGACGTAATTAGATCTATCTATTTGTGCAAGTCAAAGCGTTCAGCAGAAACGAGAAATGGGAAACCGTATGACAACCTGACTTTGCAGGACAAAACAGGAACTTTAGATGGGAAGGTATGGGACCCAAATTCGGGCGGAATCGCTGACTATGATGAGATGGATTTTATAGAAGTGTTTGGAGAGGTTGTCAGCTACAACAATAATTTGCAGCTCAATATCAAACAGCTTCGCAAACCTTACGAAGACGAATACAATGCAGCAGATTATATGCCAACCAGTGACAAGGGTGTGGATGTAATGTATGAGGAACTGCTCACTTATGTGCAGCAGATTGAAAACAAATATTTACGCCAGTTGGCAGAATACTATTTTGTGAAAGATGAAGCATTTATCAAAGCATTTAAAGGACATTCTGCGGCGAAAAGCGTACATCACAGCTTTGCAGGAGGGCTCTTGGAACACACACTTAGTATCGTGAAAATGTGCGAGTACTATGTGAATACGTATCCGCTTCTCAGCAAAGACTTGTTATACACAGCAGCGATTTTCCACGATATCGGAAAGACAAAAGAATTATCTTCTTTCCCAGAAAACGATTACACAGACGACGGTCAATTGTTGGGCCATATTGTAATGGGTGTGGAAATGATTAGCGAGGGAGTTCGCTCTATCGAAGGCTTCCCGGCGAAGATAGCAAGTGAGCTCAAGCACTGTGTGATTGCTCATCACGGTGAGCTGGAGTATGGTTCGCCTAAGAAACCGGCACTTCCAGAGGCAGTGGCACTGCATTATGCGGATGCGACAGATGCGAAACTGCAGACATTGACAGAGATTTTCAAAGACAAAGAAGGAAATGAGTGGTTGGGATTCAATCGGTTGTTTGAATCAAATTTAAGGAAGAGTAGTGTTTAATGAAATTATAGGGTATATACAGTTTTTTTGAGAGCTGATACCCTGGAGATTATGTTTTGTGGGACAGGTTTTCTATATAGATGAAAATTTGTCCCACATACCCTTACATAGCACGAAAACGGCAAATTTCTATGCTGTTTTGAGCAAATTTTTCTATATATAAGTTAAAGCAAGCTAAAATACCCTGATTTTTTGAAAAATAAGGGTATTTCGTGGTGAATTTGTGCTATATAGAAAATTTCATTTTATAAGACTATATTTTGTGGCAAAATCAAGGGAGATTAGGGTATTTTATGACGAAAAATATGCATGTACCCAAATCACTTATTGATGGTATCCTAAATTGAGGAGAGTTTATGAAGAAAAACGAAAAAATTGTGGTTACAATTGAAGATATTGGTGTATCGGGCGAAGGAATCGGAAAGGTTGATGGCTATACTTTGTTCGTGAAAGATGCCGTAATTGGGGATACTGTGGAAGCGGTCATCACAAAAGCAAAGAAGAATTATGGTTATGCGAAGATGCTTCGCATATTGGAAGCCTCGAACTATCGTGTGGAGAAGAAATGTCCTGTAGCGCGCCAGTGCGGTGGATGTCAGATTCAGGAGCTTTCCTATGAAGCACAGCTTGATTTTAAGGCAAAGAAAGTGTACGGGAATCTGGAGAGAATCGGTGGATTTGCACCAGAATTTTTAGATACAGTTATGGAGCCGATTTGTGGGATGGAAGAGCCTTTCTATTACAGAAATAAGGCGCAATTTCCGATAGGAACAGATAAGCAGGGCAATATTGTCACAGGATTCTATGCTGGACGAACCCATTCCATTATTTCAAATACAGAATGTGCTTTGGGAGTCTCAGTTAATCAAGAGATTTTGCATATAGTGCTAGACTTTATGAATCAACATGGAATTAGCGCTTATGACGAGACGATGCAAAGAGGACTTGTGCGCCATGTTTTGATTCGCTATGGATTTAAAACTGGGGAAATCATGGTTTGCCTTGTGATTAATGGGGATAAGATTCCAAAATCTGAAAAACTTGTGGATAAGTTAACTCAGATTCAAGGTATGACCAGTATTACCTATAGCGTGAATAAGGAAAATACCAATGTTATCATGGGAAAAGAAATTGGTATTCTTTGGGGACAAGGGTATATTACCGATTATATCGGTGATGTTAAATATCAGATTTCACCACTTTCCTTCTTCCAGGTGAATCCGGTTCAGACGGAAAAATTATATGGTCTGGCATTGGAATACGCAGATTTGAAAGGTGAAGAGACGGTTTGGGATCTGTACTGTGGAATCGGAACCATTTCCCTTTTCCTTGCGCAGAAAGCAAAGAAGGTATATGGTGTGGAAATTATTCCGCAGGCAATTGATGATGCAAGAAATAACGCAAAGATAAATGGTATTGAAAATGCAGAATTCTTTGTGGGGAAAGCAGAAGAAGTACTGCCAGAGCAGTATGAAGTGAATCACGTGTATGCAGATGTGATTGTGGTCGACCCACCGAGAAAAGGGTGCGATGAGACACTGCTGAGGACTATGGTGCATATGAAACCAGAGAGAATCGTGTATGTGAGCTGCGATAGTGCGACACTGGCGAGGGATTTAAAGTATCTGTGTGAGCATGGGTATGAGCTGAAGAAAGTGAAGCCGGTGGATCAATTTCCTCATACGGTGCATGTGGAAACAGTAATCATGCTACAAAAAGAAAATTAAAACTGAATAGTGATGATAGAAAGGCATGTCTTGTTCAAATAAGTTAGTTTTTACATCGCATGTCTTTTTTGTTTCTGTTTTCAGTGTGTTGTGTTCAAATAAGTGAAAAATTTTATTACAAAGGATAAAACAATGAAGAAGATACGAAAGATAGACGTGATTCAACAAAACCCACGAAATAAAAAGTTGAGAGTGGCAGCCTATTGCCGAGTGAGTACGAAATATGAAAGTCAGAAAACCAGTATTGAGTTACAGAAAGAATATTACACAAAATTAATAGAGAACAATCCAGACTGGGAAAATGCAGGTGTGTTTGTGGATTATGGAAGCAGATGCAGGACGAAAGGAAGACCATCATTTTGCGAGATGATACATAAAGCTATGAAAGGAGAGATTGATTATATCATAACGAAATCTATAAGTAGATTTTCGGGTAACACAGTAGACATGTTGAAAATAATTAGAAATTTGGAGGAGAAAAAAGTGACAGTTTGTTTTGAAAAAGAAAATTTGACTAGCACAGATGAGAAGGCAGAAATGATGATTACCTTATATACAGCGTTAGCGCAGGATGAAGTTCGAAATATGAGTGAAAACATTAAGTGGGGATTCACACAGAGATTTATGAATGGTGAAACGCTAAACAATTACAAGAACTTTTATGGTTTTTATGTGGAAAATGGAGAACTCAAGATTAATGAAGAACAGGCAGCAGTAGTGAGAAATATATTTAATTGGTATTTGGAAGGGGAGTCTCTATGGCAAATAAAGTTACAATTAGAGAAGGATGGAATTAGGACAGCATCAGGAGGAAAAGTTTGGTATGACACAGTAATACTAGGAATGTTATGTAACGAAAAATATGCGGGAGACAGTATGCTTCAGAAAACATATACAGAAGATTTTCTTACTGGTAAACGAGCAAAAAACGTCGGTCAGAGAGAACGGTATTACATTAGTAATAGTCATGAGGGCATTGTGTCAAAGGAAATTTTTGAGAAGGTTCAGAGAGAAATGGAAAGCCGGAAACGGGTTGTCTGGAATGAAGAAGGAAGCACAACAGTGAGAAAGAAATATAATGCACAAAATGTATTGGGAAATGTGTTGGTATGTGGAGAGTGTGGTGCTTCATTCAGAAGAAGAACACAAAGAGAAAAAGTCGTTTATTGATGTGCTACAAGAATGGAAAAAGGAAAAGCAGCATGCGATAAATCGCCAACATTAGAAGAAACCTGGTTGAAGGAAGAATTAAGTAAAAGAGTGTGTAATGGCACATATGATGAAAGAGTAATTAGAGAAAAGGTGGATGTAGTAAAAGTTGTTGGAGCCAATAAGATAGAAATTGTATTAAAGAAAGAGAGATGAAATTTATGATGTATAGCAGCAAAAGACATCAGGAGATATTCGAAAAAGCAATTATTAAGAAGAACGAAAGTAATTACGCATTGCTTGCAGTAATATATTTGTTTACAGCTGATAATGAGCTGTGGAAAGTGACAAAAGGCCACGTCGAGAAGAATTCAATTGAGTTTGATAAAATTAAGTTAAATGCTATTTATACGAAGGGGTATATACTTTATTGTGTGGCAAAAGATTTATATCTTGGAACAGGACATGTTACTGTTAGTGATATTACGAATAGACATTTGGTTGATCCGAAATTATATGAGATATTATGTAATGGGATGGCGATAAGGAGATTTGGGAGGAATGCGTGGTGTTGGAGAGAAGTAGATAAAGATAGTGCATAGTACGAAAATGTTTTAATGTTGTGAATAAAGAGAACCTATGATAAAATAAAGTTGGGTTATCAATGCAAGGGAATAGCGTGTATGGCACGTTTTATTTGCTTGCATTTTTGCTTGGTGAGAATGAAGAAGAGTTTGGAATTAAATAGAATACTAATAGAAAAGACAGTTTGATACATTGTAAAACAGTGTTTGGGAAGAAAAAGAACAGGTGATAGCAAAAGAATATTAGTAATTTAAGGAGATGGACTTAGATGCTCACGAAATGTCCTATAAGCCAGATGCAATCGCGAATAATAAATTTGTTGTTTTCCAAAATATGATTTAAGTTAGAAGGAGAATGGAGGAGAATTTTTGAATACAAAAAAGGAGTTACTTGTTTATGACAATTTTAAAGGTGTTTTCAGAAAATTAAACAAGCATAATTATAATGATGATATTATTGTAGGGACTGTGTTCTTTAGACGTTCAGCATTATCGGTGATACAAAAAGAACTTAGAGTATGTGGTTATATTTTGATAGACAATAATAGGAATATGTATCCAATTGATATTCGCGATACGGAGATTGCAATGCTCGAGGGAACATATAATTGTCTGCCTATAGTTACAAAACAAGCACTAGTTGAGTATAATTTGCATCATCAACCAGAACAAATATGGTCACATTTTTTCTTTATGTGGCAATTTATGTGTGATTGGAACGTGTTCGACAATAATGGGAGTTTTATCAAGATGTGTTCCAATATTATAGATGATTCTAGAGTGATAGACATTCTTACTAAGAAAGGGATAGATGTTATTTTTCCAACAAGTTATGAGGAACTATGTGTGTTTGCACAAAATATTCAAAGTCTTTCAGGAGTTGAATTTTTTAATCCAGATTATATAGAAGAAGCAAATTATATTGTTGATGCATTATTAAAAGGATACCATATCAATATGTCAAATAATGATATCAAGCAGTATTGTTATCAATTATGTACAATTGTGAATGAGAAGAGGGAGAAATGATATGGCAAACGCAGGACTTGGTACTCCGTATTGGTATGAATGGGAAATTGGTTTGATTGAGTGTTTGAAAATGATGAATGATTTAGATATTGAATCTGTAGTTTTACAATCAAGTCATTTTCAATCATTAGATGATGTTGTGGTAAATTATAAAGATAAGAGTATGATAAATATTCAAGTTAAGCATACAGATGTGAATGATAATTTTACGTACTCTTTTTTGTCATCAGGAGAAAAATCCTTATTAAAGAAACTCGCGACAGAATGGAAAAGAGAAAAAAGCAACCATAATATTAGAGAGATACAGATAGTAACAAATAAAAAATGGGGCACACACATATCTGATAGAAAATGTTCTATGTACGATTTTGTGACAAAAGTTTATCCGAAGATGAAGAAAGATTTTTCTTATTGTGGAGAAAATGAATTAGAAAACAATGCTGTTAATTGGTTTAAAAATGAATTAAATTTTTTGGGCGATGAGAGTGAAAAATTTGTAAAGGTTTTATCTTTCAGAGCAGAATCCAGTCTAATTGAAACTGATAAGCTTATTCGAAAACTAGTTGCAGAAATTATCGGGACGGATAAAGAAGATGCAGTGGAACATTGTGTTAATAATATTCTTGCAGCGTTGAGTATCTGGGCAACCTCAAGACGTACCAAACAGGAAATAACAAGAGAAGATGTATATCAAGCCCTATGTGCATTGGAATATGATGTTCCGAGATACGAATTGTATCCTGAAAAACCGATTTTTCCATCTAGAGAAAGATTTTCTATAGAATTCCTTAAAAAAATAAACAAGAATGAGAAGAAAATAATTTTTTTAGAGGGTTTTCCGGGGGCTGGCAAAACAAATTTTGTAAGTTATCTGTCACAAATGGATGATTCTATTGTGGATTTTAGGTATTATACGTATTTACCAGTAAGTCGAGATGATGCATCATATAGTGATGATGAAGGATATTATTCTGGGCAGTTGTTATGGCTCAGTATATTAACTCAAATGAAAAAGAAATTCGAAGAATTGAAAATGCTTTCAACAGTTGAATTTCCAATAATCTATCGTTATTTGTCAGTTTCAGAAATGAGAAGATATGCACTAAAATACTTGCCTATTTATTCACAAAAAATAGGACGGACATGTTACTTTTTTATTGATGGAGTGGATCATGCGGCGCGTTCATATGATGCAAGAAACTCTTTTCTGATGCAGATACCACAACCCGAAGAAATAGGAGAGGGAGTCAAATTTATTCTTATAGGACAACCGGTTAACGATAAATATCCAAGTTGGTTAATGAATAATCCAGATATAGATTATATGTTTCTGCCTAGTTTGGAAGTAGACGATATTTCAGAACTCTTATCTCAAAATAAAATAGTGATGAATGGGATAGATATTGAATCGTTATCTGATACAATTATCTCTGTGGTTGGTAGCAATGCATTGAATGTTATATTTGCAATGTTAGAATTAAAAAAAATGTCATTACCTCTTTCTTTTGAGATGGTAGAAAATATCCTTAGAGATCGTTGTTTGAATTGTCAGATTGATAAGTACTATGAGTGGATAGAGAATTCGATGGATAAAAGTTTACTGTTCTATAAATTAGAAGCAATTTTTGCGTATTCGTCTAGGAAAAACACGTTACATGATTTGGCACTATTATGTGGAAGTAGTGAAGGGGACACACAATTTGTGCTGAACAAATTGTATCCTTTGGTTTTGCGGGATGAAGTTGGATATTATACATTTCATAATGATGTCCGGTTACATTTCCAAAATGGCATTAAAGCAAACAGTAATTACAAAAGCATTACGCAATCTTTGTATCATAATATATTAATGACGGAAGAGTTAGAAGTCTATAGATATGATATTTTATTTGATTTGCTACTCAATTTGGACAATACAGGAAAGATGTTCGAATTGATTGATGTGAAATATATTATCGCATCAGTAAAATACAACATCTCGCTTAACATGCTTTCAAAACAACTATTATATGTACTAAAATTGTTGGTGAGGAAAAAAGACTTTAATTATTTGAATAAAGCTAGTGCTGTTTCATTAACATTGTCGCAGTTTGCCAATTGTATTCAATATTATGAAAAGGAATCTTTATACATTGAGCATCAAAGGGGGCTATACAAAACCAAATCAGAAAAGTATGTATTGGATAGTCAGGTGTGTATCGAACAGATTGTAAGAGATATACATTATCTATTGAAGAATGAACAGTTTGATAGAGGTATAAAAGTATTTGATGAATACTTAGCAGAAAAAGGTTTAAAAGAACTTCTAACAATAGACCCAGAGGATAATAAAGATTTTCATAAACATTTGGGATATATATATAGACAGATAAAGCCAACAATTATTAATCAAGATTGTGATAACAACAAACATTATGCTGATTTTGTTGATGGTTGGTTGGAAGCCAGTGTTAATTTCCTTACTCCAGAGGAAATGAAGAGGACATTTTCATACAAATCTTTTTATCCAGAGAGTTTATATGAATATATAACTAAGGTAAGCGAAAGAAGTTTCAACGATGAGGAAGCATATCGATTATTAAAACAGGCATTAATGCATGATTCCACACCTATCTCAGTACTGATAGAATTGTGTGTATTAGGGACGATTAATGGCCACGATAATAGTGAACTAATTGAATATATATACGGGCATTTAGATGATTTGCTAAGTGATAGTACATATCAATTTAATTCAGATAGAATACTTGGTTGTGTTAAGGCATTGTTTTGTATATACTCGAGGTGTGATTATATTGAACTTGATAAAATATATATGGATATCCTAAAGAAATGTCGCATAGATGAAATGGCACGAGGTTATACTCCGGCAATGGTGCAAAAAGAGATGGCTCATAAAGTTTTTGATATTTATTATGGTTTTGATAGAAGTGACAGTATAAGTGACGATATTATATATAATTTTATTTATTTTCCAGATAGGTACGGATTAGGTTCGAGTCATGATTGTAACGCATACAAAGTGCTTTCTTTTTTGAGAAAAATTTTTGTTTGCTATGCCAAAGGTGATTCAACTAACGGGCGAGTAACCAAGATGTGTGAAGGTATTGTCAATAGTATGTCTTGGGAGAAGACTAGGCATATTAGTGATTTTGATATGTTGTTCTATTATGTGGGTGAGCAGAGTAAATTTCTTGAAGTTGCTCATTTTTGGTGTGGATATAATGGTGCAATATGGAATCAGGAGTATTCAGAGGTTGAATATTGTTGTACAAGCATTATGTCTGTGTTAGACGCATTTGGACAACACGGATTATGTGATGAAATAGCAAAGAGAAAAGCATTTAAATTGTTTGGATATGTAGGGAGAAAAGATTATTCTTTAATGAATTTGCTTGACCTCTATAAATGTATTCCGTTATCGGAAAACAAATTATTGAAAGAAGGAATGCGTTTGTTATCAATCTCAGATGCAGCTAGTGATATTGGTGACAATCGAATATCTATGGACATAGTTAGAGAATTGTTTGGCGTTGCAACAGCGTTAGGAATAAAATATGCCAACGCATTGTTTGAGTTAAAGAATAAGCCAGGCAAATTGAATTATTGGAGAGATATGCTTCTGACAATTTTTTACGAGAAAATTGATTTTATAAAAGATGATGAAGAACTTATGGCATTATATCGTCTTACCAATGCATGGATCAATGCATATTTTGAATCATTTCGACAATATGGTCGAATGAACACACTCAAGGAATATAACAGTATTATTTTAAGTAAGATAACGGATAAAGAAATGCGCAAGGAAATTGAGCAAGCGGGCAATTGCGATATTGATAAATCAGGAAACGTTATTGAACCAACTGTCAAATATGATGTGAGTGAAATTATTTCATTGGTCGAAACAACAGGTTATTCGGAATCTTTTGAAAATTTAGTTTGTAAGGCGATTACAGAAAAAAGCGGAGGGACATTCAAACTGCTTACGAAGTTAAAGAAAATTATTCCTGAAGAACATTTATTTAGATTCGCCGATAATTGCGTGCTTAAATATATTTTGCTTGAAAGTGAGTATGGTTTTTCTTATACAGGAACAAGAGATATCCTCGAATTGTATCGAGAATATTTGAGTGAAAATTCATGGATAGATATATTTGAAAGCATTGTTTCTAGAATATCGGAAACGGAGATTGATGGAATATATAGAGCAGGAACAGATATAGGAACATATACGTTAAACTATTTGATGTGCTTTAAGCCTGAATGTGTAAAAGATGCATTCGTGGAAATGTGTAATACTCATGAACTATTTATTTCTGCAAATGGGTTACTAACGTATCATACATATGAATTGGACGTTGATCATAACATTACATCTTTGCAAGAAATGGTAAAATTACATTTGGGATGCGTTAGCAATAGAATAACTTAATGTTTGTTTTGAGTAAATGAAATATAAGTGTAGGAGTTCACGGATATCAAGGGAATAAAAAACAGAAAAGATATTTTGTGGTCTGTTGAAATTGGTGTAATTTGTGAATTGAATATATACAATGACTTATTTGCGACTGCGACACATTAGGAGGATGTGGTTTTGTTACAAAAAATTAAGTAAAGAGTTAAACTGTATGAAATTCTATGCGGTAAAAAACGATTTTCCTGAGGTCAGGAAAATCATGTATGGCAGTTGTCGAGATAGTCCCGGCAGCTGTTTTTATATAGTTGAAATATCTTGACACTATTTCGGTATACCGATATAATGAAAGCGGTGATAAAAATGAATCTTAATATAATTATAAAACAAAGTGGAATGACAAAATACAGGGTTGCAAAATTAAGTGGTGTGCCACATGCTACATTGAATGACTTATGTAGTGGAAAAAGTCGTATCGAAAAGTGCTCTGCTGAAACTTTATATAGAATTGCAAAAGCTTTAAATGTTTCAATGGAATCTTTAGTTGAGACAGTAATTATTGAAAAAGAGGAAATGCAGCGAGTTCAGATTGTACGAGAACGGTCATATGAATATGGTTTGCCGGAATATCTCCAACATGATCTTGATGCATATAAGGAAGCATTGCGGAACAATTCTCGATTACTTGATTGTTTTTGGGGAGAGTTGTATGGAAGTATTAATATGGCGGAGATTAGCGATGGTATTATAACACCTGAACATGCAGATTATTTAAGAAAAAAATATTTGTGGAGGTGAGATGAATGATTGATTTTACACAATGCAAAAGGATAATAGGAAAAGCTTATAATGGTGCGAATGGTAAAAAGATTGCTATTGAGTATGAAGGGCAACAGTATATGCTCAAATTTCCACCATCTGCAAAAGAAAAGCCAACTGAATTATCATATACGAATAGTTGTTTTAGTGAGCATATTGCAAGTAGTATATTTAACATGCTAGGTATATTCACACAGGAAACAATGCTGGGTACATTTGAGGTGAATGGTAAAGAAAAAATTGTTTGTGCATGTAAAGATTTTACCACGGATGGAAAAGTCTTATATGATTTCTGTTCCATAAAAAACACAGTAATAGATTCAGAACACAATGGTAGTGGAACAGAGTTATCTGATATCCTAGAAACAATTGAGAAACAGCAGTTTGTTGAGCCTAGACTACTATTAGAGCATTTTTGGAATGTGTTTATAGTGGATGCCTTGCTTGGTAATTTTGACAGGCATAACGGAAATTGGGGATTTTTATTTGATACCATATCCCAGACATCGGAATTAGCACCTATATATGATTGTGGCAGTTGTTTGTTGCCACAGGCAGATGAGAAAAAAATGCAACGAGTGCTAGAGGATGAGGATGAATTGAATTCAAGGGTATACCAGTTTCCTACATCTGCAATTAAGCAAAATGGAAGAAAAATTAGTTATTATGACTTTCTTATGAATTTAGAAAATGAAGAATGTAGTGATGCATTAATTAGGATTGTTGAAAAATTCAACATGAATCAAATAAATGATTTTATTGGCGAAGTACCTTATATTTCTGAATTGCAAAAAGAATTTTATAAAAAGTATATTAGTGCAAGATATGAGAAAATTATTTTGCCAGCGTACGAATTGGTCATGAGACAGTGCGAACAAGAGGAACACAGTCAAAGTGCAATGTATCTTTATTGAGACCACAACACATGTTGAGACTGTGGTTTTGATGCAGAAAGTTTAGGGAAGAATTTAACCGTGTGTAATTCGAGGCGGTTAAGAATACAGCTGCAGAAAGAAGGTGCATATATGCAAAATTACAACTATCCCAATATAGATATGAAAAGAACTGGACTTTTACTTAAAAAGAAGGTGCAAGAAGCAGGATACACTGTGAAGGAATTACAGGAAACATTAATGTTATCATGTCCGCAACCAATTTATAGATGGTACAAGGGGAAAGTATTGCCTTCTGTAAATCATCTTTATGCGCTAAGCCAATTGTTGCATGTCCATATGGAAGAATTACTTGTACCAGAGCGTCAGCGGGACATATTGGTTGATATCATGAAAAGTACACCTTGCATGATGAAGAAAAGATTGTGTTTGTATATGCAGTACGTTCAGCAAGTAGCGTAATGTGATTGGACTTTTTGTCCAATGACAAATTTTATATTATATTTTATCCTCTTATTGGAACCGAAATTGGTAAAGATAGGAGGATTTTTATGTGTGAAAAGAATGAAAACCAAGTGTTGCTTACTAAGGAAGAATTTGTAGATATTGTTAATAGGCTTCGTGAATCAAGCGATTTAGTAGACAAAGTGGATACTTTGTTCAGAGAAAGTCGAGAAAATGTAGAGTGCGATTTTTGTAATGGAGCAGGTTTACAGATTTCTCATGAACCAATTGTGGTCGATTTACTTCAGAAAATAATGAGAGACAAAGGAGAAGATATTTCTTACTTCATTTATGAATTGGATTATGGCAGAGATTATGAGCCTGGATATGTATCAGATGATAATGGCATAGTTGATATGGGAACACCTGAGGCATTATACGAATTGCTTACAAAGGGTTAGTGCAGCAGTCTGTTGCACTAATTTCTTATCATCGAGTTAAGGACTAATGAGTGGAGGAAGACTATGGAAGAAAATACACAGTTAATGACGGTAGATAATATATGTAACCATGTTTATATTATAAGAGGACAGCAGGTTATGCTTGATTATGATTTGGCAGAAATATATGGATATGAAGTAAAACGTTTGAATGCACAGGTAAAAAATAATATTTCAAGATTTCCAGAAGACTTTATGTTTCAGTTAACAAAAGCAGAGGTCGAAAATTTGCGGTCGAATTTTTCGACCGCAAATATAAATCCTAAAAGTAGAGCTTTGCCACATGCATTTACCGAACAAGGAATCTATATGTTGGCAACTGTCCTCAGAGGGGAACTTGCGGAACAGCAAAGTATATTTATCATGCGTGCATTTCGGGAAATGCGTCACTATATAAAACAGAATCAGCAATTTGTTACACAATCGGAAATGCGTCTTGTAACAGCTAAAGTGTCAGAGATATCAGTACAAATGGCGCGCATGTCTGATAGACAGAAGAAAACTGAGCAGAATGTTCAAGATATTCAAAGGAGCATAGATATTATCAATGAGAATTTTGTGTCTGATAAGGATTTCAAGACCTTTGTTATATATAAAGGACAGAAATTCGAGGCAGATGCAGCATACATAGATGTTTATCAACAGGCAAATACAAGCATTTATGTTGTGGATGATTACATGAATACCAAAACATTACAACTGTTATCACAAAAGAAACAAGGTGTGGAAGTTATTCTATTTACCGAAAATGGACATGGTCGAAAAGGTTTTCTGACGACAGCAGTGGTAAATGATTTTATCAATCAATATCCACCACTTAGAATCAAATCAAATCTGGATTGTCATGATAGATTAATTGTTTTAGATTATGGGTTGCCTACAGAGCAAGCGTATCATTGTGGTGCATCCAGTAAAGACGCAGGTAAAAAACTTTGTGCCATCAATAAGATTGAAAACACAGAAATGATTTATTGTGTAATTGACAATTTGATGTTAGGGGCAGATAATATTATTTAATACATCTTTATTGTGAGTACAACATATGTGGAGATAGTCTGCCTTTTGTCGAAAAAAGCCAAATAAATCAAAGGATTTAGCCATTTTGGAAATAAAATAGATGTGTGTTTTGTAGCTTTATGAATGAACCATTTGAATATCGTAGCAGTGGGGTGTTGTGAAACTCTGCTGAATAATAGGCTTTTGCTAAAAGGTATCACTTTTGCGAAAATGTATGATACTTTTCGGCAGAAGCCTTTTTATATAAAGATAACTTGACTTCTAAATCTTACTGATGTAATATTTACACAAGCGCAGCAGATTCCCATGTGAATTTTTTTGCCTTGAAATCTTACACATGTAATAAAAACAAAGGAGGAATGCGAAGCAAGGAATAGATGTAACAGGAGAAAATTTTTTGTTCCAAAATCTTACGGATGTAATATTTTAGAACAGAGATGTAAATTGAAAATAGAATATGACCATATCAGCAAAGTAAAATGAATGGAGGTCAATATGAAGAAAGGAATAAGCAGAAACAAGCGAAAGAAAACAAGAAGCAGGCTCCTATGGATTGCGATTGCTGTTATAGGAATAGCTGCGGTAATTTCTGCAGTATGCGTGGCAGGAATGTTAGCAATAAAGGAAAATGCCAGGAGGACACCGGAAGAACTTCTGGTGGAGTACATGGATCATATTCCAAAGCAGGAGTATGAAAAAATGTATGCGATGCTACATATTGAGTCATCGGGAAATGTCAGTCAGGAGGATTTCGTAACACGAAATAAAGCTATTTATGAAGGTATTGAGGTGCAAAATGTGACGGTTGAAATTCTGACATATGATGAGGAACAAATGACGGTAACCTATCAGACTTCCTTCGATACAGTTGCAGGAAATATCAGCTTTGAGAATGAAGCGCTTTTCCTGGAGAGTGAAGATGGATATAAGTTGGTTTGGGATGATTCCATGATTTTTCCGAATCTGACTTCTACAGATAAAGTAAGAGTTTCCACTACACAGGCAGAACGAGGAGAAATTCTGGATAGGAACGGGCGTGTTCTTGCAGGAAAAGGTACAGCATCTTCGGTTGGAATCGTTTCGGGCAAGTTGGAAAACAGAGAGGAAGCAATCGCACAAATTGCAGAACTGTTAGAAACTACACCGGAAGCGATAGAAAAGAAACTGTCTGCAAAGTGGGTAAAGGATGATTCTTTCGTTTCTATTAAAACAATTCCAAGAGTGGAAGAAATTGAGTTAATGTCTATCAGTCCAGATGAAGAAGTCCTAAAGGAGAAAGAAAGGCATGAAAAGTTGCTGGAAATTCCCGGAGTGATGATATCTGATGTTGAAGTGCGTGAATACCCGTTAGGGGAAGCTGCTGTACATTTGGTCGGGTATGTTCAAAGCGTTACTGCGGAAGATTTAGAGGAACATGCAGGAGAAGGGTATACAGCCAATAGCGTAATCGGCAGAAGCGGAATGGAGGGCTTGTTCGAAAGTGAACTGAAAGGGCAGAACGGTTGCAGGATTTATATTGTAAACTCGGAAGGCAAAGAGAAGGAGGAGCTTGCTTGTATCCTGGTACAGCATGGGCAGGACATCCAGCTTACGATAGATGCTGATTTACAGGTTTCCTTGTATGAGCAGTTTAAGGAAGACAAAAGCTGCTCGGTAGCCATGAATCCTTATACCGGAGAGGTATTGGCTTTGGTCAGCACACCGGCCTATGACAATAACGATTTTATTATGGGATTGTCGAGTGAGCAGTGGACTGCACTTAACGAGGATGAGAATAAGCCAATGTATAATCGGTTCCGGCAAGTGTGGTGTCCGGGTTCTACATTCAAGCCGATTACAGCTGCGATTGGACTAGAATCAGGGGCAATCGATCCAATGGAAGATTACGGGAACGTAGGCTTAAGCTGGCAAAAGGATGCATCGTGGGGGTCATATCATGTTACAACACTCCATGCATATGAACCAGTCATTTTAGAGAATGCCTTGATTTATTCCGATAATATCTATTTTGCAAAAGCAGCATTAAAGATTGGTTCGGATGAGTTGGAAAGTTCTTTGACACGGCTTGGTTTCAATGAGGAACTGCCGTTTGAGATTAAGATGGCAGAGTCGCAGTATTCTAATTCAGAGGGAATTGAAACTGAAATACAGTTAGCCGACAGCGGTTACGGACAAGGACAGGTTTTAGTGAATCCGTTACATATGGCTTGTATCTATTCTGCTTTTTGTAATGAAGGTAACATCATAAAGCCTTATCTGGTCTATCAAAAGGAGGTAACGGCTGAATACTGGATTGCAGAAGCGTTTTCAGAAGAAACAGCCAATCGTGTATTGGAAGGAACAAAGAAGGTTGTGAATGATTCTAATGGAACTGGATATGCAGCCCATCGGGATGACATTCTTTTAGCAGGAAAAACAGGTACGGCAGAAATTAAGGCATCGAAGGACGACACTTCTGGTACGGAATTAGGATGGTTTGCAATTTTCACAGCAGAAGATACGGTAGAACGTCCTATATTGATTATCAGCATGGTAGAAGATGTGAAAGGAAGAGGAGGAAGCGGATATGTTGTTAAGAAAGACAACCTGGTTCTGGAAGAGTGGTTTAGCAGCAATTAGTTTTGTACTGATGCTTAGTGTTTCGGGGTGCAGCGATGCACCCCCGGAAGAAGATACAGTTTCGGAAACAGTCATCGATGTTCAGGCTGTTCCAGAAGAATCTCAGGAGGATGCAGAAGAAATTATAAACATCTGTATAGATCTTTATGAAAAGGCAGCAGAGGAAAATAAGTTGGCTGATTTGGAAACGATTCGCAGTATTGTAAATTGCCTTGGAGAAAATGGGTATCCGGCTGTTGACAGCAGAAATCAAGTTAACATGACTGAGGCAGAGCAGGTACTGGAATTTTGCGAAAAAGTGGATGAACAGGAAGAAGCAGAAATAACGATTCTTGAAGTCAGTTATTTGGGCGGATTTGTAAAATACGATTTGCACACAAAAGACGGAAATGTAGATGTGGTCAGAAGCTATTACAAGTACGAAAATTTAAGATTGCAAAGGGAGGTTACTGGAAGCTATCAGGCGGAGTATTGGAATTATACAGAAGAAGGTTACCTGATGTTTTCCGGTGTCTGGTTTTCAGAAGAATTGTATGTTCTTACATTGAGTGGGGCAGAGGAGCATACCGCATTACGAGTGCAGCCATTGGATGAGACATATAGGGAGTTAAGTCGTAAATATCTCCTTCCAATCAGCTTTGAACGGAACAATATGTTCATTGTGGATTGGAGTGAGGATGATTTCGGGGATTTGAATTTCTATGATATGTATGACATTCTCTATCCAAAAGTAAATGATCAGTATGTTCCCTATGTTGTAGATGACAACCTGGCAGTCAGTGCAGTTTATCGGATTCCAAAGGAGGAATTTGAAAGTGTTATTATGAAATATTTCAATATTGATAGCGAAACGCTGCAATCCAAAACCGTCTATGATTCGGAGAATCTGACTTATGAATATAAGCCGAGAGGATTTGAAGAAGTGGAGTACCCGGCATATCCATATTCAGAGGTAGTCGGTTTTACAGAAAACAGTGATAGGACAATCACACTTACAGCTAATGTAGTGTTCCCTTACGCAGGAGATTCTAAGGTGTATGCCCACGAGGTTGTGGTCCGCCCTTTAGAGGATGGAGGCGTACAATATGTATCTAACCGAATTATACCATCTGAGGACAACTACAGAGAAACATGGCATACGCCACGGTTGACGTTGGAAGAATGGGAAGAATTGTACGGAGGCGAATAATGGAAGATGTGAAATGGCTGTTTAAGTTAAAGAGGAAAATCATTCTGCTGATTATGATATTGCTGAACGGGTGCTTCTTGTGTGCATGTGGGAGAGAAGACAAAATTTCAGGCGAGCCACTTTGGGAAGATGCAGAAAAAATACCTTCTGCAGAGGAAACGAAAAGTACAGAGGAAGAAGCAGCAGAACAATGGATAAAGGGCTATGACCTTCCAGTGGATGAGCAGGAAAGAGAAGAAGCTGAGATTGACTGTAAAAAGCTGATGAAACTTTATCTTGACATTTATGAAACAGCAGATAAAGGGATAGCATCCAATGTTGTTTTTGATGAACAAACGGTTCTTGAAATGCAGAAGAAGGTAAAAGATGCAGGAAATCCAGTTACCACGATGGTAACGTATTCTAAAATGGAGAATTATGAAAGTGTTGATAGTTTTCTTAAAGAATGTATGGGAGGGAAAAGGGGAACTGTAGTAATTTATGAAATCCACAACGATGGTGGACTGGGGAGAATGAAATTCATTTTCGATGGAACAGATATGTATGTTGTAAGTACAAGAGGAATCTGGAATGCTGAAAACAAGCCGGGGATTTCATACATTTCTTACACCAGACTCAAAGAATGGGAATACACGGAAAAAGGATGGTTCTGTTATGAGTTGTGTGTGCCGGAGCCACCTGAGGTTAGTGAAATTATGGATGGAAGCTGCCTGATTAGAGTAAAGCCAATGACAGAAGAACAGCGTGAAATGTCTGAACGTTGTGTCCGGGGTCTTGGATATCAAGGAAATAATCTCTTGTGTTCAAATTGGAACGGAGATAATTTGGGTAAGTTGGATTATAACGGAATGTTTGAATACCTGTATGGAATGAAATATGGAGAAAAGTTCAATTCCGAAGATTATCCCAATGGAATTCCCAAAGAAGAGTTTGAGAGTCTGATTATGGAGTATCTCTCTGTAACGGCGGAGCAGATACGGGAGTACGCAGCATTTGATGAGGAAAACCAGACGTATTACTGGGTGCGACTTGGATGCTTTAATTATGCACCTACTTTCTTTGGAACTTCTCTGCCGGAGGTTGTCGGTATCAAAGAAAATGAAGATGGGACAGTCACGTTAACGGTGGAGGCGGTTTGTGACATGGTCATTTGCGATGATGCAGTCATAACCCATGAACTTACGGTAAGGTTTGCAGAGGATGGCAGTTTTCGGTATTTGGGGAATGAAATCCTAAATGACGGAATTATGCATATACCAGACTACCAATATCGAATTTGTGAATAGCAACAGCGAGTGATAAGAAGAAAATCGGGTAAAGACCAGCTTTATGTTGAACATTTACCCGATTTTGTTATTTCCAGATATTTATTTCAGATAAGATAGACATGGTTATTTCAGCTGCGTTGCCTCCGGTAGCGTTGCTATCTGCTTCAATATTGGTAGCAAAAAAGTATGTATTATCTCTAGTTTCAACGAAGCCGATAAACCATCCATTTACATCCTGTCCATCTACACGGCCGGTTCCGGTCTTTCCGTAGAATGTTCTGTCATCGGAAGAGTAGAGACAGATGGCATCTTTTACTGCAATGATGTTTTCAGGAGCAAAGCCGAAGCTGTTATTCTGCAGCATGGTTAAAAGTTCGACCTGCTCTATAGGGGAAATCTCCAAGGAAGATTCCATCCAATAGGTGGAGAAATCGCCACTCATATTTTCATTTCCATATCCGATTTCTTGAATATAGTTACAAACGTCAGCGGCTCCAAGCTGATCATCCACCGCCTGGAAATACCAGTTAACAGAGGAGTTCATAGCGGACCGTAAGGTCTGATCCGTATTCCATTCTTCAAATGGATAGTTTTCTCCATTCCATGCAATAAAGGAGTTTTCTGGTGTAATGACACCTTCTTCTAATCCGAATAAGGCATCATATATTTTGTAGGTGGAGTTTGGTGCAACTCGCAGGGTGGCATGCTCCATGTCGTGTATGCTCCATGCATCATTTTCCAAATCGTATAAAACAAAGCTGCCTTCGTATTCCTCAAAGTGTGCAGAAAGGTCTACATAGGAAACAGTCTCTGAGGAGGAATCCCATTGGTAGTAACTTTCATCCGCTGCGTATGTAGAAATAAAAGGAGCAAGTCCTAAAAGGAGAATTGCAGTCAGCACAAATGCAGTCATGCCTTTTAGTCTTTTCATAAATGTTGGCTTTTCATAAGAGGCAATATTGCTAATCCTGCGTTTCATCTGCTTCATATTTCCACCAAGGCCGGCAGAAAACGGAAAAGGAGTAAGTGAAACTTTTTCTGCAAAATTAATCAGTGTATTGCCATAATCCTCGTAATCGTCCTCTTCAAGCATCTTTAATACGGAAGTGTCACAGGCAACCTCCCTGTCATTACGCATTTCTTTCAGAGCGTACCACACAAGAGGATTAAACCAATATATCACTCCGGCAAGGTTCATCAAGAAACTTCCAATGGCATCATGGTGCTTGTAATGCTGCAGTTCGTGTAATAGCATATACCGCATGTCTGATTCGTTATAATCAGAGATCAGATGAATCGGCAGATAAATACACGGTTTCAAAAGCCCCACAATAATCGGGGATTTCAAAAATGCGGTACTGTAGACGAGAATATCTCTTTGAATTCCCATTTCTTCTAAGCAGTGATTATATAGTCTGCGGACTTCACGGTTTTGAAGGGGAAGTGCAGATTTCTCCAAAGTGCGTAAACGGAGCGAGGATTTGATTAACAAGATAATCATTGCAAGGATACCTATAAACCATATCCCCAACAATATGTATCCAGCGATGGATGGAGTCTCGCTGTTTACGGAAAGAGCAAAGTCATTCATCCAATCTGCATTTCCAGTCAGGTTAATCCCCACGGCTTCTCCTATAGCGGTTCCAGTGCCGGAAGCAGGAGAGCTTCTCAGGCTGCCCAGCCACGAGAAGATTTGCGGAAACCCGATTAGACGGAACGGTATAAAGGGAACTGCCAACAACCCGAGCAGCAGAAACCACAGATTATACTGCATTCGGCTGGAAAGAGTGTTTTTGAATATCCGCTTGGCTATCAAAAGAATTCCGATGATACCGCTGATAAACACATTGCATATTAAAAAGCGTATCATAAAATTAGCCACGTTAATTGCCTCCTTTTTGGTGCCTCTTGGAAAGAAGGGAGCGGAGGGTGTCTATTTCTGTTTCGGACAGTCTGTCGTTCTCTATGTACGCAGACAGCATGGCAGTGATGTCCCCGTCATAGTATCGTCTCAGAAAAGAATTGCTTTCCTGACCGATGTATTCGCTTTCTTTCACGACTGGAGTGTAAACAAACACTCGGCTCTGTTTTTCATAAGTCAAAGCGCCTTTGGTCACAAGGCGTTTGATTAAAGTCTGTATCGTTTTCGGACTCCAGCTTGTGGTCTGTAATAATTTATCTGTTATTTCATTGGTACTGATCGGTGCATGTTTCCATACGATTTTCATAACTTCAAATTCAGCTTCAGAAATTTGTGGTAAAGTACTCATATCGAATTTCTCCTTAAATCTTACGTATGTAATAAATGTATTATAAGTGCTGTTTGGACAAATGTCAATTTCAGACAAAACGGGATAAATTTAACCGTATGGTTACCGATGGAAAGAAAATACAAAAGCATAATATTGAAGATGGAGTTGAGAAGGAGTCAGCCTATTTTTTATAGCGTGCAATTTGGTAACAGCGAACAAGTCTTTTTTACCATTCTGGTACAAGCCCTTTTTACAGGCGATTCCGAGTTTGCTATGTAAAAGAGTATCTGGAATCATATCAGTAGTGCGGAAGTCAAATAAGCGTTCTCCGTGAGCGCAGACGTTTCGACATTTGGCAATAACAGTAATAAACTGGTGCAGTTGTTTTTCTGTATATTGAGGGTATGCCTTACTAACTTTTACTTGAATATCATTTGGCATATATTGATAGAATGCAGAAGTTTGTCCCATTGTCATTGCATTTGTCGCTACCCATAATGGAACGTTATGATATTTGTGAGCGTGATGGGCAATGTAACGATAATGACTTGGAAGAGCAATTGTCTGTTTTAAAGAATTGACGAGTCGGTTGACTTGTTTCTGATGATTGCTATAATCAAAATTTTGAGGATTTAAGTATTGGGCTTGGGCCTCGCCATATTTTTCGGAGAAGTGGTAAGAAATCATTGACTTTAAATGACGTTCTACTTGTAAGATATATTTTAGAAATAAGCTACGGAGATGTTCATCAAAATGATAGAATGCGACGATTTCATTAAAGGTAACGCCGTATTTATATTTCTTGGATGCTGGGTGTAAGAATAATCCCTTATATCCACCGATTAAAGAGTAGTAACTGATTTCTTCCAGTGTTTTTCGAGCGAAGTCAATATCAGGAATATTCAACCCCTTATCGGCTTGTAGTTTATGCAGTTGTTGTTCGTATGTCATAAATTTCTGTGCCATTAGGAACCTCGCTTTCTTTGGTTATAGGGTAAAAAAAGGAGCCCACGCATGGACTCCTTCGGCTGTGGGCCCCTCGAGCATCCACAGCACAACCACTACAGATAATATACATTATGAACTAATAGAAGTCAAATGAAATTTTTCAATAGTAGCGATGATATTATATACGTCGGCATAAACAAATATGTATCTTTTTTGTCCTTTCAACCCACGTTGAGACCATAATATTAATCCAAAAAAGGCGAAAGACCGCTTGCTTATAGCATTTTTGAATGCAAAGCAAACGGTCTTATTTTATTTGTAGTCGCGATATTCTGTTGGGGATTGCCCACACTTCTTTTTAAAGTATTTCGAAAAATAATTCTGATCTTGAAATCCCAATTGTTTAGCAATGTCATGAATCGAATATGAACTGGTTCGAAGCAGTTCTTGGGCCCATTTAATTCGTTGATTATTATGATATTCATAAGGTGCCATTCCGTAATACTCGCGAAACTTTCGTGTCGTTTGCGAAGAGGAAAGATATGTAATGCTGTTACATTTCTCTATTGTTAATGGCTCGTCTAAATGAAAGTCAATGTAATTTTTTAGACGGACAATATTCTCTGGAATTGATGCTGTTTCATTAACAATCTGTAGATTTTTGTGGACAAATTGACAAAGACGGTGAAATACAACACAACATTGTGTATTCATGGCTTCAATGTCATCTTCAGAGTTTTTAACGATACGAAGCAGCTGTTCAATGTAATGTGAAGTATCTATGTTAGGAAGTAACATAGATTTGTTAAGTCCATAGGAATCTAGCATTGCCGGAGGCAGTGTGCCAATGACTGTTACCCACAATTTTTCCATTGGATCTGCTGGGTCTGAATAAAAATCATGAATTTCATGTGCCCGTAGGAAATAAGAGTCACCGGCAGTAGGATAGAAAGTTCCGTTTGGCGTGTTAACAATACCGCGGCCTGAAATAACGTATTCAATTACATTGATGTAGCTCTGTTCCATTTCTCGATGGATGCGGTAATTACTATCCTTGTAAGTGATTCCAATACTTTTAATTGCAAAAGGAACATTATCATCTGCGCGGGTAAAGAATTTTGCATCTTGTTTCATGCGTGCTTTCTCCTTATTGTTTGAAAGAAATGTCTATAGTTATCTAGTGTGTGCGAATGTTACAATAAAATTGCCATAACTTTAAAATGATTGTAGCATATGCACTATTAGATGTGAAATGGGTAAAAATGGGAATTGTTATTAGATGATATGGACAAAACACGCATATATGGGTTAAAAAATGTGAAAATATATAAATAGTATATGGAGATTACGGTATGGGGAAGGAATTTAATGAAGTCTGCCGAAAGGTAGGGAGCGAAGGAATTGTATTATTGAAAAACGAGAATCAGGTGCTTCCGCTTGAAAAAGGAGCTCACGTATCTGTCTTTGGGAGAATGCAATCTAGTTATATCAAAAGTGGTACTGGTTCTGGAGGCTTAGTAAATGTGGAATATGTGGTAAGTATTCCAGAGGGGTTACGAAAAGCGGGACTTAATCTGAATGAAGAACTTGTTCAGGTATATGCGGACTGGGGAAAAACGCATCCATTTGATAAAGGAAATGGATGGACAGAACCATGGGCACAGGCTGAGATGCCAGTATCTGACGAAATCGTAAAGAATGCTTCTGCAAATTCAGACGCAGCTATTGTTATTATCGGAAGAACAGCAGGGGAAGACAAAGATAATTCGAATGTAGAAGGAAGCTATTTGTTAACTAGTGTTGAAAAGGATATGCTTGCCAAGGTAACAAAGCATTTTGAAAAGGTAATAGTAGTTCTAAATGTTGGAAATATTATTGATATGAGTTGGGTAGAGGAATATCATCCACAGGCTGTTATGTATGTATGGCAAGGTGGACAGGAAGGCGGTAATTCTGTTGCAGACGTGATTGTAGGTAATGAGTCACCTTCTGGTAAACTTACCGATACTATCGCTCATCATATTTCTGATTATCCATCATCAGCAAACTTTGGAAATAAAGATAAAAATTACTATTGTGAAGATATTTACGTGGGTTATAGATATTTCTGTTCTTTTGCGAAAGATAAAGTTTTATATCCATTTGGGTATGGATTATCTTATACAGAATTTACATACGACAATTTTGGGGTAGAACGGAAAGAGGATTACTTTTGTATCAAATTACATATTAAGAATGTTGGGGACTATGCAGGAAAAGAAATAGTACAAGTGTATGTACAGGCTCCGCAAGGTAAATTGGGAAAACCAGAAAGAGTTTTAGCAGCATATGCAAAGACCTCACTCTTAAAACCAGGAGAGGGAGAAATGATTGAAATGGAGTTCAGTCTGAAAGAGATAGCTTCATTTGATGATACCGGAGTAACTGGTTATAAAAGATGTTTCCTTTTGGAGAAGGGTGTTTATAACGTATTGATAAGTAAAGACTGTATGACAGATGTTTATAGCGAATCCTTCGAAATTTCGGAAGATATCATTTTAGAACAATGTACAAAGGCATTGTATCCTACCCAAAGTTTCAACAGAATGAAGCCAGTGCTACAAGATGGAAGATGGGATATTACATATGAAGAGGTCGTAGGAGAAGAAAACGATTTAAGGACTAAAATTGATAATAATATCCCAAAAGAAATTCCTTATACCGGAGATAGAGGTATCAAATTAGTAGATGTAAGAGATGGAAAAGCTGGGATGGAAGAGTTTGTTGCTCAGTTTTCCGATGAGGATTTAGCAATCATTTCTTTTGGTGAAGGAATGAATAGTCCAAAAGTGACAGCTGGAACCGGCTGTGCATTTGGTGGCTTGTCAGAAAGTTTGTTAATGAAAGGAGTTCCGGTTGCATGTGGAGATGATGGCCCTTCTGGGCTTCGTATAGATTCCGGAGTGATAGGAACGTTAATGCCAAATGGAACGATGATGGCATGTACATGGAATGACGCACTGCTGGAAGAGCTTTTTACACACGAAGGGTATGAAATGGCAGAGAACAATATTGATGCCCTGTTAGGACCGGGCATGAATATTCATCGACATCCTCTCTGTGGAAGAAATTTTGAATATTTTTCCGAAGACCCACTGCTTACAGGTAGAATTGGGTATGCCATCTGCAAAGGTATAGCAAACACTGGCTCGACGGGTGTAATCAAGCATTTCTGCGGAAATAATCAAGAAACAAATCGTCACAATTTAGACTCTGTCATTTCAGAAAGAGCACTGAGAGAAATTTATTTAAGACCATTTGAGATTACGGTAAAGATGGGAGATGCCT
The DNA here is from genome assembly GCA_017465565.1 of Tyzzerella sp. GTDB lineage: Bacteria > Bacillota > Clostridia > Lachnospirales > Lachnospiraceae > Faecalimonas. The sequence continues at coordinate 31,200 of JAFTWA010000055.1, forward strand.
GCAAATCGATTATGACGTCTTATAATCCGGTGAATGGAACGTGGACTGCTGGAAATTATGATTTAACAACGGCAATTTTGCGTGATGAATGGGGATATACAGGATTTGTAATGTCCGATTGGTTTGCAAGAACAAAATTTGAGAACTTTGAACGCTACCATGGAAAAATCCACCAAAGCGTTAGAGACTATATTCCTTGTGTAGAAGCACAGAACGATATATACATGTGCTGCTACAATATTGCAAATTTCAAAACTCTAAATATTTACGATGGCCTACAATCTGGACAATTAGCAAGAGCTCTTGCGCAGAGAAATGCTATGAATATCTGCAATTATCTTATGAATTCAAATGCAATGACTCGTTTGCTTGAGATGAGTACAGAGGGAATGAAAGCATTAGTGGGAAAATGTGAGAAAGGGGAATTACTATTTGAGAGCACAGAACTCTCAACAGACAACGCAGTGGTGTTTGATTGCAAGGAAGATGGAAATTATGTACTAGGTGCTGATATTCTTTGTGAAGGAACCCATCTTTCTCAAAACACAGCAATTCTATATGCAAATGAAGAATATCTTACATCATTTACAGTGGCTGGTGCCAATGGAAAAATTACAAAAAATGAAAAGAGAATCACCTTGAAAAAAGGTCTGAACCGAATTACGGTGAAGAATCCAGTGAAAGTGATTTCAATTGAAAAAATCAGTATATTTGAAGAACTATAATAACGGGAAGGTGATAACATGAAAGTTACATTTCTAGGAACAAGTCACGGGATTGCAGAAAAGAACCAATTTTGTTCTTCGGCGTTAGTAAGCGTAGGGTGCAAGCATTATGTCATTGATGCCGGGGCACCGTTGATGACGCTGCTTAAGAATCATGATGTTGCATATGAGGATGTACAGGGAATCTTTATTACACATTCTCATGCAGACCATTTTATGGGGTTGCTGGAGTTTACTTGGCAGATTAATTGCTTTGGATGTTTTGAGAATGTACATATTCCGGTGTATGTTCCAGATGAACAAAAATATAAGGAAATGTTTCAATTTCTGTTTGGAAAACCAGAATTTACAGGACGTTTGGAATATCAGGTCTATGGTGATGGCGTGATTTTTGATGACGGAACGCTAAAAGTAACGGCTATACCAGTGGGACACTATCCAAATGCACATGCATTTATGCTGGAAGCAGAAGGAAAAAGAGTTGTATTCACAGGGGATATGAGTCATGACTTGCATGATTATCCACAACCGATTGTAGAGAAAGAATGTGATTTGGTTGTGATAGAAGGCGCGCATTTTACGCTGGATGACGATAATATTGTAAATATCTTGAAACAGAGCAAATGCAAAAAGATGCTTGTGAATCATTGTAATTTTGCTCGTAATACAAAGGAAGTATTAGCTAATTTTTATCAGAAAGTCAATGGTGCATTTGAAATAGATTATGCATACGATACGATGTGTGTGGATTTGTAAAGGGTATTGAATCAACGGGTATTACTAGAGAAGTGAAGGAAAGATGCGGTGCATAAGGCATCGATCAAATAAAAGAAAGAGAGGAAAAAGTATGAAAAAAAGAATGAGAAAAACAGTTTCATTGTTGCTCGCAGTAGTTATGCTTGTAGGAGTTTTAACTGCCTGTGGAAATAGTGATGGCAAAGGAGACACTAATGGCAATGAATCAGCGAGTGTTTCAATTTTAATTCCAAGTGATTTTGAAGGACAGATGAGAGCAGCACTTGATGAATTTACAAAATTACACCCTGAAATTGAGTTGGATATCCAAATCAGTTCAGGAGATGGCGGGGCTACACCAACAGAACTTAGTAAGTTGGCGGCAGGAGACAATATGCCAGACGTAGCCATGGGTGTAGAAAATTTCGCCTATATTTTGAGTCAGGGTCTTGCATATCCACTGGACAATTTGTACGAAGCAGATGAGGATAAGGAAAACGCACTTCAGGCAGGTATTAACAACTATACATATGATGGACACTTGTATGCATTGCCATACAGAATTCAGTTCAATGGTCTGTTGGTAAATATGGACCTTTTCGACACAAAGAATTTAGATACTCCAGATTACGACTGGACAATTGAAGAATTTATGAGTCTTGCAAAAGCTGCAACAGATAGCCAATACTCAGGTATTAATATTTTAGTTAGTAATGATGATACTCATGCACTTCAAACGAAACTCATGGGTGGTATGATGGATGCACCATATCAAATGTATGGATATAATATGGACACACATGAGTTTGATTTCACAAGTGGCGCATGGACAAAAGCACAGGATTACATCAAAGAGCTTAGAAGCGTACCAGGTCTTGTATCGGATGAATTGAAAGAAGCAGATAAACGTAACAATGGTATCGCAGATGCTTATGATAACAAATTCGGTGGAAGTGCTGACGCTCTGGCATCAGGTAAAGTTCTTTTCGGAAATCATAACACATGGGAAACTTATTGGATGGCGAAGAAATTTAACTTCAAATGGGATATTTATCCAGTGCCACATGCAGAAAATGTATCAGAAAGAATTCAGACACATGTCGACTATGTATTTATGACTTCAGCAGTAACGGAAGAAAATGCGAAGGCAGCATATGAAGTTGTGAAATTCTTAAGCTACAGTGAAGAAGGATGCCTCGCACGTATGAAATACGTAGCAGAAAATCAAGAAACGGAAGCAATGTATACACCAGCATCTTCAGACCCAGAGGTACTGAAAGCGTATGGAGATTCAGAAACAATTCCAGAGGGTATGAAATATATGTTGAATACGATTTCAGAGGACCCAGAAAAAATCTTTATCGCAGATGCAAATAAATTGATTCCTAACTTCTGGAGTGATGTAGATGAATACTTAAGTCAAACAGAAGAACAAATCAAAAATGGATCAGATGCACATGCTCTTGCGCAAGATTTACAGAACAAAGTAAATGCGGCAGCTGCAGATACATGGGCGACATTTGAAACAAAGTTAAAAACTCATTTAGAGGAATTTTATGAATCGCATCCATATGAAAAGAAATAGAAAGGAGCGAAAATAATATGAAACTACGTCGAATAGTAAGTTGTATTTTAGCAAGTGCAATGGTGCTCAGCTTAGCAGCGTGTGGCGTGAGTGGAGATGGTGAAAAAGAAAGCTCTGAAACACAAGAATCAGTAAAATATGTGTTTAGTGACAATCGAATTTCTTTTCTCTCAGATGGAGAGGTGAAATTCGTGGAACAAGAAGCGGATTTCGTAAAAGTTTATAACAAAACAGATTTGACAGATGGTGGGACGCAGATTGAAATAGATCCTTCTGTAACACATCAGACAATCGAAGGGTTTGGAGCTTCTTTTACAGATGCGACAGTTTATCTGTTGTCTCAGATGCCAGAAGAGGCATTGAATGACTTCATGGTCAAGTTGTTTGACAATGAAAAAGGAATTGGCGCGAGTATTATTCGTACTCCAATCGGAAGCTGTGATTTCTCACTGGAATATTATACCTATGATGATATGCCAGCAGGGGAAGAAGACTGGGAACTAGAACACTTTGATGGCTCTAAAGCTCAGGGACAGATTGATATGGTGAAAAAGGCCAAAAGTGTTAATTCAGATATTAAATTAATTCTTTCTCCATGGTCAGCACCTCCTTGGATGAAGACAGGTCAAGACATTACTGGAGTGGACGGAGGAAGCCTTCGCCGAGATTGTTATGATGTATATGCGGAATACTTGACAAAGAGTGTTCAAATATATGAGGATGCTGGATTACCAGTTTATGCAATGACTCCTCAGAATGAAATGTATTTGCCAGCTAAGTGGGCTGGAATGACCTGGGAATGGGAAGACATGGCAAACTTCGTAAACGATGATTTGAGACCAGCGCTTACAGAAGCAGGACTTAATACGAAGATATTGAACATGGACCATAACTGGTCATATGTGGAAGAGGCAAACAACATTATGTCTGCCACCTATAATTCAGCAGATGGTATTGCATACCACTGGTATTCAGGTGAACCAGAAGCTATGAAAGAATCTGCGAATTATTTCCCAGATAAACTGATTTATATGACAGAAGGAACGGGTACAAAACCTGAGAACATGTCGACCTTCTTAAAACTGACATCTATGATTGCTCGTAGCTTATACTCCAATGCAAATGCTTATCTTGTATGGAATTATGTATTGAGACCAGAGGGTGGTCCAGTTTTATATCATACTGCGATAAATAACTCACCACTTGTTTACTACGATGAAAACACAAAAGAAGTTTCCTATGGAAGTGATTATTATGCACTTGCGCATTTCAGTAAATACATGCAGGTAGGTGCTGTGCGTGTGGATTCTACAGACACGGGTGAAGCTAGTGATTACAAATTGTGTAATGTAGTTGTCGTGAACCCAGATGGAACTATGACAGCAGTTATCGTAAATTCGAATAAAGAAGATGTAACTTGTAAAATGGTAATGGGTGAACAGGTAATGGAAGTGAATGCACCAGCAAAAAGTACAATCACCATTACTTGGGAAGCATACAATAAATAGAGGAGGTGCATTTTGATGAAATTAAAGAGAATATTAGCATTTATACTTGCAGTCGCTTTGGTAGTCACAGCACTTCCTGGTGAGATGCTTGCGAGAGCGGAAGAAACGACTGCGAATGTAGAGAAAAGTATTACCCTGAATATAGGTGAAGAAAATCCTAAAATTCATATCTCGGGAGATGGATATCAAAATCTAGATGTGGAAGGTGGCGAACGTAGGATTTCACTGCGGGTTAGTCACATACAATATGACTTTAAGACAGCTGGTAGGTTAAATCCATGTATTGATAATTTAGAAGAAGCAATATCTACAATTGGTATTGATCGTTATCCTTATGCGGTTACCAAGCTAAATGTAAAAAAGGCTGGTAATTATACCATTAAGGTTAAAGTTAACATGAATGGAACCTCTGTAGTTGATACTATGGCGATTGTAGTGGATGGTGTAGTGCATACCATAAAATTGAACGGGACTGGAAAGCAGACAGTTGGTAAAACGCTTCCTTTGTCAAAAGGTGAACATTCCATTCTGTATATGTCTCCTATGCCAGAAGATGCAAGCAAGCTCGAAGGTGCTACGAGTGCTAATGTAGGTAATTATTATCCTTGGGCAAATTTTTGGTCATTCACATTTGAGGACCCAGACACAGAAAGTAACATCGATATAAATGATTCCTTGGAGATTTTAGATGCAAGTTCTCTTGACGGAACAGCTGTGAAGAATATATTCAAGGAATTCACACGTATTGAAGCAGAAGATTCTAAATATGCGGTTAATAATAAGTTTACTCCAGATGCCAATGGTGCTGCTAATGCTTCAGGTGGAAAATTTGTAGCCGGTGCAGGATATAATCTTGGAGGTCAAACATTTGAAGAAATAGGGCAAAATGGCATCGATAAAAGTAAAATGGCTTACTCAGAATATAAGGTAGATGCTCCAGTAGATGGTGAATATTATATCAGGATAGGTGCATATATTGGAACCGGTTCTAATTCGGCTACTACATCTGTTGGTAAAGATTTGCCATATATTGCAGTAGTAGCAAATAATAATGCGCCTGTAAAAGCCCAGTTTGATGGAGAAAATTGGAATGAATTTAAGTCTATTATAGTACCTGTGAATTTGAAGAAAGGTATCAATGTTATCCGTTGTACAGGAATTTTACAAGGACAATATACCGTTGCAGATGCAAATCAAAAACCATCCGCATGGGTAAATCTCGACTACATTGAACTTCAAAAAGGCTTAACTGCTAGACCTGTAGAGGTAAGTGCGGGTACTGATTATGATAATTATCTATACTTAAATAGATATAATTATCAGGGTTCAGGTGGCTCTAATTTTTCAGATTTGAGATGGGATTCACCATCGTTGTATGAAGATTTATTTGGAATTTATACACGTGATAATGGCAAAAATTATTATAGATGGCCTTATGTTGCATTTACTGTAAATGCAGCGGAAACAGGAGTATATCAGATTACGGCAAATATTGGTGCAGACAGCAAAGCAAATCCTATTGGTATGATTGTAGATGGTGCAACTCATGTGGTTAACCTAACAGCAACAAGTGGTGATTTGACTAAGTCGGTTTATTTGACAAAGGGGACACATGTGATTATTTTTACAAGTCCGATGTTAAAAGATATGGTAAATAAACCAGCACTTCCGACAGATACTTCAAATATACCAACCGGAGCTTATGTTTGGTTTGATTTCAATTCATTTAAACTGAGTGAAGGTTTAGCTTTTGGAGAAAAGCCAACGAATGAAAATATCCTGAATGCAATGTCAAATTATACAAGAGTTGAAGCAGAAGACGTTGTTTATGCAGTTGCGAAAGGAAACTACAATGCAGATATATCCAAAAATTATGTCAGAAGAATTAATGATCCTTATACAGTTAAGGTAAAAGGTACAAGTGGTGCTGTAATTGATGGAAGTGTATCTAACGATGAAAAGAATGTAAATAATGGAGACTCTTACATCGAATATAAGGTTAATGCTACGGAAGCTGGTAAATATATTCTTCGTGTAGGAGCCTATGTAGAAAGCAACGGAAGTAACGCGGTGTCGGGAACTGTTAAGGTAAACAATAGTAATACACTTCTTCCAGTAGAATTTACGGTTACTAACAAGAATGGTGATACCTATCATGGCTATGATGTAGCAAACATTCCAGTAGAATTAACAGCTGGAGTAAATACAATTAGATGTTATGGTGTAACCGGTGAAAATGTAGATGCTTGGATTGGTTATGACTTTATCGATATTCCAAAAGGATTAGAGAAAGTAGCACTAAGAGTAACAATGCAGGCGAACGACACAAAAATTCATAGATCGAACGTTAATAAGCCAAATGATGATGGTGTAAAAGCTTATACAGAAAGCGCCGGACTTGCCGGAAATGTTTATAATATGATCTATGATGCGAATAACCGTAATGCAAAAGTATGTATTTATAATTTGAGAAAGCTGATGACGGAACCAATTGGTACCAGTTCGGACAAGGGTATTGGTCGTTATCCTTATGTGGTTACAAAGATAAATGTTAAAGATGCAGGTTATTACGATATTGGTACTGAAATCAATATGAGAAAAGACGGTAAAGTCGATACTATGTTAATCATGGTAGATGGAGCTGTGCATATTGTAAATGCAAAACTAGGCTCAGAAGCACACCAAGAAGTTTGGAAGAAGAACCTTTACTTAGCTGCAGGTGAACATACTATCTTATATATGTCAGCGATGCCAAAATATGAAAGTGATTGTCCAGATACAGCTGATGTATATTATTATCCTTGGACAAATTTCTGGGGCTTTATGGTTCAAAAGACAAACGGAGATGCGATAGATAATTCTGTGGAATATTTAAATGCAAGCACTCTTAGTGGAACAGATGTGGGAAATATTTTCGAAGGATTGCAACAATACACACGTATCGAAGCAGAAAATCTCAAATATGCAAATTGGAATATCTATAACAAGGTAGACAATGATGGTAAGACAGTAGGCGGTGTGTCATCATACAGCAAAAGTGAGCAGAGTTTTGATGACTTAACAAATGATGGTCTCAATAAAGAAAAAACACCTTATGTAGAATATGTGGTGGATGCTCCGACTGCAGGAACGTATGACATCACAATTTGTGCATATATTGGAACTTCTGGGAATACTAGTTCGGATCCTTATAAGGCTAAGCCGTATATTGCAGTATTAGTGAATGACAAAGCTCCTGTTAAAGCACAATTTGGGAAATGGAAAGCGTTTGATTCTGTAACAGTATCGGTAGAATTGGATGCTGGTATTAATACGATTCGTTGTACTGCACCTACAAAAGGGCAACCAGATAATATTACTACTAAGTATTCCTCAACATGGGTAAATCATGATTACATTGAAGTACCAAATGAATTAACTGTTGTACAAACAGGGGTGACTGCATCAGATGATGATTGGAATAACTATCTATACTTGAATAGATACAAGGACAGTGGTGCAGCGTTTGGTGGTCCGAATTATGATGACATGAGATATGACTTCCCTTCTCTATATGAAGAGATGCTTGGAATCTATAATGATATAGATCCTGAAAGAGCAGGTTACTGGCCATATATTGCACTTACTGTAAACGCAGAAGAAGCAGGGGAATATCAAATTTCTGCGAAAATAGGTATGGATACTAATACATATAATAATGATGCGAGTGCAAAAACAGTAGGTATGATTGTAAATGGTGCAATGTACATTGTAGAAGTACCTGGAGCAAGTTCTACACTATCGAAAAAAGTGTATTTATCAGAGGGAAATAATGTGATTATTTTCACAAGTCCAATATTCCGTGATATGGAAAGTAGACCGAAGGATAGAGCAAATAGCACGCAGTATCCTTATATGAATTTTGAGGCGTTCAAATTAAGCGCTGGTTTAAGTTTCGTGGCAAAACCAACAGCCGCTGATGTAAAAACTACAATGACAAGCTACGTAAGAATTGAAGCAGAAGATGTTCTTTATGCATCAACAAATGGAAACTATAATACAGCGATATCAAAGGATTATACAAGAAGATATGGCACTACTATTGCCAAGGATAGTGTTAAGATTCAAGGAATCGAAGGCGCTGCAATTGATGGAAAAGTAACTGCTGAAGAATTGAAGGTAAACACTTCTCAATCTTACGTACAGTACGCAATCAACGCGCCAGCAGCAGGAACATATGTGATTCGTGTAGGTGCATACTTAGAAGGTAGCGGAAGCAAGCCATATGGAACTATATTAGTAAATGGTAAAGCTTATAAAGCTGAGTTTACAGGAAACTGGAACGGATACGATGCAGTAAATCTTGCTGTAGAAATGCAAGCAGGAGAGAACATCATTCAATGCATCGGTATTACAGCAGACCAAGCATGTAAAGATACAGCTTGGATTGGTTACGACTTTATTGAGGTTCCAAGTGAATTTACTTACCACAAAGAAGGACAATATACAAATACTTCTGTAGAAAAAGGATTGTCTTTCGAAAGAAGAACAACTTATGAAACAGAAGGTACTATTTCTGAAGAACCATACACAATTTCAACTTGGGTATACCTTCCTGCAGGTTATATGCCAGTAGGTGGAGTTCTATTTGGTAACTACTTAGATGGTGAAACACCATGTACAAACTTTGAAATTGATGGTAATGGAGTACCAAGTTTCTATCATATTAACGATAAAGGACAAAAAGTGAGTCTGAAGTTTAATATGGTTGATGTTTGTGCAGATGAATGGACAAACCTTACTTTCACAATTTCAGGAAATGATGTTTCTTGTTATAAAAATGGCCTTTTAGTAGCGACGCTTACATCTGAGGCTGACATCAATATGGAAGCTGTTAAGAATCAATACCTGTTAGGTGGCGATTTACGTCCAACAACAGAAGAAGGAAGTCCAAATGCACGTTATTTCAAAGGAAGAATTCTTGAAGTAGCATTATATAACAAAGCTCTTTCGAAAGAAGAAGTTTTGAAAGTTTATAAGGCAGAAGCAAGTGCTCCAACACCTTATACACGATACGAACTAGAAAATGCAGAAAAAGATAAAGATGTTCCAGATACGATAGGTGACAACCACCTTGAAGCAAAACTTCCTTATTTTGATAAAACTCCAGTGACAGATTACGCATATTCCTTTGCAGTGCTTCCAGATATTCAAATTGTTACGGAAAACGACGTAACAAAAGGAGAAAGTAATCTGGAAAAAATGTTTGACTGGATTATTAATAACCAAGAGAGCAAGAAGATTGAATATGTATTTGGATTAGGTGATATCACTGATAATAATAATGCTGCAGAATGGACATTGGCTCAAGAACAGCATGCTAGATTGACTGCTGCGGGAATTCCTTATTCTGCAATTCGTGGAAATCATGATTTGCCTACATATGGTAAGTCTTCAAGTGCAGCGAATTATAACACCGATGATTATACAGCATATATGGGTACTGATGATTACAGAGCTCAATTTGCGACAGGTGGATTCTATAGTGGAGATAATATTTCTAACTCATGGAGAACCTTTGAAGTCGGTGAAGTAAAATATCTCATGCTGACATTGGATTTTGGTCCAGATGATGATGTCCTGAAGTGGGCAGAAAAAATTATTAAGCAACACTCTGAATACCAAGTAATTATTACAACTCATGCTTATTTATATCGAGATGGAACTACATTAGATGCGAATGAAAACTGTCCACCTATAGGTAATGGCGGGTATAACAACGGCGATGACATTTGGGAAAAACTGGTTTCAAAATATGAAAACATTGTTTTAGTAATGTGTGGTCATGATCCAAGTGATAACATCGTGGTGTCTCGTGACAAAGGGGACAACGGAAATATGGTTACATCTATGCTGATTGATGCACAGGGTGTAGATAGCGACATGGGTTCAACAGGTATGTTGGCAATGCTCTATTTCTCAGAAGACGGAAAGACAGTTCAGGTAGAGTACTTATCAACTGTGAAGGCTGCAAAAAATGAGCCAGCATATTTCAAAGCAGTTAACCAATTTACTTTGAATTTATTTAATGAAGAAGTAAGTGCATCTGATAAGGATTGGAAAGATTATCTGAAACTGAATATGTACTTGGATAATGGCACTTCATTCGGTGTAGGTAATGGCGATGATGGTAAAACAAATTATGGACATATTCGTTACGACTATCCATCATTATATGAAGATATGCTCGGAATCTATAGTGATTCAAAAGCTGACAGAACAAATTGGTGGCCATATATTGCGTTTACCGTAAATGCTGAAGCAGATGGCGAATATGAGATTTCTGCAGAAATTACTACAAACAAAAATGCAAAAACCATTGGTATGATTGTAGATGGTGCAATGCATGTTGTGGACGTAACAACAAAGAAAGGTGACGTTACTGGAACTGTTTACTTGACAAAAGGCGAACATGTGGTTATTTTCACATCCCCAATGCCTCGTGATATGGAAATGAAACCATCCACAACAGGTTCAAATGTTGAATATCCATATATGGACTTTAAAGCATTTAAATTAGGCGATGGTTTGAGTTTTGGAACGAAACCAACAGATACTGATATTCAAAATGCAATGTCAGGATTCACAAGAATTGAATCAGATGATATTTCTTTTGTAACATCAAATGGAAACTATAATGCAAATATTTCGAAGAAATATGCAGACAGATATGGTAACGGTGTTGTTAAGGTAAAAGGAATCAAAGGTGCTAAGATTGATGGCAAGGCTTCTGATTCAGAAAAGAAAGTAAATTCAACACAAACATATAAAGAAATCCAAAATGGTTTAGATGCAAACAAGACATCTTATGTAGAGTACAAGGTACTTGCAGATAAAGCAGGGTCTTACACAATTCGTGTAGGTGCTTATCTGGAAGGAAAAGGTACTATTCCATATGGAACAATCTTGGTAAATGGTAAAGCTTATAAAGCTCAGTTTACTGGCAATTGGAATGGATACGATGCTGTAAATCTCCAAGTGGAATTGAAAGCAGGAGAAAACATCATTCAATGTATCGGCGTGACTGCAGACCAGAAAGACACAAATGGCTGGATTGGTTACGACTTTATAGATATTCCAGGCGGAGTTGGCACTGAACTCATGGAAGTGAGTGCGTCAGACAAAGATTGGAAAACATATCTGAAACTGAATATGTATTTGGATAATGGAAATACATTCGGTGTAGGAAATGGTGAAGATGGTCAAACAAATTATGGACATATTCGTTATGACTATCCATCTCTATATGAAGATATGCTCGGAATCTATAGTGATGTAAAACCTGACAGAGCAAATTGGTGGCCATACATTGCATTTACTGTAAATGCAGAAACAGCAGGAGAATACCAAATTGTAACAAAATTCACTGCAAGTACGGATGCAAAAACAATCGGTATGATTGTAGATGGTGCAGTACACATCGTGAATTTATCAGAAGATAATGAATTGTTAAATACAGTATACTTGTCAAAAGGTGAACATGTGATTATTTTCACATCTCCAATTCCTCGTGATATGGTAAGTGCTCCTTCAACAATGGGTACAAATCAAGACTATCCTTGGATGGATTATTCTTCATTTAAGCTTGGCATTGGCTTAAGCTTTGGCAAGGCACCAACAGACAAGGATATCCAAAGAGCAATGACAAGTTACACGAGAGTGGAAGCAGAAGACATTGTATATGCAACATACCATGGAAATTATGACACCGATGTGACAAAGAATTATCCAGCACGATACAATAACGCTATGACAACCATCATGGGTGCAAAAGGCGCTGCAATTGACGGAAAAGTGACTGCTGAAGAATTGAAAGCAAATACCTCTCAATCTTATGTACAGTACTCAATCAATGCGAAAGAAACTGGAACATATATGATCCGTGTTGGCGCATATTTGGAAGGCAGCGGAAGCTTGCCATACGGAACTATCTTAGTAAATGGTAAAGCTTATAAAGCCGAGTTTGCTGGCAACTGGAATGGATATGATGCAGTAAATCTTCTTGTAGAATTACAAAAAGGTGCAAATATCATTCAATGCTTCGGTGTGACAGCAGACCAAACAGATGCAAATGGATGGATTGGATACGATTATCTTGATATTCAAAGCGGACTTTCAGCAAATGGAACAGGTGCAACACAAATTCATGCTGGAGATGAAAAATACGTGACATTTAACAATTATAAGGATCAGGGAGACGTACTTGGCGGAGGTTCTTATAATGATATGAGATGGGATAGATTGTCAGTAGATATCTTGAACTATGCATACCTTTACAGAATGCCATATGCAGCAATTCAGGTTAAGGCAGCAGCAGATGGAACATACGATGTATATTTCAAATCACAATATGACACGACTGCAACATCGAAACAGATAGGTGTTCTTGTGGATGGAGTAACTACATATACAATGACATTATCTGAATTTAGAAGTCATGTTTCAATTCCATTGACTGCGGGAACACATACATTAGTATTCACTACTCCAATGCCAGCGGACTTCGAAACAGCTGCAAAAACAGCGAAGTTTGATAAGAAGGCTTATCCATGGATGGATATGGAAATGATTATCCTTGGAAAAGGACTTACTGTAGAAAAGGCTCCTGATAAGAAGCAATTAGAAGAACCATTTGAAGCGATTGAAGTGGAAGAATATGCAATGCCAAACCTTACACAAATCACAAAAAATGGTGCTGGAAGTGCTCAGTATCTGAAGGCACAAACAGTAGCAGAGATTGTTAAGAACGGTATTGATCCTACAGTGACACCTTACGTAGAATATTATATTGATGCGAGTGCAGCAGGCGAATACACAATTTACGTAGCATTGACTAGTGGAATGGCAGCCGCTATGACCGCAGAAAAGCAACTTTGCAGTATCGTAATTGAGAATGGTGATACAAGACAAGTGCAAAAATTCTATACACATAAAGATACAAGTAGTGTAGCGAGAATTATACCGGTAACATTGACTCTACAAAAAGGAATCAATGAAGTACGAATTAGTCACTTCACAGGAGACAGTATTCAAGGTAAAGGCTATGTATGGAATGATTTTGACTACATTGAGATGTCACCAGAAACTGCGAAAAAGCTTACATTCCTTCCTACTAGTGTCTTAGAAGCGGAAGAAGCAACCTATGTGAGTTATTTAGAGCAGTCGGAAGAGGGTATGTCAGGTGAAGCGTATTTAGGAAATGCATCTTACGGCTACATTGATGAAAATAAAATTACATTTGAAGCCTTGGATGTAGAAAATCTAGATGATGTGCCACGTGTTACTTATACATTTGAAGCTGAGAAAGCAGGAACTTATACTCTTTCTGTAAAATTCAGAACAGGATTAATCAACTATACGCCTGAGGAATTAGAAAAGATAGGTTTCGCAGTAATTGTAAATGGAAAAGACAAACAATTGGTAGAATACGAGATGGGAAGCTTGGTTGCTCCGACTACGAGAACGATTACGGTAGAGTTAGTAGAGGGAGAAAATGAAATTACATTTACGTCAACACTTGCAGACTTTATGAATGCTGTGAGCCCACGAATTGAGTCAGACTATCGATTGGTATATGTTGACCATGATGCGTTATATCTCTCATATGGATTGTCTACAGGAAAAGAAGCAGAAAAATTCAGTGTTGAAGATTCCAGTGTTGCACGTTCACAGTTGGAATTATTAGGTCTTGCAGATGATGCAGATGATGTAAGTGGTTTCACGGCAGAACAGATGACTGGTGTTATCATTGGTGCAGCGGCTCTTGTAATGCTTGCGATTCTTATTATAATAGTGATGAAGAAAAAGAAACAAGAAGAAGAGGGCAAATAGACCGAGTGATACTATATCAGGCGGGGCGGTATATCCGCTCCGCCTAAAAATTTGCATGTTTGTTGCGCGAAGTGTAGAAGGAGGCATTTTCATGTCGATGCTTTTCTGGTAAACTTAGTAATAATACTTTAAATAAATGAAAAGGATGGGAATTATGTATAAACAAAAAATAGGAATATCTGTAGGTTATAATTATCCAATTCCAACTCTTGATGTAGTTAAAATGCTGAAAGAAATTGGGTTTGACGCAATTTCACCAGAGTGGAAGGAGGGAGCGGAACTTGCTGAATTAATAGAAAAGGCAAGAGAATATGGAATGATTATTCAATCTTTGCATGCACCTTTCGGAAACGCTGCAGCCATGTGGAGCTCTGATGAAAAGATTTGTAATCCAGCCAAGAAGGAGTTGTTAAAAGTCCTTGATGATTGCAGAGCATGGAGTATTCCAATCATGGTTGTACATACATGGATTGGTTTTGAATATGAGTTTGATGATTCTAAGCTTTATTTTCAAAATTTCGATGAAATTATAGGCCGGGCCGAAGAATACGGTATTACAATTGCCTTTGAAAATGTGGAAGGGGAAGAATATTTCTTCGCGCTGATGGAACATTATAAAACCAACCCTACAGTTGGATTTTGTTGGGATTCTGGACACGAAATGTGCTATAACCATTCGCAGGATTTGCTTGCCAAATATGGTGACCGCCTTGTTATGACTCATTTGAATGATAATTTAGGCATCAGCAGATTTGACGGAAAAACTTTTTGGACAGATGACTTACATCTGCTTCCTTACGATGGCATCGCTGACTGGGATAATATTATTGAACGTCTAAAAAAATGGCGGCACATGGAGATTTTGAATCTTGAATTAAGTATAGCATCCAAACCAAACCGACATGAAAATGATATGTACTCTCAGATGGGACTAGAACTTTATTTTACAGAAGCATACAAACGGGGTTGTAAAATTGCTTATCGGTATGCACGATAGAATCATTTGAGAAAGAAAATTTTGTTGATAGTCATCCATGTTTTTGAAATGTTTAAAATCGTCATTTCCAAAATAACTAACAGTTGTCGAGAAATTAAGTGGTGTACCACATGCTACATTGAATGACTTATGTAGTGGGAAAAGTCGTATTGAAAAGTGTTCCGCAGAAACTTTATATAGAATTGCGAAAACATTAAATGTTTCAATGGAATCGTTGATAGAAACAGTTATTATTGAAAAAGAGGAAATGCAACAGGTTCAAATTGTACGTGAACGTTCTTATGAATATGGTTTGCCGGAATATCTTCAGCATGACCTTGATGCATACAAGGAGGCATTGCAAAAAGGTTCTCGCTTGATTGATTGTTTATGGGGGGAATTGTATGGAAGTATTAATATGGCTGAGATTAGCGATGGTATTATAACACCTGAGCATGCGGATTATTTGAGGAAAAAATATTTATGGAGGTGAGGTAAGTGATTGATTTTACACAATGCAAAAGAGTAATAGGAAAAGCTTATAATGGAGCAAATGGAAAAAAGATTGCCATTGAGTATGAAGGAAAACAGTATATGCTGAAATTCCCACCATCTGCGAAAGAGAAACCTTCTGAATTATCGTATACAAATAGTTGCTTTAGTGAGCATATTGCAAGCAGTATTTTTAATATGTTAGGTATACCTGCACAAGAAACAATGCTTGGTACATTTGAGGTGAAAGGTAAAGAAAAAATTGTTTGCGCATGTAAAGACTTTACTGTGAACGGAAAAGCATTGTATGATTTCTGTTCAATTAAAAACACTATAATAGACTCTGAACACAATGGTAGCGGAACAGAACGGAAATTGGGGATTTATCTTTGATTCAGTTTCACAGACATCAGAATTAGCACCGATATATGACTGCGGCAGCTGCTTGCTTCCGCAGGCAGATGAGAAAATAATGCAGCGAGTCTTAGAAGACGAGAATGAATTAAATTCAAGAGTATATCAGTTTCCAACATCTGCAATTAAGCAGAATGGAAGAAAAATTAGTTATTATGATTTTATTGATAAAGTACCTTGTATCTCAGATTTGCAAAAAGAGTTCTATAAGACATATATTAGTGCGAGATATGAGAAAATTATTATGCCGTCATATGAACTTGTTATGAAGCAGAATGAGCAAGAAAAAACAAGTCACGACGAAATGCCTCTTTTTATGCGTTCAAGGTGTCAACTGGGATGAGAACTAAGGTTTGGTACAGGGATTGAAATTTTTCGGTATTGTTGTATAATAGAGGAAGAAAGTGCGTAAGATAATACGCAAGTAAATGGAGGTGCGTGCATGGGGGATTATAAACCGCCTTTTACAATTACAAATGAAATATTGTCATATGTGTCATCTATTTCGGAAAAGATTGGGCGTATTACGGCAACTAGTAATTTAGAATCAAAACCACACTTGAGAAAAAATAATCGTATCAAATCCATCCATTCTTCCTTGAAGATTGAAGCTAATTCGTTATCCCTTGGACAGGTCAGGGACGTTATCAATGGAAAGATGGTTTTGGGCGAGAAGAAAGAAATTCAAGAAGTAAAAAATGCATATGCTGCATATGAAAAATTTTCTGAAATTAATCCATACAGCATACGAGATTTGAAGAAGTTTCACGGTATTATGACCAAATATGTAGTGGAAGAATCCGGTGCTTTCCGCCGAGGCGAAGAAGGTGTTTTTAATGGCGAACAGTGTATTTTTATGGCACCGCCTGCACGATTTGTTCCACAGTTAATGGAGGAACTATTTAGCTGGATGGATGAAGGAAAAAATAGTGTTCATCCATTGATTCTTAGTAGTGTATTTCATTATGAATTCGTTTTTATTCATCCGTTCTCTGATGGCAACGGTAGAATGGCAAGATTATGGCATACAGCGATTCTTTCAAAATGGAAACCAGTATTTGAGTATATTCCGATTGAAAGCCAGATAGAGAAGTTTCAAGACGAATATTATGATGCGATTGCTAAATGTCATGTAGATGGTGCCTCTACAATTCTTATTGAATTTATGCTGTCGCAGATTGATAAAATTTTGGATGATATTTCTGTACAGATTAGCGGGGATAATGAACAGCTTTCAGAATATATCAAGAAAATGCTTGGGGTTATGGAATACGATATTCCTTACACAAGCAAAGCACTCATGGAAAAGTTGGGATTGAAATCAAAAGAAGGATTCCGCAGAAATTATTTGCGTCCGGCAATAGATATGAATTTGATTCGAATGACGATTCCAGATAAGCCTAATAGCAGGAATCAAAGGTATGTAAAGATTTAAGTGAAGGATTTTATCAGTTTGGAAAGTGGAGGAATAAATAAATGGAATGGTTAAGAATTGAATCTTTGATGATGAACAGAATTGGCATGACAAAGCAAAAGAGATCACAGAAGCATATGCGGATACGATAAAGTGCCCGATAGAATTGACATTTTTTATGGTAAGCAAGAATTAATAAGCTATGAAGGGGCACCTCTGGACTCCGTTTTCATCGACATTGAACTGGAAGATTGGACTTTTCTGTTCAATGAAAAATTATATATTATATTTTATCCTCTTATTAGAACCGAATTTGGTGAAGATAGGAGGATTTTTTTGGATAAAGAGCCAAGTAGACAGAAAGGATAATTAAAGATAAAATGTAATAAAAAAAGAGTGATGAATTATGAATCCCCTGCAACCATTACCAGTCAAAATCGTACTAAATAGCATACCAATGAAAAGGAGGAAGTGCCAATGGAAGATTCAAGCATTGTAGATTTATACTGGCAGCGTTCCGAGCAGGCTATTTCCGAGACGAAAATAAAGTATGAAAATCTGCTATATTCAGTGGCAAAGAATATTCTTCTCATGCACGAAGATGTGGAAGAATGCTTGAGCGATACCTATCTGGGAGCATGGAATGCCATGCCGATGTCAAGACCCAAGTATTTGTCTGCATTTTTGTGTCGCATTGCGAAGAATCAGGCATCGAAGAAGTATGAGTATATGACTGCAGAGAAGAGAAACCGCCGTGTGGAAGTTCCGCTTTCCGAGATGGAACGAGTTCTTGCGGGGACGGATAAAGAGTTCGAGGATAAAGAGTTGGCGCAAGCCATCAGTACATTTTTGCGCAAGGAAAGTTATGAAAGGAGAAATATATTCTTAAGAAGATATTTCTTTTACGATTCAATCGAGGACATTGCAGAACGCTTCCAGATGAAACCGAATACCGTAAAATCTACTCTGCGACGCACCAGAAATCGCTTGAAAATGTATCTGGAAAAGGAGGGATTTTATGTCGGAATATAAAACGGTTCATGATATTTTACAGCGCATCGATGACGACCTTATTGATGAAGCAGTAAATGCAAAAAGAGTACATTTTCCAATAAGAAAATTTGCAACGGCAGCAGCGGCAATTCTAATCTGCGTATTCCTTTCTGTCGGTGTAGCTGCTGCAATTTCACCGACCTTTAGAGAAGAGTTGAAGGAACAATTTCAAAGTAAGTCTCCGGAAGTGACGGAAGAAAATATGTATCATTGTCAGGTGACTTATCCTGAAGAAGAAAAGCAGCAGGAGATTTCTCTTACAGAAGAAGAGATAGAGAAAGTGCTCGACATTATTCGAAATTCTGAGTCGGAGATTATGTCATCTGAAAATGGAAATATGGAGTATGCTGAGAAGGGAGGCATTTCCATTTGTCTCACTGTCCTAAATGACAGCGATGAGTTTACCTATACATTAGTTGTTGCAGAAGAAAATGTTCTTACTTATTCTATTGAGAAAAAATCTCTTGATTCAGGAAATGAGACGGAAAAGCAATATGTGGTTTATTCCAAAGAATTATATGATTTGGTCATGGAAAAGACAGGAGGTATGAAGGATGAAAAATAGAAAAACAACGCTAATCATAGTATTTTTGCTGCTTTTGTCCATTCCGCAGGTGGTCAGTGCCAATTCTTCCTGGTGCTGGATTTCTGAAACAAGACCATATGATGTCTTGCCTGTGGTGGCGGTTGCAACCATATTAATTGAGGTCGTGATGATAAATCGCTGTGCCGGACTAAAAAGTTATTACAGAACAATGGCTTGTGTCACAGTGGCAAATCTGTTATCCTTTGTGTGTCCATACATAGTAAATTACTGTCGACTTATAGAGGGTAAAGGTTATCAGCCTATAAGTGACATGTTTGAACACTGGCCTGTATATACAGTTGGAATTTGTTTCTTGATTGTGACAGTAGCGGTGGAACTTCCAATCGTATATTTGGGGCTGCGGAAAAGAGTCGAGGATACAAAGAAACTGAAAAGAATAATTGTCATAGCCAATGTGTTGACGACCATTATGGTGGCAGTAGTGGAGAGAATGTTCTGTCAAGGGCATTGGTAAAGTGAAAAGACCTAGTGTAATCGGGTTCTAGGTCGATAGTTGGAGTGGGATTTTAACAAAATCGCACTCCATTGTTGCGTTTGAAAGCTGTTTGATGCAGGGAGTTTTTGTTGGTTGAAAACAATCAAAAAAAGAATTATTATTAATAAAGAGGAGCTCAAATAAATGATAAAAAGAAAGGTGAGAAATATGGAGAAACTTGAAGATAAATTAGTAGAAAAATCGATAGAGGCTTTTATAATGGGACTTGAAATATATAATAAACCTACTATCAAGTACAGAATTGAAGGCTTTTCTTTCTTTATCGTGAACGCATGGGAACTGATGTTAAAGGCTATACTATTAAAACGTGGAGAAAGTATTTATTTTCCAGATAAGCCAGATAGAACCTTAAGTTTAGATAATGTTATTCGAAAAATTTACACTGACAAAAATACGCGTATTAGATTAAATTTGGAAAAAATTATTGAACTCAGAAATATTAGCACTCATTACATTACCGAAGATTACGAAGTTAAATATGCGCCTCTTTTCCAGGCATGTGTTCTGAACTTCGTAAACGAAATACAGCGTTTCCATAACATAGATATTACTAAATATATCGCGCAGAACTTTCTCACAATTTCTGCAAGATACGAACCTTTGTCCAATGAGGAAATTAAGTTGAAATACTCACCAGAAATAGCTGAAAAGCTCATTAAGCAGGCTAACGAAATCGATGTTTTAAGTACCACTTACAATTCAGATAAATTTTCCATTAACATCAAACAAAATTTGTATATAACTAAAAAGAAGGAAGAAGCTGATTTCATTGTAAGCATTAATTCAAATTCTGATACAAAAGTTACTATGGTAAAAGATTTAAAAGACCCGTCTGACACGCATAAGTATTCGTTTAATAATGTAATTACAGCTGTGCAAGAGAGTCTAAAAAAGAAAAATATCAAATTAGGTTATAAATCTGGATTCAATCAGTTTGTACTGAGTTTAGTAATTGATTTTTATGATATAAAGCAAGAAACAAAATATGCCTATAAACACATTATAGGAAAACAACACTCGTATACATACTCTCAACAATTTATTGAATTTATTGTCTCGGAAATAGAAAAAGATCCGCACAATTTTGTAGAAAGTTTGAAAAAAAGTAAATAAAAAAGATAACCCCAGGCACATAGGAATGCTCAGTATCAAAGTACCTACCCCATTCTGGGACCCAGTGTTATTCCTTCACAAGTTATCTTATAATTATAATACTATTTTATCGTTTTTTTGTCAATTTATGTATTTAAAAGAGTGCAATTAATAACAAAAAAGTTATGTTACTATTATAAAAATGATGATGCAATAAAGAGAGGTATTTGTCATGATAAATAAAATTATTGAGATTGTAAGAGAAGCGAGCAAGTTGATGACAGCAGACATAATAATCGAGCAAAAAGGAAATGATTCTAACTATGTGACTTCAGCGGACGTGAATGTGCAGCATTATTTGGAACAACATTTGCCAAAGTTGATTCCGGGAAGTACGTTTCTCGGAGAAGAAGAGGAAGAAGAAGTCATTGAGAGTGAATATATATGGGTGGTGGACCCAATTGATGGAACGTCTAATTTTATCCGAGGGCTTGGGGCAAGCGCAATTTCGGTTGGACTTGTAAAAGATGAGAAACCTTATCTTGGTGTGATTTACGAGCCGTATGGAGACGAAATGTACTGGGCGGAGCGCGGGAAAGGCGCATTTTTAAATGGGAAACCAATACATGTTTCAGATAGAGATTTCAAACATGCAACGTTGTGTTCGGCGGCAAGTTTGTACAACAAAGATTTGGCAAAGCCGTGCTTTAATATTATTGAAAAAGTGTATTTTGAATCAGATGATTTCCGCAGATTCGGTTCTGCTGCAATCGAGCTGGCATATTTGGCAGCAGGACGCGTGGAATTATACTTTGAAATCAGGTTATTCCCATGGGACATTGCAGCCGGCTTGGTTATTATTGAAGAGGCGGGTGGATTTGTGGAAGTTCTTCACGAAGAGACATTTCCACTCGACAGACCAGCTGGAGTTATTGCGGCTAACAATAGAGAAAATTTTGATAAATTAAGAGAGATTGTGTATGAGGAAATACCAGAGAAAATGTATTAATCAACAATGTGTGATAAAAAATTGACAATTGCTTTTGCGTGAGATAAAATGAAAGAAAACTCATTATATTTCAAGAAAAGGAGACACAATTATGGGCGTAAATCGATTTGTATTAAACGGTATTTCTTATCATGGTCATGGTGCTATTAATGAAATTCCAGGCATCATTAAATCAAGAGGATTCCAGAAAGCATTTGTTGCTTCTGACCCAGATCTTGTAAAATTTGGCGTTACAGCTAAAGTTACAAATCTTCTCGAAGAAAATGGCATTGCTTATGAACTTTATACAGACATTAAGCCAAACCCAACAATCGAAAATGTACAACACGGTGTAGATGCTTACAAAGCATGCGGAGCTGACTTTATGATTACTATTGGCGGCGGTTCTTCCATGGATACAGGAAAGGGTATTGGTATCATCGTAAACAATCCAGAATATTATGATGTTCGCTCTCTGGAAGGAGTTGCTCCAACCAAAAATCGTACTGTATTTACTATCGCTGTTCCTACAACAGGTGGCACAGGTGCCGAATCTACAATCAATTACGTTATCACGGATGTTGAAAAGAAACGTAAATTTGTATGTGTAGACCCTAACGATATTCCAGACATCGCAGTTGTAGACCCTGATATGATGTCTTCTATGCCAAAAGGACTTACTGCTTCTACAGGTATGGATGCTCTTACACATGCAATCGAAGGCTATACAACAGCCGCTGCATGGACACTTTCTGATTGCTTGAACTTAGAAGCAATTAAACTTATTGCTAAGAACCTTCGCGCAGCAGTTGACAATGACCCTGATGGACGTGAAGGAATGGCTCTCGCTCAGTACGTGACAGCTATGGCATACTCTAACGTAGGTCTTGGAATTGCTCACTCTATGGCTCACACACTTGGTGCTGTATATGATACACCTCACGGTGTTGCATGTGCAATGATGCTTCCAATCGTTATGGATTTCAATAAAGAAAATACAGGCGAAAAGTACAAAGCAATTGCAGAGGCATTTGGTGTTGATACAACTGGTATGGATCAAGATGCTTACAGAAAAGCAGCAATTGATGCAGTACAGCAGTTATCTGTTGATGTTGGAATTCCTACGAAACTGGAAAAACTTCGCGAAGAAGATCTTACTTTCCTTTGCGAATCGGCTGCAGCAGATGCTTGTGCACCAGGAAATCCAAAACCAGCCTCTCTTGAAGAGTTTGAGGCAATGTTCCGCAAATTAATGTAATCATACATATATAAAATATGAAGATGCGAAAAATTTTTGTTTCGCGTCACTTCTGGAAATTTAGAAAAAATTAGCGATTGCAACCGTCAGTTGACAAATTGACGGTTGCAATTTCTTGTTTTTACCACCCTAAAATGATATTTTAAATATAGAAAATACTTACGGGGTGACATGAAATATGATATTGGCGGATAAGATTATTCTATTAAGAAAGAAATGTGGATGGTCACAAGAAGAATTGGCAGAGAAATTGAACGTAACGAGACAGTCTGTTTCGAAATGGGAGGGAGCACAATCTGTTCCAGATTTGGATAAGATTTTAAAAATGAGCCAGATATTCGGAGTGACTACGGATTATCTTTTGAAGGATGATATAGAAGAAGGTACTGTGAAGGAGCAGAGCGTGAAAGCAGTGGAGGAACACAGCGAATCGCTTGGGGCTGCAGGCATCCACTATAATGTAATTGGTATCATTTTATGTATTTTAATGCCGATTTTTTTGTTAATTAGTTATATCAGTTATTACAGAACAGATATTGCTTTCTGGCCAGGCGGAGCAACTTCCGTGTTTCTTGTAGTAATTGCCATTGCGGTAATTCTCTTCGTTAGAGGAGGAGCGGGCGTGGAGCAGTATGCAAAAAGTGATGGGAGCCTTCGAAGAAGCAGAATCGCCTTCGAAATCATGACAATAGGGCTGATGGCGGTACTCTTTGGAAGTTTGATATTTCTTTATGCGACTGCAACTTTTGAAACCTTGGATTTTCCAGAGGAATTTTACGGGGTTGAAGGTGCAGTTGAGACTATATATGAATTGCGGGTATATACAGATTCTCTGTCTGTAAAATGCGTTACGGTAAGCTTCTTAATCTATAAGCTTTGTAATATTGCAGCATTGTGCTTTTATGTGAGGGACAATGCAGCAATATCTATGAGGAAACTATTTTTATATAATGTAGGTACCATGGTGCTTATTATGGTGCCTGTGATTATCATCGTTGTTTTTGGAATAAATGCCAGCGGTGGTTATTTTCCAAAGATAGAACAAGCATATTTCCAGACACTTGGAAGCTATATATGGAATGACGTGCTGGCGTTTATGCTGATTGATGCAGTGATTCTATTTATAAGATATTATCGGATAAAGCATTCAAAGTAAAAAACCACCTTGGGTGGTTTTTTGTGTTCTGATAAGTAAAAGCGCGACATGCAATTAATATCTTTCTTTTCATTTTTTAAAATAACATGTTGCATATTACCTATATACGAATTCTGTGAATATTTTCAAATTCCGTATCGTACAGTTACGGAATGGGAAAGAGATAATAGACATGCTCCTGAGTATGTGCTTCGTTTATTGGAGTATTATATTCGGATGGAAAATATTAAAAACCTCATATCAGAGTCTGCATAAAAACTTTGATATGAGGTTTTCTCTACTTATTCGCTTTTACTTCAGCAAAGTATTCTTTTGAAAGTTTAATTACAATAGGACTTAAAAGCGCCAGTGCAATCAGGTTTGGAATTGCCATCAGCCCGTTTAAGGTATCTGCGATTGCCCAGGCAAGTGAGAGCTCAACAGTACCTGCGATACATGCAAACAGGCAGAAGATAACCTGATAAATCTTAGATACTCTGTATCCAAAAAGATATTCCACGCAGCGGCTTCCATAAAGTGCCCATGTAAGTACAGTGGATAAAGCAAAAAGTGTGAGACAGACTGCTACTGCGATTCCAGGAATTCCACCACCAAAAACAGATTCAAATCCCATAATTGTGAGGTTTGCCCCGATATCATTACCGTACTCAATATTTTCTAAACCAACACCAAGTAGAACAACGAGTGCTGTCATAGTACAAACAACAATCGTATCCATGAAAACTTCAAAAACACCATAGATACCTTGTTTTACAGGATGGTCAACATCTGCTGCGGCATGAGCGATTGGAGCAGAACCAAGACCAGCCTCGTTTGAGAAAATACCACGGCCTACCCCTTTTGTGAGTGCTGTTTTAATTCCAACACCTGCGAGACCACCAGCTACAGAAGATGGATTAAATGCTCCCTTAATGATTGCTGAAAATGCTTCAGGAACAGCAGAGATATTTACCATAATTACGGTAAGAGCAGCAACGATGTAAATAAGCGCCATAACAGGAACCAATAATGCACATACATCAGCCAGACGTTGAATGCCTCCAATGAGAACAATTGCGCAGATGAGTGCACAAATGATTGCAACTACCCAGGCGATGATTGTCTGCTGTGACTCTGTAGTAGGAATAAATCCTGCAATAGCAGTATTAATTGTTCCCGCAATTGTATTAATCTGAGTCATATTACCAATACCGAATGCTGCTAAAGCGCCGAAGACAGCAAACACGCTAGCCAGCCATCTCCAATTCTTTCCAAGTCCGTTTGTAATATAGTACATAGGACCGCCTACCCAGTCCCCCTCTTTGTTACGTTCGCGATATTTTAATGCTAATGTTACCTCAGAGAATTTCGTGCACATTCCAAGGAGAGCAGAAACCCACATCCAGAAAACCGCACCTGGACCACCAATGGCGATTGCGCCAGATACACCGGCAATGTTGCCTGTACCGATAGATGCTGCAAGCGCAGTGCACATGGCCTTAAATGGTGAGACTGCTCCTTCTTTTTTTTCTGATTTTTCGAATGCTTTGCCAAGGGTATTCTTCATGATATGTACAAAATGGCGGAATTGCGGAAAACCACAGCGAATGCTTAAATAGATTCCTACCCCCATAATCAGTACCATCATAGGAAGTCCCCAGACAAATCCATTGATTGTCGAATTAATATCAGTGATTAACTTTACCATAATTTTTCCTCCAGATAAAAATAAAAGAATAGGTTCATTGTAAAGGTTTTGCGAGAAAATTGCAACAATTTTCTTTAATAAATTAGTGTGTTAGCAAACTAAAGTATCGTGTCTTAAAGAAGTTACCAGAAATAGGAAGGGTCATAGCGGTTGACATCCATATATGTGTATGATACTCTTTGTCGCGTGTGGTTAGAAGTATCTAACTCTGAGTTGAGATTAATATTTCTACACCGACATTAATACTAGAAAGGAAGATTCTATGGCGTATATATGGATTAATCCGGTAACAGCTGGTATGTATGAACCTGAAGTACTGAACGCATTTCTTCATCATAATGGTTATAAACGTATGGAGGCGTCCGGCGATTGGCTTACGATAGTAAAAGAAAAATATCGATTAGCTGCTCAGCAGGCACCGAATGCAGTTATGGATGTGAGATGTCCAAAAATAAAAGAGGTGTTGAATGAAGTGGACATTGTTTCCGACACTACCATTCCTAACATAAATCCTATTCTTATCCACTGTGGAATAGAAGTCAGTGAGCGGGAAGATTTGCAGGGAGAAGAAAAAATTATTACAACTCCTTGTCAGGCGCTTGCTGACATGGGAAATGCACTGGGGCTTAAAGACACTCAATTTGTGCCGTGGAATCAGTTTCTCAAAATAATTGGCGACAGGCCTAAAGGCTCTCTGCCGAAAGCAAGTCCGATTCCGCCAGGGTTCTTTGATGAATTGGGATTAAAAACAGTTTCCATCACGGGAGAAGAAGAAATACGAAATTATTTCGAAAATGATGTACCTGATGGGGTGCAGCTTGTCGAAATGCTATTTTGTAAAGAAGGATGTCATAACGGTGATGGCATAAGGGCGTGTGAATCATGAAGAAAACCATAGGCAGACTATGCCCTATCATCGGCATCTTAATCATCCTATGTGGGTGGTCTCTGGTGTGTAAACTTGGAATTTTCAGCCCTTATGTGTTGCCGACTCCTGAAAAGGTGTTTAACAGCTCCCAGAAAATGTTGCAATCCGGTGAGATTTTTGTGGACATCGCGATTAGTTTTGGCCGTGTGCTGAAAGGGTTTTTAATCGCTTTTGTGTTGGCTTTCTCTTTGGGAATGTCTAGAGTTCTTTTGCCTGTTGCTGAAAAATATTATGAGTATATTTTGCAGTTCTTTAGAAATGTGCCTCCGCTCAGCATGATACCGCTGCTTATTTTGTGGTGTGGCATCGGTGAAACGACAAAGACCGTTATTATAGTGCTGGCATCCTTTTTCCCGATGTATCTGAATATCGTAAAAGGCTTTACTGGTTGTGATAAACGCCTGTTGGAAGTAGGGGATACCTTTAACTATACCAGACTTGAAAAATTCAAGTCTATTGTCCTTCCGGCGGCTCTGCCGGATATTCTGGTTGGTATGCGCATCGGCATGGGGTATAGCTGGAGAGCGATTATCGGTGCTGAGATGGTGGCGGCATCCACAGGACTCGGGCATATGATTCTATTTGCACAGCAAATGTCCCGTACGGATAAGGTTATAGTAGGGATTTTCGTCATTGGTATTGTCGGGCTTGTGACCGATAAAATTTTCGGAATTGTCATCAAAAAATTATTTAAAGGAACTGGTGAAAATGGCTGGAATTAAACTCAAAAACATACAAAAATCATATATGGTAGGGGAACGGGAAATCAACGTTTTGAAGGGTATTAATCTGTGGATTCCAGAGGATAGCATTACAGTGATTCTCGGCAGAAGTGGCTGCGGAAAGACCACACTTTTGAGATTAGTAGGTGGTTTGGAGGAGCCGGATGCAGGCGGGATTGCATTTGATGTGGCGCACAAAACGGCGTTTGTTTTTCAAGAGTCACGCCTGATGCCCTGGCTGAATGTCTGGGATAATGTGAAATTCGGTTTGAAGAAGCAGGAATGTGACGATAAGGCTATCCAAAGTATTATTGATGTTGTTGGATTAAATGGTTTTGAAAAAGCATATCCAAATCAGCTTTCCGGTGGCATGCAGCAGAGGGTGGCAATTGCCAGGGCGATGGCTATTCATCCTTCTTTCATCATGATGGACGAGCCTTTTGCTGCTCTGGACTATTTTACCCGTGCTCAGATGCAGAAGGAACTGATTCGGCTGCAGCGTGACTGTGGCGTGAGCATTCTTTTTGTCACCCACAGCATTGATGAAGCGTTACTTCTCGGACACAAGATAGTCGTGATTGAAAATGGTCAGATTAAATCGGAATTTGTGGTTGAAGAAAATAACGAAGAACAAAGTCTTATACTAAAGAAAAATATCATTGAACAACTAGATTTATAAAAAATATTTTTATTTAGGAGATTAGTATGAAAAAGAAAATTTTTAGCTTGATAATGGCAGCGTTTATGACTGTGGCGAGTTTGACAGGATGTGGCGGTTCGGGGGCAGAAGGGCTTCCAGAGAAGCTTACATTTACTTATGTAACAGCACCGCTTAATGTTCCAACGATTATTGAAAAAGAAAAAGGCATTTTTGCAAGTACATTTGAAGATATGGGCATCGATGTAGAGTATGCAGAACTGACATCGGGTGCTGATCAGACACAGGCACTGGCATCTGGTGATGTGCAGGTGCTCTATGCCGTGGGTGCTTCGTCTGTAATTCTTTCAGCAGCAAATGATGCAGATATCAAAGTGTTAAATATGTACAGTCGTTCTCCGAAGGCTTTCTGTATGTATTCTCAGGATTCAAGCATTGCTTCTCCAGAAGATTTGCGGGGAAAAACAATTGCCGGTCCAGCAGGCACAAATTTGCATGAACTCTTGGTTTCTTACCTCGCAACAGCAGATATGACTATCGAAGATGTGAATTACGTAAACATGTCTATTCCTGAAGCAAAAGCGGCTTTGGATGGAGGTAGTCTTGATGTCGCTTTACTCGCAGGTGCAACCGCATATCAGGCAAAGCAACAAGGGTACCATATGATTACTGACGGAGAAGGTCTGATTGATGCAATTATTGCGGTGGCGGTTACGGACGACTTCTATAACAAATATCCTGAAGTCATTGAGAAACTGACACAGGCACAGGAGAAAATAGCAGAATTTATTAGGGAAAATGAAGCGGAAGCACTGGAAATCGCGGCAACTGCCCTTGACCTTGAAGCAACTGCTGTGGAAGAAATGTATGAATACTACAATTTCTCCACAGAAATCACAGAGGAAGATAAACAGGGCTTCCAGAGAACAGCCGATTTTATGTTTGAATCAGGTATGATTGAGAATGAACTGGACGTTGAGAAGTTGTTTTACAACTAGGAATCAAAAATAAAGAATAAATTATTGCCATCCGAGGAAGAATAAGGAATATCTTTTTGTTTGAGGTGAAGAGATATGAGAGATTCTTTCTACGGGTGGTATTTTAAATGCCAGACTGCCGCGCAGACTCTGGCGGTAATACCAGCCGTTCATCAGACAGGGCAAAGCCGTACCTGTTCTATCCAGATTATTACGGACAATGATGCATGGACAGTTACGTTTCCAGGCAATGTATTCTGCCGAGTAGGAAAAACTATTTATATAGAAGAGAATTATTTTGGTGAGGATGGCATACGATTAGACGTGCATACACCGGAGTTAAATATAGAAGGGAAATTGGATTTTGGACCGCTTTCAGCTTTGAAATACGATATCATGGGTCCATTTGCTTTTGTGCCGTTTATGGAATGCCGCCACAGTGTGTGGAGTATGCGGCATACTGTGAATGGAGCTGTACGGATTAATGGAAAAAACTATTTTTTTCAGAATGCGTGGGGCTACTGGGAAGGAGACCGCGGGAAATCGTTTCCAAAAGAATATGTATGGACACAGTGCTGTTTTCCAAATGGGTCACTTATGCTGTCTGTGGCAGATATTCCGATTGCAGGTACTCATTTTACTGGCATCATAGGCATTGTGCTATGGGAGGGGAGAGCGTACAGACTAGCTACCTATTTAGGAGCTAAGGTAGTCAAGAATCAGAATGGGGAACTTCGGATTGTTCAAGGGAAACTGGAATTGGAGGCTAGGTTGCTGGAATCGGCTGGACATCCACTTAAGGCTCCGACAAAGGGGGATATGGTGAGAACGGTTCATGAAAGTGCGGCATGTCGTGCTTACTATCGGTTTCGGAAAAATGGTAACACGCTCTTTGATTTTGAAACAGAGCAGGCCTCTTTCGAATATGAATATTAAATTTTGATAAAAACTCTTTTTATCACTAAAAATACAGAGAAATGTGTTATAATGTTTAAACGGATTTTAATATATTGATATTTTACTGTGGAAAAAGAGGTAATAATATGAAAAAAGTCGGAGTGATTACAGATAGTCATGGTGGAATTTCACTGGAAGAAGCTGCTAGGTTAGGAGTTAAGGTACTTCCGATGCCGTTTTATTTTGGCGATGAATGTTACTATGAGGGAGTTTCGATAACCAGAGAAGAATTCTTTGAAAGATTAAATGCAGGAGAAACTGTGTCAACTTCACAGCCATCGCCAGAAGAGGTTATGAATATCTGGCGTGAAGGTCTCAAGGAGTTTGAAGAAATATTATATATGACAATTAGCAGCGGTCTTAGTGGCGCTTGTAATACAGCGATGATGCTTGCCCAGGACGATGAATTTGAGGGGAAAGTGTTTGTAGTGGATAACGGACGAATCGCTACACCAATGCACCGTTCTATACTAGATGCTTTGGAGTTAATCGAAGAAGGCTACGGCGCGGAAGAGATTAAAGGAATTCTCGAAGCCGCGAAGGACAAGATGTCGATTTATATTGCGGTGGAAACATTGGAATATCTGAAAAAGGGTGGTCGTATCACACCAGCCACAGCAGCAGTTGGTACACTCCTTAATATCAAACCGATTTTATCGCTGAACGTAGGAGTCCTTGACAACTACGAAAAGTGTCGTGGGATGAAGAAGGCAAAGAGAGAAATGCTTGCAGCAATGAAGCGGGATCTTGAAACTACTTTCCGCGAGTATTACGAAAATGGTGAAGTTTATTTGATGGCAGCTACCAGTGCTGATGAGGCAACAACAAATGCATGGGTGGAAGAGATAAAAGAACATTTCTCAGGAATGGAGGTTCTTTGTGACCCGCTGTCACTTGGAATTTCATGTCATACTGGAGAAGGGGCGCTTGGCATAGGTTGTTCGTGCAAGCCAAAAAGATAATGAAAAGAAGATACGCATTAGATAGTTCGGCGGCCATTTATCTGGCCTCTATGAATAAAAAACATACGAATGTCTATCGGTTTTCGGTGATGTTGAAAGAAAAGGTTAATCCAGAGAAACTGCAAGAGGCATTAGATAATGTGACTCCAAGATTCCCAGTGATTGTTGCGGGGATTAAGCGGGGAATGTTCGATTACTATGTTGACCCGGTAGAAAAAGCACCGCGAATCCAAAAGGATGAAGAACGTATGGCAGTGATGTCCAAAGAGCGTGTAGAGACTTGTGCAATGCGGGTTCTTTATCGGGAAAAGCAGATTTCGGTAGAAATTTTCCATTCCATAACGGATGGTGGCGGCGCCATGGTATTCCTGGGGTCTTTGTTGGCAGAATATTTGCGGTTATGTTATTCCATTCAGATTCCATATTCTGACAGGATTTTAAATCCGAAAGAGGCTGTGAAGGAAAGTGAAGTCAAAGATGACTATATTACTTACGCGGGTGGAAAAGGGATTCCAGCGAAACGACATAAAGCATATCAGCTTCCGAACGAAAAGAGTGGAAATGATAAAAATGAGGCTCTTACAAGGGTGTATAAGGCAGGAGACATTTTGAAGGTGTCAAGAGAATATGGCGTCAGCATGACCGTATTTTTAGCGGCAGTTATGGCGCAGTCTCTTATAGAGATAAAACGAAAATATCCGTCTTCTCGAAACATCATTCAGGTAATGCTTCCGATTAACCTGAGAAGCAAGTTTAAAAGTGATTCCTTACAAAATTTTTCTCTGTATGCGTTTATGAAGCTTTTGCCAGATAGTCAGGATATGAGTCTGGAAGAGATGATAAGAGTTTTCGCAGGTCAAATGGAAAAGCAATCATCTGCCAAGCATTTGCAGGGAATGATGACAACGAATGTGAAAAATCAGAACTGGTGGTTCTTTAAGATTTTACCATTGCCGTTAAAGAAGCTTCTGGTAGAAGTGGTGCATTACATTTTTGGCGAGAGCAATTCTTGCATTACCATGACAAATATGGGAAGAACGGTATTCCCGGAGGAGTGCAAACCATATGTGGAAGATGTGGAGTGTATCATAAGCCCTAGAAGGCTGACAGGATATAATTGCAGTATTATTTCGTATGAGGAAAATGTGCGAATTACGCTTTCAAGATATGGAAAAGGCTGCGGGCTGGAAGATGTTTTTTATGAAAAATTAGAGTCCTTGATGGAATAGTTTTTTGCATATTATTTCCGTTTTTGAAAATACTAAAGGAAAACGGAAAGGAAAATATGTATATGGCTAATTCAGATACAATTAAACTGCTTCAGGAATGTGATTCAGGAAGTAAGATGGCGGTTACGTCTATCGATGAGGTGTTGGACAAGGTTTGCGATTCAAAGCTCATGCAACTACTCAAGGAGAGCAAAGAGCATCACGAGAAATTGGGAAATGAGATTCATGAGATGCTAAAGAAGCATGGGAGCGAGGAAAAGGACCCATCTCCAATCGCAAAAGGTATGTCATGGATGAAGACTAATATGAAAATTGGGATGGATGACAGTGATGCTACGATAGCAGAATTAATTACCGATGGTTGCGATATGGGCACGAAATCCCTTTACCAGTACCTGAATGAATATGACGACGCAGAACATTCGGCAAAAGCAGCGTGTAAGAAGCTAATTTCTATTGAAGAGGAGTTACGCGATAAATTAAGAGATTATTTATAAAAGAAAAACGCAAGAGTTCGGTTACGGACTCTTTGTTTTTGGGAAGAAAAAGAAGGTAGAAGACATGAATTTACAAAAGATATGGAGCTGGTGCAAGAAAGAAGCCGTACTCTGCATAGCCATTGTGCTTGCAATCGTTTCCTCTTTCTTTGTGCATCCAGATAAGGAATACATAGGATATATTGATTTCAGAACACTGGCCATTTTATTTTGCTTAATGGCAGTGATGGCTGGACTTCAGCAGATTGGGCTTTTCAAATATGTAGCGGAGAAGCTTCTAAAAATGGTAAGGCATATCAGGGGACTTGTTTTTATTTTGATTATGCTTTGCTTCTTTTCGAGCATGCTTATCACAAATGACGTGGCACTCATTACCTTTGTGCCATTCACGTTTATTGTTCTGAATATGATTCTGGGAGAAAAGGCAGAGAAGCTGGTTGTTCCAGTCGTAGTTATGCAGACCATTGCAGCTAATCTTGGAAGTATGCTGACACCGATTGGAAATCCGCAGAATCTCTATTTGTATGGGAAGACTACCATGAACTTTGGAGAGTTTATTTTCTTTATGTTACCGTATACGGTGGTTTCCTTTCTGGTGCTGGCGGTGTGGTGTCTGTTCTTCAAATATAAAGGGGAAAAGAAGGTTATATTAGAGCTTCATGCATTGACTTCTCTGGGAACTTATAAAAAGCAGTTAATTGTATATGGGCTTTTATTCGTACTGTGCCTGCTTACGGTTGCACATGTTGTACCTTATTTGGCAACGCTGCTTATAGTGCTTCTGGTTGTTGTTTTTATGGATAAAGGTGTGCTTGGAAAAGTAGATTATGCGTTGCTCTTTACGTTTGTGGGCTTTTTTGTCTTTATTGGAAACATGGGACGCGTACCTGCATTTAATGCATTTATTCAGGAAATTATTGTTGGAAACGAAATTCTTACAAGTGCAGTGGCCAGTCAATTCATGAGTAACGTGCCTGCGGCACTGTTGTTATCGGGTTTCACAAATCAGTATGAACTTTTGATTGTTGGAACAAACTTAGGCGGACTTGGAACGATTATCGCGTCCATGGCGAGTCTAATTTCTTTTAAATATATTGGTAAAGAATATAAGCATTTAAGAGGGAAATATTTGCTGTATTTTACCGCGGCGAATATTTTATTCTTACTGATACTTTTGTGTTATGTCTTAATTTTATCTTAATTCGAGTATAATTTATCGACTTACGATAAAAACAGATTGACAAACAGTAAATATGTGCATTATACTGCTCAATGAAAGAATTCTCAGTTGGAGGGAGTATGATGAAAGAAACCAACATATATCGCAGCCATTATTCAGTGGTAATAGTAGGGGCAGGACCTGCTGGGAGCAATTTGGCAAGGCGTATTGATTCTAAAAAATATGATGTTTTGCTGATTGATGGAGCAGAGCAAAAAGGGGATAAGGCATGTGGTGGATTGCTTTCGCCGGATGCACAGGATTTGCTGGCGGAATATGATATTAGTTTGCCACGGGAGATATTAGTCTCACCTCAATTATTTTCGGTAAGAACGATTGATTTGGAAATAGAAGATGTTCAACATTATCGTCGAAGCTATATGAACATAGACCGTGCAAAGTTTGACCGTTTTCTGCTGGAAATGGTGCCTGATACGGTAGATGTTTTGCGCGCCGTTTGTAAAACTGTACGTCGTCATGGTGAAGGGTTTACGCTTCAGTTAAAAACAAAGGATGGAGAGAAAACAATTCATTGTGATTATCTGATTGGTGCAGATGGGGCAAATTCGATTGTGCGAAAGTGTGTTTTTCCGTGCAATAAGATTCAAAAGTATGTGGCAATACAGCAGTGGTTTGAGGCGGAGCAGGAAAATCCTTATTATTCTTGTGTTTTTGATAACGCAACCTCACCAAGCTGTTCATGGATATTTTTCAAAGATGGAAATATGGTCTTTGGAGGAGCGTTTTCTTCCACTCATTGTAGAGAAGCGTTTGAAATACAAAAGACAAAATTGATAGAAAAAGGAATTGTGCCAGCATATGTATTTGAAAAACCAGTTAAGACGGAAGCATGTATGGTGGCGCGTCCACATTTCCTTTCTGGAATTTGCCAAGGGGATGGAAACGCATTTCTTATTGGAGAAGCAGCGGGCTTTATTAGTCCGAGTTCTTTGGAAGGAATCAGCTTTGCACTTTCCAGTGCAGAATCTTTGGCTCGGGCGTTTGAGAAAGGTATGGATGGAAAAAATATTATACGTTATTATAAAAATGGAACAAGAAAACTTTGTTTGAAGGTAAAATGTAAGTGTGTGAAACGACCATTTATGTATAACAAAATTTTACGAACTTTGATTTTGAAAAGTGGTGTGGCCGCCATAAAAATGAAGCTTCAGGAGAGAAAAGTATGAGTCAGAAAAGTTTATCAAATTGGTTGAAAATTATGATTTTGGGTGTGGGAATATGTGGCATACTAATTTGTGTGTTAGTATTACCAGCTATGGTGGGTGATGATAAGCTGCGTCAGGTAAAATTGGTGCTTTTGTGGCTGACTGGTGTGCCTTGTTACATAGCCCTTGTGTTCTCATGGCGTATTATGTCTAACATAGGGAGAGACCAGTCGTTTACCAGAGAAAATGCCATCCTGTTAAAAAGAATTTCTATTTTAGCGACTGTAGACGCTTTGTTCTTATTTGTGTGGAATATAGTACTTTGGGTTGTAAAGGCAAATGATTTGACAATGCTGTTAGCATGTTTATTTGTTGATTTTCTAGGAATTGTTGTTGCCGTCATTTTTGCTGCGCTTTCTCATCTTGTGTGTAAGGCTGCGGATTTGCAGGAACAAAGTGATCTTACGATATAGGAGGGTGCGATGGAAGAAGAAATTATTTTTAATATCGATGTTATGCTTGCAAAACGAAAAATGAGTGTGACAGAACTTTCCGAAAAAGTGGGAATCACTATTTCGAATATATCTGTGTTGAAAAATGGAAAGGCAAAAGCAATTAAAGTTTCGACACTTGCCAAGCTTTGCGAGGCGCTGGATTGCCAGCCAGGGGATATACTTGAGTATAGAAAAAAAGAGTAAGTTGCATTTGGGGACACCCCTGTGGTTAATTTGGGGACACCCCTAAAGTCAATTGGGGACGTAGTAAAATGTGAGTTTACTACGTCCCCAATTTAATTAATTTGAGTATACAATTTCTCCGTTGCAAATCGTATAAATAACTTTCCCTTGCATTTCCATACCTGTGAATGGTGTGTTGGTTGATTTTGAAAGGTATTCAGTTGGTGTCCAGACTGCATCTGGGTCGAATACTACAAAATCCGCAAGTTCCCCAACTTCAATGCTTCCGCCTGGGAGCTTATAAAGTGCAGCAGGGTTGGAAGTCATTTTTTCTAATAACTGCATCATTGTCAAATATCCAGGCTTTACCAAAGAAGTAATTCCAAGGGAAAGCGAAGTTTCCAGTCCAATGATACCACTTGGCGCAGTCCACATTGGCTCTTTCGCCTTTTCTTCTTCGCTATGTGGTGCGTGGTCTGTGGCGATTAAATCAATCGTCCCGTCTTGTAACCCTTCGATGATTTCCATACGGTCCTTTTCTGTACGAAGTGGTGGGTTCATTTTCGCAAGACTTCCGTGAACCAGAACAGCCTCTTCTGTCAGCGTGAAATGATGAGGTGTTGCTTCTGCGTGGATTTTGGCGCCCATCGCTTTGGCATTTCGTACTAATGCAACAGAATTTCCAGAACTGATATGTTGGATTACAACGTCAGCCCCTGAACGAAGTGCAAGCATGCAGTCTCTTGCAACCATAGATTCCTCTGCGATTGCTGGAGAACCACCGATTCCAAGACCTTCAGATGCGACCCCGTGATTAATTCCATTTTCAGAAATGAAAGCAGGATCTTCTTCGTGAAGGCTGATTGGCATATCAAGTTCTGCAGCTTTCTTCATTGCTTCAAAGCAAAGAGAAGCATCTGTGATTGGAATACCGTCGTCTGTAAAACCGCAGGCTCCAGCTTTTGCCAGCTCTTCCATTGCAGTCATTTCTACTCCTTTAAGACCTGTTGTCACTGCAACTGCCTGATAGATTCGAATCTTTTCATTTTTTGCACGTTCTAAAATATCTGTCAAAACAGGAACTGAATCGACAGTTGGTGATGTGTTTGCCATGCAGATAACCGATGTAAATCCGCCCCTGGCTGCTGAGAGTGAGCCTGTGTGCAGATCTTCCTTATAAGTAAATCCAGGGTCGCGGAAATGGATGTGTGTGTCCACAAGTCCCGGTGCGATGATTAACCCATTAATGTCTAAAACTTCTTCGCCCGTTTCTGGCGCAAGTGTTCCAATTTCTTTGATGATACCGTCTGTAACACGGATATCAGCGTTTTTTGTCTCGTTTGTGCGAGGATTCATAATTAATCCATTCTTTATAAGCATTGATATTCTCCTCCAAAATGAATAAAATAAGGTTAAGATAAGTATAGAAGAATCGTGAGGAGACTGTCAAGGAAAAGAGGACGAGTATGTATTTAGTATCGATTTATTTTGATGAAAAAACAAATAAGAGAATTCAACAATATATAAATGCGGTAGCAGAGAAAAGCGGAAATAAGTTTATGCTGGATGGAAATGTGCCGCCACATATCACGGTATCTGCATTTGAGACAAGAGACGAGCGGGCAGCGATTGCGGTGTTGGAACAGGCAGTTAGTGAACTACAACAGGGCGAACTTCAGTGGGCATCAGTTGGTCAGTTCTTTCCATATGTGATTTACATTGCCCCAGTGCTAAATGAGTATTTGCATGGGATGTCCGAGAAGATTTATAGAAGTTTATCTGGAGTGGAAGGGATTTTGGTTAATCAATATTACAAGCCTTTTCAATGGCTTCCACATACGACAATTGGAAAGAAGCTTTCGAAAGACGAGATGAGTATGGCTTTTGAAATTTTACAGAATAGTTTTGGAGTATTTAATGGTGAGGTTGTGAAGGTTGGGTTGGCGAAGCCAAATCCACATCGGGATATTGTGACCTGGGAAATTTAAAATAGGTGATAGAAATATATTTTTTCATCGTCTTATATATTGAAAGGCAATAAACCAATTCGCGCGAAATGAGGTACATAAGATGGAAGACCGAGATATTATTGAATTGTACTTTCAAAGAAATGATAAAGCAATAGAAGTAACGAATGAAAAATATGGTGCATACTGCACGGCAGTGGCAAATAATATTCTCTCAGACCTCCGAGATTCGGAGGAGTGTGTAAGTGACACCTGGCTTCGGGCATGGAACGCTATGCCGCCAAAGAGGCCTGATTATTTGCGCCTATTTTTAGGGAAAATCACACGAAATCTCGCCCTCGATGTAGTAAAAAAGCAGTCGCGTAAAAAACGAGGCTCCGGAGAATATGAATTAGTCTTGGATGAGCTTCGAAATGTGACAGATACGGCTTATCAAGTGGAGAGTGAAGTGGAGAAGAAGGATTTGCAAAGAACGATTAACGAATTTTTGTATGCTCTGCCTGAGCGTGACTGTAATGTATTCTTGCGCAGATATTTTTACTTTGAATCCACAAAGCAGATTGCAGACCACTATAAAATTCGTGAAAGTCATGTGCTCGGAATTCTTTCAAGAACCAGACAAAAACTGCGAATGCATTTAGTGCAGGAGGGATATTGGGTATGAGAACAGAAGATTTGTTAGAGGCAATTGGCGAAGTGGATGATGAATTATTAGAGTGCTCAGAAAAGGCGATACATAAAAGAAATCATTCATGGGAAAAATGGGTTCTACTTGCAGCCTGTGCATGTATTGTAATAGGATTAGGGGCTATTAAAGCCTTAAGCCATCTGGGGAGTACACTTGAACTTAAGACGGAGAATGCTTCAGTTGACCAAGTTTTGGAGGAATCCGAGGATTTCATAGAGAAAAATGGTTCTGACAAACAGACAATGAATGATAGTACACAAAGTGAATCTACGGTAGAAAATGCGGAATTAAAAGAAGCCTATGACGGAACAATTTTCCCGATAACCACATCGAAGGTGAACGGTCAGTTGCTTGTTTCAAGAGCGATTGTTTATGATTTTACAGATTCGACTATAGACGAGGTGAGATTCAAAGTCGAAGATTCTTATATTATAACTAACTCGACAGAAGAAACTATAGAACTGCAGGTGTTGTATCCGTTTGAGATAGCGGAAGGAGAACTTCAGCCAACGCTGACAGGTGTGAATCAAACCAAACTGGAAACAGCTACATGTGTGGAGAAGATAGGAGAAGCGGAGGAAAATGTTCTGGAAGCATATGTTACCATTCCAGCAGGCGGAAGTACCACGATTACGGCAGTCCAATATAAGGATTCAAATGCCTACGATGAATCGAAAGAAATGTTTGAGTATAAATTGGTTACAAGTTTGAATGAGAATCTGTCTATGCAGAATACAACTGTTACTATCATAGATTCAGAATTTGTACAGGTTGAGATTCAAGATTTTGGATTTGATTTGACAGAAGGTAATCGAACAGGAAAATTGGAGATAGGGAAAGATTACTATTTCAAAATAAATGTGCTTCATAGCGATTAAGTATAAGATTATGTAATTACACAAATACTATGAGTAATTATTAGATAGGAGTTGTGTAATTATGGAAACAGAAAATAAGTGGAATATTGGCGAAGGTGGGGAGATGCCAATCGGCTTTGGTTTGTCCTTGGCTGCAAATAGTAAGTCTATGGAAGCGTTTGCGAAAATGAGTGACGCGGAAAAAGAAGCGGTTGTAGAAAAAAGCAGGCAAATGCATACTAGAACGGATATGGAAAAGTATGTGGCAAGTTTGGGTGAAGAGAGCGCGCGAATGTTCTAACTTTAGGAGATAAGTCAATAGGATGTCAAAAAGACAGGTGCTGGCACCTGTCTTTTGCATATCTGCGTACATTTATTAATTTAATAAAAAATAAGTTTGTCAAGCGAATTTTCAGATATCCATTTTTCTATCAGTTGTTTGGAAAAGGTCATATCTCCGAAGATTTCCCTATCCGGCATCAGAGTAACCTCCATTCCAGATTCATGATTAGACATTTCGCAGGTTACTTCATGCTGAGCGATTCCACGCACAAAATCTTGTTTATAAACATTTCCATTTCTATAAACTACAACAGATAATTTCTCGCAAAGGGAATTTGCAACCTGCAAGCCACGGCTTGGCAGCGGCTCCATTCTCTCATACTCTAATTTGGTAATTGGATGTCCCGCCAGAATTTTTGCAACTATTTCCTGATTTCTTTTCGAGTTATCAGAAAGAGGAATCCCTCTGCCATTATCACTTACTTTTACCTGATTGTCTGGTAGAAATTCTATATTAATTTCTGTGCAGTGCCCTTCTTTGGCTTCTTCAATAGATTCTTGTAAAAATGCAAATAAAATACGATGCATATCCTCGACTAAATTTTGTGTTGCTTTCATATTAATGTTTTCCTTTCTTAATAAATTTTCAGGAACAACATATTTAGGTACCGTGTATGTTGTTAAATATTTTCTTACAGTTTTTGGTGTTGAACCAAATAGTTTCGTGAAGGAGCGTGTGAATCCTTCGTGTGATTCAAAGGCATATTTCAACGATATATCAACTATTTTGTCTCCTGCCAAGAGTGAGACAAGGGCATGCTGAAGCTTGCGAATCCGAATATATGCGGTTACAGATATTCCCATAACTTGAGAAAATAATGCGCTGAAATAAAAAGGGCTATATCCTACAATATCAGCTAATTCGGTTAAGCTAATCTTTTCATAAATATGTTCATCAATATACATTAAAATCTTGTCGACAATTTCTCTACTCATTTCTGCTTTCCTCCTGATATCAGTATATATCTTTGAAAGAAAAAATTCTTGATTTTATATATGAAATTAATATTTCGTAAACAGTTATTCAACATTTCAAAAACATAACAACGATATTATCAATTGAATATAAAGATTAAAAATGTAATTTGAGTGCCACAAACCTTGTAAAAACTAGGATTTGTGGCACTTGTTGCTGAATTTCAACTTATATCTTATGTGTTGCTATCTGATTTACTTTCGATTAAATTATTTTTAATTCGTTCTATGCTTTTATTACGAGTGAGAGACTGCATTTGATAATAAGCAACACTGCGTAATTTCTTAAGGCGTTCACTCATAGGGATACCATCGCGAATCATATCGGCATTCATACTTTCAATATTTACTAATATGATAAGCTGTTCTACACTTGCGTAATCTCGCATATTTTCTTTTTTATTGCCGGTTTCATCACGCCATTGCTTTGCGGTCTTTCCAAAGAGAGCCATATTTAGCATATCTGCTTCACTGGCATATCTATAATAATTTCTTGTGAAGTAAGTTCTGGGGAAATTAAAAATTCCTTAATAGCATCGGTGTGAATACGATAGTTGATTTTTGAAAGTTCACGTTTGCTATCCCATCCAGATGTGAGTTTCTCTGCTTCCTGCTGTTTAAGACGTTGATAGTCTTTTATGATGTAAAGCTTAAATTCCGGAGAAATCCATGAAGCAAACTCAAAGGCATTCATTCGTTCAATCCATTGTTTGGCTGTCAGTACTAAGCGCCCGGGTTCATTTCTAACCGTATGGAATTCCATACGGTTAAAATTCGGATTATATAAAGTTTCCCATGCGGCAAGGAAATCAATTGTAGAGTATGAACTTAACCAATTTGATATAACAATT
Source organism: Tyzzerella sp. (assembly GCA_017465565.1). Lineage (GTDB taxonomy): Bacteria > Bacillota > Clostridia > Lachnospirales > Lachnospiraceae > Faecalimonas. The sequence continues at coordinate 72,928 of JAFTWA010000055.1, forward strand.
CTTGGGTCATCAGGATTCTTATATTTAGCGATATCGGTTAATGAGATGTAGTCATTTTGTTGTTCAGATGAAAGTAAAACGGAAATTTCTGCGCCATTTGCTTTAATAATCATAGCCATGTCCTCCTTGTAAGTTGATATATTTATATTATAGCATAAAGCAAACATATGTTCTATAATTTTTTAAACTTTTTAACATGTTTGTTGTATCTAGGTTTGCTATTCAGCGTTTCGTTTTACAATTCACGACAAATGTTTGAGGCGTAATATAATAGATTACGGATAGCAACTCTGGAAGTCGAATCTCAAACTTTCCGTGTTTACTTAGAAAAAATCCCCCAAATTAATAAAACTTTAACAAAAGTCAAACATTTCGGAAATGATAGGGTAGTATTCTTTACCCATCAAATGAAATAAAACAAATTTAAAGGAGAAAATGATTATGTCAAAATTAGTAGAAGTAAATGAAAAAATTGCAGAGAAGGTAGTTGAAGGTTATAAGAAAATCGAAGAGGGCGTAGTTGGAGGCTACAAGAAAATCGAAGAAGGCGCTGTTGAAGGATTCAACAAGGTTACAGATAAGTTTGTGGATGTTCTTTTTACAAAAGAAGGCGAAACTGTAGAAGAAGCGAAAGAAAGAATGAAAAAAGCAGTTGAAGGAGAAGAAAAATAATGAAGAAGAGTACATTTGTAGCAATGTTATTGGGAACTGTTGGTGGATTATTATTTTCATTAGGTATGTGCATGGCTTTGATTCCAGAGTGGAACTCATTTAAGCCAGGCGTGATTATGGGCGGAATCGGAATCCTTGTATTACTTATTATGGTTCTCGTTTGGAGAAAAATGGAGAACAAGGCCCCAATTAGGGTATCAGGAAAAACAATGGCAGCCACATTAATTGGTATTGTCGGAGCTGCTGTATTTGGTCTTGGACTTACAATGGTATTGGCTTGGAGCAAGATGGTTATCGGAATTGTAGTTGGTATCGTGGGAATCGTAATCCTTCTTTGCCTCATTCCATTTATCAAAGGTTTAGAATAAATGATATTATAGCAGGCATGGGAAGGTGTCTGCTATTTTTGCCTTGCGCTTGTTTACAATTTGGACATAAAATATAAACAAAACAAAAACATTTCTGAAGTATTCTATGAAAAGTATCATGGAAGGAGTAGGTAGGATGCATGAAGAACAAAAGAAAAAACTAAAAATTAGAATGCCTATTCTGAGTTTAAAGAGACGTTTGTTTTTATATCTGGCAACAATTATATTTGCGGCGTTTGCATTGTATTTTGTGGCTGCCGGGGAGGATTCGTTACTTATTCAAATACCTTGTTATGTGTGTGCCGCAGTTACACTTGCATTCTCATGTTATTATCTGGTATTTGATATTCGTTACATCGCAAGCAAAGAAAAGAGAACAATTGAAGTAAAGAATCCTTTTTTAAATCGAATGTTAACAGATTTGAGATTTAAAATATTTACAACTTCCGTATTTTCAATGATTTTAAATGTGGCCTTTGCCATTTTCAATGGTGCCATCGGAATTATAAGTAAGTCTGCATGGTTTGGAACCCTGTCAGCATACTATTTGCTGTTGGCTGGTGTGCGTCTCACAATTATTTATCATGAAACTCATGCAAAAAAGAAAACACCACAAAAGCAGCTTCTGGGCGAAATTGAGGTATATAGAAGATGTGGAATTTCGTTGGTATGGATGACTGTTCCACTTGGTGCAACGGTGTATCTATTGACTAGTTTCGAAGGTGAAAAGTATTATCCAGGGCTTACAATTTATATTGTGGCTGCTTACACCTTTTACAAGGTTATTATGGCAGTGATAAATATGCTGAAGGCAGAAAGAGGTAAAGAGCCGCTTATTATGGCTGCCCGGCAGATAGGATATGCGGATGCGTGGGTTTCGCTTTTGTCGATGCAGGCTGCAATGATTCTTTCCTTTGGAGAAGGGCAGAGAGAATTTTCAAAAATGATGAATGGAATTACAGGTGAAGTCGTGAGTGTTATTATTCTGATCACGGGACTTCGAATGATACATTTGGCGGGAAAAATGAAAAGGGAGGCTATGTTAAATGGTTAATATACTTGTAGTTGAAGATGATGTGAAATTGAATCAGATTGTTTGTACATATTTGAATGATAGTGGATTTCATGCAAAGGGCTGTCTTTCAGCAGATGAAGCTTATGATGAAATGTACAACAATCTTTATGAACTGATTATTTCAGATATTATGATGCCTGGAACAGATGGGTTTGAATTCGCTCGTACTGTGAGACAGGTAAATAAAACGATTCCAATTTTATTTATGTCGGCTAAAGACGATTTGAATTCAAAACAAAGAGGATTTCAGCTCGGAATCGATGATTACATGGTGAAGCCAGTTGATTTGGGAGAATTGATACTCCGCGTTCGGGCACTTCTCCGAAGAGCGAATATTAAAGTAGATAGAAAGATTGAAGTGGGAAATCTTATGCTGGATGCAGATGAGAGGGTTGCGGAAATCAATGGTGAAGAAATCAACCTGACAGCGAGGGAGTTCAACATTATTTATAAATTGTTATCGTACCCAAAGAAAACATTTTCAAGAGCCCAGCTCATGGATGAATTCTGGGGCGTGGACAGTGAAACCAGCCTACGAGCGGTAGACGTGTATGTGACAAAGCTCAGAGATAAATTGGCAGACTGCGATGGTTTTAAAATCGTAACAGTAAGAGGATTAGGATATAAGGTGGTGTTACAGTGAGAGACAACACAGAGCTAAAAGATGTAAAGAGAAGTCGTTTTCCAACATCACTTTTTGTGACTTATCTGGTGGTGCTTCTTTTGATGTCAGGCATTCATGTGGGCATCATTGTATTTGTAAATAAAATCAAAATGCCTGAGATTCCGCAGGTTATTATTGCGCTTGTTTACTGGATAGCGGTATCAGCTGGAATTACCTGGTTTACAAGGGGGAAGGTAAAGACGACTTATGAAGAGCCATTGCATAAACTGACAGAAGCATCTGAAAAGGTGGCAAATGGAGATTTTTCTGTGTATGTACCGACGATTCACACGGCAGATAAGTGGGACTATCTGGATGTAATGATTACAAACTTTAATAAAATGGTAGAAGAGCTGGGAAGCATTGAAACATTGAAGACAGATTTTGTTTCAAATGTATCTCACGAGATGAAAACACCGATTGCGGTTATTAAGAATTATGCAGAGATGCTCCAGATGCCGAATCTCACAGAAGAACAGCGGAAAGAATATGCTGAAAATATCGAACAGGCATCAGTAAGACTTTCTGGCTTGATTGGAAATATCTTAAAGCTTAACAGACTGGAAAACCAGAGAATTACTCCAAGCGTAGAAATCTATGACGTGTGCAGACAGGTCTGCGATTGTGTGATTCAGTTCGAGGAAATCTGGGAAGAAAAAAATATTGAAATAGAAGTAGATATGGAAGATGAAGCTTTCGTAAAAGCAGATGAAAGTTTATTAGAATTAGTTTGGAATAATTTGATTTCCAACGCAATGAAATTCACAGAGCCAGGTGGAATTGTAACCGTTACTCAGGTAACAGAAGGAGATTTGGTGAAAATATCAGTGTCTGATACGGGTTGTGGTATGAGCAAAGAAAGTGTAAAACGTATTTTTGATAAATTTTATCAGGGGGATACTTCACATGCAACAGAGGGGAACGGTCTTGGCCTTGCACTTGTAAAACGTGTGTTAGAACTTTTAAATGGAGAAATTAATGTTACAAGTGAAGAGGGAAAAGGAAGTGCTTTTACAGTATTACTTCCAGCTGCCAATGTGAAGGATACAAAGGAGAAAGACAATGGAAAATAATTTTATAGCATATGAATATAAGGAAATCGTTACAGATAGCGATAAAGCCTCGTTTTTACTGGATGGATATGAAAATTTTGGCTGGGAATTAGACCAGAATGTAAATCATGAGAATGTGCTTGCAACGGGACACGGAAAGGTAGTAATTCGTCTGAAGCGCAATCGTAAGATTGTAAATAAAATGGAGCTTACTAGGTTACAGAGGAATTTTGAAGCACATTTGAAAGAAATAGAGGAGTTGGAAAGAAGTAAGACATCGGGAGCAGTGGTGACGGCACTCACGATTGGAATGATAGGAACTGTATTTATGGCAGGGTCCGTATTTGCAATAGTTGCTCCACAACCGATTATATGGTTGTCCACTCTGCTTGCAATTCCAGCATTCATTGGTTGGATACTTCCATATTTTGTTTACAGAAAAAAAGTGGCGAAGCAGACGGAAAAGATGAATCTTTTAATTGAACAAAAATATGATGAAATATATGAAATCTTTGAAAAAGGAAATAAACTATTGTATTAAGGAAACCTCCAAAAATTCAATTTGGGGACACCACTAAACGCAATTGGGGACGTAGTCAAATTGAATTTCAATGTCATTAAGTTGTGGAAACGTTCTGGCTACAATGACTAAAAAACAATCAAATTAAAATTAGAGATATTAATCCAATGCACCGTTTTTGATATGGTGGATTTTTACTTGGATAAAAAAATTGAGATTTTCCATATACAATATTTTTGTGGCCCCATGGAAAAAAATCTCCTACTTTTCATGAAATTCCCTTGATTTTTTGCTCCTTTTTTCCTTATGCGAGAAAAGTGTTCCTGGATGCCAACAGATTTGCCCAAAGTATATACATAGAGCGACATTTTTACTCTATATGGAAAATGCAGAAGGAAATCTGTAAGGGATTAGCCTATATTTCTTTTCCATAGTAGTAAGGCTTCATCTTTCGTATTTTCTAACAGCCCACGAGCCAAGATGTTATTACAGTTTGCTTTGCACAATTGCATTTATGTCTCGTGTGCTATAAGAAAATCTGTGAAAGATTGCAGATGTACTGCTACGCAAAAGAAATATAGGCTTATCCCTTACAGATTTCCTTCTGCATTTTCCATATAGAGTAAAAATGTCGCTCTATGCATATACTTTGGGCGAATCTGTTGGCATCCAGGAACACTTTTCTCGCATAAGGAAAAAAGGAGCAAAAAATCAAAGGAATTTCATGAAAAGTAGGAGATTTTTCTCCATGGAGCTACAAAAAAGTTGTATATGGAAAATCTCAATTTTTTTATCCAAGTAAAAATCCACCACATCAAAAACGATGCAGTGGATTATATCTCTAATTATAATTTGATTGTTTTTTAGTCATTGTAGCCAGAACGTTTCCACAACTCCCCAATTTGTTATTTTTTGAAATGTTCTTTTGTTAATTTAGCCACCGTTCCAGATAACAAGAACAGTGCAATCAAGTTTGGAATTGCCATAAGTCCGTTGCATGTATCAGAAATATTCCAAATCAACCCCAAATCTGCAGTTGCTCCTACGATAGCAATCAATGAGTACGCTAACATAAATGGTTTGAGAATCTTTGAGCCAAAGATAAATTCCACACATCTTGCACCGTAAAGTCCCCATCCTAAAATAGTTGAAAATGCGAAACAGCAAAGTGCAACAGCTGTAAAAATAGACACCCAGCTTCCATATGTAGCAGTGAAACCACTGATTGTAAGTTCCGCACCGGCATCCACACCGAATGCAATATCAATTCCACTACAAAGAATTGTCAAAGCTGTTAAAGTACAGATAATGATTGTATCTGCAAACACTTCGAAAATACCGAAAAGCCCTTGTTTCACAGGAGAATCTGTATCTGCGCATGCGTGTGCGATGGAACCTGTACCGAGACCGGCTTCATTTGAAAAAATACCTCTGGATACACCCTTCTTCATGCTTAGGAAGAAACTACCAATTACACCACCTGTTATAGCGCTTGGATTAAAAGCACCATAGAAGATAGAGTGGAATACCTCTGGAACAGCATCAATGTTAAGGATAATAACACCAACACCTAAAATGATATAGAGTACAGCCATAAATGGAACTAAGCGTTCTGTTACGGTACCGATACGTTTGATGCCGCCAAGAAGAACTGCAGCAACGACCAAGGCAATAATGATACCGATGATAAGATTTACAGTTTTTGTAGATGTAGCATCAATAAGGTTGAAATTTAACAATGCAGAATCAATAGCAGTTGTAATTGTGTTTACCTGTGTTGCATTTCCCGTTCCAAATACAGTTATGGCACCGAGAATTGCATAAAGGTATGCTAAGAATCTCCAGTTTTTGCTAAGTCCATTTTTGATATAGTACATTGGGCCGCCTACATAATCACCGTTAGGGTTCTTCTCACGGAAATGTACAGCGAGTGTTACTTCTGCAAACTTTGTACACATACCAAGTAAAGCTGACATCCACATCCAGAATACAGCACCAGGGCCACCGATCGCGATAGCACCGGCAACACCGGCAATATTACCAGTTCCTACTGTGGCTGCGAGGGCAGTACACACTGCCTGGAAAGGTGTAATAGCACCCTCAGAAGCCTTATCTTGTTTTTCAAAGATACGCCCGATTGTTGATTTGAGCGCATGCCCGAATTTTCGAATTTGAATAAATTTCGTACGAATACTAAGAACCAGACCAACGCCAATGATACAGATCATAGCAGGAACGCCCCATACGAAAGCGTTTACTTCGGAGTTAATCTGTGAAATTATTTCTAACATAATATATCCTCTCTCTTCTGAAATCTTAAAATACTTTTAGCATAATACCATAAAGTGGGAACAAGTACAATTGCTAATTTTATCTGCTATAAAAACTCAAGAATAAGAAATTGTATTTTGTAAAAAATATTTTATTTTATGAAGAAATAGAGTAAAATTATAAATGGAATTAAGAATTGAGAATTTGCAAATTGAGGAGACTAACTATGGTTTATGTATCAATACAAACTATGACGGAATATTTAAGGCAAATTGTAGAAATAGAATCTTCTGTGTATAGTCAAGAGGAAGTTATAAAGAAGGCACATCAAGAATTTAAACTTAAAGAATCCCGTAGATGGGAAAATTCTGGAAAACTTTCTAAACCTGACATGCCGAGGTACGAGACGGAATACAATGGTGTATCGTGTATAATAGGAGGTATTGTTCTGCTGGGGGTTAGTTTTGTTTTTGGACTTAACTTGCTATTTTTGGAAAATTTGTTTCTTCTTCTTTTGGTTATTTTTACAGGTGTGTTCGGTGCTTATATGATTGATGTGGGATGGAAAACAAAAGCAGTAAAGGAAAGTAATCGAAAAAAAAGGGAAGAATATGAAGAGGCTATGAAAAAGTATGAAGGGGCTTATATGAAAGAAAAGGAAAGAGACTCTGAACAATACGAAATAACAAAGAAGAATTATAAGGAGATGGTATTAGAATTAGAAAAAGTCCGAGATGCGACGAAAAAAGTATTGCAGAAACTATATAGTGTAGGCTGGATATATCCTAAATATCGTAATATGATTGCAATGTGTACAATATATGAGTATTTTTCATCTGGACGTGTCACAGCACTGGCAGGACCAGATGGGGCTTATAATTTGTATGAGTCTGAATTGAGGCAGAATATGATTGTTAATAGGCTGGACCAGATTATTTCACAATTAGAGGAGATTAAAAATAATCAATACACGTTATATTTAGAACTCCGTAAAACAAATAGAATATTAGAGGGAGTTGCAAAAGATATACAACAAATGAGGCAAATGGCTAATCTTATTGCTTTTCGTACAGGTAACATAGAAGTGAACGTTAGAGCATTAAGGTATTTTAAATCCATTATTGGTTAAAAGAAAATGGACAAGTGTAATTGACAATTTTATACATAAGTAGTAGACTAATTAAGACAACTAAAAGGGGAGCTGGTAATTCAGCCGGCTGAGATGAAATGTAGTCATTTCGAACCCGAGAACCTGATCTGGATAATGCCAGCGTAGGAAGAGTACATTTTGATTATAGAATTGAAATTCTAGCACCTGGATATTAAATTTCCAGGTGTTTTTTTCTTTGCATTTCGCCGGCGCGCAGCGGTTTGTGAGAAAATGCACTCCCAACACATTCAGGTTTGTAATTTCATTCAAAGAAAAGGAGAAGAGAATTATGAACGCAAGTATAGCAATTCAAGTGTTACCAAAGGTAAATGGTGACGAAGAAACAATCCGCATCGTGGATGCCGTCATTGATTACATCAAATCTACTGGGCTAAACTATTTTGTAGGGCCATGTGAAACTTCTATTGAAGGGGACTATGATGAGCTTATGGAAATCATCAAAGAATGTCAGAAGGTGGCAGTAAAGGCAGGGGCGAAAGCGGTATCTGCTTATGTAAAAATCAATTATCGTCCAGAAGGAGAAGTGTTAACCATTGAAAAGAAAGTCACAAAACATCACCAATAGAATATGGTCATGCTCAGCAATTGCAGTGATTTTGATACTGTGGCAGGCAGTCAGTTCACTGGGAATCGTGGATAGCTTTATGTTGCCGTCTCCAGTGAAGGTAGTGCAGGCATTCGTGGCGGAATTTCCACAGCTTATGGAGCATTCTGTGATTACTTTGGCAGAAGCGTTTTTAGGACTGGGACTTGGAGTTTTGCTGGGGTTTGTCATGGCGGTTTTTATGGACCAGTTTGACAAATTATATCAAGCCTGCTATCCCCTTATTGTACTTACACAGACCATACCAACGGTAGCGATTGCGCCGTTATTAGTACTGTGGTTTGGATATGAAATGACACCAAAGGTAATCTTGATTGTAATCACTACATTTTTCCCGATTACAGTAGGATTATTAAATGGTTTTAAATCTGTGGATACAGATTCTGTCAATTTACTTCGGGCAATGGGTGCTGGCAGATGGCAGATTTTCTGGCACATCAAATTCCCGGGGGCAATGTCACAGTTTTTTGCGGGACTTCGCATTTCTGCGTCCTATGCAGTTGTTGGAGCAGTGATTTCCGAATGGCTTGGAGGCTTCGGAGGTCTTGGTGTTTATATGACTCGTGTAAAAAAAGCATTTTCTTTTGATAAAATGTTCGCAGTCATTTTCTTGATTTCCATCATCAGTTTACTCCTGATGAAGGGCGTGGACCTTTTGCAAAAGAAGTGTATGCCATGGGAAAAGGAGTAGAAATATGAAAAAGAAATTATATACATTATTATTAGCAGTTGTAATGCTGTTTGCTATGACAGCATGCGGAAATAGCGATACAGAAAATAATTCAGATAAAGAATTAGAAAAAGTTACATTTGTTCTTGACTGGACACCAAACACAAACCACACAGGTTTGTATGTTGCGCAGGCAAAAGGATATTTTGAAGAAGCTGGATTAGAGGTTGAGATTCAGCAGCCACCAGAAGACGGTGCAGCAGTTCTTGTGGCATCTGGAAAAGCGGATTTTGGAGTGTCTTTCCAGGATTCTATGGCAGCAGCGCTTGTAGGAGAGGATGCACTCCCAATCACAGCAGTTGCAGCAGTCATCCAGCATAATACTTCGGGAATCATCTCTCGCGCAGGGGAAGGCATGGATACTCCAAAAGGAATGGAAGGTCATTCTTACGCGACATGGAATGGGGCAATTGAGCTTGCAACTTTAGAAGAGGTTGTGAAGGCAGACGGCGGAGATTTCTCAAAAGTAGAATTGATTCCAAGTACAGTAACTGACGAAGTAACTGCTCTTAGAACAAATTCTGTAGATTCTATTTGGATTTTCTACGCATGGGCAGGCGTGAAGACTGAATTAGAAGGATTAGAAACAGACTATTTTGAATTTGCAGACATTGACCCAGTATTCGACTATTACACACCGGTAATTATTGCGGGAAATAAATTCTTAGAAGAAAATCCAGACACGGCAAAAGCGTTTATGGAAGCGGTCAGCAAAGGCTATGAATTTGCAATTGAAAATCCAGAAGAAGCGGCTGACATTCTTTGCGGAGCAGCACCAGAGTTAGATAAAGAATTGGTATTAGCTAGCCAGAAATATTTGGCAGAAGAGTATAAAGCGGACGCAGAGTATTGGGGTCAGATTGACGCAGACAGATGGAACAATTTCTACAAATGGGTAAATGACAACAAATTGGTGGAAGAAGAGGTTCCGCTTAATACAGGCTTCACGAATGATTATTTGCCACAATAGGAGGAATTTATGGCAGTTTTGAGCGTAAAGGATGTATCCAAATCCTTTGATGACGAAAAGATTATTAACAAAATATCGATAGAGCTTCATCAGGGTGAGATTGTCTCTCTTCTTGGTGTCAGCGGTGGCGGTAAGACAACGCTTTTCAATGTGATTGCTGGACTCAGCATACCTGATGAGGGAAGTGTTTGGCTTGACGGCGAGGATGTGACTGGGAAACCAGGAAATGTAAGCTATATGCTTCAGAAAGATTTGCTTCTTCCATACCGTACCGTTGTTGATAACGTTGCGCTCCCGCTTATTATCCGAGGCATGAAGAAAAAAGAAGCACGCGAAAAGGCTGCCAGTTATTTTGAGGAATTTGGGCTCGAAGGAACTGAGAAGAAATATCCAGCACAGCTTTCGGGCGGAATGAAGCAGAGAGCAGCTCTCCTTCGTACCTATTTATTTTCAGAAAAAGTAGCACTCCTCGATGAGCCATTTTCAGCACTCGATATGCTGACGAAAAAGGCGGTGCATGAATGGTATTTGGATGTGATGGAAAAGATACAGTTATCGACGCTGTTTATTACACATGATATTGATGAGGCCATTTTATTGTCAGACAGAATTTATCTGCTCACGGGAAAGCCTGGAGAGATTACAAAAGAGATTGTGATTAAAGAACCAAAGCCAAGAAGAAAAGATTTCAATTTGACGGAAGAATTTTTAGAGTATAAAAGAGAAATATTGGCTCATTTGAGTTAATCAAGGAAGTAGCATCTTATCTTGTTAGATAGGGTGCTATTTTTGTATATTAGAAGTGGTTGACGAAATAATAATTTTATAAGAAAATATAAGAAGGTTAAATATAAATCGGAGGAAACAAAATGAAAGTATTAGAAGGTTTACAGCCAGCATCGGTATTTAAATTTTTTGAAGAAATTTGTGATATTCCACATATTTCTTATCATGAAAAAGAGATAAGTGATTACTGTGTGGCATTTGCAAAAGAAAGAGGACTCTACTGTGAGCAGGATGACCATTACAATGTAATCATCATTAAAGAGGCGGCTCCTGGTTATGAAGATGTGGAACCAATTATTATTCAGGGACATCTTGATATGGTTGGGGACAAATTGCCAACTTGCCCTATTGACATGGAAAAAGAGCCAATTAAAATCATGGTTGACGGAGACTATATCACAGCAGACGGAACCACACTTGGCGGTGATGATGGCATCGCAGTTGCTTATGGGCTTGCATTATTAGATTCAAAAGATATTCCACATCCACGTTTGGAAGTTGTTCTTACAGTCTGTGAAGAAGTTGGTTTGGAAGGTGCTACAGCAATTAATTTAGATACATGTAAAGCAAAACGTTTACTGAATATTGATTCTGAGGCGGAAGGTGTGTTTACAGCAGGCTGTGCAGGCGGTATGAGAGTGGACTGTCATATCCCAGTGGAAACAGAAGTTAAAAGTGGTGTACTTTGCGAAGTGAAGACACAGGGCTTACTCGGAGGACATTCTGGAATCGAGATTCACAAAGGTCGTGTAAATGGAAATGTTTACATGGGAAGATTTTTGTTGACTCTTAAGAGCAAGATGGCTTTCGGGATTGTATCGATGGCAGGTGGAGTAAAAGATAATGTAATTCCGAAGAATGCGAATGCAACATTCTTAGTGGAAGAGGCAGAAGTTGAAAATGTGAAAGCTGCTGTGGAAGAGATGAATAGACAATTAAAAGCAGAGTATGGCGTGGCTGATCCAGATGCAGAATTAGTATTAGAAGTTTCTGGAGTAAGAGAGTGTAAAGTACTCTCTGAATGCTCAAAAGAAAAAGTACTTACTGCACTTAATGTAATGCCAAATGGAGTTCAGGCAATGAGTCAAGATTTACCAGGTCTTGTAGAAACGTCTCTTAACATGGGTGTAATGAAGATTGATGAAATTGAAATGCAGGTTTCATTTGCACTTAGAAGCTCTGTTGTTACTGCAAAAGAATACTTAGCAGCGAAAGTAAAACAAATGACAGAAATGCTTGGCGGTGTGGCAACCTACCACGGTGACTATCCAGCATGGCCATATGCAAGAGAATCAAAGCTTCGCGATTTGTGCTTGAAGATTTACGAAGAACAATATGGAGAAAAAGCAGAAGTGGAGATTATTCATGCAGGCTTAGAATGTGGAATTCTTTCTGGAAAGATTCCAGAATTAGACTGCATTTCCATGGGACCAAATATGTTTGATGTGCATACACCAGATGAGAAGATTAGTATTAGTTCCATTGCGAGAGTGTGGGAATTTATAAAGTCTGTGTTAGCTGAAAAATAGACTATTGTAAATAAGGGGATAAATCCGAATTGGATTTATCCCCTGTTATTATACTTGCATTTCTCATAATACAATGTTATTCTGACTATACGCAAATTTTAACACAATGTTCTATTCGTGTGATTTGCAATTCTACTTGGTCTATTTATTCTCGGCAGTTCGCCATGATTCCAAGTACTTTTAACTTATTAATCAATTTTACAAAGGAGGAGTTTGCCTATGCAAAATCAACAAGTTATTTCCTTTATGGAAGCCACTGGGGTCATACAGTATAACATGACCAATGATTACATGTTCCGCTATATTTTACAGAAGAACAAAAAAGTATTGAAAGGTCTTATTTGCGCGTTGTTACATTTACGCCCTGAACAAATCAAGAAAGTTGAGATTCGGAATCCCATAAATCTAAACGAGGATATCAAGGATAAAGAGTTTGTACTCGACATTGAAGTTCTGCTAAACGATGATACGCAGATTAATCTGGAAATGCAGGTCGAAAATAAACACAACTGGACTGACCGTTCTTTATCTTATCTGTGCCGTTCATTTGACCAGCTCTATCGAGGACAGGAGTATGACGAAGCACTTCCTGTCATCCACATCGGATTTTTGGATTACACACTTTTCCCAGACGCTCCCGAATTTTATGCAACTAATATGTTGATGAATGTAAAAAATCACAGGATTTATAATGACAAATTTAAGCTTTCTGTGGTAGACTTATCTAAGATAGAACTGGCAACGGAGGAAGATAAAGCGTTTCAAATCGATTATTGGGCTCGTCTTTTCAAAGCCAAGACGTGGGAGGAATTAAAGATGCTAGCAGAAAAGAATGAATATTTGCAAGAAGCGGCTCAGTCTGTATATGTGGCCAATGCAGATGAACTCGTCCGTCAAAAGTGCCGTGCCAGAGAAGAGGCAGAGCGACATGAACGCACTCTTAAAAGAAATATGGAAAAATTGCGAGAAGAGAATTCTACATTGCAGGAAAAGAATTCTACGCTACAGGAAGAAAATTCTACATTGCAAAAAGAAAATTCTACACTACAGGCGTATGTTGCTGAGCTAGAGGCTAAGCTTGCAAAGAGATAAATGATACTAATAAGGGGATAAATCCAGCTCGGATTTATCCCCTGTTATTATGCTATATGTGTTTTTATATATTTACTAAGCAAGTCTACAAACTCCGTTTTTGAACTCACATTACATATATTAAACATATTCTTTAACTTATATTTTACTCCATTTGTGGACATGAATAATTCTTCTGCAATGGAAGAATAGGTGGCATTATCCAAAATTCGTTTTAAAATCAACAGGTCCTCTGAATCACAAGAATTTAGTAACTTCTCAATTCTTATCATCTCGTCAATTTCTAAATCAGAGTAGAATTTATCTACATCTTTATGTATTTTTTCAATTTCCTGCATTGCTTCCTTGAAAAACGGAAGATTGTCTGTAGTTTCACCTAAGACAAAATCACTTGCAAGATAAATATTTACTGAATTTGCGTTGCTGTTTTTTTGAAGAATGCGGCACAAATCAAGACCAGCTTTCGCAAAGGATTGATAGTCAATTCTAGTGTGTGTGATGCTTGGCGAAAAAAACTTTGAAATCAATGTTCCAGCCCCACAGCTGGTAATAAAAAGCTGTTTATAATCCTTTAAATGGCGGACAAGTGATATGGCGGCGTAGTCATTTACACAGATAACCGCATCATAGTTGTCCATCTTCTGGGCAAAGTCGTCATAGCATTGGGAGAGGGAAATTAGATTATAAAACATATCCTTTTCACTTCCGCCGCAGGCTAAGAAACTTCTTTTTCGAAATGCATCTGAGGTTGATTCAGGATTAATGCCATACATTGCAATTCTCTCTTTTTTATGCACTTGTAGATAACTATATAAAATCTGCACGCTGCGAGTAATATCAGCTGTAACAATGCTGTATTTTCCCTTATGTAAACGGTTTTCGTGGTTTGCAAGAACAATCACTCTATTATCAAAAATAGATTCACACACATCAATAATCTTTTCCAACCATTCTGAATTAGTTCCAATGACAAAAATAATATCCTCATCGCTAATTGTGACTTGGTTCAACTCATCAATGCTGTCGAGCAGTGTCAAAGCAAAGCGCTTCTGCCGCTTTTCATTCATCAACCCATTCAGGATATCCTTATACCAATTACTGGTCTTATATTCAGGTTCCCCTATCGCATAAAACGACATCTTTATACCTCCTAAAAACTACAACATCTCGCGTCTATATCATTGTATTACAAGTCGGAAACACACCGCAAGTACCAAAAATGTGTAGAGAAATACCGCGTTTTCTTGCTTTCACTTTTAAGGTGAAAAAGCCATAATAAATATATATTAGTGATGCTTGGATTATAAGGGGAAATAGCACGTGGAAAAGCAGAAAATTGTAGACATAAAGTGCCTGGATTATTCGGCAAAAATAAACTTAAGCAGGGGTGGAAACTGCATCAGTTTGAGAAACTCCCAATATGGTGCAAAGCTTCTTCGTGAACCGGACTATTCGAAGGAACTCGACAATCCATATTTGTACGGCATGCCGATAGTATTTCCAGCAAATCGCATTTTAGGAGGGAAATTTACATTCGAGGATAGAGAATACATATTTCCTATAAATGAACCAGCTACAGGCTGTCATTTGCATGGTGAATTACATAAAACGGAATTTCAACTGGTTGAAAAGAGTGAGAATAGAATTGTGTGCCTGTATAGGGCAGATAGGGACAATCCATATCTAATGTTCCCTCACGAATTTGAAATCAAAATAGAATATGAACTCAATGAGAACGGATTGATACAAAAGACAGAGGTAAAAAACCTATCAGATAAAAACATGCCTGTATTCTTGGGATTTCATACCACCTTCAATGCACTGTTTTCAGAGGGAAGCAAGCCTGAAGACATGAAAGTGCTTGTGGAAATCGCAGAAGAGTATGAGCGGAATATGGCAAACTACCTGCCGACTGGCAACAAGCAGATTTTTGATGATGTCACAACAAAGCTTGACACTGGAGAATTTTCTCCGTTTGAAGAGCCGATGAGCAGGCACTATAGGTGCGGCAGAGATGGAAAAATGATGATATACGATGCGGGTAAGAAACTCAGCATGGTATATGAAAATGACGAGAAATTTAAGTTCCGTCTTATAAATAACGGGAATGCAGACGAATATATCCTTTTAGAACCTCAGACCTGTCTGGCAAACTGTCAGAATTCGCCATTTACGAGGGAGGAAGCTGGATTCGATTATATTGAACCAGGCAAGTCAAAAAAATACATTTCTAAAATTTACATTGTGGAAGGAGAACAAAGATGAAAATCACAAAACTTGAAGTAATCAAAGTAAAACCAAGATGGATGTTTTTGAAGATGTACACGGACACAGACATTGTTGGACTTGGGGAACCAGTTTTAGAAGGTCACTGTACATCAGTAGAAGCAGTAATTAAGGAATTTGAAGAATACTTAATTGGCAAGGATCCATTAATGATTGAACACCATGTGCAGGCATTATATAGAGGAGGATTCTACAGAGGCGGCCCGCTTATGCTTTCCGCAATCAGTGGTATCGAGCAGGCAATGTGGGATATCAAAGGAAAATATTATAATGCACCTGTTTATGAAATGCTTGGCGGTAAATGCCGTGACAAGATTCGCATGTACACACATGTGAAGCGTACAGGTGTACCGGGAGAATTTCCAATCGAAGAGATGCTTGATATCACGCAAGAAAGATTGGATGAAGGCTATACAGCACTGAAGTATTCTATTATTCCTCCGATTAAAGTTGTGGATAATCTGGCAAATGTAAAGAAGCACGTAGAACGCTTTGCGGCAGTTAGAGAAAAAATTGGCGATAGCGTAGACCTTGCAATCGACTTCCATGGAAGAGTGAGTCCTGCAATGGCACTGCGACTTTGCGAGGAATTAAAACCATATCACCCATTCTTTATTGAAGAGCCATGTCTTCCAGAAAACGTGGACTGTATGGTAAATATTGCCCGTTCGACAACGATTCCGATTGCAGCAGGTGAAAGATTATTCGGAAAATGGCAGTACCGTGAACTTTTGGAAAAACAGGCAGTTGCCATTGTTCAGCCGGATATCTGTCACTGCGGTGGTATCTTTGAAGGAAGAAAAATTGCGCTTATGTCAGAGCTTTACTTCGGTTCTATTGCTCCACATAATCCACTTGGACCAATTTCTCTCGCATCATGCTTACAGTTAGATGCTTGTACACCAAACTTCTTAGCACAAGAACATCCAGGAAACCCAGACAAATCAGACCTCGGTGTTGGCTACATTAAGGAACCATTCGTGATTAAAGATGGTTATATCGACGTACCTACAAAGCCAGGCCTTGGGGTAGAACTAGACGAAGAAGCACTGAAAGATAAGATTTATGATGGAAAATGGACAACGCCACGCTTGTATCACGAAGATGGAAGTGTTGCAGACTGGTAAGAGGAGGACTTGAGAGTGAATAAATCAGTATTTGTTACGGGTGCAACAAACGGCACAGGCCTTGCGATTGCAGAAAGATTTGCAAAGGAAGGCTACACCGTTTTCATCGGCAGCAGAAGAGGAGAAGATTCGAAAGCCGCTGCTGAAAAAATAATGGAAAAATATGGAGTATTCGCAAAAGGATACCAGACAGATATATTTAATGAAGAGAATGTGAAGGCGATTTTTGAAGATATTCGTTCGCAGGGATATTTACTCGAGACACTTGTATTAAACGCGGCAAACCTTGGAATTGGACAAGTGAGTCTCGAAGTGGATATGAATGACTTTATGAATGTATATAATACCAACATTGGCTGGAACTTTATGATGGCTCGTGAGGCGGCAAAGCAGATGAAGGAGAAGCATAAGGGCTCGATTGTGTTTATTACATCGAATTCCGCTCAGCGTGTAACAGAAAACCGCTGTGCATACTGCTCTTCCAAGAGCGCCATTTTAGCCATGTCAAAGTCAATGGCAGTGGATTGGGGTAAATATGGCATTCGTTCGAACTGTGTACTCCCAGGCATGATTAAGACTATCCGATGGGAAGAGAATGTGAATAATACAAAATACTGTTTGGCAAACTACACACCGATTGAAGATATCGCAGAGTTCGAGGATATTGCGAATGCAGCATGGTACTTTGGAAGCGATGAATCAAGAAATACAACAGGTGCAGAGCTTGTAGTAGACGGCGGTATGCTGGCGCAGCTCACTCCGAATATTGAGCGAGAGCTTTGGAAGTAGGTGCGATGATGAGAGAACAGGTAATTAAAGCAATAGAAAAAGAAAAGCTGGTTGTCATCGTAAGAGGCATTGAAAGAGAGAAATTAATTCCTTTAGCGGAAGCCATGTACGCTGGCGGAATCAGACTTCTTGAAGTTACATACAGTGCAAACGGTGCGGTAAGCGATGAAGACACAGCAGAAAATATTAGAATGCTAGCGGAACATTTTGGAGACAGAATGTATATCGGAGCAGGAACAGTCATTAAACCAGAACAGGTAGAGCTTACAAAAGCAGCAGGCGGAAAATTTATCATTTCCCCAGATGCCTATGAAGCAGTGATTAGAAAGACTCGAGAACTGGATATGGTTTCTATGCCAGGAGCTCTTACAGCCACAGAAATTCAGGCAGCACACAGGGCAGGGGCAGATTTTGTAAAAATGTTCCCAATTACAGACATGGGTTCAGCCTATGTAAAGGCGGTTCGAGCACCTCTTTCCCACATTAAACTCCTTGCAGTTGGTGGCGTGGATTTAAGCAACATCGCGGAATACAAAAAAGCAGGTGTGTGTGGATTCGGTGTAGGCTCTAACATTATTAATAAGAAGATGCTGGCTGACGGAGACTATGCAGGAATTACAAAGCTTGCAGAAGAATACGTGGCAGCAGTAAATCAGAAATAGATTCTTAGGGGAGGTATTAGGAAATGAAAAAGATTGTTACATTTGGTGAGATTATGATGCGTCTCAATCCAGAGGGCTACCGCAGATTCGTTCAGGCAGAACGTTTCGAGGCAAGTTATGCGGGCGGCGAGGCAAACGTAGCAGTTTCCCTTGCGAACTATGGCATGGATGCAGCGTTCGTAACAAAAGTGCCAGCACATGAAATCGGACAATGTGCAGTAAATGCGCTTCGTAAATATGGCGTAGATACAAGTAACATGGTTCGTGGCGGCGACAGACTTGGTACATATTTTGTAGAAAAAGGTGCATCACAGCGTGCTTCGAAAGTCATCTACGACAGGGCACATTCAGCAATTGCAGAAGCGAGCGCTTCTGATTTCGATTGGGATGCGATTTTCGAAGGAGCCGACTGGTTCCATTGGACAGGAATTACTCCAGCACTTGGCGGCGCACTTCCAGAGATTTGCCTGGAAGCATGTAAAGCGGCAAAGGCAAAAGGCGTAAAGATTTCCTGCGACCTAAACTATCGTAAAAAATTATGGTCCACAGAAAAAGCAAATGAAGTAATGAGTGAATTAATCAAATATGTAGATGTCTGTATCGCAAACGAAGAAGATGCGAAAGACGTATTTGGCATTGAAGCAGAAGGAACAGACATCAATGCAGGAAAATTAAATCACGAAGGTTATATCTCAGTCGCAAAACAGATTTGTGAAAAATTCGGATGCGAAAAAGTTGCGATTACACTTAGAAGTTCTATTTCTGCAAACGACAACGACTGGGCAGCGATGTTATATACAGATGGGAAGGCTTATTTCTCACCATCTTACCGCATTCATATCGTAGACCGCGTGGGCGGTGGAGACAGCTTTGGCGGCGGTTTGATTTATTCGTTGTTAATGGAAAAAGAACCACAGGATGTTATTAACTTTGCAGTTGCAGCGTCATGTTTAAAACACTCAATTGAACAGGATTTCAATCTTGTGAGTGTAAGTGAAGTGGAAGCGCTGGCGGCAGGTAATGCATCGGGAAGAGTACAACGGTAAGAGGATGACAGATATGACAATGGATAATTCCTCTGCTTTGAAGCGAAGCAGAATCATGTATATGTGCGAGGCCACGCTGGAATATCTTATCTCCATTCTTGTGGCAGGGTCGTATTTGGCAACGTTGACAAGGGAACTTGGGATATCGGACAGTTTGACTGGAATCCTATCGTCTGTGATTTCACTAGGATGCCTATTTCAATTATTGTCCATGTTTTACCGTAAGCAAAAGGTAAAAAGATTTGTGATTCTCATGAGCATTGTAAATCAACTCATGTTTATGCTGCTCTATGTGATACCACTAGGAAAAGCGGCATCAGAACTAAAGATTGCAGTGTTTGTAATCATGATTATTGCGGCATATGTAATATATAATTTTGCGCATCCGAAGAAGATTGACTGGATGATGTCATTGGTGGATGATAGTTATAGAGGACGTTTTACAGCAAATAAAGAAATTATCTCTCTGATTTGTGGAATGATTTTCTCTTTTGTGATGGGAAGTGTTGTAGATTATTTTTCGGAAAAGAATGAAATCAGAACAGCGTTTATTTTATCAGCAGTTGTTATTTTTATCTTAATGGTTTCACACACACTTTCTATGGTTTTAACAATTGAAAAACCAGAGGTTGAGGAACAAAAAGAGAAAAGTTTAAAGAAAAGCATTTCGGAGCTGTTAAGCAATAAGGATGTCATTCGAGTTTCCGCAATGTTTGTGTTGTTTAACATTTCAAGATATGCAGCAATTCCATTTTTTGGTACCTACGAGATTAAAGAGCTGGGATTTAATCTAAAGATGGTATCTGTATTTACCATGACTAGCAGTATCGTGCGAATCTTTGTATCTAGGTTCTGGGGAACTTATGCTGACAAGAACTCCTTTGCAAAGATGATAGAAAAATGTCTTTTAATTTGGGGAATCGGATTTGTGTGTGTTGCATTTGCAACTCCATCCTGGAGCAGATATTTAATAATTGGCTATCATATTTGTCAGGGGATTTCTCTTGGTGGTATCAATAGTGCTCTTATTAATATGATATTTGACTATGTAACGCCAGATAAACGAGCGGATTCACTTGCTATCTGTCAGGCGGGTGCCGGACTGGTGGGATTTCTTTCCACTATCGTTATGAGCCCGATAGTTGCTATGATACAAGAAAACGGAAATACATTATTTGGCATTTCAATATATGCGCAACAAGTTGTTTCGATCATAGGACTGATATTTGCACTCATCACAGTTCTATTTGTAAGACGGAACTTCATGAAAATAAAAACAAATTAAACCAGAAAGGGAGGAAAAGAAATGAAGAAAAGAAAAAGAGTGTTAGCCGGATTTCTTGCGTTACTACTTGTTCTTACAAGCTTTACGTGGGACTTCGGCAACAACGTAATGGTTGCAAATGCGGATGACGCAACCACCACAGAGTCGGTGCAGCCTGAGAAAATCAACTTTGATAACATTGATGTGACGACCTTGGATGCAAAGGGATTTACGTCTACGAAGTTCACGAGCAGTACAAAGGTGGAAGGACAAGAAAACAAGAAAGCATCGGAACATTGGTTCTCAGGTGATGGAACAGATACACCATATGGCAGTAGTGCACCAAGTGGAAAAAACATTGGTATTAAACCAAAAACAAATAGCGATAATGATAGATATTTTCTGTACACTCCATATACCTATGATAACTTCAGTATATCTACTGAGATATATTATGGGGCATATGCTGGAGTGGTGATTGGAGAAAAAAATGTTTATCCAAAGAGTGATGGGACCTCATCTTCAATTGCTATCTTTTTTAATAACGGAAGACTCCATATTATGGGATCCGTAAGTTATAGTACGGCTCAAATATATGGAACAAGTGTAGCAAAAAGTCCAAACGGAAGCGCTACGGGATATGCGATTTTTAACAATGGTCAGGGTAATACTATTGCAGCAAATAAAGGAAAAGCATATACGCTCAATGTAAAAAAAGAGGGAAATAAGCTCACAGTCTGGATATCAGGACATGACGGATATATGACAATTAACATCACGGATTCCTATAAAACTGGAACCATTGCACTTCAAGGTAGAAGTTACGGAGGAGATAGTGGTGGATTTAAGTCTCTGGAAGTAAGAAATTTAGATGCGACAGGCTATGTGGATTTTGATCATACTGATGTTTCAAAATTAACAGATTTCACGGCAACGCAGTTAGAACGAGGCACAAATACAATTGTTGGTAATGCAGACCAAGCGGTATCATCACTTTGGTATTCTGGTATAAAAACGACAGTAGGTGAAAAGACATTAACTAGTTCGACAAGTGGATTGAAACCGAAAACAGCAGCTTCAGATAAAACATATGACCACTTATTGAATTATAAGAATACTTATGAGAATTTTAAATTCTCAACAGAGATGTATATTGGTGATGATATGGGTATCAGATTAGGAGCAAAGAACACATACCCGACGAACTCTTCCTCTCCATCTATATATTTGTGGATTGTGGCTAATGGCTGCATCGGCTTTAAAGGTGCATTTGATGGTGCGAGCGGAGTGGCTACAGGAACCGACTCAAAATGGGTTTCTCAGTCAAACGATTCATATTATCTTTATAGATATGTAAAAAGTGGAAGTCAACCAGCAGCAGGAACAAAATGTACTTTGAATGTAGAAATGCAAGACGGAGTTTTGACAGTTTGGTTTTCTGAATATAACACAAAACTCACAGTTAATGTTTCAAAACATTATCCACAGAAAAGTAATATTGCACTTTGGTCGGGAAATTATGCTTCGAATCCTCGTGGATTTAAATCTTTCGCTTTCAGAGATTTGGATGCAACAACATATGATTTCAATCATGCGGATGTTTCTACTTTGACAGATTTTACAGCAACACAGTTAGAAAAAGGCAAAAGTACAATTGTTGGAACAGCGGATCAGCCAGTATCTTCATTGTGGTATAGTGGCGCTAAGGTGACTGTCGGAGAAAAATCATTAACGAGTACATCGAGTGGACTAAAACCAAAAACAGCGGCTGCAGATAAAACCCATGATCATTTGTTGAACTATAAAAATGCCTATGAGAATTTCAAATTTTCAACAGAGATAAATATAGGAGATGATATGGGTATTAGATTGGGCGCAAAGAACAGCTATCCAGCTGATTCTTCATCACCATCTATATATTTATGGATTGTGGCTAATGGTTGCATTGGTTTCCAAGGTGCCTTTGATGGTGCAAGTGGAGTGGCTACAGGAACCGACTCAAAATGGGTTTCTCAGTCAAATGGTGCATATTATCTTTATAGATATGTAAAAAATGGAAGTCAACCAGCAGCAGGAACAAAATGTACTTTAAATGTGGAAATGCAGGATGGTACCTTAACAGTATGGTTCTCAGAATACAATACAAAACTAACCGTTAATGTATCCAAGGACTATCCACAGACAAGTAACATTGCATTATGGTCAGGAAATTATGCCACCAATTCTCGTGGATTCAAATCCTTTGTAATCCAGGAATTGCCAACTGCATTGAATCAGGAAACTACAACTAAGGCCAACGTAGGTGACTCATTTGCAGTGGACTTCAAAGCTGATGGTTTTAAAACCACAGATTTGAACACGGATTTTAATGCGTACTACATTAACACAACAGATTTGGCAAACACTGTACGCAAGCAATGGAAACCATCAGTACACTGGACAAACAAGCTTAGTTCAAGTGGTGTATTACTGCCTACGTATAAGAATGCAAACGACAAGGAAACCACATTACTTACTTATAATCAGTTCGAATTTGAGAATGTAGAGATTACTACAAAACATCGCTCTAACTATTTACAGTATGGTGTGATGATTGCACCAAAGGCTGAACTTGTTACAGCAGATAATGGTGGTGTCAAAGTATGGGTAGAAAGTACTGGAATTATTAAGGCAACAGGTGCCATTGATGCAGGTAGTGCCTCTGCTACTGGCGGATATGTAAAAATCAACGGAAGTGGGAATTCTATTGCTGGTTATGAGATAGCAGCTTATAAAAACGCAGGGGTTAACAAAGAATCCACTTTGCATGTACAAATTTCAGGAAAAGTAATGACTATTTGGCTGGACGAGTTTGCAGGGTATAAGATTTCTGTGAATCTGACAGATGAGTATGTTGGTGGAGTAGTATCGTTATATGCTACGGGAAATCAAACTGGTGGACTCAGTTCCTTTGCAGCAGAAGAAATTGCTGGTGCGGTAGCTGTAGAAGGTGTTTACAGCCAAAGTTTTAGTACAATGGAATCATTGGATGAACTCACCGAAGATTTCAATGTATATACTTTAGATTCTGCAAAGAATAAGCCAGAAAAAGTGGACAAAGATAAAGTTGGAGAAGTTCTGGAACTTAATGCAGGAAAATTAAAGAGTAATCGTGCCAATGATGGTGATTGGAACGATAGAACAAATATGACGATTTTGACGTTAAAGGATAAGGAATACAAGAACTTTGAATTAACGCTAAAATACGAGCAAGGTGCAAAGCGATATGGCGTAATGTTTGGTACTGAGGATGGGGAATTTGCCTATACACAAAAGGGTGACCGATTAGAGGCCAATGGCGGAGCATATGTTTATACAGAGTCGGAAGGATATCGAAATGTTCGTGGTTCTCTCTATGCTTCTTCATATACAAATGCAAAAGAAGTGCTTCATAGAGACAAAGGGGACACAAATTTGGCATCCTTCTGGTGGAAAGACAATAATAAAGACAGCACAGTAAGTCAAAGAAATCTACATACAATGACTATTCGTGTGGTTGGTGATTATATGACAATGGTTATTGACCATGATGAGGCAAGCAGAGTGACGGTTCGTCTTGCGGATTATGAAGGTGGTTTTATTTCATTTGTTACTAGCGCAAAAGCGGGTGCAACTGGTGCATTTGCACACCTGACAATCAGAGAATTAGATGAAGATGCAGAACTTGGTGCAGAACAGACGCAGACTCCAGAAGGCTTCGGATATGAAACCTTAACGGATGTGGATAAGGATTTCGATGCTTATTACCTTGCAGATGCAACCGTTACAAGCAAGATGGAAAAGGTTGATATAAAAGACCGCTGGTATCTGAATAATGGCGGTATCCTTACAAGAACAACTACTTATGATACAGATATTACGTGGAGATATGCAGAGACTAAGGATGTAGATGTTCTTACTTATACAAAACAACAGTATACAGATTTTGAATTAACTTATACTTATCAACAGACAGCACGCAGACTGGGTGTTGTTATTGGCGGAGACATGGGAGTATATCCATTGTCATGGCAGAATGACAAGCTGGTTGCTGAGAAGGGTGCGATTATTTATCTTGAAAACGAAGGGTATTCGGATGTAAAAGGTCATTTAAACAATATGACGGATAAGGATGGTTTACTTTACCGCAATACATCAACAGCCCCAGAGGGATTCAGAGATGCAGACGGAAAAACTCTTCCATATGAAGGCACACTTCACACGGTAAAAGTAGTTGTAAAGGATAAGCAGCTTTACATCTTTATTGACGGAGGAGAAGAACCAACACTCTTTGTAAATTTAGGAGACAATTACACAGGCGGATATGTGTCTTTATTTGCTCACGCAAATAGCTGGCATGGCTTTAAGAATTTCACAATTACCGATAAAGTAACAACAGAGCTTCCAAAGGGAGGCGGAACCTCAACTTCTGGAAATACATTTATTGCAGATTTTAATGCGGCAAAATTTGATGACAGTGCATTTACAACATATTACTTGGCAAAGACTAAGGGAAATGCAGATGGAAGCATGGAGAAGCAAAATTTTGAAGACCAATGGACGATTCACAATGGTGCTTTGAAACGTAACAATACATTGTCATCACCAAGCAGTAAGAACCTGGAAGAATTTGAGTATGACGATTCTACAAAGGTATCAGTACTTACATATAACAAGAAGATGACAGACTTTATTGCAACTTATAGTTATCAGAAGTCATATCAGAGATTGATGTTTATGTTTGGAACAGAGATGGGCAAATTTGCGTTGGCTGCTCCTGAAACAACACAAAGAGCACAGGGTGTTCTCCTTTATCCGGAAAATGACCTGGGAGCGGGCGGTGGTCTAGTTTCGCTTGGTAATATAGCTACTTATAATTCAAGCATGCGCCCATTGTGGAGAGAATTGGTTAAAGTAGACGGATATCATGAGAAAGGTAACTGGTCATCGAATGTGGGAACATGGCACACTATGACCGTAGCAGTTATTAATAATCACTGCTACATTTATCTGGATGATTATGGTATGATTGCAGATTACGAGTTGGCGAATTACAATGGCGGATATATTTCGCTTGCCGCAACAGGAAGCGCGCATGGATTTGACAATCTTAAGATAACGGATTTATCAAATATAGCAGATGATGCGATTGTATCGGTAGAAGCGCCAGATGACGTGACAGCAGTGGTAGGAACAGAGGTATCAGCACTTCAGCTTCCGGCTACTGTAAAGGCAACTTTGAAAAATGGAACAAAGGTAAATGTTCCTGTAAAATGGTCTCCATTACAATACAATGCAGACGAAACAGGTATTTATCAATTTACTGCAGTATTGGAAGGAAATAATCCTGCTCAGGTTGGCGCAAGATTATATGTCAAGGTAGTAGAAAAGATTGTTTCTCCTACAAAGGGTGTTAAGGAATGGAAGTTTGAGACACCAAATGATCTTAAAGACTTTAAGGCAACATACTTAAAGAATGCAGAGACAGGTTACATTACAGAAGGAACACCAAACTGGTATGTAAACTCATCAGGTAAGCTTACCCGTGATGCATTCCGTGCAGTAAATGGTGACCAATATAAAGAAATTGCGATTCTGACTTATACAGGAGAAAAGTATACGAACTTTGAATTAGAAGTAGAGTATACACAGCAATGGCAGAGAATGATGGTAATGTTCGGTTCTGAGAAAGCAGGATATTACATCGACCTCAACGATCTCTATGCAGAGTCGAACCCAGTTGCCGGTTTCGTTGAAATGGAAGGTGTAAGAAACTTCATTGGTAACTTAATCAATGCAAACTTCGATTCAAATAATGTAGAGAAGATTAACAATGCTCGTGAGAGCGGTGTTCGTTTAGACGATTATTATGATAAAGTGCTCTCTGGTGGAAACCAAGGTAAGAAGCACACCATGAAGATTCGTGTGGTAGGTGACCAGGCCTCTATGTGGGTAGATGACTGCAAAGAACCATATGTATGTACACTTACAAACTACGATGGTGGATATATTTCACTGGTAACGACTAGCAAGAATGGTTCCTTTGATAATTTGAAGATTACCCGCTTGAATGCACAGGGTGAACCTGAGGCAACAGACCCGGCTGTAGCAGCAAATGGCAGTGTAAACGTGAGTGTTGATGCAAATGCTTCTACAGAACTGGTAGTTCCTGAAGCACAGAAACCAGAGGAGTATAAAGAGATTATCATGGATAAGATTGAGAAGAGTGGCATTCCAATGGGGGCATATGTATTGGGTGGCTCAACCATTCTATTGTCAATGGTAATTGGAGCAATCCTTATTCTGGTAGCAGCAAAGAAGAAGAAATCGGAAGAGGAGAAATAGGCACATGGGAATACTTGTACATGAAATGCCATACAGACCAAATGTGGCATTTGAAAACCCATCCGCAGTCTTGGGGATGGATAAAGGTAAAAAAAGATTTCGATTTACCTTTCGTACTAGAAAGACAGTGACAATGTATATTTCATTTCCAGAGGACGGTGGAGTGAGAATCCGCAATGGCAAGGAGGGTGCGTTTGCACCGTCCGGCCTCTGCGATATCGTATATGAGGATATCGATGAAGCTTCATTCCGAATGACAGGAAATGGAACCTCGGTTGTTTTTCTTTCAACTTCTAGTAAATGGGATATTGAAGTCTATGACCGAAATGGTGAATTAAAGACAGCGATTCGAAGTGGCTGCGGCACATGGGACCCTTCGGAGTTTAGAATTGGCGTAAATATAGAAGAAGAACCGGCTCTTTACCGTATCTTCTTCCCGATAGAAGAAGGGGAAGAGTTCTACGGCTTTGGTGAACGTTTCAATTCACTGAGACAGCATCGGAATCAACTCTTGATGTGGAATGTGGATGCACTCACCTCAGCAAATGGCTATTCGGAACTCAGTGACGATTATTGTGAAAAAACACAGGCTTATAAGAACATACCGATTGTTCATTCTACAAGAAATTATAGTATGTTCTTTAATACTTATCTGCCAATCAATTTTGATTTGGGTTACAGTAACCCGCACAAGATAAGAACAGAAATATATGGAACACAGTTAGATATGTATGTTTGGACAGATACTCCAGCAGAGAATCTCGTGCAGTATCATAAGCTTACGGGTACACCATTTGTGCCACCAAAGTGGGCATTTGACTACTGGCTTGGTGGTGGACGTCCAATATGGAACAGACCAGATTCCAGTCATGCATTCGAGAATCTGACAAAGGTAATTGATACCTATGGACAATACGGGGTGAGAATTAATCAGGCGTATTTGGAGACAGACCCAACAGAGGAAATTCTTGGTGGACTTCGTGACAGGGGAATCCGAACCTTTATGTGGACAAACTCCGTATTGGCTCCGTTTGGGAAATCTGAACTTTCTTATTATGATTATCGAGTAAAGAAAGCAAGCAATCCGACAGAGGTTATGAATCATTTTTATATTGATTTTACAGACCCTGCTTCAAAAGATATTATTAACGATAAGTTTTCAAAACTTTGGGATTTAGGTGTGTGTGGTGAGATGGTGGATTTTGCAGATTCGCTACCACAGGATTCTATTTTATCGAATGGCAAAACAGGATTGGCCATGCACAATGAGTATGATTATTGGTATGGACGCAGAATGAATGAAGCATTTTATGAACGTCTGGGAGACGATTTTGTATTATTCCAGCGTTCGGGATGTGCAGGAAGTCAGCATTATACAGCGGCTTTTGGTGGCGACAGTTATTCTAGCTTCCTTGGATTAAAGCGTTCCGTATGGGAAATGGTTTCAGCGGCTGCATCGGGTATCTCTATTTGGGGAAGTGATATTGGCGGATTCATGCTGAGAAGCTGGATGGTTCAAGAAGGACCAGATTTCGAAGAACTCTATATTCGCTGGGTACAGTTTGGGGCATTCTCACCTTTAATGCGTGACCATTCATGGCACGGCAAGCATCATCCTTGGGCAAACGGTGAAAGAGGTCTCCAAAACTTTAAAAATTATTATAATTTGCGATTACAGTTGCTCGACAAGGTATACAGTGCGGCTCTAGAAGGTAAGAAAAATGGCGGTACAGTTGTAGATTCTATGGCAATCGCGTACGGAATGTCACCAAGTATAGATTTGCAATATATGTTCTGTGATGATTTCTTGGTGAGACCAGTGGTAGAACTGGGAGAACGAAAGGTAAATGTAGTATTCCCAGAGGATGGATTTTATGATTTCTATAATGGAAAACGTTACAATGTCGGTGAAACGGAAGTAGAAGCACCACTGGAGAGAATACCGTTATTCGTGAAACCGGGTTCTGTAATTCCATATAATTATTATTCTGAAGGCATTGTTCCGACATGGGATAAAAACAATTATGAAGAAGCAGTGCTTCTGACGGCTCCAACACATGAGCGAGACACAACTGTTTATGCGGACGATATGTCTATAACTTTTACAAGCATTCCAAAGGAAGAAGGATTTCAGGTAGTTTCGAATCAGACATGTAGTCGAAGAATGGTAATTGTAATGGGAACTACGAATGCAAAAGTTTCTGGGGATGCAGCGATTGAGAAGGTTTCTTATAACAAAGAACACAATCGTACAATAGTAGTACTGTCAAGCGACTGGACAGCACTTGAAGTGAAGTAAAAGAGGTGATATTGATGAAAAAAATAGCAAAACGCTTCGTGGGACTAATTTGTGCAGTGGCACTTGCAGTCACATCTTTTGGTACGGAATCATTGGCGCTGACCATTAATGACAGTAGTTGGGTTACTACAGTTGATGTTGAGTGGCAAAATCCAACGGAAATTGTGAATGCTGAGACACAGGAAAAGCAATTTATTTTAACTACGAAGACAGCGCAGGGAAGAGTAAATAATTTATATTTTAGCTTCCCAACAGAAGGCGGAGTTCGATTCCATGCAGATGATACTGGCTTCTGGAATCCAGAGGAGACAAGTGTTATCAACTATACATCAGAAGGCGCAGCCATTGTAATGCAGGCAAATGATACAAAGGTAAGAGTGTATACAACTGCATCTCCTTGGAGATTTGAAGTGTATAATGCCGAAGATGAAATGGTAATCTGGTATCAGGCAGATAAGATGTATTTCGGTTATGACGAAAAGGGTAACCTGAGTAAAGTAAAAATTGCATCTGCAGTGGATGAATACGAAACACTTTTCGGTTTGGGAGAACGTTTTAGCGGACTTTCTCAGAATGGAAAGACAGTGGAAATGTGGAACTATGATTCATTTTCGCAGCTTCGTCGTTCTTATGGTGACCAAAATGTAGGATATAAGAATGTTCCAATATTGCATAGTAATAATGGATACACCGTATTCCATAACAATACTTACTATGGAATCGTAGATGTGGCAGATACGAAAAAGGACGAATGTTCTTTTGAATTTAATAGTCCAATTCTTGATATGTATGTGTGGTCTGGATCTACCTTAGAAAACATTGATAGCTACTGTGAACTGACAGGAAGCTCTGTGACAGTTCCAAAGGATATGCTTTCTTACTGGGCAGGACAGGCGCAGGCTCAATGGTATAAGAATGGAAAAACAGCAGATGAAGTATTAAATACGGTAAAAACAACCATCGAGAAATACGAAGCGTTGGGAACTCCAATTAAGATGGTTCACTTAGAAGGTATTGGAACGAATACAACCTATGAATCCGTTCGAAATTATTTAGACAGTAAAAATATTAAATTCTTAGGATGGATGAACTCCGATTTTAGAACCTTTGATGATGGGGAAGGACGGTCGGCAACAGAACTTAGAGATAAAATCGGTTTGACTAATGCGACTGCACCACTTGTTACATGGAATTATGCGAAATTATCTCATTACTATGATGGTGGTGGATACAAATATTTGGATTGGGGTAATCCAGATTCTAAACGTTGGTTAGAGGAAAGATTAAATACATATATGGAGGATGGTCTCATCGGTATGATGGTAGACTTTAATGATACGATTCAAGAAGATGCCTATTATCCTTCACTGGATAAAACAGGTCTTGAGATGCATAACTTGTCTCAGTACTATTATGCGAAGGCGGTTTATGAAACTTTTGAAGAATATTACGGTGAAGGCAACTTTGTAAATATTGTTCGTGCGGGTGTGGCAGGTTCGCAAAGCTATGGTGCAGTATTTGCAGGAGACCAGACAAGTACATTCCTCGGACTACAGCAGGTTGTTTCATCATTACTTTCTAGTGCTACAGCAGGATACAATGTGTGGGGAAGCGATATTGGTGCACTTGGACATGTAGATGATGCAAAGAAGAACGACCCAGAGCTTTATGCACGTTGGGTACAGCTTGCAACATTTACGCCACTTATGCGTGCACACGGTCAGACAAGCTGGCGCGACCCATGGGCTTACAGTGATTCTTCTGTGGATTTATTCCAAGAGTATTATTGGACAAGAGAAAGTATTGTAGACCTTATCAATTCAGGGCAATTAAAAGCAAGTGTAGAAAATCATCCAATGACACAATCAATGGTGGTTGCCTATCCGGAACAGAAAAAATTAGCAACAAATGAGACACAGTATCTCTTCTGTGACAGCCTTCTTGTATGTCCTGTAACAGAAAGTGGAGTGTCGTCTCTGGAGGTACAGTTCCCAGAAGGCAGATGGGTAAATATCTGGGACGGAACAGTATACGCTGGCGATACAAAGCTGGTTGTGGATGCAAGCTTAGATACGATTCCAGTTTATCTGGAAGCAGGCTCTGCAATCCCTGTAACTTTAGGTGCAGAACTTTCTATTAACGGCATTAATACAGAAGGTAAGAATACCAATGCCTTGATGATTGCCCCAGCTGTGGAAAAGAAAGAAAATGTAATTTATCTTGATAAAGCCACAACTCAAACTTATACAAGTGATGTGATAGGCGAAAACACTTACAGCGTTTCTTCTGCGAATGCTTGCGATAAGAATATTGTGGTAGCTATGGGAATTACAGCAACAAACGTGAAGGTTGGCAATACAGAACTTAAGGAATTATCAAAACGTCCAACCTCTGCTTCTACAGAGGCAGGTTTCTATCGTGACATCGAAAATAACTCGACTATCATTGTTACAGGTGGAAACTGGACCAGCTTAGAATACTCAGGTTCTAGCGAACGTTTCGTAAACGTTGCACTTGGTGCTAATGTCACAACAACAGGTTTAAGCGAAAAGAATGAGGCAGATGCGCAGAATATTACAGATGGTGATTATGCAACAGACCTTACAGTTACAGAAGGCAAAAAGACAAGTGTAGTAATCGACTTAAAGGAAAACTATAAGTTAAACAAAATCCTCGTAAAATGGGGTGGGGCATACGCAAGAAGCTACAAACTTGAGGTGTCAGACTCTAATGCAGAGGATGCAAAATGGACAGTTGTTTTTGAAAAAGATAAAGGTGGCGGTGGAACCGACACAGTATTACTGGATTCTGATAAAGAATACCGCTATATCCGTATGACGGATATTGACACACTTTCTAAGACGGGCGCGAAGCTTGTGGAAGTGGAAGCTTACGGCGACGCCACGCAGAAAGTGGAAGATATAAAAACCAGCGTGGTTGTACTTGAGGAAGAGGTAACTCCAACGGAAGAAATTCCAGCAGTCCTCTGGTATGTTGTTGGCGGTGTTTCTGCGGCGATTCTTCTCGGATGTGCAGCTGCAGCATTCCTAATTGGAAAAAAGAAAAAGAAAGTAGTGGAGGGTAATTAATATGAAACGATTTTTAGCTTTAATACTTGCGTTAACTATGGTACTTGCTACACTTACTGGATGTGGCGGAAACGACACAGAAAAGGATAAGGACAAAGAGCAAGGTGGAACGGATAGTAATGTAGAAGTGAATACAGAAATCAAAGGAGAGATTACAGTTGGTATTAACTCCTATAGAAACTCTGACTTTGAAGCAATCTGCGAAGCTTTCAAAGCACAGTATCCAAACGTAGAAGTAAAACCAATCCTGTTTGAGACCACAAAGGACGATGCGGTGGAATATTTGACATCCCAAAGCATGGCAGAAAAGGATTTGCCAGACGTTATGTTTGACGATGCCGGTTCCCTTCCAACCTATATCCAGAATGGCTGGATGTATCCACTGACTTCTTTTGTAGAAAATGATGCAGATTGGGAAAAGGTTCCACAGAATATTAGGGACAACTTTACATATAACGGAAACATCTATGCACTTCCACAGACTATTCACAGCAACGTTTTGGTGGTAAATGAAGATTTAGTGGAAGAAATGAATGTAGATTTGCCAGAGTATGACTGGACATGGGATGATTTCACAGAATTCATTAAAGCATGTACAAACGCAACATATTCTGGAGTAGATGATATGAGTAAGATGTACAACTGGATTCCAGGAGCTATGACGGATGGACATACAGTTGGAGGCTACAATTATGATACAAAATCATTTAATTTAGAAGCTGTGCGTACTTATGTAAACTATTTCCTTGAACTTCAGAAATTGAATGGCGTAGAAGTATATTCTCTTTATGGTGCATCGAATGGTGGAGAGAGTGCTTATGTGAAGAAGTTTGGCAACATTTCAGGAACAAATGCGCCTTTCCTGGCTGGAAAAGTAGCATCTACCTTTGTGGGAACATGGGATTATGCAACATACAACAAGAAAGATTTAGATTTTAACTGGGAGTTCTATCCAATTCCACAAACTACAGCAGGACGTGTTCCAATTCACGTGGATTACTGCTGGATGACAACAAGTATTGCAGAAGAAAATGTGGAAGCAGCATGGGCATTTCTTCGCTATGTAACATATAGCAAAGAAGGAAATATAGCACGACTTACTACTTATGACGAAGATCATATTACAGACGATATGAACTATGTATATTATATTCCTGTAACAACAGATGAGGAGGTATTGGCGAAGTTTGAATCACTGCCATATGTGACAGACCAGATCCTCTACATTTTTGACAATCTTGAAAATGGATACATCAATGACCCTGAAAAGACTGTACCAGGTATTGAAACCTTAGTTTGGGGAGATATTGGCGTTCTTGCTTTCGAGTCTATGACAGGAAGAGATGATTTTTCATCAAAAATGAAAGATGCAGAAACAAAAGCAAATGCAGAAATGGCAGCTTACTGGAAGACATTTGAAGATGCACTTGCAAAGTTTGAAACCGAGTTTGAGCAGTCTCACTAAAACACTGCCGTAACACGGAGGAGAGTTTATGAAAAAATTTGCAAATCGCAAAGTAGTAATTGCCGCAAGTATTGCGGCAATTCTGCTACTTGGCATAATAACAATAGCCGCTCCTTCCGCAAATAAAGAAAGAGTGGAAACAGATTATATCACAGAGCTGTCCGCAGAAGCCTGGACAGACTCTAAAGTTTATAGCGATGGGTATTTGGTACAGCAGATAGAATTAAATGATAAACCTATAACTGGTGCCTTCGAGTTCAGTGTTGGAGATAAGCTTGCAGTTAGTGTTCCGCAGGAGCTTACTGGAGGCTATCGCATAGGATTTCGCTATCATGTGGATGAAGCCGAGCCTTCGGATGTGCTTTTTAACCTTGGATATGGAGAAGCAGGCTATACAGCATATCTTCCGCTGATATGGAAGGACGGAGTAAGCGAAGAGCAGCGCTATCCTACAGACCGCTATGGAAATGAGAGAGCAAACACACAGGTAGTTCACACAGAGAGTGTTTTCACAGCGTTGCAGGACAATGCAGATATCAATATGGAAGAGATTGAACTGGAGCTCGCTGGAGGAACTATCGTTATTACAAATACATCCCAGAAAATTATTCTGGAAGAAATCTGGCTGTATCAAGAAAAAGAAATACCAACCTATGCAGAGTATTGCAAAAGTACGCAGCCAGCAGATGAAGCAAGTGGAATCATTACGGTGCAGGGAGAAGATTTTTCGATTAAGTCAGACCCACACATCCGAAGCAATAATACCAATAAGATTTCACTAGTGCCTTACAATACATATTACCGCATGATTAATGTGCTGGACGGTACTTCTTTTGGAAGTGCAGGTCAGAAGGTAATGTGGGAGTTTGAAGTGGAGCAGGATGGATGGTATGAGTTTGGACTAAAGTTCTGTCAGAACTCCGCAGTTAACAAGAAGGCATATCGTGAAATTGAAATCGATGGAGCAGTTCCATTTGAGGAATTTTCGCTGGTATCCTTTGAACAGACTCGAAATATTACTTATGAAACCATGTTTCTTGCAGACAGTAAGGGCGAGAATTACAAAGTGTATCTGACAGCAGGAAAACATACCATTGCTATGACAGCTATGTTAGGTGATGTCCGTGAAGTATATGATGAACTGAAAGTGCTGGTGGAAGAAATGAATACACTTGGCATGGACATTACAAAGATTACGGCAGGTGTCAGCGACAAGAACCGTACATGGGACCTGGATGCATATCTTCCTAATGCAGTGGAGGATATGGAAGGGTACATAGAAACGATTGAAAAATTGTATGAAAGATTAGAGGAAATTGAAGGAGAAAAGCCAACCTACGCGGACAGTCTTCTGTATGCGATGCAGGTGTTAGAGCAGCTTTTAGAAAAACCAAGAACAATTCCGAATAATCTGGATTTATTTAATACTGGTGATAATTCTGCAGTAAAGCATATTAATACAGTAATTAATAACTTGATTAAAACCAATTTAGGTGTGGACGAACTTTATATCAAGGCTGCGGAGGATGCTTTTGTGGAAGAAAAGACTTCCCCATTTGTAAATGTAGCAAATTCAGTGAGAAAGTTCTTGTACTCTCTGGACCCAGAAGCTGTGCAGAGTACAAACGGCACTGCGGGTGATGATGACACGCTTCAGGTTTGGATGTCACGTTCCTCTGTATATGTGCAGGTACTCCAAAGTATGGCGGATTCGGCAGAGGAATTAGAGGGGATTCAGGTTGATATCTCTATCATGCCAAGTGAACAAAAGCTAGTGCTTGCTTCTGCAGCTGGTACGAACCCAGACGTGGTAATCGGTGCAGGCAGTACGACGCCTTACAAATTTGCCATTCGTGGAGCTGCGAAGGATTTGACAGAATACGAGGATTTCTTATCCTTCTATGATTCGGAATACAATTTAGAATCGTTGGTGCCATGTGCTTATGATGGCGGTGTTTACGGAGCCACAGAGACGCAGGATTATCGTGTGTTGTTCTATCGAAAGGATATTTTAGACACACTTGGAATTCAGGTTCCTGATACGTGGGATGATGTACAGGAGATTATGCCGACTTTACTTCGGTATAACAAGAATATTAGTCTTCCGATTGCAAACGTAATCGGATTTAAGGGACTGTCAACTACTTCACCGTTTATCTATCAGAATGACGGAAAGCTTTATACAGAAGATGGTGCTGGAATTGGGCTTATGGACGGCAATACCATCGAAGGAATGAATATGCTGACTGACCTATTTAAGGTATATGCAGTGGAAGAATATGTGGCAAGCTTTTACAATTCCTTCCGCTATGGGGAAACACCACTCGGAATTGGTGGAGTATCAAGTTATGTACAGCTTACAGAGGCTGCACCAGAGCTGGCCGGTCTTTGGGACATTGCACCAGTACCTGGAACCCTTCAGGAGGATGGAACTGTCCTTAGAAGTGGAAATGCAGCCATGACAACCTGTATGATTTTCAAAAATACAAATATGTCGGAAGAAGCATGGACCTTCATGAAATGGTGGCTCTCTGCTGAGACGCAGACTGCTTTTGCAGAAACTATGGAGCTTTCTTATGGAACAGAATATCGCTGGAACACGGCAAATATGAAGGCTTTTGAAGAGACCTCTTATCCAGATGAGCATAAAGATGTTATCCGCGTGGCGTGGGAAAATCAGAAGGAAAACTTACAGCACCCTGCAAGCTACATTGTAGAGCGTGAAATCAGTAATGCCTTCACAAATGCAACGGTAAATGGGGATACAGTCATTGAGGCGCTGGATGCTTCAAAACTGGTAGCAGACCGTGAAATTATGAGAAAACTAAAAGAATTCGGATATGTAGATAGCGACGGTAATCTGGAAAGAAATTATCCAATCGAAGTTATGAAAGATATCGAAGCAAAATTAAAAGAACAGACGAAGGGAGGAGAGAAGTAATGAAAGAAAAGAAGAAATTCAATCTCCCTCCTTGGGCACTTTTAACACCATACGGTATTATTTTCTCGGTATTTATTATTATACCGGTGGTGGCTGCAGTACTGCTTTCGTTTACCTATTTCAATACGATTCGGCCACCTGAGTTTGTGGGACTACAGAATTATATTGATTTGTTTACGACAGATTCTACATTTTTAAAATATGTTGTACCAAATACCATCGCCTATGCGCTCTTTGTCGGTGTGGGAGGATATATTTTATCCTTCTTCCTCGCGTGGTCGCTGTCACAGCTCACACATGGAGTCCGTACGGTAATGGCGGTTATCATTTACTCGCCATCCCTGACAGGTGGAATTTTGATAGCGAATATCTGGAAGGTTATTTTCGATGGAAGTGAGACAGGTTACTTAAACTATTGGCTGATGGAGCTTGGAGTGATTGCAGAGCCGATTAAATGGCTCCAGTCATCCGACTATCTTATGGTAGTTATGATTATTGTAGCACTGTGGAGCAGTATGGGTGTAGGTTTCCTTTCTATCCTTTCTGGTATTACCAATGTGGATAAGGAAATTTATGAGGCGGCATACATGGATGGTGTAAAAAATAGATTTCAGGAAATCTTTTACGTGACCATTCCATCTATCAAACCACAGATGTTATTCGGTGCGGTTATGGCCATTGTAAACACATTCCAGACCAGCGGTGTGGGTGTTGCCCTTTCGGGTTCCAACCCGACACCAAACTACGCAGGACAGCTTATTGGAACCCATATTGAGGATTTTGGTTTTATCCGAAACGAAATGGGTTATGCAGCGGCTGTTTCTGTAGTACTTTTACTATTTATTAAATTAATGTCAACTGGTGCAAATAAATTGTTTGCAGAGAAGGATTAGGAAAGGAGGAACCCAGATGTTAAAG
Organism: Tyzzerella sp.; assembly: GCA_017465565.1. Lineage (GTDB taxonomy): Bacteria > Bacillota > Clostridia > Lachnospirales > Lachnospiraceae > Faecalimonas. The sequence continues at coordinate 110,681 of JAFTWA010000055.1, forward strand.
AAGAAAAAGAAAATTAAAAACAGACTTCGTGCAAAAGGCGTGACTCCAAAACATTTTGATCGGAGTCAGATTAAGATTCTGGCTTACATGGTGCCAGTGTGCATTGTAATGGCGCTGCCGATTGTATTTATTTTCATGAATGCATTTAAACCGGTAGACGAGCTTTTTGCATATCCACCAAGACTTTATGTGAAGAATCCAACGTTCCAGAACTTTGTGGATTTGTTTTCACTGACCAGTCAGACCAATATTCCAATGAGCCGATATTTATTTAACAGTATTTTATATACGGTTATTACGGTAGTATCGACCATTTATATTGCAGCCTGTGCAGGCTATGTTTTATCAAAGAAAAAATTTAAAGGAAGAGATACGCTGTTTAAAATTAATCAGACGGCGCTCATGTTTGTCCCAGTAGCGGTACAGATACCACGTTACTTTGTTATTGTGTACACTGGACTGATTGATAATTTCTGGGCAAATATTTTACCGCTTTTGGCGGTGCCTACCAGTGTATTCTTGGTAAAACAGTTTATTGACCAGCTGCCGGACTCTCTGATTGAGGCTGCAGTCATTGACGGCGCAGGAGATATTATGATTATGCGCAAGATTATCATGCCTCTGATAAAATCTCCCCTTGCGACAGTGGCAATCCTGTCATTCTCGTCTGCGTGGGGTGCAACAGAAGCAGCGACCTATTTTATTGACAATGATTCTCTGAAAAACTTTGCCTTTTATGTTTCAACCTTAAGCAACGCAACTGGAAACGTTGTGGCCGGAGCAGGTGTATCGGCAGCAGCATCGCTTATTATGTTCCTGCCAAGCTTTATCCTGTTCATTATTATGCAGTCTAGGGTTATGAATTCTATGGCACATTCAGGAATCAAGTAAGGAGGCGTACTGTGAAAAAGTTAATTCGAATTTTAACCGTGATGCTGGCAGTAGTACTTATTCTGCCAATGCGTGTAAACGCCTCTGAAAGTTCTTCGTATACCTACACCTTGTCGGTGGATAAGGAATGGATCCGGACCCAGGATGCCTATATGCCAGGAAGTATCATGCTGAATGATGGGACGCTTTCTGCACCAGAGGATTTGTTCATTTATGGAAACAAAGTATTCATCGCAGATACGGTGGAGGTAGAAGAAAATACAGAAGATGAGACAAATGCCAGCGGAAGTGGACGAATTGTAGTTTATGATATGGACTCACGACAGACTAGTATACTCGGTGAGGGAACACTGGTAAATCCAATGGGCGTATTTGTGAACGAAGAGGCAATTTTTGTAGCAGATAAAGGTGCCCAGGCAGTTTATAAACTGTCCCATACGGGTGAGGTATTAATGGAGCTTGGAAGACCAGACAGTTATCTCTTTTCAGAACAAAGCCAATACCTGCCAACAGGAGTTGCTGTATCAAGTCAGGGCATCATCTTTGTGTGTGGAGAAGGTGCTTACGAGGGACTGATGCAGTTTGACAGAAGCGGTGTGTTCCAAGGCTATTTTGCGGCGAATGCGACAAAAATGACCTTCTCCGACAGAATAAAGGAACTAGTATTTAACGAACAGCAGATGGAACAATTATTAAACCGTATTCCAAATGCAATTTATAACATCGATATCTCAGATAGAGATTTAATCTATAGTGTTACGCAGCTGGAAGCAAACTCGGTTTGGACCACAGCTGTTCAGGATGAGAATGCGGTGAAATACCACAATATGGCGGGAACAGATATTCTGTCTACTGATTTAATAGAAGGAGAACACAATTTTGTTGACATTGCCGCCTATAGAGATGGGCTTAGTTTTGCAGTAACCAATACGGGAATCATCTATGAATATGATGAGACTGGAAATGTAATCTTTTCCTTTGGAGGTCTGGCAACAACGGAGAGAAGCGGACATTTTACCAATGCTACGGCAGTGGATGTTGATGAAGCAGGCAATCTTTACGTGTTAGACAGAGAAGGAAAATATCTGCAAATGTTCTTCCCTACAGAATTTGCAAATGCGACTCATGAGGCACTTTATAAATTGCGCCAGGGGTCTTATGCTGAGAGTGAGGAGACCTGGCTTAAGCTTTTGAGTCTGAATGGTATGTCTTATGTTGCGCATCAAGGATATGGAAAGGTGTTATATCAGCAGATGCGTTTTGAAGAGGCAGCGGAGGAATTTAAGATTATTGGAGATAAGGCTTCCTACTCAGAATGTATGTGGGAAATCCGTAACAACTGGTTTCAGAGCAGCCTGCCATATTTCCTGATCTTAATGATTGTATTGTTTATGCTTGGTTTCGTCAGAAAAATTCTTTTGAAAAAGGGAATTCTTAAGAAACGGGAGCCTTCTCAAAATAAGATTGTTTTACATATGAAACGTCATTGGTCTTATATGAAAATGATGTTAAAGAATCCATTTGATGAGCTCTATGATTTGAAGAAAAAGAATCACGGCTCCGTACAGTCAGCAACATTCTTATTTGTATTTGTATTCGTTGTTTATCTGGTTGATATGTTTGGCAGAAGCTTTGCTTTCCGAATCGTTGACACCAAGAGTACAGCTTTGCTGTCGGTAGCAGTTATGTTTATTGTACCTGCAGTATTGTGGGTAATTGGAAACTATATGGTAAGTGCTATCAGTGAAGGGGAGGGAACGCTTCGAAGTGTTTACATTGCAACGGCCTATTCCCTTGTGCCATATGCGGTAATCGGACCAATTGTAATTGCATCGACCTATGTTCTCACATTGAATGAAGCAGTTATCGTACATTACCTGTGGGCAATCGCTCTGATATGGTCAGTTGCACTGATTTGCATCTCTGTACGTGAAATTCATAACTACACGATAAAGGAGACCGTAAAAATTATTTTGCTGACCTTATTCTTTATGATTATGGCAGTTATCGTATGTGTGATTCTGTTCTTAATAGGACAACAGGTGGTAATTTTTATTCAGGATATTATAAACGAGGTGAGCTATCATGTGTAATTATAAGAAAATGAAAAAACTCGGAATCCTTACAGCACTTATGCTTGTCCTGGGAATTACTTTTATCGCGGGTGCTGCCTCTGAAAAAGATACAGATACCATTTCCTATGGAACGGAGGATACAAGCAAATATGAGGTGCTTACCAATCGTCATACGCAGTATGTCGAGGCACAGGAAGCAAAAAGCGTTCTTGCTACCACCGGATTCGAAGAAAAATTAAATAATGGCACACTTTCCGTATGGTATAACACAGATATGGAAGCGCTTCGTATTGTGGACCTTAGAAGTGGGTATATCTGGGGCTGTATTGACGATAAAGAAGAGTACAACCTCAACAAAAAGTGGACGTCCAGAGCATCCTCTATGCTTTATATTACGTATTTTAATTTGGAGGGGAAGGAAGAAAGCTGCGCGTTATCTGATAACACCTTCAAGGCAGAGTATGACTGGGAGAAGGATGGATTTACCTGCGACGTATCTGCAAGAAAGCTTGGAATCTCTTTCAGCTTTGCCGTTGAGATTCAAGATGAAAAGCTGACCTTCTCTATGAAAGATGAAAGCGTGAAGGAAACTGGAAAGAGTAAGCTTGCAAAGGTAAGCTTTATGAGCTTCTTTGGAAGTGTGTATGAGGATACGGTGCCAGGTTATGTTATGGTACCAGATGGCTCGGGAGCTTTGATTCGTTTCCAGAAGACGAAGGTTTATCTATCAGGCTATAGCCGTAAGGTGTATGGTAATGACCTGAGCATAGACAAGAATTCTACAGCAGGAAATCTAAATGGGAATCGTACAGATGATTATGCAACGGAAGAAAATCAATTATCATTTCCGCTCTGGGGCATGGTACACGGAGAAGGACAGAATGGATTTTTAGCGACAATTGATTCCGGAGAACTCTATACGGTTATTAATGCGATTCCAGCAGGGGCGGAGAACCAGACGGTTAAGTTTACTAGAGCATACGCGGATTTCATCTACAGATGTGAGTACAACAAGCGTGTGTCTAACAGTAAAGTAGTAACGCAGCCACAGGAAGAGATGAATCAGGTAAATCCTATGTTAACCTATACATTTTTGACAGGAGAAGATGCGGATTATTCTGGTATGGCAAATATCTATAGAGAGCAGCTTCTGAAGAAAGAATTGCTCCCTCAAAATGAGATAGATAAAGATGGAGACATTTCTTTACTGCTTCATGTGGCAGGCTCTGAGGTGGAAGAAGGCTTTCTTTCTAACGGACTTGCGACTCTTACAACGGTGGAGCAGGCAGAGGCTATGCTAGATAAACTAGAAGAGTCAGGAATCCAGAATATTTCCATGGTACTCTCAGGCTGGAATAAAGGCGGCTATCATGGTGCTTCCTATGGAACCACAAAATTTGAGAAAAAGGTAGGCAGCAGAAGCGAAGTAGAGGATTTACAGAAGAAATTAGAAGAGCAGGGTGGAAGCCTTTCGCTCGTTCTGAATTTGATAAAAGCAAATAAGGATCAGATTAATGTAAATCAGGACCCAGCACTGAATGCTACATTAGATACCATGATGGAAACCATTCCAAACAAAAGCCTCATGTATCCAGATACTTATTATGTGAGACAGGCGAAGATTGCAGAGGCAATGAAGAAGACCTTTGAGGATTTGGAAGGGTTCGATATTCTGTTAGAGGATATGGCAAAATATCTCTATGCAGACTACACAATTAACAATGAAAAGACAAGAGACGATGTGCGGACAGAATTAATAGAGACTGTGGAGAAGGCAAAGGGCAATCTTCTTTTTGATGCAGAGAATCTTTATATGCTGAAATATGCATCAGAGCTTGCTGATGTTCCAGTCTCTAGCAGTCAGTATGTCTATGAGACAGACAGTATTCCATTTTTGCAGATGGTACTTCGAGGCTCTGTAGATTATTATGCACCATACTCGAATTTGGGATTTTATTCGGATGCAAGTATTCTAAAAATGGTGGAATACGGTGCATATCCATCTTTCATGGTTATGAATGCAGACAATTTCTCGTTAAGTGATACACCACTTGAAAATTATTTCTCTCTTAACTTTGGAGACTGGGAAGATGAGATTTATGATGTGTATGGAAAAGTGAATGAAGCGCTTCAAGGTGTAAAGGGAGCGGCAATCATCGACCATCGTGTGCTTGAAGAAGGTGTATACAGCACAACCTATGATAATGGTGTGCACGTTTATGTGAACTATAACAATGAAGACTATGTGACAGAAGGCGGCACAATCGTACCTGCTGGTGGTTACGAAGTGGAGGGATAGCAATGAAAATTAAAATGACGAAAAAGAGAAGAACCGCTCTTATTGGCTATTCTTTCTTAAGCCTATGGATTATTGGTTTTCTTCTATTTACTTTATATCCAGTCATTTTGTCTGGAGTAATCAGTTTATCGAAACTGGAAATGGGACTTGGGGGAATCAAGTACAAGTTTACTGGACTGGAATTTTTTACCTATGCTTTTCAGACAGACTCTCAGTTCACGCCAAAACTTCTTGAGTCCCTGGCATTTATCGGGTATGCAACACCGATTATTGTTATCATAGCGTTGCTTTTGGCACTGATGCTGAAAGGTGAGTATAAAGGAAGAACTATATTTAGAACTATTTTCTTTATGCCGGTAGTTATCATGAGCGGACCAGTTATCTCAGGATTATTGGGGAAATATAGTGTGGATTTTTCAGAAGCGTCTCCGGCATTGTTCACATTTATAGAGGCATTGCCAGAGGTATTTCGTTCCCCATGTATGTTTGTTATGGAGAATCTGGTAACTGTACTTTGGTATTCAGGTGTACAGATTTTGATTCTTTTAGTGGCAATTCAAAGAATTAGTCCAGAGTTATATGAAGCAGCTTCTATTGACGGAGCTTCAGGCTGGGAAATGTTCTGGAAGATTACACTTCCTTATACAATGCCGACTCTTTTAGTGTGTGCGTTATATACGGTAATTGAACTTGCAAATGACTCGACGAATGCGGTAAATACCTATATCGCAAGTAGAATGTTTGACCATAAACTCGGATATTACAGTTATTCGACTGCTATGGCATGGATTTATACAGCAGTGATTGTTGTAATCCTATTGCTGATATTTGGTGTATTAAAATTCTTCCAGAGAAAGGAGCGATAACAGATGAAATTAAAGAAAAAGAAAGTCAAAGCCATTTCTCTCGGAAAGCAAAAAAGACAGGAAATCCTAAAGAAGACAATGCTCTATGCACTATTAGTATGTATAGGCTTCGTGTTCCTGTATCCTTTCCTGTATATGTTTATTAATAGTTTTATGTCGCCGGAGGATTTGATGAATCCAGCCATATCATGGATACCATCTAAGATTTATTTCGAGAACTATAAAAAAGCTTTTGCAACTTTGGATTTTGGTAAAAGCTTTTGGAATTCCCTTTATATATCGCTGATTGCTGCTGTTCTTCAGACGGCAGTAGCAGCAGTGACTGGATATGGTCTTGCCAGATTTAATGTAAAGCTGAAAGGAATTATTATGATTCTTATACTGGCAACATTCGTACTTCCAGTGGAGACACTCTTGATTCCAAGATATGTAATGTTTAATTCTTATAAGTTAATTGACAGTCCGCTTCCAACATGGCTCAGTGCTTTTACAGGACAGGGGTTAAAGTCAGCTGTATTTATTCTGGTATTTCAGCAGATTTTTAATAGTTATCCAATATCTCTGGATGAAGCAGCGGAACTGGACGGAGCAGGAAAATACAAGGTATTTTATAAGATTGCACTCCCAATTGCAAAACCAGCGATTGTACTCAGTATGTTGTTCTCTTTTGTGTGGTACTGGAATGAAACAAGACAATCAGGCTTGTATTTTGGAGAAGTAATTAAAACGCTCCCTATGAAGCTTGGAAGCTTTGCGGCATCCTATGCAAGTCTCTATGAAGCAACAGGGGGAGCAGATGCTGCGACAAGCATCAATGAGGCAGTCACACTGGCAGGAACCATGTTATCTTGTCTGCCAATATTAATTATGTTTATTGTTCTGCAGAAACAATTTGTGGAAAGTATCGAAAAATCTGGTATTACAGGCGAATAGAATGTAGGTGAATTGACATGAATAGTAAAGTTGACAATCAAATAAATGAGTTATTACAGAAAATGAGTATCAGGGAAAAAATCGGTCAGTTAAATATGACTGTTACCCCAAAGACAGAGGCGGAATTTGAACGCACGAGAGAAAAATTGCGCAATGGTGATGTTGGCTCTATGATTCTTGCCAGCTCTTCTACAGCAGGGCTTGACCCACAAGAAAGGGTAAATACAGCAATGTGCAATCGCGTGCAGAAGGTTGCTATGGAAGAAGGACCTCACGGAATTCCATTGATTTATGGCAGAGATGTCATTCATGGACATAGAACGGTGTATCCAGTACCACTTGCAATTGCAGCAGCATTCAATGATGAGCTTGTGAAAAAAGCTTATCGTTACACTGCAATTGAAGCAACCTCTGTAGGTATCCATTGGACATTTGCACCTATGATCGATTTATGCCGTGACCCGCGTTACGGAAGAATTATTGAGGGACCAGGTGAGGACCCTATGGTAGGCAGACACATGGCGAGAGCGATTGTGGAAGGATTCCAGAATGGTGATGTGGCGCAGGAAGATTCTATGGTTACCTGCCCGAAGCATTTTATTGGTTATGGAGCTTCTGAAGGCGGCAGAGACTACTATCGCACAGAAATATCAGACTATAGCTTGTATAATTATTACCTTCCTGCTTTCCGCGAGGCAATCGAGGCTGGTTCAGATACGGTAATGTCTTCATTCAATGATATTAATGGGGACCCTGTTTCTGGAAGCCGTTATTATATGACAGAGATTCTTCGTGATTATCTAGGATTTAAAGGTTTTGTTGTATCTGACTGGGGTGCAATTGCATTTTTGAAAAGATTAGGTGTAACAGAATCTGAAAGCGAATGTGCAGAGTTAGGAATTCATGCGGGTATTGAAATTGATATGTGTGACGATATCTATGTAAGATACTTAGAAAAACTCATCGAAGAAGGAAAGGTTTCTATGGAAACCTTAGACAATGCGGTACGCCGCGTATTGGAAGTAAAATTCAAAAAGAATCTATTTGAAAATCCATATTGCAAAATGCCAGAAATCGACAGAACAGAGCATTTGAAGTGTGCAAGAGAACTGGCGTCTGAGTGTATGGTTTTGTTAAAAAATGAAGATAATGTTTTGCCGCTTAGCAAAGACAAAAAGATTGCATTACTTGGACCATTGGTACATGAAAAGAGAGCGCTTCTTGGAAGCTGGTGTTTAGAAGGAAAAGCAGAGGAAACACCATCTTTCTATGAAGCAATGGTAGAAGCAGTAGGAAAGAATCATTTAATTACAGCGACAGACCCAACCGGCTTGTATGATGATTCCGTGCGTGCAATGTATCAGGCAGACGTGGTTGTGCTTGCCTTAGGCGAAAGTGAAAAAGTGACAGGTGAGAAACGATCACTTGCAGATATTTCTCTTCCAAACTATCAGATTGAGCTTATCAGAAAGGCAAAATATTCAGGCAAAAAAGTGATAGGTGTCTTCTTTTGTGGTCGTCCAATCGCCATGGAAGGTGTAGCTGACTTGTTGGATGCAGTGCTCTATGCATGGCATTCGGGAAGTGAAGCAGCAGGAGCAGCCTGTGATATATTATTCGGCGAGACGGTTCCTAGTGGAAAGACAGCAATTACTTTCCCTAGAAATTCAGGACACATACCGATGTATTATAATGCAACGTCAAACCGTTATAACGGATATTTTGGAAATAATTCTGAAACGAGTTACGAAGACAGTATCGCAGCACCATATTATCCATTTGGTTACGGATTATCTTACACAGAATTTGCTTATTCTAATATGCAGTCAGATTGTGCGGAAATTTCTGTTGATGATTTGAAAAATGGAAAGAAAGTCAAATGTTCTATCGATGTAAGTAATGTGGGTGAATATGAAGGAAAAGAGACTATCCAGCTTTATATTCACGACGTTGCAGGAACGTACATGCGTCCATTTAGAGAATTGAAGGATTATAAGAAATTATTGTTTAAAGTGGGCGAGACGAAAAACATTACATTTGAGCTTGGTTATGATGAATTGGGCTACTACATGCCAGATGGAGCATATGTAGTGGAAGAAGGCAATATTGAAGTTTTCATCGGACCAAATTGTTTCGCAAAAGACAAGATTGTTTTGAAGGTCGTGTAAATGTGGAAGGAGATGAGTGGAATGGAAGGACAGTGGACAAAAGAACGCGTCTGGGAATGGTACAATGCGAGACCTTGGATTCGTGGCTGCAACTTTATGGGCAGTGATGTGATTAACTGGTTGGATATGTGGCAGGAGTATGGATTCGAAGAGAAGCTTAAGACTGCAGACAGAGAGATTGAGCTCTTGGTGAAAACTGGATACAATGCAATTCGAACCCTGCTTTTTTATCCAATCTGGAAAGAAGACCATGATGGCTGTATGCAGAGATTAGAAAGATATCTTAGTATGTTAGATAAACATGGTGTTAAGGCGGTATTGGTTTTAGGAAATGATTGTCAAGTAACGAAGGATAATCCTTACTGCTTTTTGAAGTCGGGTCCTCAGAACTGTGATTGGGGATATCACGGAGGACGTAAGCGGTCTCAGCATAGTACACTGAGTACGGAACCTGGATATTGGCTCATTGATGATGAGCCGGAAGAGGTTTATGCATGGGTGCGTGAGATTTTAGAAACATACAAGAATGATGAGAGAATTTTGATTTGGGATTTATATAACGAGCCAGGTAATTGTAGAAGAGAAAAACTTACAATACCACACATCAAGCGTTTCTTCGAAATAGCGAGAGAAGTAAATCCAATACAGCCAATTACCTCGGGTTCTTGGCGAATTAACGATAAGGATGAAGAACTCTGCGAAGTAGAGCAGTATGTTCTCGATAATTCGGACATTATTTCTTATCACAGTTATTCTACCTACATTGAAAATGTGCAGATTATCCGAAAATTGAAACAATATGGTCGCCCGATTATTAATACAGAATGGCTGGGTCGAGTGCTGCATAACACGGTACAGGAGATTTTTCCGTTATTCTATGTGGAAAAAATCGGCTGCTTCAACTGGGGCTTTGTTGCGGGAAAATATCAGACCTATGAACCATGGGAAGCAAGCTGGGAGCAGTATTACAGAGGCGAGCAGCCAGATTTAGACTTTACAAAGTGGTTCCACGACTTGTATCGTCCGAATTTTAGACCATACGACCCAAAAGAGATTGAAATCATACAGACGTTGACAAGAGCCGCTGATAAAGAATTTGAAGAAGGAAGGAATGTATAATGGAGACATTACAATTTGATTTATCAAAAGAATACGGCAAATTCAAACCATTAAATGCGACGAACGGTGGTCCTTGGCACAAGCGTTTTACCAAGAAAATGTTCCGCAGCAATTTTGAAGAATACAAGGCGGCGAGAATCCCATATTCCCGCAATCATGACCTGGCTGTTCATACGGTATATGGTGGACCTTACTGTCATGATATTTCCTGCATTTTTCCAAATTTCGATGCCAATCCTTATGACCCAAAATCCTACGATTTTGGCTGCACAGATGAGGAGATTTTGACCACCTTAGAGGCTGGGACAAAGACTTTTTTCAGACTTGGACAAACAATCGAGAATCAGATTACGAAGCACAATACATTTCCACCAAAGGATTTTAAGAAATGGGCGGTTATCTGCGAGCATATTATCAGACATTACAATTACGGCTGGGCTGATGGTCTGCATCTAGACATGGATTATTGGGAAATCTGGAATGAGCCTGATTTGGATGAAGAATTTGCTCCAAAGAAACGTACCTGGGGCGGTTCCAATGCAGAGTTTTTTGACTTTTTTGAAACGGTTGCAAAACACCTTAAGAGTTGTTTCCCGGAAATTAAAATCGGGGGTCCGGCATTAGCTTTCCGAGATGAATGGGCTGAAAGTTTTTTAAAGGCTATGAGCGAAAGAAACGTTCCGTTGGATTTCTTTTCATGGCATATTTATCTAAAAGAACCAAAGGCAATGGAAATCAGAGCACAGAAGATGAAAGACTTACTGGTGAAATACGGCTATGATAAGACCGAGAATATTTCCAATGAATGGAATTATGTGAAAGGCTGGACGGATGAATTTCCATATACAATCGAGCAGATTCATGGAATAAAAGGAGCAGTTGTCACTATGTCGACAATGTGTGTAGCGCAGAGAACATCTCTCGATATGCTGATGTACTATGATACTCGCCCTTCCACTTTCAATGGTGTTTTTGATTTCTACACAGCCAAACCTCTGAAAGGTTATTATGCATTCTACTGGTATGGAATGTTCTATGATATGAAGGCTGAAGTCAGAGCAGTCAATGAGATTGAAAATATCTATTCCCTCTGTGGTGTGGATGAAAACGGCAAGATTTTGGCAATCGTTACTCATTATTCTGACAATGATGATACAGAAAATAAAACAATTTCCGTAGATTTTGGGAAATCAGGTGAATATGAAATTTATCTCCTTGATGAGGAACACAATGGAGAATTGGTTCAAACAACGGATAAATTGGAATTTGACATGAAGGTACATAGTGCACTTTTAATTAAGGAGAAATAAATGTATACGTTTGAACAAGAAAAGATTTATAGACATGACAGGAAATAATCTGAATCATCCAAATGATTTTCTGATAAGATGTCATGCGCAGTTACTTTCAGCAATGTTGATTCAATAAATAGTAAAAACGGGTTTGGCAAACCCGTTTTTACTATTTTATTATGGAAAAAGATAGAAAAAATCTTCTTGCATTTCTTATAATGCAATGTTATTCTGACTATACGCAAATTTATAACACAATATTCTATTCGTGTGATTTGCAATTCTACTTGGTCTATTTATTCTCGGCAGTTCGCCATGATTCCAAGTACTTTTAACTTATTAATCAATTTTACAAAGGAGGAGTTTGCCTATGCAAAACAATCAAGCTATTTCCTTTATGGAAGCCACTGGGGTCATACAGTATAACATGACCAATGATTATATGTTCCGCTATATTTTACAGAAGAACGAAAAAGTATTGAAAGGTCTTATTTGCGCGTTGTTACATTTACGCCCTGAACAAATCAAGAAAGTTGAGATTCAGAATCCCATAAATCTAAACGAGGATATCAAGGATAAAGAGTTTGTACTCGACATTGAAGTTCTGCTAAACGATGATACGCAGATTAATCTGGAAATGCAGGTCGAGAATAAACATAACTGGCCTGACCGTTCTTTGTCTTATCTCTGCCGTTCGTTTGACCAGCTCTATCGAGGCCAGGAGTATGATGAAGCACTTCCTGTCATTCACATCGGATTTTTGGACTATACACTTTTCCCGGATGTTCCCGAATTTTACGCAACTAATATGTTAATGAATGTGAGAAATCACAGGATTTATAATGGCAAATTTAAACTTTCTGTGGTAGACTTATCTAAGATAGAACTGGCAACGGAGGAAGACAAGGCGTTTCAAATTGATTATTGGGCGCGTCTTTTTAAAGCCAAGACGTGGGAGGAAATAAAGATGTTAGCAGAAAAGAATGAATATTTGCAAGAAGCGGCGCAGTCTGTATATGTGGCCAATGCAGATGAACTCGTCCGTCAAAAGTGTCGTGCC
>JAFTWA010000022.1 GCA_017465565.1 Tyzzerella sp.
AAACTGCTCGTTTTTGGGTATACAAGAGTAAAAAAGACTGCCTGTGCCCAACCGCATCGGTAATCTCATCTCCCCCGCCAAACACAAATATGCCTGCTGCACCACAAAAAAAGCCACCACGCAAGTGGCAGCCAAAAATCCGTATTATTCTTTTGATTTTTAATTTTTCAATAGTCCCTTACTCTATTCTGCCTTACCTTTCTCTAGGGCATCTTCAATTGCATTGAGGATTACCTGCGAGGTGTAAGGGCTATCCTCGCTGTAAGCAATATTTTCTAAGGATTGTGTGTCGTAAATTTGCTCTGCAATATATTCAATCGTAGGCTGAACCAGCGGATACATAGTAGTTACGGATTCATCCAGATTACTAAACCGGATTGCATTGATGTGCGAGCTGTCGACTACGACTTCCACTTCAAGATTCGTATTGTTTAGCGAAACGGTGGAAGTATAGATGCCAGGAACATACCGCTGCCCGGAATCAGCGCCAGTATTATTTTTTTGTTTTGGAAAGAACATAAATGCTAATAATATGATTAATAATATGCCGAGCAAAACAAAAACGGCAGTATAGATAATTTCTTTCATGTGTAAGACAACAATTTTCGTTTTGGAACTCATAAGTGCCTCCTAATCGAATCTGAATTTTTGTTTTTCTATAATGTATGAAAAAGAAAGGAAAATTATTCATGGCTTTTGCGTGACAAAAAGGCAGTATTCTTGTAAAATAGGAAAAGCAGTAGAGAAAGAGGTGTAGATATGTATATTATTGTGGGACTTGGGAATCCGGCAAAAGAATATGAAGGCACACGCCACAATGTTGGATTCGATGTCATAGATGCCATTGCGGACAAATATAATATATCGGTGACAGAGCGTAAACATAGAGCATTTTGTGGAAAGGGATTAGTTGCGGGACAGAGAGTGATTCTCGTTAAGCCACAGACTTACATGAATCTGAGCGGCGAGAGTGTGAGAAGCGTCCTTGATTTCTATAAAGTGGATGAGGAGACTGAATTAATCGTAATTTTTGATGATGTAAGTCTCGATGTGGGACAGCTTCGTATTCGCAAGAAGGGAAGCGCAGGCGGTCACAATGGAATTAAGAATATTATTCAGCATTTAGGCCATAACGTGTTCCAGAGAATTAAGGTCGGAGTTGGTGAGAAACCAAAGGAATACGACCTTGCAGACTATGTGCTTGGTCATTTCTCAAAAGAGGATAAGGAACGGATGGCAGATGGATATAAACGTGCAGTCGAGGCAGTGGAAATGCTTGTAATGGGCGACATTGACGGCGCGATGAACGAATTTAACAAGAAGGTTGTTAAGGAGTAAAAAGATGCAGGCTTTTATAGCACCACTTATGGAACTGGCTGAGTTTGAGACAGTCCAAAGGAAGCGAAAAGAGAAGAAGGGGATTTTGCAGTTTGCAGGCTGCGTGAATTCCCAGAAAACACATATGATGTATGCACTTGGCGATGGTTTTGATTATAAAATCATCGCTACTTCTAGTGATATGAAAGCGAAGCAGATTTATGAAGAATATAAGGTTTTAGATAATAGTGTATTTCTATATCCTGCAAAGGACCTCCTGTTTTATCAGGCAGATTTACGCGGGAAATATCTGATTAAGCAGCGTATGGAAGTATTCCAGGCAATGCTGGAACAGAAAAATGTAACGGTCATCACCAGCTTTGATGGCTTTATGGATTCCCTTCTTCCGCTTAGGACCCTGAAAGAGCGCATTTATACGATGAAGCTTGGCGATGTGGTTGATTTTGAAAAGATAAAGAAGGATATGGTGCTTCTTGGCTATGAGCGGGAAGAACAAATCGAAGGACCGGGACAATTTGCAGTGAGGGGCGGCATTTTGGACATCTATCCGCTGACAGAGGAGGTGCCAATCCGTATTGAGCTCTGGGGAGATGAGATTGATTCGATTCGTACCTTTGATGTGGAAAGCCAGCGTTCCATTGAAAATTTAGAGGAAATTACGATTTATCCGGCAAGCGATTTTCCAGAGGAAGAGGCGAAGAGGGTTTCTTTTCTGGATTATTTTGATGTGGAAAAAACCATGCTCTTTTTGGATGAGCCAGTGCGTCTCATCGAAAAAGGGGAAGGCGTAGAAAATGAATTTGTGCAGGCGCAGGCAAACCGTATGGAAAGCGGGTTTGACGTTTCGGATGAGGAAATGAAGCTGTTCACAACAAAAGAAGTGGCGGAGAAGATGAATGATTTTTATGCCATCGCTTTTTCTGCGCTGGAAATGAAATGCAAGGAACTCCGTGCAAGGGAAGTATTTCATTTGCAAAGCAAGAGCGTAAATCCATATAATAATAGCTTTGAGACTCTGACCAGAGACTTGAAGCGCTTGAAGCGGACTGGCTATCGGGTTGTGCTGCTTTCGGGCTCCAGAACAAGGGCAAAGCGCTTGGCTGAGGATTTGCGGGACTACGACCTCAGCAGTTTTTATAGCGAGGATTTGGACCGCGAGGTGATGAGCGGTGAAATCATGGTAACCTATGGACACGTGGCGGCCGGTTATGAATATCCGATGCTGAAGTTCATGGTGATTTCCGAAACGGATATTTTCGGAAAAGTAAAGAAGAAGAAAAAAAGAAAGACCTATGAGGGTCAGAAGATACTCAGCTTCTCTGAATTGAAAATCGGAGATTATGTGGTTCATGAAAACCACGGTCTTGGGATTTATCAGGGAATTGAGAAAATAGAGATAGACAAGACCGCAAAGGATTACATGAAGATTTCTTATGCAGGCGGCGGAAATCTTTACATTCCTGCCACGCAGCTGGATTTGATTCAGAAATATGCAAGTGCAGACTCTAAGAAACCGAAACTGAACCGCCTTGGCGGTCAGGAATGGACAAAGACGAAGAGCCGTGTACGCGGGGCTGTCAGGGAGATTGCAAAGGACCTTGTAGAGCTCTATGCGGCTAGGCAGGAAAAAGAAGGCTTCGTATACGGGGAAGATACCGTGTGGCAGAGAGAGTTTGAGGAGATGTTCCCATTTGAGGAGACAGAGGACCAGCTCCTTGCGATTGAGGCTGTGAAGCATGACATGGAAAGCACGAAGATTATGGACCGTCTGATTTGCGGCGACGTTGGCTTTGGCAAGACGGAGATTGCAATCCGTGCCGCGTTCAAGGCAGTGCAGGAGAATAAGCAGGTTGTATATCTGGTGCCGACCACTATCCTGGCCCAGCAGCATTACAATACCTTTATGCAGCGTATGAAGGAGTTCCCGGTGCGGGTGGATCTTATGTGCCGCTTTCGGACACCTGCGCAGCGCAAGAAAACGATGGAGGACACGAAGCGCGGTCTGGTTGACATCGTAATCGGGACCCACAGTGTGCTGAATGATAATCTGCAGTACAAGGATTTGGGACTCCTTATCATTGATGAAGAACAGCGTTTTGGGGTGCAGCATAAAGAGAAGATTAAGAAGCTGAAAGAGAATGTGGATGTTATGACACTGACAGCCACACCGATTCCAAGAACCCTTCACATGAGTCTCATTGGAATCCGGGATATGAGCGTGCTGGAAGAGGCTCCGCTGGACCGTATGCCGATTCAGACCTATGTTATGGAATACAACGATGAAATGGTGCGCGAGGCAATCCAGAGAGAACTTTCACGCCAGGGACAGGTTTACTATGTCTACAATAAAGTGAAGGATATTGATGAGATCGCGGCGAAGATTCAGAAGCTGGTTCCAGAGGCAAACGTTGCCTATGCCCACGGACAGATGCGGGAGCATAAGCTGGAAAATATTATGCTTGATTTTATCAATGGAGAAATTGACGTCTTGGTTTCTACCACGATTATAGAGACGGGGCTTGATATTTCTAACGCAAATACCATGATTATCCACGATGCAGACCAGCTTGGACTTTCGCAGATGTACCAGCTCCGCGGACGAGTTGGCCGTTCCAACCGCATGGCATATGCATTTCTGTTATACCGCCGTGACAAGCTGCTTCGTGAGGTTGCAGAAAAGAGACTGGCAGCCATCCGTGAATTTACAGACCTGGGTTCTGGATTTAAGATTGCGATGCGGGATTTGGAAATCCGTGGCGCGGGAAATCTCCTCGGCGCAGAGCAGCATGGACATATGGAAGCTGTCGGGTATGATTTATACTGCAAGATGTTAAACGAGGCAGTGAAGCACCTGAAGGGCGAACTGGAGGAGGAACCATATACAACAACGGTGGACCTCAATGTAGATGCATTTATCCCGGCATCCTATATTCCAAACGAATACCAGAAGCTGGATATTTATAAGCGTATTGCCAGCATTGAAAATGAAGAGGAAATGGACGATATGCTGGAAGAACTCATCGACCGTTTTGGCGATGTCCCAAGAAAGGTGCAGCAGCTTCTTTCTATCGCGCTTTTAAAGGCGTTGGCGCACAGCGTTTACGTAATCAGTGTGGAGCAAAAGGGCGAGGTTTTCAAATTCATAATGTATGAAAAGGCAAAGGTTCATGTGGAACGAATCCCACTGCTTTTGGATAAATATAAAGGCAATTTGAAATTCACAGTGGACACCAACCCATATTTCACCTATCAAAAGAAAGCAAAGAATAAAAAGGATAAGGATGAGGATGTCTTAGAACTTGTGAAAAATGTGTTAATTGACATAAAATCATTGCTTGATTGAGAAAAAAGAGTTATAATTATGAGTTAGAAGCACGAAGGAGGATTACCTATGAAAAAAATGATAAAAAAAGTAGCTGCACTTGCAGCAGTGGCAGCAATGACAGTTACAGCGTTGGTTGGATGTGCAAGTAGTAGTGTTGATAATAGTGCAGTAGTGGCAACAGTAGGAGAAACAGAAATCACAACAGGACTTGTGAATTTCTACATCAGATACCAGCAATCATCTATTGAAAGTATGTACGAAGCATATTATGGAGATCAAATCTGGTCTTTAGAGATTGAAGAAGGTGTTACTTACGAAGAGTATTTAGTAGATACCACGATGGATATGCTGGAAGAGTATTATCTTTTAGATGCCCACAAAGCGGACTATGAAGTTTCCCTTTCAGAGGATGAGCTTGCGGCAATCGATGAAGCAGCAGAAGCATTTGTGAAAGCAAACAAAGATGATGTGATTGAAAAGATTTCAGGACAAAAAGAGTACGTTGCTGAGCTTTTAAGACTTTTTACAATCAGTGAAAAGATGTATGAACCAATGACAGCTGACATTAACCGTGAAGTTTCTGATGATGAAGCTGCACAGAAGAGATTGGCATATGTTGGTTTCTCCATTGCATCATATGATGAAAACGGAGTAGAGACAAAGCTTTCTGATGAAGAAATTGCAGATAAGAAGAAAGAAGCAGAAGACGTGCTTGCAGCAGCAAAAGCAAACGGAAGCTTATATTCTTATGCAGAAGAGTCAGAAGATTATACAGCACACCAGCTTACATTTGATGCAGAATCTACATCTATTGCAGAAGAAGTTATCGAAATTGCAGATAAATTGGCAGAGGGCGAATTTGCAGAAGTGATCGAAACAGACGCTACCATCTATGTTGTTCAGTTGGAAAGCCTCTTAGACGTAGATGCAACAGCAACTGAAAAGGATAATATCATCCTTGAAAGAGAAGAAGCAAGATATACAGAAATCGTTGATGGCTGGAAAGAAGAATCAGGAATCAAAATCGATGAAAGTGTTTTAGAGCAAATCAATGTAAAAGCTTTGAAGGTTATGCCTGTAGAAGAAGAGGAAGAAGAAACAGAAGAATAAGAACTGTCATTTAAAAGGAGGTGTTGTAATAGCATCTCCTTTTGATTATTAGTTGAACTTCTTACTTTATTGTGCTAAAATAATGCATTATCGAAATTAGGAGTGAAAACAAACATGAGTCTTAAGATTCCAATAGAGACTTCTGCAAGACATATTCATGTCAGCGAAGCTGATTTTAAGAAATTATATGGGGAGGATGCGTCTCTTACATACGTGCATGAACTCAGCCAGCCTGGGCAATATCTATGTAAAGAGCGTATTACCATTGTTGGTCCACGTGGCAGGTTTGAAAATGTTGCAATCCTTGGACCTTACCGTAAAGAGACACAGATCGAGCTTTCTATGACGGATACGAGAAAAATCGGTGTACCCGGTGTGATTCGTCAATCTGGTTATATAGAGGGGACTCCAGGGTGTACCCTGATTGGTCCGGCTGGCAGTATTGAATTGGAAAAGGGCGTTATTGTCGCAAAGCGTCATATCCATATGACTCCTCTGGATGCAAGCCGTGCACGTGTAAAAGATAATGACGAAGTCTTCGTTATCACAGAAAGCTACGAGCGTGGTCTGATATTCGCAGACGTTGTTGTGCGTGTCAGTCCATCTTTCAAAACTTCCATGCATGTGGATACGGACGAAGCAAATGCATTTGCAGGGCAGGATAATCCTTGTGGTGCGATTTTAAAACTATTTGATGGGCAAACATACAGCCTGCAGCAGTGGGCTGATGAAATTCAGTCGGGAATTAACCGATAACTTTTAGGAGGGATTTATTATGAGTAAAACAGATGAAGTGAGAAAAGCCATGGTCGAAGCCATGAAGGCAAAGGACAAAGAAACAAAAGATGTACTTTCGCTTTTGTTAGCGGCTTTGAAAAATAAAGCAATCGACAAGAGAGCAGATCTGACAGAGGAAGAGGAAGTTCAGGTTATTTTAAAAGAAATCAAGCAGACAAAAGAGACCTTAGAGCTTACACCGGCAGACAGAACGGAACTCATTGAAGAAACGAAAAAGCGTATTGCTGTATTAGAAAAATTTGCACCAAAGATGATGGATGCAGAGGAAGTGAAGGCGGTGATAGCCGGTGTGCTTGCTGACCTTGGTATTGATGCACCAACAGGAAAAGACAAAGGAAGAATCATGAAAGAATTGATGCCAAAGGTGAAAGGAAAAGCCGATGGCAAATTAGTAAATGAAATTGTAAGTTCTTTTATGGTATAATAGAATAGTGTACGCCTCGATGACAAACAATGTATGTTATCGAGGTATTTTTTTGGAGGAGTAACATGAAAAAAGGTGTGGATTTGATTCACGGAAAACCGACGGGCGCAATGTTCTTTTTTGCGCTTCCCATGATTATTGGAAATCTGTTCCAACAATTTTATAATATGGCAGACTCGGTTATTGTAGGGAATTTCGTGGGGGAAGATGCGTTGGCAGCAGTGGGAGCGTCTTACTCTTTTACGAATATTTTTATTATGGTGGCTATCGGCGGTGGAATGGGTACTTCGGTGCTGGTCAGCCAGTATTTTGGTGCAAAGAAGTATAGCGCGATGAAGACAGCGGTGTATACATTTTTGACCACATTTGTTGTGTTTAGCATTCTGCTGGCGCTTATTGGATTTGTGGTAAATCCAATAGTGTTGAAGGCACTAAAAACGCCGGACAATATATATGAGGATGCAGTTCTTTATTTGCAAATTTACTTTATGGGCTTACCATTTATGTTTATGTACAATATACTTTCGGCGAATTTTAATGCGCTTGGCAAATCAAAGATTCCTTTGTATCTATTAATGTTTTCATCTGTGCTAAATATTGTGCTGGATATTTGGTTTGTGGTCTCCTTTGGGATGGGTGTAGCCGGGGTTGCCATTGCGACGGTGATTGCACAAGGCGTTTCTGCGACTATTTCCTTTACGCTTTTGATGCGGTTTTTGAAAACATATGAAGGGGAAAATGTGAAGAGGTTTGACGTGAAAATGCTTGCAAATGGCGTAAAAATTGCCATTCCATCCATTATACAGCAATCCATTGTAAGTATAGGACTTCTTTTGACACAGTCCGCAGTAAACCAATTTGGTTCCTCAGCTGTTGCAGGTTATTCGGCGGCAAGCCGTCTGGAATCTATCTGCATTGTGCCAATGGTTGCAACTGGAAATGCCATGTCTACATTTACAGCCCAGAATCTTGGGGCTGGAAAGCAGGAACGCATTAAGGAAGGGTATCGGGCGGCAGTTAAGATTATCATTGGATTTGGAATCGGAATTGCCCTGGCGACACAGCTTTTCCATAAGCCACTCATTTCAGCGTTTGTGGATACGTCGTCGGCTTCGCTTGCTTTTGAAACAGGAACTGCATACCTTAAGTTTATCGGATGTTTTGTTTTCATACTCGGATTTAAAACGATTACAGATGGAATTTTAAGAGGCTCTGGAGATGTGAGGGTTTACATGATTGCAAATCTGGTGAATCTGGTGATTCGAGTGTCTGTGGCGCGGCTTGGAGCACCTGTGCTTGGGATGTGGATTATCTGGAGCATTGTCCCGGTGGGATGGTTTGTGAACTTCGCAATATCATATTTGTGGTATCGGACGGGGAACTGGAAGAGAAAGAAATTAATAAAGGAATAGATGACAATTTGGAATATAAGGAGTATACTTAATTTAGTTTGAATTGATACAGAAAGATAACATGAGGCGGTATATATGAGCGCAGAAAAAAAGAATGCTTTGACAGAGGGCTCCATTGCAAAGGGAATGATAACATTTGCAATCCCAATGTTTTTTGGACAACTATTTCAACAACTTTATAATATGGCAGATTCCTTAATTGTTGGAAACTTTTTGGGAAGCGAAGCCTTGGCGGCAGTAACGTCCACAGGAAGTCTTATCTTTTTGCTGGTAGGATTCTTCAATGGGCTGGCAATAGGAGCCGGTGTTGTGATTGCCCGCTATTTCGGAGCGAGAGATTATAAGAATTTAAAAATTGCGGTGCATACAGATGTTGCCTTTGGTTTTGTATGTGGTATTATTATGACACTTGTGGGAGTTCTTTTAACTCCACAGATATTGAAATTAATGGGGACACCAGCAGATGTTTTTCCAAATTCGGTGGCTTACCTCAGGGTTTACTTCTTGGGTTCTCTTGCGGTGGTACTATACAATGTATGTACAGGAATTCTGCAGGCAGTGGGAGATAGCAAGCATCCACTCTATTATCTGATTGTATCGTCCTGCACGAATGTGGTATTAGACCTGATTTTCTGTGGTGTATTTCGTCTCGGTGTGGAATATGCGGCACTTGCTACGGTGATTTCGCAATTTGTAAGCGTTGTTCTCTGCTTTGCGAGATTGGTTCGTGCAAATGATGTATATAAGGTATATGTGAAAGAAATCCGCATGGACAAGGAGATGTTAAAGCAGATTGTTCGAATTGGACTTCCAACGGGACTTCAGAATTCGATTATTTCTCTGGCAAATGTGGTTGTGCAGTCGAATATCAACGCATTTGGGAAAATGGCCATGGCAGGCTGCGGGGCTCATTCCAGAGTAGAAGGATTTGCCTTCCTGCCAGTTACATGCTTCTCTAATGCGCTAACTACATTTGTAGGACAGAATCTTGGAGCAAAGCAGTATGACCGAGTGAAGAAAGGTGCTATTTTTGGAGTGTTCTGTACAATTGTACTTGCAGAATGTATTGGACTTATTGTATATAAGTTTTCACCACAGTTAGTTGCACTGTTTGATTCGAATCCAGAGGTAGTGCAGTATGGTGTGATGCAGGCGAGAACAACGACCTTGTTCTATTTTTTGATGGCATTTACCCATGCCTCCGCAGCGATTATGCGTGGTGCAGGAAGGTCAGCGGTGCCAATGTATGTCATGTTGGTTTCGTGGTGCGCAATCCGTATTACATATATCACAATTATGGTTAGAATAATTCCCGATATCAGGGTGGTATTTTCAGCATATCCAATTACATGGACGATTAGTACGATTATATTCTTGGTATATATTTTCAAAGTGGATTGGATGTATGGGTTTGAAAAACAGGAGGCTTAAGATTATAGTAAAACATTTGAAAAATGGAGCAGGAGAATTTCCTGCTCCATTTTTGTATAAAGTTAGTATTGTTAAATAATGATTCTTGTAATGAAGGTTTCGCCTTGTATGGTGAATTGACAGTTTCCTCCGAGACGCTCGGTCATATAACGGATACTCTGTGTACCGTAGCCGTGTCCCTCCTTAGTTGAGAGAGGAAGTCCATCTGCAAAGGCAGGTTTCACTGCCACCGGATTTTTTACCGAAAGCAGTAACTTATCTTCCGAACTTTTGAGCAGCAGTTTTATGCTTCGCTTCTCCGTGGATATGTCATCTTGCGCGTTGAGTGCGTTGTCTAAAGCGTTGGAGAGGATGGAGCAAAATAGAAGCTCATCCGTTTTAATTTCATCTATTTCCACCGTATATGTAAAATCAATATATTTTAACTTGCATTTGGCAACAAAGTCAGAAAGCACATAATTTACGGTGTCGTTTTTGCAAAAATGTACTACCTTGGTGCCATCAATGTGAGAAGTGTGAGACATA
The DNA here is from genome assembly GCA_017465565.1 of Tyzzerella sp. Lineage (GTDB taxonomy): Bacteria > Bacillota > Clostridia > Lachnospirales > Lachnospiraceae > Faecalimonas. The sequence continues at coordinate 10,364 of JAFTWA010000022.1, forward strand.
ATCATTTCCTTTGCTTTATTGTAATCCCCATCTTCGATGCAGACAGCGAGGCTGCTCAAAAATAGACGCATATCGTGGCGAAGAAGTTTTACTTCATGTTCGCTGCGCTTTATTGCTTCCACTTCCTTCGACTGCTGTGCTACGATAACCCGAACAATCTGTTCTTTGCGCTCCGCATCTGCCTTCTGCTCGTATTCTTTGTAATATACAAAGCAGAAAATCATGTATATGATACTCAGAAAGAATGGAAGAAATTCAGCAACAATACGGTTGTTATTCGTCCACAAATTGGTATAGATTACCGTGGTGTAATCAAAAATGTAATACACTGTAGGTATGATACCGAAAATGCATACACTTCGGGTATCTTTGTTAAAAAGCCCTGAAAGATACGAAGCCAGGTATTTTAAAGTAATAAAAGCGACAACTATCAATGCACAAATCCGTGCCAACTGCGCTGCAACCGTGTTTTCAGTAAGTGAAGTGATGAGTACACCAAACCACTTTGCAGGCTGGCAGCAGAGATATGCCGTAAAAACAGAGGCCAGTGAGGTCATAATTTTCTTGTGGTATGCAATACACAGAAACAAAATCAGTGGAAGATGGGTAATCAATGGATATAACTTCCACACCAATACTTCGGCAAAAAAAACGTAAACCACAATCTGAAGTGCGCCGCAGAGAGCACACAGACCTAGAAAATGCAGCATATTCTTTTTGCTGAACCGAATTCCTGCAAAAGCAACGGATAAATAGACACCAAATAGCAATAGGAGTGTGCCATGCACAAAAAATAAACTATTTTCGAGCATTAGCGGTCACCTGCCTTTCCAAAAAGCAGCTCAAAATAGGCTGCTTCAAACTCCTTGTGACGGTTGCGTGAAATAGGAATGCGATAACCAGAACGCATTTTGATTTCCTTCAATGTATAAGTGTCAATCTGATAGATGTTTACGATGTAACTGCGGTTACATTTGAAAAATCCGTCTGCAAGCAGGAGTTTTTCTTCATAAGTGTAAAGCGGCTCTGTAGCTGCAATGGTCCGCCCATCGCAGAGGGTGAGCAGAACACGCTTGTTCTGGGCCTCAATATATTCTATACTATTAATTTCTACCCAATGGACAGCATTTTGACCTTTTACAATAATTCTTTTGGCTTCTTTGCGAATGTCCTCAGCAAGCTCTGTTAGACAGTGAAAGAGTCTATCAGTATTCAACGGCTTTAGGAGATAGTCATTTGCCTTGACGGTATAAGAATCCACCGCAAATTCCGGAGACGAGGTTAAAAATACAATCTTCACACTCTTGTCCTGCTGACGAATCTCTTTGGCGGCCTCAATTCCATTTAACAGAGGCATTATCACATCCAGTAGGATGATGTGAAAAGGGTTGCTGGCATGGGCAGTGATTAGGGAATCCGCATTCTCAAAGGTTTCAATCTGTAAATGTTCGGACCCAATTTTCTGTCTTTCTATGACAGTTTTTATCTGCCACAGAAATGCCGGCTTATCGTCGCAAATTGCAATTCTGAGCATATTTTCACACCTCCTTTGTATCAGTATATCAAAGAAATTTTTTGCGTGCAATCAATCTGATTTACCGTTCACTCCGCAAAAAAAGCATTTCACTCCCAAACCCCAAATGGGTATCTTTTTTTGGTAAAATAATCTCGACTTAAATTCTATTAAAGAGACTAACTATGAGGTGAAAGATGATGAAAAAAAGAATAATGAGCGTATTGCTTGCCGTTGTTATGGTACTTGGCACAATGATTGCTACAAGTTCAGTGACATATGCGGCGGCAGAAGAAATTACGATTTCGGATGCAACGTATTACGATAGCGGAGCGTTGAAAAGCATTAAAACTCAATTTGATTGGGATACAGGTGCCGCAACTGTTCGTCTTGTACTTATGACACAGAGACTGCGTTCTGCAGGTGAAGAAGGTACAAGTACTAGCTATGGTGATTTTACTGATTTAGGGCACTATAGAAATGCATTCGATAGTTTTGGGGAAGTTCAAACTTATGATGACACAAATAGTACTTTTGGTATTGTTGCCTACTCTGATGTAAAGGAAGTAAGGCTGGGTAGTGAGAATAATGAACTGGCAATCAGCTTTGAGGAAACAGATATTCCTTTGAATAGAAATGGAATATATTATGTTTATCTGTGGACAGAATACTACGGTGCTTGTTACCCGGATAATCTATTCGTGGCAATCAATGTTCAGGATGGTGTTGTGCAGTACACTCCTGCAACTGGAAGAAACAGTTATAATGAAGAAGCTTTTGTAAAGGTTGTAAGTCAGGTGACATATGACGTGACTGTTACGCCAGGGGAACATATGACAAAGGCAGCTAATTCTGGTGCAGAAAGCCAGGCAGATTTGGGGGTTCCAATGACTCCAGTAGTCTATGTCGCTGATGAAGGATATTATTTTCCAGAAAACTATGCAGTAACCTCTGTAAATGGTATTAAAGTTACAAGAGACAGTGAGACGCAGATAACCGTTTCTGGTATGCCTACTGCAGACACGCAGATTACAATGACAGCACCTACGCGAAAACTGCTTCCTCTGGAAGACATGGTATTCAATTATGCATATGATGTACAGAGAAGTCCTGCGTTTCCGGCTAAGGGTGATACTATTCAGATGAGTGGATTGACAAAACCATGTCTTGCTGACGGAACTCGAGGAACAACTAATGAAGGAAGCTGGACACTGACACCAATTGGTACATATGGACTTATCAAGGATGGAGAAAAAGCTTCTGGAAAATTAAAGGGTATTGTAGAAAGTGTTGTACAAGGATATGCAAATCTGGATGCAGATACAATTGTTCTCCATGAATTAAAAGACGGTGATACGCACATCGCTTATGGTATTACAGTTGCATACAATAAAGAAGCTGGTATGGCAGTATTCCTTGGCGATAATTTAAGTGGTGGAGCAGGATACTTACTTTCTGTGGAAAGTAAATCTGGTGATGTAAATACGACTGCAACTGCAATCCTTACCGATTGGGTTGCCCCTCCAGTTTATGATATTACTGTAGCAGATGCTGCAAATGGTACAACAGAAACATCTGCAGCGAAGGCAATTGCAGGGGATACGATTACAATCACAGCAACGCCAAAGCAAGGATACAAGATAGATTCTGTAAAATATAATGATGGCGAAGACCATGACGTAGCTTTGGTTGGCGGAAAGTACACATTTGAAATGCCTGCAAAGAATGTTACTGTGAAGGTGACTTATAAGGCGGTTACAAGTGTTCCTGAAGGAAATGAAGGAAATCAAGCAAATAATCAAGTAACAAACAATCAGACAGCAAATAACCAAACATCTTCTGAGAGCAGTGAAGAGACGAAGTCACCACAGACTGGCGATGTAAGTCGCTTCTTTATCTGGTTTGCACTTGCAGCAGGAAGCTGCGCAGTTTATAAATGTGTTCTTGAACTTGAAAGAAATAAAAAAAGAATAAGAAGATACTAGGGAAAATTTAAAAAAAAGGGGCTGTTGCAAAATAAAGAAAACAAAAATCATAATATGAGGTTTTGGCCACCACATTGCGTGGTGGTTTTTTTGTGCAATCGCAAGGAATTATGTGCCGATTTTCCATATGCAATATTTTTGACGTTCCACGGATGAAAAAATCCTGTTTTTTGCAGATTTTTGCAGGATTTTATGTGAATTTTTCTTTATAGGGAATAACTGTGCTGATATGCTAAGAGTTCTGTCAAAAGTGTTAGCACTGCAAGAAAGTTTTTTCGTATATGGAAATTGCCACACAAAATATGAAACACCCATCTTCTGCGAAAATACATCTGCAGTCTTTTGATGATTTTCTTACAGCCTCGTGAGACAAAAAGTCGGTTGTACAAAGCACGTTCAAACAGTCACGAATTTCCAAATGAAATGAGTGTTCAAGGTCTAGGCTACAGATTCTGGAAAAGTCTACGTGGCTGCGTTCAGTGATGTGATTAAGGAAGTGCTCCAAGAACTTACTTCGTGCGGACAACTTTCCGCACTCCCTCATTTACTGAACTGCAGCCACTAGACTTTGCACAGAATCTTTCGATGCCCTTTCGCGCCCATTTCATTTGGAAATTCTGGCTGTGCGTTTGCTTTGAGCAACTGTAATAGAACTCTTGTCTCACAGGCTGTTAGAAAATCCAAAAGACGAAGCCGTATTTCTGCAGAAGATGGGTGTTTCATATTTTGCGTGGCGATTTTCCATATACGAAAAAACTTTCTTGCAGTACTAACACTTTTGACAGAACACTTAGCATATAAGCACAAGTATTTCCTATGAGGAAAAATTTACATAAAATCCTGCAAAAATCGGCAAAAAACAGGATTTTTTCATCCGCGGAGCGCCAAAAATATTGCATATGGAAAATCGGCACATAATTCCTTGCGATTGCACAAAAAAACCACTACACAATGTGGTGGCCAAAACCTCATATTATGATTTTTGTTTTCTTTATTTTGCAACAGCCCCTTTTTTTGTATATTGAAATCTTTTAAGAGTATAATAATAATTAGAACAAGAAAACAATTGACGCGCGTCAAATAAAAATGTATACTTATTGTGAGAAAGATAATTGCTTAGGAGGAGATAGGGATGAACAGGAAAGTAATTGTTGAAAAGCAGGATCTCACTTATCTCAAGTGGTCCCATGCAAGAAATTCAAGTGGTACAGCAGGTACATTTTTAAAATCCCAGTCGATAATATCCGGAGAAAAAATATATTATAAATTATCTAATTTTGACAGTGAAAAGGGAATTATCGGTCATGAATGTGTAAATGAAATTATTGTTGATCGTTTGCTTACGATTTTAGGAGTAGAACACTTGGAGTATCGACTTATTCACGCAGATATCGAGATAGATGGCAAAGTCCATGATACATGGCTATGCGAATCAAAGGATTTTAAGCAAAAAGGTGAAACAAAATCAGCTTTGGATAGCTATTATCAGATTAATAGAGAGCCGAATGAATCTCGATATGAGTTTTGTATAAAAAATGGATGGCAAAAGTACATTGATACTATGCTGGCAGTAGATTATTTGATATTAAATAGAGATCGCCATGGTGCAAATATAGAGGTGCTGCGAAATGGACGAAAACATATGATGAGGATTGCGCCTTTGTTTGATCATGGATTATCTTTTCTATGTTCTTGTTATAGTGATGAAGAGATAGAAAGGTTTGATATATTAGCGGATAAACCGTGCCAAAACTTTATTGGCAGTCGGTCTACATTTGAAAACTTAAATTTAATTACGGAGAAAAATACGATTTTCCAGTCAAAACTAAAATTGCAAGATAAAGAAAAATTATTTAAAGATTTATCGTTTGTATTATCAGAAGTACATCGGGATAAGATATGGGATATGCTTTGGGCAAGGTGGTGTCAATATGAAAAGTTATGCAATTTATGATGAAGAATTAGATGAAACATTTGCAATTGGCTATTTGTTCTATTATGAAAAATCGAAAAGTTTTGTGATAGAATTGAGTGCAGATTTAGACGAATGGGATGCTCCCTTGTTATTTCAGAGATTGGTAAGAGAAAAAAAATATACTGTTCCACGAGATATTAGTTTACTGTGGGTGAAAGAAAGAGTGATTCCAAGCGGCAGGCAAAATATTGGAAGTATTCTTAAAAATCACAAGTTGAAAGATTATAGTGAAATGGCACTTCTTAGTTTGTCAAAGGGAAGATGTTCTCAAGACAACTGCTACATCACAGAAATATCGGAGGAGAAAATCCCGGAGAATATTAAAGATAGAATGAAGAAGAATTTATGGGAATGTTTTCCGACAGAAGATAATCAGATTGTATGTTTGTTTAAAGATGATATTGTAAAAAAAGTGGAGATTTCGCTGCTTCTTGAACAGTACAAAGATATTTTATATGTCTTAAAGAATAGAACGTTGCTTGATAGTGTGAAAGTAGGGGCTGGCGGATACAGTATTATCTTTAATGATTCTATTGAAATTCAAACTTCGGATTTGAGAAGAATTGGGCAGACACTTCCACTAACTTCGAAAGATTTTTATAATTTTGTACGCAGAAATGTATTGGATACAACGAAAACTTGTGATATGCTTCAGTGTTCAAGACAGAATTTATCCTATCTAGTTAAGGAGAAGAAAATCAAGCCGATTATTTATGGTACAAAAGAAAACCTATATTTAAAAGGTGAAATTGAAAAAACTTTAAACGATTAAAAATGGTATGCAATGTGATGAAGAAATGTTACAAATAGTTCCTTGCACTTGGCGGTTGTCCGCAGTATAATAAAGAAAAGATAGACTGCGGATGACCGCGGAGAACGGTGATGTAAAGAGGGCGAGAAAATGGATAAGATTACGGCAAAGCAGGCGGCGGAAATGTGGGGCGTATCAGAACGCACGGTGCAGGATTATTGCATCAAAGGCCGTATTCCCGGTGCCGAGCGTTGGGGGCGAACATGGATGATCCCTGCTGACGCGGAGAAACCAAAGGACGGCAGAAGCAAGTCTGCAAAACGGACAGTAGAACGAAAGCCGTATATCTCTATGCCCAAACAGACACCACAGATATTAATGTCGAGCTTTTACAGCAAGCCCGGAACGGCGGAGGAATGTATAAAGAGCCTTTCAGATAGTCCTGAAACGGCGGCGGTCTTTGAAGGCTGGCTTGCTTTTAGCCGAGGAGATCTCACAAGGGCGCTGGATGTTGTCTTACCGCTGCTTGACGTAGAAGGTGATTTCTACGGCACGCTGAACATGGGAATGCTCACCATGGCCTGTGCCATCTGGAAGAACGACGCAGCTTTGTGGCGAACCGGACGAGTGCATATTTCCGCCGTAGCCTGCACTGATGAATATGAGCGCAAGATACGGGATCTGTGGCTTGGTATCAACGATGCAGGTGTGCTGACCAACATTCAAAATCTGAACTGGTACTCCTGGTCGGAGTTTGACAAACTGCCCGAAGATTCACTTCCTGCCATTTGGTTCAATTACGCAAGACATCTGCACAAGATTGGAACCTACCTTGCCCGTGGAGAAACTACCTTTCCTGATATTCAGGGACTTGGAATGATGCGAATGTATCCTTACTTGGTGGAGCCGCTGATTGTACAGGTAAACCGTGCAGGCTCTCTCTTTGCGGAGCTTTGCATCCGTCTGCTCTGTGCCGGTGCGTATCTGAATATCGGCATGCAGGAGGCTGGTCTGCACCATTTGGATGTTGCCTTGAACCTTGCTGTGCCAGACAAACTCTACGGCGTTTTAGCGGAGTTCCGAGGAATGTTCAATACGTTGATGGATGACCGACTGGATCGGATTGATCCCGAAGCTGCAAAGGTCGTTAAGAAACTATATAAGGACATGCTTGCCAACTGGAACGACATGACTAACCGGTCGGTGACAATCACCCTGTCTGAACGGCAGAGCGAGATTGCAAGGCTTGCATCTCTCGGTCTTACCAATGAGGAAATCGCAGACCGATTGCATGTATCCTTCCACACCGTCAAGTCTACCATTTCGATGATTATGAACAAGACTGGAACCAGCAAACGTTCTGAATTCAGCAAACATATTTTCTGACAGAAATCGCCCGTTTTTGATGGAAAACGGGCGATTTCTTTTTGGTAAAAATTATTTATACTAGTATTGTGAAAATATATCTAACGAAGGAGGGACGGCATGAATCGAAAGTGTCCGACCATACGGGAAGGTGATCTTTATGAGGTACTGATGGTGGACGGCGGAACCTTTGAGATTCGCTACGGTTACTACGAAGATTACGAACGGAATGACTCCGAGCCGATCCCCATCTATCCCGACTTAGAAAGAACCCCTATTTACGGTACCAGCGGAAAACGCATCGTCACGCATATGCAAGACCCATGTCAGCACTTTAGTCCTCAAGCTGGTAGTGATACAGAACGATGTTGCGGATGTTGCAAGCATTACCCGCAAAACAGGCAGATGATGAATGCCTGTCAGTGCATACATAATAAGACGAAAAGAATGCCCGAAAGGAGCAAAGCGATATGAGAAAGAAAGCCTTTACAAAAAGAATACTGGCGGTCGCCTTGAGCATCATTATGGTGCTGGGCTTGATGCCGGTGACGGCGTTTGCCTATCCGGGGGACGGTGGAGCGATACTTACCTCCAATGATCCCGGTCAGTATGATATGGACGGCAGACCTTTGCTCGTTTACGTTACACCAAATGGCGGCTATGTCGGACGAACCAGCGGCGGTAATAGCGACAGCACACAACAGTTCACAGCAACAGCCTATGATGGTTGGTTTTTTAGTCAATGGCGTACATATTACGAAGGCCCCTCCAGTGACGAAAGTAATCCCAATCACACATGGGATAGCGAATGGTGTTTTTCAGAGCCAGGAGATTCTGAGTCAAAGCCTAATCTTAACAGTGCAATGATTCAAGTTAACAGAGAGTGGGATGACAAAGGAACTTATTATCTCTACGCAATTTTTAATCCTATTATCACCATCCGGATTGACGAGGGCGTTGAAGGTTATCTTTATTTCAAAGTCATTAAGAACGGAACTGGCGATTATTCCAAGAATCTTGGGGGTTCCGGCGAGGCAAGCAGGCAGCTTAGCCATGTGGAGTATGGATATGGCCTGCAGTTCGAGGTTAAACTGAAGGATACCCATTTACCTGTGCGTGTAAGCGTAAATGGTGTGGATAAGACATCCGAATATTTGAACGCTGATTTTGAGAGGGACAATGGAGGTACTATCCTTTTTCCAACGAATGCAACCACTCCTGAAAGTGACGCTGATATGCTGTGGCTGACGGGTCCTGTGGCGATCGAAGTAACCACAAGATTAATAAACAGTATCGTTCAATTTGATGCCAATGGTGGCAGCGGTGCTATGGCGGCACAGACTTATTCCTATGGTGAAGCACAGGCATTGACCGAAAACAGGTTTGGTAAAACAGGCTATACTTTTGCAGGCTGGAACACGAAAGCCGACGGCACGGGTACAGCTTATACTGACAAACAATCTGTCACCTTTACTCCTGTAAATGACGGTGAAAGCATTACCCTGTATGCTCAGTGGACAGAGTGTACCAATCATAGTTGGGAAAACGGCAAATGTAGCAACTGCGGCATCAGTTGTTCACACTCCGGCGGAACTGCCACCTGCACAGAGAAGGCAACCTGCACAGAATGTGGTATGAAGTATGGTACTCTGAAAGATCACAGCTACACCTATTCCGCAAACGAGGCAGTCATTACTGAAACTTGTACGAATGGCTGTGACCACAGTGAATCGACAACCATCAACGCTCCTGTCGGTACACTTGTTTATGACGGTACCGAGAAAAAAGCCACTGTTTCCTATTCTGATGGTTGGCAAGGCGGCGAGTTAAGTGTTGCCTACGAGTCGGACAATATCAACGCTGGTGATGTTACCGCTAAGATTACCATAAGCGGGGTAACTGCTACGGTGGACTATAAGATAGACAAGATGGAACCTGCCTATACGGTGCCTACTGGTCTTACCGTTACCTATGGTGATACGCTTGCGAATGTTGAATTGCCTGAAGGCTGGAGCTGGAAGGACAGTACGGCGAGTGCCGGAGATGTTGGCACAAACACCTTTAAGGCTGTCTTTACGCCTGTGGACACAGATAATTATAAGACGATAGAGGCCGATGTGTCTGTAAAGGTAGAACCAAAAGAAATCGGCATTAGATGGGGTACAACCGAGTTTATCTATTCCGAGGGTAAAGCGCAGGCGCCTACCGCTACGGCAACAGGCATTATAACCGGCGATCAGATTGCTTTAATTATTTCCGGTGCAAAGGTGGATGCAGGCAGCTATACCGCTACCGTAACCGGTATCACAGGCGATAAGGCAGCAAATTACAAATTGCCGAGCAATGTAACAACAGCCTTTACCATTGGAAACGCTTTTCAAACGGCTCCTGTGGTGACGAGCGAAAATGAAACCATCTTTGCAAAGGGCGATGGCAAAATCATGGGCGTAGATTCCACAATGGAATACCGCAAGGAGGATGGAAGCAACTATACCGTTATCAGCAGTAGTGAGATTATCGGTCTTGAAGCTGGCAAATACTATGTGCGCTATGCGGCTAAGTCTAATTATGATGCATCAGAAGATACTAAGATTACTATTACAGCAGGCAGAAAACTGACAGTAACAGTCCCGCAGAATCAGAGAGGATATATTCTGACTGTTGATAAGACTGAATTTGAATATATGGGAGGTTTTGAGATTACATTCAAGATTGCTGAGGGTTATTCTAAAACAGAGAATTTTGCTATAAAACTGAACGGAGAAGATATGCAGTGGGGAAACTTTGATGAAATTGGTGTTCAGAGTTGTAGCACAGATATTGAAATTACTGTGGAGGGCGTTGGTCTCATAATTCACACGTCAATCCCGGCAAAAGATTCTCCAGAGACGGGAGATGCCATCAACCTTTGGCGGTGGTTTGCTCTTTTATTCGTCAGTGGTGCAGGTATTTTCGGAATTACCTATAGTGATTGCAAAAGAAGAGCAAAAACAACAACCGAAAAGGAGTAGAAATATATGAAATCAACAGGTATTGTACGTTGCATAGAGGAATGTGTTATTATAGGACAAAAGTCGACAAAACCCGCATAAACACTGGAGATTTCGCTGATTTTTATCCAACCTAATTCTCGTAAAATCCTAACAAAATTGGTTTTTCGACCCCAAAAGCGAGGTGTAGCCTACATATTATGACGCCGGATGAGCGATATGTTCATCCGGTTTTCTATTTGTCAAAGTGCGCAGGCCTTTACTCTCGAAAATAAGTTTTGTCGCAAAAGTTATATAAGATTTGCGACAAAACAACTAACTTGAAATATCAATATTTTTGTGAAGTTTAGTGATTTGTAAACCACGCATTGCGTTGTTGCAAAAACTGTGTTACAATATAGAAAATGTAAAAAGGGGAGAGGAAATGGATACAGCACAGATAATTAAGGAAATGAGAGAACGGACAGGAATGAATCGTAAAGAGTTTTCGGAATATACGAAAATCCCGATAAGAACCTTGGAAGACTGGGAGGCGGGAAGAAGAACACCGCCAGAGTATGTTCCGAGGTTATTAAACTATCAGCTACTGTATGATAAGTGGATAAAAGAGAAGGAGGTAAAAGAAGATGAGTGACAAGATTCAATTATTTGAAGAGCAACCGATTCGCACAGCGTGGGATGAAGAGAAAGAAGAGTGGTACTTTTCTGTAGTGGATGTTGTGGGTGTATTGACAGATCAAGAGACACCAAGAGGAGCAACTAATTATTGGGCCAAGTTGAAAGAAAGGTTAAAAGAAGAAGGCGCAAATCAGTTGCTGACAAATTGTCAGCAACTGAAATTAAAATCGCCAAAGGATGGAAAAAGATATAAAACCGATGTTGCGGATACCGAGCAATTACTTCGTATCATTCAATCCATTCCATCGAAAAAAGCAGAGCCTTTCAAGATGTGGTTGGCACAAGTCGGGCGCGAAAGAATAGAAGAAACTATTGATCCAGAATTGACAATCGACCGTGCACTAGATACATATCTGAAGAAAGGGTATGGTGAGGATTGGATTCATCAGAGATTATTGTCTATCCGTGTAAGAAATGAACTAACAACAGAATGGAAGCAACGAGGAATTAAGAGTGGGAATGAATTTGCCATCTTAACTGATGAAATCAGTCGTGCATGGTCGGGAATGACAACCAGAGAATATAAAGATTTGAAAGGACTAAAAAAGGAAAATCTTCGAGATAATATGAGCACGACAGAAATTATATTGAATATGCTTGCTGAAACTGCGACAAAGGATATTTCTGCGAGAACGAAACCAGAAACATTTACAGAGAGTAGAAAAGTGGCAAAACGAGGTGGAAGTATTGCAGGGAATGCAAGGAGAGAACTGGAAGAGGAACTGGGAGAACCTGTTATAACCTCAAAGAATGCCACGCAATTAAATACAATTGTTACCGAATTGATAGAGGCAAGGGCGGAAGAAGGTGAATTAAGTTGAAAACAGCATTAGAACAGAAACTAAGAACTACGTTTCCATTTATAAATAGATGTTGCGAGTGTGCTGATGGCTGGTATCAATTATTGTATAATTTATGTCAAGAACTTACCGATAGATATGAAAAGAACAATAAAGATATCATAAAGATATGGATACATATAGCGAAGAACTCAGAAAAGACATTGAACAGATAGTTCGCAAATATGAGGCAAACAGTAAATTCGTATGTGAGGTGTGCGGAAAAGAGGGTTCGATACGAACAGATATTCCATGGATAAAAACATTGTGTGATGATTGTCGCATGAATTTTGAATGAAATTAAAAACAGAAGATGCAGTATAAATATCCTTGTTTTACAGATACTAACAGTACAAATTTGTAAAGCAAGGAGATTTATATATGAAAGCAACAGGTATTGTACGCCGCATAGACGATTTGGGACGTGTGGTTGTCCCAAAGGAAATCCGCAGAACTCTTCGTATCCGTGAAGGGGATCCATTAGAAATTTTTACAGACCGCCAAGGCGAGATTATTCTTAAAAAATATTCACCAATTGGGGAATTATCTGCATTTGCAAAAGAATATGCAGACAGTCTTGCTACAACACTTGGTTGTACAATCTGTATCACAGACCATGACCAGATTGTAGCCGCAGCAGGATATGGCAAGAAAGAACTGCAAGACAAATACATTAGCAAGCGTTTGGAGAATGCAATTTCTGAAAGGGAGCAGGTTCTTGCTTATAAAGGCGAAAAGAAATTTGTGCCAGTGACAGAAGAAACAACTGAAGAATTTGCAGGACAGGTCATCTGTCCAATTATCTGCGAAGGAGATGTGCTTGGTTCTGTTTTGATTCTGGAAAAGCAAGATAAAAAGAAGCTTGGTGAGACAGAACAGAAGCTTGCATCCTGCGCTGCAAACTTTTTAGGACGACAAATGGAACAATAAAGCATATTTGCCTCCTTGCCCTCATAAATTGAGGTAGACAAGGAGGTAGAATGTGATGATAAAAAGCGAAAAGAGTGAAAAGGTGATGTGGGTGCTAAAGTCACTCTTAGCATCCTATATTGTAACAGGGCTTCTGCTCTTACTTTTGACTTTTCTGTTATACCAGTTTGATTTGGACGAGCAGAAGGTAACAGCAGGAATTATAGTGACTTATGTAGTGTCCACTTTTGTGGGAGGTTTTATTATTGGAAAGCTTACGGGGACGAAGAAATTTATCTGGGGACTGATTATTGGGGTCGTTTATTTTCTATTACTGTTCCTGATTTCGTTAGGTGTTTACCGGGAATTTAATTCCAATGGAATGAATATGATAACCACAATTTTGCTTTGTCTTGGTGGCGGTATGCTGGGAGGTATGTTATCGTAAAAAGAACTTTAAAAAGTATAAAGAATGTGATACAATAACAGAATCATTGGGAGATAATTAAGAAGGATAGGGGAAGGTGTTTCCTCTGTCCTTTATTACTTGCCAGGAATTATATTTTTGAGGTACTTTATGGAAAAATGGTTTGTCATGCGGAAGGGTGCTCCTTTCCAGGAAATTGCAGAAAAATTTCATATTCATCCAATTCTTGCAAGATTGATCCGCAACCGCGAGGTAATCGGAGATGAGGCGATTGATGTTTATTTGAATGGAACAATCGCTGATTTGCACGATGGAATGCTCATGAAGGATATGGACAAAGCGATTGATATTTTGATGGAGAAAATTCGTGAGGATAAGAGGATTCGGATTATCGGGGATTATGATATCGATGGAATCAACGCGACTTATATTCTAATGGAGGGTCTTCGTGCGCTTGGGGCGGATGTAGATATCGATATTCCGGACCGCATGAAGGATGGATATGGTTTGAATAAGGTACTGATTGACCGGGCTTTTGATGCGGATGTGGATACGATTATTACCTGCGACAATGGAATTGCAGCGAGCGAAGAGATTACATATGGGAAACGTCTGGGAATGACGATTATTGTGACGGACCATCATGAGGTGCCTTACGAGGAAATCGCAGGAGAAAAGCAGTATATCCTGCCGCCGGCAGATGCGGTGGTGGACCCAAAACGAAGAGACTGCGAATATCCATTCAAGGAGCTCTGCGGTGCGGGAGTTGCGTATAAGCTTGTGGAGGCTATGTTTGAAGCATTAGGAAAAGATGTGGAGGATGTGGATTATCTGATGGAAAATGTGGCAATTGCTACCGTGGGAGATGTGATGGACCTGGTGGGAGAGAACCGCATTTTCGTAAAGCAAGGGCTTGAGATGTTAAAGCGTACGAATAACCTCGGTTTAAAGGCGCTTATCGAATGTACAGGTGTGGATGTGGAACATTTATCCTCTTATCACATAGGATTTATTATCGGACCGTGCCTCAATGCCAGCGGGCGTCTTGATACAGCAAAGCGTGCGTTAGAGCTTTTGTGTGCCAGAATGCGGAAGGAAGCGGATGTGCTGGCAGGTGACCTCAAAGCGTTAAATGATAATAGAAAAGATATGACTGCGATTGCGGTGGATAATGCAATCGGACAGATTGAAGAGACAGATTTGAAATACGACAAGGTGCTTGTGGTGTATTTGCCAGATTGTCATGAGAGCCTTGCAGGAATTGTGGCAGGAAGAATCCGTGAGCGCTATTATAAGCCAACACTCATTCTTACGAAGGCAGAAAGTGGACTGAAGGGCTCAGGACGCTCCATAGATACCTATCATATGTATGAGGGCCTGAATAAGTGTAAGCATTTGTTAACCAAATTTGGGGGACATAAATTGGCAGCAGGACTTTCTTTAGAGGAAGAGAATCTGGAAATGCTTCGGCTGACGTTGAATCAGAATTCAGGGCTTACAGAGGATGATTTGATTCCACGAATTTCGATTGATATGCAGATGCCGCTCCGCTATGCCAACGAGGCACTGGTGGAGCAGCTTGAACTTTTAGAGCCGTTTGGAAAGGGCAATCAGAAGCCTGTTTTCGTGGAAAAAGATATTGAGATCTTAAACACCAGAATTCTGGGCAAAAATAAAAATGTGCTCAAAATGCAGGTGCGGGACGCAGAAGGGACCGTGATGGATGCCATGTATTTTGGGGATATTCAAATGTTTTTAGAGCATTATGAGAAAAAATGTGGTAAGGCTGCATTTACCTATTATCCGTCCGTAAATGAATATCAGGGACGGAAGAGCATGCAGATTATCGTACAAAACTATCAGTAATATAATAAGTAGGAAAATATAAGGACCGTCGGTACGGGATATCCATTTGTGGGATACCGCGTATCGGCGGTCTTTGTTTTGAACCGTAATTTAAACACTTTTACTCTGTGAATATTGTTTTGGAGTCATGCCGGTATGATTTTGAAAGCATTTACAAAAATATGCAACGTCATAAAAACCAAGCTGGTTAGAAATCTCACTGGTGGACATATCTGTCGACTCTAACAGATAGATTGCTTTCTCTATTTTGGCTTTCGTCCGGTACTGGATAGGACTCATGCCGAATTTAGTCTTAAAAAGCTGTCTGAAACCACTCGGACTCATTGCATACCGCTTTGCCACTTCGTCTATAGAACAATCGGTGTTCTTCTGCATAAAGTTCTTTGCTTCCTCAAGAAGATAAGCGTGTCGGCTTCGAATCCCGGCTGTGGATTCTATCACCGTATCCAACAGAAAATACAATAATCCCCTATTACGGTAGACCGAGTTTGCCGTGCTATAGTCCTCCTCTACATACTGGCGGAATGCCTTGAAACAGTGAGACGGCGCATTTTCCAGAATTCTCAAAGGAGTAGAAGTATCACAGAATGGTTTATCGCTGATGAAATTTACAAGATAGTTGTCAACAGCGCCTAGTTCTGTATGAAAAATTACTTCGTAATAACACTGTGCAGGCAAAAATATGATATCGCCCTTCTTCGCACGGAGCGTTTGGGATTCTGTAATAAAATCAATATTCCCGTTGATGACAAGCATGAACCCGTTATCAGGGCGGGGAGTCGTTGTGTAATAATAATTTGTAATTGTCCAGTGCTGTTTAAACACCTTTGCTGGTTCAATATAACAATCATGGAAAAACATGGAAATCACCTCAAAAACAGAGTACACCATTTTGGCGAAAAATACAATAATAATATTATATATTACATTGAATTAAATACTTGAGATAGTATAATTAAATTAAAAAAATACAGAAAGGTGTTGTGAAAAATGAAAGCTATACAGTTATTTACAGACCAAAATCACGAGATGTCCCAGGCTGAAATATTTCCAGCATTGTATGTTTCTAGAGCAAATACACTCCGCATATTGGAGCAGCCTGTAGAAGGGTTTAAGGGCTGTGGTGTTGCCATAACTGGTTCGTCATGCTACGAGCTCAGCCTAATGGAAGCGGAAGAAAGACGAGAACTCCTGGAGAAAATCTATACAAAAAAAGGCTTAGGACTTTCGGTCGGAAGATTAACCATAGGCTCAAGTGATTATTCAGCCGAACTCTACTCTTATGATGATGTGGAGTTTGACGTGGAGTTATCGCATTTTTCTATTCAACGTGACGAAAAATACATTATCCCAATTATCAAACAAATCTTAGAGATAAACCCAGAATTGTATTTGTTTGCTTCTCCATGGAGTCCGCCGGGATGGATGAAAACAGGAGGAAATATGTGTGGCGGCTATATGCGGGAGGAATTTGTAGAATGCTACGCAGATTATATTGTGAAATACATCAAGGCTTATGCAGAGAAGGGTATCAAAATATCTGCCATTACACCACAAAACGAACCGAATACACAGCAGGACGGATATATGACAGCGTGCATATGGCATCCAGAAATAGAAGCGAAATTTATTAAAATTCTGAAAAAGAAATTTGTGGAAAACGGACTCAGTACAGAAATCTGGATGTATGACCATACCTTCAGTGATACTGACAGGGTACTTTGGCAGCTGGATAACACAGAGGGCCTTAAGGATGCATGTGACGGCGTTGCCTTTCATTATTATAAGGGAACGATAGAAGAAACGCTGAAGCTGAAAGAGGCTTATCCAGAGCTCCGTCTTCATTTTACCGAAGCAGGTCCTAGATTATATGACAATTATGATGTTGACTGGTGCAAATGGGGCATTATGATTTCGAAGGCAATCCAATGTGGATACAGCTCTTTTACAGGCTGGAATCTGATGTTGAACGAAACTGGCGGTCCAAATATTGGTCCATTCCTTTGCGGAGGATTGATTACAAGAAATAATGACACTGGTGAACTTACATACAGCGGTCAATATAAGGCGTTGAACCATATTTCCAAATATATAAACGAAGAATCAAAAATCTATCCGATTTGTGTGGATAAAGAATATGATTTGCCAATGCATACATATCCACAGCAAAACATGAAAATCGAAGGCTTTTGTATTGAAAACAATGACGAAAAAATCTTAATACTTATTAATCCAAACAGTACAAAACGTCAAACACAAATTTTCCTAAATGATACATGGTGGTATATCGAACTGACACCGGAAAGTTTATCCACCGTATTTATTAAATAGCATAAGTAGAAAGGAAATGAAATTTATGGGAAGTAAGAAGAAATCGTTGGGCGTAAAAATATTGCCGTATCTGTTGATTTTCCCAGTGTGTTTATCAGTTGCCTTATTCAGCTTTTATCCGTTCGTCAAGACTATCGTGAGTTCATTTTCTGTTACCGATGAATTCGGTGGATGGATCAGATGGGCGGGAACGACTTTCTGGCAGATGATAGTAGAGAGCAAGACAAATGACTTCGGAAAGATGGTACGGACGACACTGGTCTTTGCTGTCATGAATTTTACCATGACGCTCAGCCTTGCAGGTGTTTTGGCATTTTTGACCACCAAGAGGACGAGACTTAGCAAAATCTATCAGACACTGTTTGCACTGCCGATGGCCGTGGCTTCGGCTACAGCCAGTATCGTGTGGAAATTTATCCTAAACAGCGAGGGTGGACTTTTAAATACATGGCTTGGAACAAATATTGAGTGGCTGAATGATCCAAAGATTGCCATCTGGATGGTGTCTATTGTTACCGCATGGTGTCATTTGGGACATAGTTATCTGTTCCTTTTGGCAGGCTTCCGTAGTGTGTCGGCTGATGTGCAGGAGGCAGCGATTGTGGACGGCGCGGGCAGATTTACCCGTGCATTTCGAATCATGATTCCGATGGCATCACCACAAATCTTTTTTGTAGTGTTTACAAATATTATTTCAGCACTGAAGACCTTTACACAGATTAACCTGTTGACAAATGGAGGACCGGCAGGAGCCACCAGCACTCTGATGTATGGAATTTACTGGCGGCAGTATAAAGGAGAATACGAAGCGGCGTGCTGTCTGTCGATTGTACTGTTCCTGGTGATCTTCCTGATTACAAGAATTCAGTTCTTGTCTGAAAAGAAATTGGTACATTACCAGTAAAAGGCGGAGGTGAAAGGATTATGAAACGAAAACATAAAAAGGCCATAAGAGAGGCTTTGAAAATCATACTTGGGGTCATTATCATGTTCCCGCTAATCATTATGATTATTACAGCGTTCATGCCTAAGGCAGAGGTTTTAAGCATTCCCTTCAATCTCAGCATTAAGAATCCGACATTAGACAATTTTGCCTATGTATTCAAATATCTGGAGATACTGACCTACCTAAAAAATACATTTGTTGTAATTGGAGTCTGCGTGCCAGTGCAGGTTATCACATCTCTCCTGGCAGCATACGCGTTTTCTTATTTTGAGTTTCCACTGAAGAAGACCATATTTACGCTTCTGCTGATGAGTATGATGATTCCAGGTGAGGTAGTAATGATGACGCTCTTTAAGATGATTGTAAACTGGGAGCTGATTAATACTTACGCCAGTTTGATTATTACGCATCTGGTCAGCGTGGGAGCTGTGTTCATGTTCAGACAGAATATGCTGAGTCTGCCACGTTCGCTGTGGGAGGCAGCTAGAATGGACGGCTGTGGCTATATGAAATATTTCTCCAGCATTCTGGTGCCGCTTTGCAAGACGCTGATTGTAGCCCGTGTGCTTGAAAGCTTTATCTGGACATACAACAGCCATCTGTGGCCACTGATGGTTATCACAACAGATACTATGAAAACAGTTCAGGTTGGAGTTGCTTCACTTACGGGAGCCCAGCACTCAGGAATCGTTCTGGCGGCTACTGCATGTGTGCTGGTGATACCGGTGCTCCTCTTTATCTTTGGTATGGATAAGATTTCGGAAGGCTTAACAGCTGGGGCAGTGAAAAGCTAGAAAACCGGCAATAGTTCTTATTGCTAAAAATAAATTTCAACAATAAAAGGAGGAAAAGAATATGAAAAAGAAATTACTAACATTACTTCTTGTTTTGGTAATGGTATGTGGCTGTCTTGCAGGCTGCGGCGGCAAAGACGGAGATGAAGGCCAGGGCGGTTCAGGCGGAAAAGGCGGCGTTACAGAACTGACTCTCTGGTGTTCTTATGACGAGGCTTCCACCACAGTGCTCGAAGGACTGGTAGAAAAATTCAATGAGGAATACAAAGACCAATATCATATGTCAGTAGAAAATACAGGTACAGTAACTACATACCGTACAAAACTGTTATCCCTGAAAAAATCAGATTATCCTTCTGTGTTCTTTGGCGTAAGTAATGCGATGGCAGAGTACGCGGATGCATCTTACGTAGTTCCGATTCAACAATACGTGGACGAGGATTCAGACAAATGGACAGAGGATTGGTATGACAATGTAAAGGCTGCTTACTCAGACCAGGACGGCAACCTGGTAGGCGGTGTTATGGGCTTAAGTACAAAAGGTTACATGGTAAATGTGACTGCACTGGAGGCAGCAGGCTATACAGTGGCTGACATTACAAGTTTTGAAAAAATCGCTGAAATCTCTCAGGCAGCTGTTGACAAGGGTGTTGTGAAATACGGCTACTGTATCGGAGATGGAAATGATATCTATGATATGTTGATTTATCAAGGCGTGGACATCTTTGACGGCGGAAACGGATATACAGGTGATATTACAAAATGTATGTATACAGAGGGTGACACAAAAGCGTCATTAAAGAAACTCATCGGTCTCCAGGCAGACCTTTTCAAGAGTGGCGCAGCATACAAGAATACAGGTGGTACAAGTGCATGTATGTCTCTTTGGGTGAATGAGCAGGCATTATTCTGGACCTGTACAAACTCTTTCGTATACGAGTTCTCTGACTTAGACCTAAACTTTGAATGGGCATTCGTTCCATTTACAGGCGTTGATGAAAATGCAAAATACAAGGGATGTGCACTTACAGAGGGAACAGGAATGTTCATTGCAAACTCTGAGGACGAGGCACAGATGCAAGGCGGATATGAATTTATCAAATTCATGTCTAGAACAGATATGCAGGTTGAATGGTGTACTTACCGTGGATACGTTCCATATACAAAGGAAGCTGCGGCAAGTGAAGAATGGGTTACCTATCAAAACGAATTCTATCCATCTGCTGGACTTTTGATGGATATGATGCAGAACACACCTAGTGATTTGAGATTCCCTAACTCAGAGTTGATGGCTCAGGTGCTTTCTTCAAATGCAAACATTAAGAGCATTATTATGACAGAGCCTGATTCCAATATTGATGAGCTGATTCAGAACGCAGCTGACAGCATTAACGAATCAATTGAGATTCAAAATCTGCGTGGAAATTAATAAGAGAGTAACCTTTTATATAAAGAAGAAGTTTTAATAAAATGAAAGGAGCGGGAAGAAGATGAGAAAAAGAAAGCATCTGAAATTAGTCTGTGTTTTCATGGCGGCATTGCTTCTTTTCCTGGCTGGCTGTAGCCAGACTGGCCAGGAGGGAAGTCTCTCGCAGGAATCGGATAAAGTAGGGACGGAAGACAATAAAACCGGGGACGATAAGACCGAAGGAAGTAAAGCCGAAGACAACAAAACTGAAGACGATACCGAAGAGAATGCTTCTGCCGAAACTGAGGATACACCGGTATTTATGAGAGCGGATTATTCTGACAAAGTATTGGACCGTTCTCAGGTAGAAGGAAAATTTGCAGTTTATTTCCTTGGGTCGGATGTGCTTTACAGCTCTTATAGTTATACCCAGAAGGGTGGGGACAGCGTGCTGTTGATTGCGCCAGACGGAACAACTATGTTGTACGACTGCTTCAAGCCTATCAGTGCTGCATATGTGGTATATGCGTTGCAAGAACTTGGAATTACAAAGATTGATTACTTTGTAAACAGTCATCCTCATGTGGACCATATGGGAGGCTTTAGTCTCATAGCACGTTATTTCGAGATTGGGCATGTGTATCTGCCAGGTGCTGAGAACGCGTACGAAAATCCAGGAACCATGGGTGGAAGCTGTGCTGCAATGATGAATGACATCAAGAGCCTTAATATCCCTTACTCATATCTGGTAGAGGGAGACAGCTTCAAGTTTGGTTCGGACGTAAGTGTCAAGGTATACAATCCACCGGCAAATCTTGACTTTGATAACATAGACGCAAATGAATGGTCTTTGGCATTAAAGCTTGTCTACAAGGATGCCAGCGTTCTCTTAGCAGGAGACTGCGGCAATAATAAGGCGAAGCTGGGGCGGTCTACAGAGGCGGAGCTTGCAGCGAAATATGGGAGCGAGCTGCAGGCCGACGTGTCAAAGTGTAACCACCACGGTGATGGAAATGTCAACGGTAATACAATGGCAGGAAGCAAGGAATGGATTGCAGCAGTAAATTCTAAAATCTATGTGGCATGTAATAACCAGTTTACCGATGAGAAAAACTATTTTACTCATGTAGCCACAGGGGCAGAAGTATACCATACGGGCCTGGACGGAACGGTTCTTGTGTATACTTCGGGTGATGGTACTTACGACGTGCAGCTAGAGATGGAGCGCAACAATCCAGATTATTTTGGAAGCACTGACGCAGTGGACGGTCATTTGACGGTCAAGTGATGAAGTCAGGAGGATAGAATATGGAGAATAATAGCGTAACAACTAAGCAAAAAACGAAAAGATTAGTGATTCTGCTGGCAGCTATTTTTCTGTTGTGCGGGGTCAGTCTTGGAGGAATATATGCATGGAAGACTTGGAATGAGAAGCCGGTAGCGGAAAATCCGGACGATGACAAGATTCCTATAGATAATTATGTTCCAGGCGACCTTGTACTAGATGAAGAAGGAATGCCAGAGGATGGTTCGGATATTACAGAGACAGAGACAGCTATCGACGCTGACACTCTGCGGGCACTTCTGTTGACAGACGGGAAATTTGCCATTGAACTGACAGAGGACATTCGCATTGATGAGACTCTGGTAGTAAATGGTACGAAGAAGCTTGTGGGAAATAAGAGCATTATCATGGAACTGTATGCAGAGCCATTTCAGTCTGTAGCCTCAGTTTCAGCAGGCTCTACTCTGATTCTGGACGGTGTGACACTGGACGGAAATGGAATTGCAAACGGTGTAACGGTAGGAAAAAACGCTGGTTTCACTGGACTTTCAGGGAAAATCCTGTATCCAGTACCTTATGGCGTTCTTGTTGCAGGTAATGCAAGACTTTCAGGTATCACAATTGACCACAGCGCGGATATCGGACTTTGCGTGGAAGAAGGCGGAAAGGTTTCCCTGGAAGGTGGAAAGATTGTGGATGCTGCTCAGTCAGGTATTCACATCCAGCCGACTGCCCAGGTTACCATCAGCAATGATGCGCTGATTGAAGGCAGCCAATATTTGGTAAGAAACAGAGGTACCTGCGTCATGACAGGCGGAACGCTGCGTGATACATCTGGATGTCTCGTATACAGTAATGGAGATTTTACGGTCGACTATCAGGGGAAAAATGCTGATGACAGACTGGAATGGTACAATGCACGCGGAGAAGCTGGAATCCGTATCGGAAGCGGCGGTACAGCAGTCATCAATGGTGTGTATGTACATGATATTACCGGTGTTGGCATCTCAGTCGTGAACCATGGTGGTACAGAAATTACAAATACTGTGATTGCAAATACAGGAAGCTATGGTTTTTCAACTTATGGCGGAAAAGAAGAGGTTGTGCTGAAAGATGTGCAGATTCTGGATACAAAAGCCAGTGCGGTGCGTGCCCACAGCACTACGAAAACAACGCTTACCAATGTGACAGTGAAGAATACAACTGGATTTGGAATCAAGAACGAAAATAATCTTGTAGTTGCAAATAATGTAACAATTGAAAACAGCGAAAATACCGGAATCTGGGGTAACACTGGTTCTACAACAGAAGTAGACGGTGCGACTATCATCAAACCAGGAAAATTTGGTGTTGAAAACAATTCTGCAAAGATGACTTTGAAGAATGTTAAGATTACAGACCCTGCAAGAATGGGATATGTCGGCAAAAGAGAATCTGTTACAACGATTGCCAATATGACGATTGAAAATGCACCAGAACGCGGTATTTACAATCTTGGCGGAACAGTAACAGCTAGTGACGTGACTGTAAAATCAACAGGAACCTACGCTGTATCAACGGCGAAGTCTGGTGAGTTCCCAGGTTCAATGACTATTACAAACCTGACAGTAACAGGAGTGAAAGAACGCGATGGTGTAAACTGCTATGAGTCTGTTCTGACTGTAACAAAAGGAAAGATTTCTGATGCCAAACGCCACGGTGCTATCGCATCAAAGGGCGGCAAGATGACTTTGACAGACGTAGAGATTTCTGATTGTGGAGAACGCGGTGTTACGGGTTCAGGCGGAGATATCACTCTTAAAAATGTAACTGTTAAAAACGCTGGCAAGTTTGGTGTAACAACCAGCAAGTCAGGAGAATATGTAGGTCAGGTAGTTGCAGAAAATCTTACTATCAAAGGCGTAAATGGTAATGCATTAAATAACAATGCTTCGGTTATGAAGATAACAAGCGCAACCATCTCTGATGTGGCAGGCAACGGTGCATATGCAGAAAAAGGTGCCCAGCTGACATTAAAAGATGTAGAAATCAAAGATGCTGCAAAACGTGGTATTTATCTGAGAAACGAAGGCACGAAAGCAATCGTGACAGATACGGAGCTTCTCAGTACTGGACAGAGCAGTATCTTCCAAGAACCGGGAACGGTAGTAGAAGCAACAGGCGTGACTGTTGATGACTCAAAGAGTTACGGTGTTTTTGTAAAAGGTGCGACATTTACAGGACAGAATGTGACAGTTGCCAACACAACAGAAAACAGCATTAATATCAGTGCTTCTGCGGAGGATGGAAAATCTGTTGTGAATGTAACGGGCCTTAACATTAAAAATGCAGGAAAACGTGGTGTTGCTAACTCAGGAGGCGAAGTGACTCTTGCGGATGTGAACATCACAAATCCAGGAACCTATGGAGCAACTACCAGCAAGTCTGGTGAGTATGTAGGTAAGTTGGATATCACAAATCTGACTATCACAGGTGTACAGAAGAATAATGCTCTGAATAACAATGGTTCTGTTATGAACGTATCTAAAGGAACACTTTCTGATATTGCAGGAAATGGTGCATATGTAGAAAACGGCGGTCAGCTCGCACTGACAGGCGTAGAAATTAAAGATGCTGAAAAGCGTGGTATTTATGTAAATGATGCGAAGACACAGGTTACGCTGACAGACACGAAGATTTCTGGTACAACAGAGAGCAGTATTTTCCAGGAACCAGGAACCATCGTGGAGGCAGACAATGTGACCATTGATACTTCTAAGAGCTATGGTGTCTTTGTAAATGCAGCTTCCTTCACAGGAAAAGTGCTGAAGGTGTCAAATACAACTGAAAGCAGTTTTAATATTGAAAGTTCTGATGAGAATGGAAAATCTGTTGTGACAGTAGACGGTTTAACGATTACAAATACAGATAACCGTGGTGTTGCAAACAGAGGTGGTGATGTGACTCTTACAGATGTAACAATCACCGATGCAGGAACTTATGGAGCAACTACAAGTAAAGTGGGCGAACTGGTTGGTAAACTTGATGTTACGAATCTGACTATCACAGGTGTGAAGGCAAACAATGCCTTGAATTGTAACGGTTCTGTTTTGAACGTAACAAATGAAGAGATAGGAAAGATTTCAGGTGTAGCACAGAATGGTATCTATGTTGAAAATGCTGGTGAAGCAACGCTCACAAATGTAGAAATTGATGACTGTGGAAAACGAGGTATTTATGTAAATGGAGCGGATGTAGAGGCGACACTTACAAATGTGAAGGTTTCTAATACAGTTATGACAAATATTCGTGTGCAAGGCGGAGCAGAATTAAATGCAACAGATGTTGTTGTAGAGATGAATGATGAGATAGGAAAAGCTGTCGGTCAAGAAAACTTCTACGGTATCTGTATCGTTGGTGCTGCGTCACAGGTGACTATTGACGGTGAAAAGTCTACTGTTACAAGAAACAAACTTGCAGAAAATGTAGTGCCAGAAAAGAGTGCTGTATGGGTTGAATCAGGAAGTCTGACTATCAAAGGTGGTACATACAATGGACTTAGAGCGACAGAAGGAGGCGCTATTTATACAAAGGGAACGCTTAACATAAATGGTGGAAATTATGCAGGTAATAGTGCAACAAATGGTGGTGCTATTTATAACATGGGCGGAAACTTAACGATAGTTGATGGTACTTTCGAAAGTAATAGTGCTGAAAGAGGTGCTGTTGTCTACAACAATGGGACCATGCGTGTGACAGGCGGTATTTTTGGAAATGAAAACAAAGGTAATGAAGCTTCTGTGCATGGAGGAGTCATCTTTAACAACACTACTCATAGCCTTGAAATAACAGGCGGTACTTACCAATATAATATAGCTACTAATAGAGGCGGTGTTGTATTAAGTCAAGGAACTGTGAAAATCACTGGAGGCGAATTTGCACACAACACAGCAAATGGAACACAAGGTGGTGGCGTAATTGGTGCTACTGGTAATGCTACATTGAACATAGAAGGTGGCAATTTCCATGATAACACAGCAACTGTAGGTGGAGCGATTGAGTGTAATTGTACATTAACAATCAAAGATGGAATCTTTAATAAGAATACAGCGGTAAAAGGTGGAGCTATATACCTAGAATCTTCAGGTAGATTGACTGTGAAGAATGGTGCAACTTTCGGTGGAGAAGAAGAACAAGGCAATACAGCTACTGAAAGTGGTGGAGCAGTATATTGTGCAGGCTCATCTAAGGCGACAATCGAAGGTGGTGTGTTTGCATATAACACAGCAGCAGGTGTTACAGGTGGCGGAGCGATTAGCGGCGAAAACGGAACAACAATCACGGTGTCTGGTGGTTCTTTCCATCATAATGCGGCGACATCAACTGCCGCAAATGCAGATGTATACGGTGGCGGTGCTATTGAAAGTAATGGTGATGTAGTGATTTCTGGTGGAACCTTTGAACAGAATACTGCAAAGAAGGGTGGAGCAGTATATATAGATACTGCAGGTAGCCTCAATATAACAGGTGGTATTTTTGGTGGAGCTGAAGGAAAAGGTAATGCTACTACTTATAGAGGTGGTGTAATTTATATTACAGATAGAACAACAGCACCTGCAAATACAAATGTGACAATTGCAAATGCAACGTTCAGCTATAATAAAGTTGCAAATGATAGTGCTGTGTCTGGTGGCGTTATGTATGTGGGAACCAATAATAAGGTCACAATTGGAACTTGTACATTTAATGACAACAAAGCTGAATATACAGGTGCAACTTCCGAAACTTACATCTTAGGAGGCGTTATTACTATAGATAGTAGTGAAGTGGAAATCACAAATAGTAATTTTAGTAATAATAAGGCAAATATAGGTGGAGCGATTTATGTAGCCAATACAGGTAAATTGACACTGAAAAATTGTGAATTCGCAGATAACAAGGGGACATCGAATAGAGACGATGATATCCGTTGCCAAAATACTAGCACACTTTATCTTGGAGGCAAAGTGATAGCACAGGTGGCTTTGAATAATACTGCAAAGATGTATGTTGACGAGGTGTTAACAGAAGACAGTGAGATTACGGTAAGAATAATAAATGGATTATCTAGCAATAGAGTAATTGTTGAATTTACAAATAACGTAAGCATGTCAGATGATTTGAAAAAAGAGATTTTTATTTTACGCAGTGATAGCAAAGGTAGTTCATTGTCTTTTGCAGATAACAAAGTAACGGTTCTTAAATAAAATTAAACACTCGCAGGCAGCCTACTCAGGCTGCCTGCAAATATTCATTAATGGAGGTGTGTTATGAGAGTATCAACAACTACAGGCATCTGCGGCACAGTCCTATGGAAACACAAGATGTATTTTTCCTGCGAGGATTCTATCCGGGCTGTGAAAGAAGCAGGCTTCGATGCTATAGATATAAGCTTCGATACATACGAGCGTGAGGGGCTTCCTATGACTCAGCCTGACTGGAAGGACTGGATAAAACGTCAGAAGGAACTCTGTGATGAACTGGGACTTCCAATCACTCAGGGACATGCCCATTATTATTCTTCCAAGCAGAACCGGGAGTTTACACCCCTTGAAAGGGAAGTACACATCAGTAAGATGATGCGAGATATCGAAGCCGCAGGAATCTGCAGGATTCCATGGCTGGTGTTCCACCCTGCAACCTCATATGACAGCGCAGGGTATTCCCGCCGTGAGACCTTAAAGAATGAGACAGAGAGATTTAAGCGGTTCGGTGAGATGGCTGCCAAGCATGGCGTGGGAATTGCCATTGAGAACATAGGGCGTACCAAGAGTGGTGACAAGCTGTTTGGGACTACGACGGAAGAATTATTAGAACTTCTGGACTGTCTGGGTGACGACAACCTGTTCGGTATCTGCTGGGATACGGGGCACGGTAATCTGCATAAGATTAACCAGCCTGAGGCCATACGTCAGATGGGAAAGCGTCTGAAGGCGCTTCACATCCACGATAACCGTGGGGAGAAGGATGAGCATCAGCTGCCTTATCTGGGAAATATAGAGTGGGAGCCATTACTTCGTACATTAAAAGAAGTGGAGTATGCAGGAGATTTCACTTATGAGGCTAACTTCTTTACCCCAGGATTTGACCCGGAATTTCATCCGGAAGCCATGAAGTTCGCCTGCAAATTGGCGCGCCATATGGTTTCATTGTGCGAAAATAATTTTTAAGAAGAGGAAATGGTTTTATGGATTTTAAGGTATTACTTCAAGGTATAAATAGCTGCGAGTGTGGAAAGAGCCATGTCTGTCCTATAGAACATGTAATCATAGAACGTGATGCACTGAAGTCACTTGGTGATATATGTGAAAGCTATCAAAGTATTTTGATGGTGTCTGACCAGAATACATATAGAGTTTGTGGAAAAGAAGTGGCAGAGATTCTTGGTGCAAAGATTACAACAAGCATTATGTTTGAAACAGGAGATGCGCCGCTGATTCCAAATGAAGAAGCAATTGAGGCGATTCATGCAAAATTTATAGATGGCGTAGACTTGGTATTAGGTGTTGGTTCAGGGGTTATCAACGATTTATGTAAAATTGTAAGCTTTGAACACAAGCTGCCATATTATATTGTTGCAACAGCACCGTCTATGGATGGCTATGCATCGGTTGGTTCTGCACTCATTTTAAAAGGCATGAAAGTAACTTTAAATGCCGCGCCGCCGAAAGCAATCATTGCAGATACAAAGGTTTTGAAGGATGCTCCAATGGATATGCTTCAGGCTGGCTACGGTGATATTATCGGTAAATACTCATGTCTCAATGACTGGAAATTGAGCGCATTGATTAACGATGAATATTTTTGTCAGAAGGTATATGACATTACATACGAAACAACAGACCAAGTGAGAGATTTGGCTGAAGGTGTGGTAAATCGTGAAGAAGACGCCATTGGAGCACTCATGGAAGCCTTGGTGGTAGTTGGTATCGCTATGGCTTATGTGGGAAATTCAAGGCCGGCTTCTGGAAGTGAGCATCATTTCTCACATTATTTTGAAATAACAGGTATCTTAACAGGAACGCCATATCTGGCACATGGTATTGACGTTGTATATTCATCAGTGCTTACTGCGAAGCTTCGTGAACAGATTCTTGCGTCTGTACCTGTAAGGCGTGGATTCAATGAAGAAGAGTGGAAGAACGAAGTGGAGAGAATTTACTTAAGCTCTGCAGATGAGGTTGTGCAGCTTCAGAAAAGATTAGGCTGGTACTGGGAAGATAACAGCGAAAAAGTATTGTCAAAATGGAATGAAATCAAAGAATTGCTTGCAGAGGCACCAACTGAGGATGAGGTGCTTCAGATGGTGGAAGCAGTCGGTATGAATTATCAAGAATTTATTGATTTGTACGGACAGGCAAAAATTGATGACGCAATTCTATATGCCAAAGATTTAAAAGACCGTTACTCAGTTCTTTGGTTATATTATGAATTTTTTAGATAGATACGGAGGGAATAACATGTTTGACTATAAAGTGAAAATCGGTCTTGTACCTATGCGCCGCAACACCACGGACCGTCCGAGAGGAGCAAGCTGGAACTGGTATTCTCCAGAGCAGCGGGCAATTCAGGTTGTAGGTTATATTGAAGAAAAT
The DNA here is from genome assembly GCA_017465565.1 of Tyzzerella sp. Lineage (GTDB taxonomy): Bacteria > Bacillota > Clostridia > Lachnospirales > Lachnospiraceae > Faecalimonas. Next base: position 40,039 of record JAFTWA010000022.1, read on the forward strand.
TTTGCAAGCGGACAGGTTTCGTTTGTGGATACAAAGGGGCTTGGAATCGGTGATTTGATTTTTGATGATCAGTCTGCACAGCAGGCAATTGAACGCATGAAAAATGAAAATGTAGACGCGGTCATGATTATCAACTGTAACTTTGGAAACGAAGAAGCAGGGGCTGATATTGCGAGAGAGCTGGGAAAACCAGTGCTGATTTATGCACCGCTGGATGAAGAGTACAGTCCAGATGGAACACGTACAACGGATTCACAGTGTGGATTGTTCGGATTATCCAGACAGCTGCAGCGTTTCCATATTCCATTTTCGAATCTGCCAAGCTGTAAGGTGGAATCTGACAAATTCAGCGCTGGATTTGAACAGTTTGTGAGAGTTGTCTGTATGGTGAAGAATTTTAAAGGCATGAGAATTGGACAGGTAGGAACGCGCCCGATTCCATTTTACTCAGTTATGTACAATGAAGGAGAATTATTGGAGAAATTTGGAATCAGGATTATACCAATTAACTTTGCCATCATTGAGCAGAGAATGAAGACAGCTGCAGAAAATTATAAGGAAGAGATTGCAGGCTTTGAAGAGTATTTCAAAACCAATTACAAAATGGACGATTTGACGCCGAAGTATATCAACGGGCTTGCTACCATGGCGGTAATGTACCGCAACTTATTTGAAGAATACAATCTGGATATTATGGCAACCGAATGCTGGACAGCAACTCCGATTATGTTTGATGGGTTAGCTCCATGTGCAGTACTTGGACTTTTGAATGACCTTGGATATATGATTGCCTGTGAAAACGACATTCACTGTGCCATGACCATGGCAGTCTTGAAATGTGCGACTTTAGGAAAAAGGAAACCGTTGTTTGGAGAGTTCACTGTAAGACATCCGGAAAATGAAAACGCAGAGCTTTTATGGCATTGTGGACAGTTCCCACTGTCACAAAAGGCACCTGATTGTGAAGCGTCTCTGGTAAACCAGCGAGAATGGTTCAGGGGAAAAGACGGTACATACACAGCTGCGCGCATTGACCAGGAAAGCGGAGATTATATGATGCTGCCACTCCTTTGCCACACCACAGAAGGACCAAAAACCAACGGAACCTATATCTGGGGTGAATTTGAGAATTTGCAAAAGGTTGAAGACCGCTTGCTGCAAGGTCCTTACATTCATCATTTTATTGAAATTGAGGGTGATTATCGGAAAGAATTAGAGGAATTCTGCAAGTATGTTCCGAACCTTAAGCTAGACAGAACACTGGAGTGGGGAAAGTAGAGGAATTATGTTATGGTTTTAGAAAAAATATATAGCATCGATGATGAAGTATTTGCGGAGTACGGAAGAAAAATTACAGGTGCAGATGTGACAGAGATTGTTGCTGCAGGTAAAGCAATTACGTTTCCAAAAGAGGGTTCGGCTTACGAACCTTCCACAGCTGCATTTGAAGAATTGGCAATTTCAGAGTGGATTCGAAAAGAATGCTTTGGCGAGCTGCCAACGCAGGTTGGTTATTGCTATGGACATAGCAATTTCTTAAACGCATGGGAATGGCATACAAGCAGTGAGATTAATATTGCAGTAACTGACTTGGTGTTAATTTTAGCAAAAAGAAGCGATTATCAAGATGGAAAAATAGATTCGTCCACAGCAAAAGCATTTCTTCTGAAAGCGGGAGATATGGTGGAGGTTTATGCAACGACATTACATTTCTGTCCATGCGAAGTGAGTAAAGAAGGATTTGGCTGTGTGGTTGCTTTACCAAAGGGAACCAACACGCCATTGGATGAAAAGGCTGGGGACCCACTGTTGTTCCGCAAAAATAAGTGGCTGATTGCACATGAAGAGAATGAAGGGCTCATTGCGCGGGGCGTTGCTCCGGGCATTATAGGGCCAAATTATGAAATTAAGTATTAGTAAAGCAGCCGAAAAGGAGAAAATTATTTATGAAGACAATCTTGTTTCAAGGGGATTCCATAACGGATGCATTACGCGTGAAAACTGCACGTCTTAATTTGCCTGGTACGGAAACGGGAATTGGTTATGCTTTATTTGTTAATGCAGAGCTTGGGTTAGAGTATCCAGGGGAGTACACTGTTATAAACAAAGGAATCTATGGCAGCAGAGTTACCGATCTGTATGCCAGAATCAAAGCAGATATTATCAATCTAAAACCAGACATTTTGAGCATTTTGATTGGTGTAAATGATGTGTGGCATGAGTTTAACTTTGGGGACGGAGTAAGTGCTGAGAAGTACTACAAAATTTATTCTATGTTAATAGAAGAGATAAAGGACGCCCTGCCAGATATTCGCATTATCATTATGGAACCGTTTGCGCTGAAAGGAACAGAAACAGAGAAATGGTGGGATGATTTTCAGTGCGAAGTGAAAAAGAGAGCGGAAAAGGCAAGAAAAGTTGCTGAAAAATATAATTTGGAATTTATTCCGCTGCAGGATAAATTTGATGCGGCATCACAGACTGCACCAAATGAATATTGGCTGCGGGATGGAGTCCATCCAACTGCCGCAGGGCATGAATTACTTAAAAATGAATGGATGAGACAATTTTTCTATTAATGTAGAAAAGTATATAAAAATACCCTCAATAAGGTGGTTTCCATCTGGTTGAGGGTATTTTGGCGTCTCTTTTTGTATTAATAGAAAAAGTATGGCGTGGAATACATCAAAAGCCAATGTAAAATAGATAATTATCAAATAGTTTGATAAATCGACAAAAAAATGTTATAATATCATATAATTTTTTATTAGGAGAGTTTTAACATGATAAAACCGATTGAAGAATACGTAAGAAGTATACCTGATTTTCCAGAACCAGGGATTATTTTTAGAGATGTAACTAGTATTTTGGAAGATGCAGATGGCTTACATCTCGCCATAGATTTGATGCAGGAAAAGTTAAAAGATGTGGATTTTGATGTGGTGGTAGGTCCAGAATCGCGTGGGTTTATTTTTGGAGTGCCAATTGCATATAACCTTCGCAAACCATTTATTCCAGTTCGTAAGAAAGGAAAACTCCCATGTGAGACTGTTTCCGTTGAATATGATTTGGAATACGGAAGTGCTGTGATTGAGATGCATAAAGATTCTATCAAACCAGGGCAGAGGGTAGTTATTATTGATGATTTGATGGCAACAGGCGGTACCATTGAAGCGATTATCAAGTTAATCGAGGGAATGGGCGGCGTTGTTGTAAAAACAGTTTTCTTAATGGAATTAGAGGGCTTAGAAGGAAGAAAGAAATTAGGCGGATACGATGTAGAGACAGTAATTGCATATCCGGGTAAATAAATTTTTTGAGGGGGCTTGAGACTATGGCTGACAATAAAATATTGGAAAATCCATATAGTGGGCTATCGTTTGAAGACGGTCATGCAGTAAAAGCGCCAGAAGATTACCAGGATCCCAAGGTGTTGTATGAAAAACTGATTGAGCGTGTCCGTAAATACCATCCTTCGGATGATATTTCTATGATTGAAAAAGCGTTTGATATTGCTTATCATGCACACGAAGGGCAGTGCAGAAAGTCAGGAGAACCTTATATTATCCATCCGCTTTGGGTAGCCATTATTCTTGCTGATTTGGAATTGGATAAAGAAACAATTGTAGCCGGTATTTTGCATGATGTTGTGGAAGATACGGTTATGAGTGATGAGGAGATTACAAAAGAATTTGGTGCAGAGGTTGCGCTTCTGGTTGATGGCGTAACTAAGTTAGGGCAATTGTCTTACTCAGCAGATAAATTAGAAGTGCAGGCAGAAAATCTTCGTAAGATGTTCCTTGCTATGGCAAAGGATATCCGTGTTATCTTAATTAAGCTTGCGGATAGACTTCATAACATGAGAACACTTGAATTTATGCGTCCTGAAAAGCAAATGGAAAAGGCGAGAGAGACGATGGATATCTATGCGCCGATTGCAGGGCGTCTTGGTATTTCTAAGATTAAGACCGAATTAGATGACTTGGCTTTGAGATATACAAAACCAGATGTTTTTTTTGATTTGGTAAAACAGCTGAATGACAGAAAAACGCAGCGGGAAGAATTTGTTGATTCCATTGTGACTGAAGTTTCAGAACATATGGAGCATGCTGGAATCAAAGCGGAAATCAAAGGCCGTGTAAAACATTTCTTTAGTATCCATAAAAAAATGGTGAACCAGGAAAAGACAATTGACCAGGTTTATGACCTGTTTGCAGTCCGCATTATTGTGGATTCTGTGAAAGACTGCTATGCTGCACTCGGTGTAATTCACGAGATGTATACACCGATTCCAGGACGTTTTAAAGATTATATTGCTATGCCAAAGCCGAATATGTATCAGTCGTTACATACGACGCTGATGAGCTCTGTCGGACAGCCGTTTGAAATTCAGATCCGTACCGCAGAGATGCATAAGACGGCAGAATATGGTATTGCGGCACACTGGAAATACAAAGAGTCAAATGACGGCAAGAAGAGCGTTGCTGCACAGGAAGAAGAAAAGCTGACATGGCTCCGTCAGATTCTGGAATGGCAGCAGGATACAGATAACCGTGAATTTTTAAGCTTATTAAAAGGCGGTTTGGATTTATTTGCGGAAGACGTTTACTGTTTCACTCCAAATGGAGATGTTAAGAATCTTCCAAATGGTTCCACACCAGTCGATTTTGCCTACATGATTCACAGTGCAGTAGGAAATAAAATGGTGGGTGCCCGTGTAAACGGAAAGCTTGTTAACATTGATTATAAGATTCAGAATGGTGATAGAATCGAGATTCTGACTTCCCAAAATTCAAGAGGACCTAGTCGTGACTGGCTCAACATTGTTAAGAGTACACAGGCCCGCAACAAGATTAACCAGTGGTTTAAGAAAGAATTAAAGGAAGAAAATATTGTCCGGGGAAAAGAATTGCTTCAGGCATACTGTAAGGCAAAGTCGCTCGTTTACAGTGATTTGACAAAGCCTAAATATATGCAGGTTGTGCAGGCGAAATATGGCTTCAAGGAATGGGAAGGAATCCTTGCTACGGTTGGCCATGGCGGACTGAAAGAAGGTCAGGTCATTAACCGTCTTGTAGAAGAATACGATAAAGACCACAAAGAAGTTATCACAGATGAAAAGATTCTTGAGCGTGTAAAAGAGGCTACAAGGCGCAAAGCCCATGTGGCAAAATCAAAGAGCGGTATCATTGTAAAGGGGATTGACGATATGGCAGTTCGCTTCTCAAGATGCTGTAACCCAGTACCAGGTGATGAGATTGTCGGCTTTGTAACCCGTGGACGTGGTATGTCGATTCATAGAACAGACTGTGTAAACATTATCCATCTGTCTGAGGCAGAACGAATCCGTCTGATTGATGCGGAGTGGGAGGCAAGTATTACCGAAGAAAAAGGTCAGTACATGTCTAGTATCAAGATTTATGCAAATAACCGCCAGGGCTTACTGATGGAAATCTCAAAAATCTTTACAGAGAATAAGATTGATATTAATGCTATTAATACGCATGTCAGCAAGCAGAGTATTGCTACGTTGGAACTTAGCTTTGCAGTTGGTGGACGTGAAGAACTGAACCATATTGTGGAGAAATTGCGTCAGATTACAGGTGTGATTGATATTGAGAGAACAACAGGATAGAAATAATAAAATATTTTATTGAATTTTTGTAGACGATTGTATATACTATAAGTGAGCAAAGAGATTTGTTCAGCGTGAATAACGCTCATAATATTATTCATATGTATAGAACAGGTCATGAGCCTGTTTTGAACAATGAAGTAGGAGGTTGTTTCAAGTCGCAGTGTCCTATGGAGTTCTTGGAGGGTTTGGCAGTTTCCACAACTTGAAGTAGGCTATGAGCCGAAAGAAAATGCCAGAAAAGGCTTCGGTTTTGTCCGAAGCTTTTTTCTTTTTCACTTTATACAAGAGAGGAGGTAACTGATGGATGCATTAAAACAAAGCACTGTGGCTTTTCAAGAGTTGATGAAATACGAATATGAAATTGTAGCTGGAAGTAAGAAGACGCTTATTAAAATGGTGTTGTTCTTTTCAAAAGAACATTTTATGCATCTAATCGGATTACATAAATTAACAGATTTGTAAATTCAAAGACATAGTAAAGAAAAATTATATGATATGATAATGAATAATGAACTTACATATGATTATTTGCAAAAAAGTGAATTTTTTCCTGAGATAAAAGAGAGAATAGAGTTTTTTCCCCTTCTTGAAAAAGTGTTGGATAGTAATGAATTAATGATCAAGTATAAGAAAGGGTTCACGAAAGGGACTTTAATTACAGCAACATATATTATTGTTTATGAGCATGAAGATGTGATTTTGCACTACTTTGTCGATGAGGAAACTGATACTGGAAGGTATTACGGCAAATCTTTTTTTGGACGAGCAGATAATAAATTTATAAAGAATCAACAAACATTTAAAGTGTTAAAAAAACGCAAAGATAATAATGAAACAGGTGTTTCACAAATTTTATGTGATAAAATGATTAAAGAGCGGTAGTAAAGTTGCTTGGTGTAACGGTTTAATGAGGTGACTTAGATGATGAAAATAGAAAAATTTGTACTTGGTGCTATGAGCACAAACACTTATCTGGTAGAAAACAAAGACACAAAAGAATTGGTTATTGTGGACCCAGCGGCTTGTCCAGACTACATGGTTTCGCATGTAAAGTCAAATGGGTACGAACCCAAGGCAATTCTTCTGACACATGGACACTTTGACCATATAATGGGAATTGATAAATGGGTGAAAGAGTTTGATGTACCGGTATATGCTTATGCAGATGAAAAAGAGGTGTTGGCAGACTCGGGTTTGAATTTGTCATGTATGCTGGGTGTGTCTTATACGTTTAATAAAGTAAAGGAACTACAGGATGGTGATGTGCTTGATTTAGTTGGTTTTTCTTTTAAGGTAATTCATACACCCGGACATACCAAAGGTGGATGCTGCTACTATGAGGCTGCCGAGGGCGTATTGTTTAGTGGAGATACATTGTTCCATCAAAGTGTTGGAAGAAGTGATTTTCCAACGGGAAGTATGGCGACATTGGTTCGTTCTATTAAGGAAAAACTTTTCTGTCTGCCAGATGATGTGATGGTATATCCGGGGCATAATTCATTAACTTGTATTGCAGATGAAAAGATGTATAATCCATTTGTTTAAAAGTTGAGGTTTGAAATGATTAGAATTATAGTAAAGAATGAGATGTTTGCTTATGACATGTTCCATATTATAAAGGCTTTCTACCCTGGCGAAAATATTGAACAAATTGTGAACAAGTCCTGTCCCCAAATGATTAAAATTGAGATGGAGGACAAATTTTTAATAATCGAAGAAGAGTTAATAGGTCTGATAGACAGAAAATTAAAGAAGCGATATGTAAATATCAAGGTTTATAAATGGCTGAAGGATGTGACAGGCAAGGAACTTGCCTGGGGAATCATGACAGGTGTCCGGCCTACAAAACCAATGATGCATCTGATGGAAAGTGGTATGTCAGATGAAGAAGTAATGAACTGGATGCAGGAAAATTATCAGGTGACAGGTGCGAAGGCAAGACTTGGAATCGAGGTTGCTAAGAGGGAAAAAAGCCTTCTGGACCAACTAGATTACAAGGATGGCTACAGTCTATATATTGGCATTCCATTTTGTCCAACCACCTGCTCTTACTGTTCCTTCACTTCTTATCCAATTGCGGCCTGGAAAACCAGAGTGGATGAATATCTGGATGCGGTTTGCAGGGAACTTACATTTATTGCGAACGCTTCCAAGGAAAAGAAACTTAACACAATTTATATTGGCGGCGGAACGCCGACGACTCTGGAACCAGAGCAGCTTGACCGCTTACTGACACATTTGGAAACGCATTTTTCTTATCAGGATTTGAAAGAGATTACAGTGGAGGCAGGAAGACCTGACAGTATCACGAGAGAAAAGTTAGAGGTTTTGAAAAAGCATAATATTGGAAGAATTTCCATTAATCCGCAGACCATGCAGCAGAAAACTTTAGATATCATTGGACGTAGACATACCGTTGAGGATATTGAAAGAGTTTTCAAAATGGCAAGGGAAATTGGATTTGACAATATTAATATGGACTTAATCGCGGGACTTCCAGAGGAAACCGTAGAAGATATGCGGGATACTTTGGAAAAGATTAAAGTGATGGCGCCAGACAGCCTGACAGTCCATGCACTTGCTATGAAGCGCGCTTCAAGACTCACCCAGGAGCAAAAGGGAAAGCCCCGCGAAGCAGGCGAAGAGGCTCAAATTGCCCAGACACTTTCAGCAATGATAGAGCTTGCGGCGAAAGGGGCAAAGGACATGGAACTCGTTCCGTATTACCTTTACAGACAGAAAAATATTGCTGGAAATTTTGAAAATGTTGGCTATGCAAAGGTTGACAAAGCCGGAATATACAATATACTTATTATGGAGGAAAAACAATCGATTATCGGTGTGGGTGCAGGTTCATCTACCAAGATTGTGGTTCCTGATGAGAAAGCAGAAATTGATTCGAGGACGGGGAATTTGAAGAAGATTGTCCGCTCGGAAAACGTAAAAGATGTAGAACAATATATCAGTCGGATCGACGAGATGATAGAACGAAAAGGAGAATTATTATGGCCTTAAAGAAGAAGCCGGTAACCGGTATGAAGGACATGCTCCCAAAAGAGATGGAAATCAGGGATTATGTTATTCAAATGATTAAAGACACATACAAAACCTTTGGATTTACATCCATGGAAACTCCATGTGTAGAACATATTGAAAACCTTTGCAGTAAACAGGGTGGAGATAATGAAAAGTTAATTTTCAAAATCTTAAAACGTGGTGAAAAATTAAAATTAGAAACAGCAGAGACAGAAGCTGACTTAGTAGATGGTGGACTTCGTTATGACTTAACAGTGCCACTTGCAAGATACTATGCAAACCATGCAAATGAACTTCCTTCTCCATTCAAAGCAATGCAGATTGGAAATGTATGGAGAGCTGACCGTCCGCAGAGAGGACGTTTCCGTCAGTTTGTGCAATGTGATATCGATATTCTTGGGGAACCAGGCAACCTTGCAGAAATCGAGTTAATCCTTGCAACAACAGCGATGCTTGGAAAATTAAATTTCAGCAATTTCACAGTATGCATCAACGATAGAAACATTTTAAAAGCAATGGCAGCATACAGTGGATTCCGTGAAGAGGATTACGATGAAGTATTTATCATCTTAGATAAGATGGATAAAATCGGCATGGAAGGTGTTGCAAACGAATTAAAAGAACTTGGTGGTTACACACAAGAAAATATTGACACTTATCTTGGACTCTTTGACCAGATTAGCGGTGATATCGAAGGCATTCGTTTCTGCAAGGATAAATTAGCAGGCTTCTTGGATGAAAAGATTGCAGATGGCATGGAACTCATCATTTCCAGCGTGGAAGCGGCAAAGGAAGCGCAGTTCAAAGTAAAATTTGACCCAACTCTTGTACGCGGACAAGCTTACTATACAGGAACCATTTTCGAAATCAGAATGGACGAATTTGGCGGCTCTGTTGCAGGTGGCGGACGTTACGACAAGATGATTGGTAAATTTACGGGGCAGGATACACCAGCTTGTGGATTCTCCATCGGATTTGAGCGTATCGCAATGCTTCTTCTTGAAAATGGTTACGAGCCAGGAAACAAGAAAGAAAAGAAAGCATATTTGCTTGAAAAGAATATGCACCAAGAGGGAATCTTAAAAGTGCTTGCAATGGCAAAAGCTGACAGAGAAGCTGGAAAGCAGGTTCTTATCGTAAATATGAAAAAGAACAAGAAGTTCCAAAAAGATCAGTTAATCGAAGAAGGTTATACTGACATTCAGGAATGCTATAGAGACAATATTTAAGAAAGAGGAAGATAAAATGGCAGAATCAATGAGAGGCTTAAAAAGAAGCCACAGATGTGCAGAGTTAAATAAATCAAACATCGGCGAAACAGTTACTGTTATGGGCTGGGTGCAAAAGAACCGTAACAAAGGTGGTATCGTGTTCGTTGACTTACGTGACCGCTCAGGAATTTTACAATTGATTTTTGAAAATGGCAGTGTAAGCGAAGAGGATTTTGAAAAAGCTGGAAGACTCCGCAGTGAATTCGTTATTGCAGCAGTTGGTACAGTAGAAGCCCGTTCTGGTGCAGTAAATGAAAATCTTGCAACAGGTGAAATCGAAATCCGCGTAAAAGAACTTCGCGTATTATCAGAAGCTGAGACACCACCGTTCCCAATTGAAGAAAACAGCAAGACAAAAGAAGAATTAAGATTAAAATATCGTTATTTAGATTTGAGAAGACCTGACTTACAGAAGAACTTAATGATGAGAAGTAAGGCAGCAACACTTACCCGTCAATTCTTAGCAGACGAAGGTTTCCTTGAAATCGAAACACCAATTTTAGTTGGAAGTACTCCAGAAGGAGCGAGAGACTACTTAGTACCAAGCCGTGTACACCAGGGATGTTTCTATGCGCTTCCACAATCACCACAATTATTCAAACAATTGTTAATGTGCTCTGGTTACGACCGTTATTTCCAAATCGCAAAATGCTTCCGTGACGAAGACCTGCGTGCAGACCGTCAGCCAGAATTTACACAAATCGATATGGAATTATCTTTCGTGGATGTAGATGACGTTATCGACGTAAATGAAAGATTGTTGGCAAAATTATTTAAAGAAATCTTAGACGTAGAAGTTCCACTTCCGATCCAGAGAATGACGTGGCAGGAAGCAATGGACCGCTTCGGCTCTGACAAGCCGGATATCCGTTTTGGCATGGAATTAGTAGATGTTTCAGAAGTTGTAAAAGACTCTGAATTTGTAGTATTCAAAGGAACTTTGGAAAATGGCGGAAGCGTTCGTGGTATCAACGCAAAAGGCCAGGGTGCTATGCCACGTAAGAAAATCGACAAATTGGTTGATTTTGCAAAAGATTTCGGTGCAAAAGGTCTTGCATACGTTGCAATCCAGGAAGACGGCTCCATCAAATCTTCCTTTGCAAAATTCATGAGCGACGAAGAAATGGCAGCTCTTGTAAAAGCAATGGATGGAGAAAACGGAGACTTATTATTATTCGCGGCAGACAAGAACAAGGTTGTATGGGATGTACTTGGTAACCTCCGTCTTGAAATTGCCCGTCAATTAGAATTGTTAGACAAAGGCGACTACAAGTTCTTATGGGTAACAGAATTCCCATTATTAGAATGGAATGATGAGCAAGAACGTTACCAGGCAATGCACCATCCATTTACAATGCCAATGGATGAAGACTTACATCTTCTTGATACAGATCCAGGTAAGGTTCGTGCAAAAGCATATGATATCGTATTAAACGGTACAGAGCTTGGCGGCGGAAGCGTTCGTATTTTCAATAATGACATCCAAAACAAGATGTTTGAAATGCTTGGTTTTACACCAGAACAGGCTGAGGCGCAGTTTGGATTCTTATTAAATGCATTCAAGTATGGTGTGCCACCACACGCAGGACTTGCATACGGATTAGACCGTCTCATCATGCTTATGGCAAAAGAAGACAGTATCCGTGATGTAATTGCATTCCCTAAGGTGAAGGATGCTTCTTGCCTTATGACAGAGGCACCAACAAGAGTAGAACAGAAGCAGCTGGATGAGCTAGCAATTGCAATTGTAGAAACAGAAGAATAGAAATAACAAAAGGAAGTTGCAGCGCAACTTCCTTTTTATGTTTCTAATATCCTAATTCTTCTCCGATTAATAGAACTTTAATTCTTCCATTGTGTTTTGAGTGTCTGGTAATCAGAATTTCGCAGCAGATACAATTTTCTGAATGACAGTCCATACAGTGTCCAACTACGCTGCAAGGAGTTTTGATTCCAAGCCTAATGGTATTGGCTGGAGACGCTACATTCTGTACGCGTGCAATTCCAGTAGAAATATCATCTACAATCTTATTCATACCTACGAGAACAAGAACGTGTTCCGGTCCGTGAGCCAAGCATGCAACACGGTTTGCATTTCCGTCGATATTAATCAGTTCACCATCAATTGTTACCGCGTTAGAACTCATTAGGAAATAGTCGCATCCCATGGTTTCTAAAAATACGGCTTTTTTCTCTTCAGGAGTGGTTGCTAAATTACGGTCAATAAAGTGAAGATTATCAGCAGTTTTAACAGCATCAAGAAGTCCGCATTCTTTTACTGTCTCAGCGCCTCCCATTCCAACGCTGCCCCCGTCTTTCATTAAGTCCATGGCAAGTGCAACGGCAGCAGCACTGTCTTCGCAGTAAAACGCTTCGATATTACGTTTCTTAAAATTCTTAATCATTGTATTTGCTAAATTTTGAAAAGCTTGTTTTTTCGGTGTCATATGTATACCTCCGTCCTTATATATAAAAATATTGTACCATAAAAAAATATGAAAAAAAGGGTTGACAAATGATATATAGGCTAGTATAATCATTTTTGTTCGGTTGACAAATCAAGAACATGCACGAGTGGCTCAGTGGTGGAGTATCGCCTTGCCAAGGCGAGGGTCGCGGGTTCGAATCCCGTCTCGTGCTTTTACTTCGCAAAAGTGAAAAAACTTTATAATGGTTCTCGAAAGAGAGTAGATATGCACGAGTGGCTCAGTGGTGGAGTATCGCCTTGCCAAGGCGAGGGTCGCGGGTTCGAATCCCGTCTCGTGCTCTTTTTATTTCAGTCAATCCTGTTTTGTGGTTGGCTGTTTTTTTTTGCATAGCTGTATTTGAGAAAAGAGTAAATTTTTCCAATTGTTAGATAAATCACGAAATATGTTGCAAATTCCATTGCAAGTATCATATAATTAATAAGTGATTTTTAATTATACATGGAGGGAAAATTATGTGTGGAATTGTAGGATATATTGGAGATAAACAAGCTGCTCCATTTTTATTAGAAGGACTCTCAAAATTAGAATATAGAGGATATGACTCTGCTGGTATTGCAGTGCGAAAAAATGAATCTTTAGTGGAGGTTGTTAAAGCAAAAGGACGTCTTAAAATGTTGTCCGAAAAGACAGATAACGGACGTGCTGTTCAGGGAACAATCGGTATTGGACATACCAGATGGGCAACACATGGCGAACCATCAGAAGCAAATGCGCATCCACATATGTCAAACGACAAAACAGTGGTTGCAGTTCACAATGGTATTATTGAAAACTATCAGGAACTGAAGGATAAGCTTCTTAAGAAAGGATATGGCTTCCATTCTCAGACAGATACGGAAGTTGCAGTGAATTTAGTTGATTATTACTATAAAAAAGTTGGTGGTAACCCAATCGAAGCTCTTACAGAAGCAATGCTCCGAATCAGAGGTTCTTATGCACTCGTTGTTATGTTCCGTGAATTTCCAGAAGAATTATTTACATGTCGTAAAGACAGCCCAATGATTATTGGAAAGAATGAAGGCGAATGCTATATTGCATCTGACGTTCCAGCTATTTTGAAATACACAAGAAATGTTTACTATATCGGAAATATGGAGCTTGCCCGTATCTCAAAGGGTGAAGTGACATTTTACAATATGGACAAGGAACAGATTGAAAAAGAATTGACGGAAATCAAATGGGATGAAGAAGCGGCAGAAAAAGGCGGCTTCGAGCATTACATGATGAAGGAAATCTTTGAGCAGCCTAAGGCGGTGAAAGATACATTGAATTCGATTGTGAAAGATAATCGTATTGACCTTTCAAATGCCGGACTTACAGAGGATGTCATCAAGGATATTAACCGTATTTACATTGTGGCTTGCGGAAGCGCATACCATGTTGGAATTTCATTAAAGTATGTAATCGAAGATATGGCAGAGATTCCAGTAGAAGTGGACCTTGGTTCAGAATTCAGATACCGTAAGCTTCTTTTGGAAAAGAACAGTCTCGTTATCGTCATTAGCCAGTCAGGGGAAACGGCAGATAGTATCGCAGCTCTTCGTCAGGCAAAAGAAATGGGCATTAGAACACTTGGCATAGTAAATGTTGTTGGTTCCTCTATTGCCCGTGAGGCAGACAATGTGCTTTACACAGTTGCAGGTCCGGAAATTGCGGTGGCTACTACAAAGGCTTACAGTGCACAGCTCATTGCAGGCTATCTTCTTGCAATGCAGTTTGCGTTAGTAAAAGGAAAGATTTCAGAAGAAGAATATCAGGAAATGATTCTTGAACTTCAGACAATTCCTGATAAGATTCAGAAGATTTTGGATGACAAAGAACGTATTCAGTGGTTTGCAGCAAAATTTGTGAATGCAAAAGATGTATTCTTCGTTGGACGTGGTCTGGATTATGCAATCTGTCTGGAAGGAAGTCTTAAGATGAAGGAAATCAGTTATGTGCATTCAGAAGCTTATGCAGCAGGCGAATTAAAGCATGGAACAATCAGCTTGATTGAGGATGGAATTCTGGTAATTGGACTTCTGACACAAAAAGACTTGTATGAGAAGACAATCAGCAATCTCTTAGAGGTAAAGAGCCGCGGCGCATACCTGATGGGCACGACTACCTATGGAAATTATAATATTGAAGACACAGTTGATTTTGCTGTATATGTTCCACAGACAAATCCATATTTTGTGAATTCACTGGCTATCATTCCATTGCAGTTAATGGGATATTATATCAGTGTTGCAAAAGGTTTGGATGTAGATAAGCCAAGAAACTTAGCAAAGAGTGTAACGGTAGAATAAAATATAGAATATTGCTCTATTTTATTGACAGATATCACAAAAATATCGTAAAATAGAAGAAGGGATTTGGCATATTGCTAAATAATAATTATGATTTTTACAAGTACAGGGAACATGTGATTCAATCGCCGGTTTTACATGTTTCAAAGATGTGCTTGTGAAATATATTAAAATCTAAAGTACAATGGAGGGTTTAGTAATGAAAAACGCATTACAAAGATTTGGTAAATTCCTTTCAGCAATGGTTATGCCTAACATCGGTGCATTCATCGCATGGGGATTTATTACAGCATTATTTATTCCGGATGGATGGATTCCAAATGAGGATCTTGCTTCTATTCACCCATTCATGCTGAACTACTTACTTCCAGCTCTTATCGCTTACACAGGTGGTAAGATGGTTGGTGGAGACCGTGGTGGTGTTATGGGTGCTATCGCAGTTATGGGTTGTGTAGCTGGTTCTAGCCAACCTATGCTTATGGCAGCTATGGTTATGGGTCCTTTAGCAGGATGGCTTATCAAGAAATTTGACAAAGCCATGGACGGACGTATGCCAGCAGGTTTCGAGATGTTAATTAACAACTTCTCAATCGGTATCTTCGGTATGATTCTTGCAATCATTGGATACTTCGTAATTGGACCATTCATGACAGGTATTACTAACGTATTAACAGCAGGTGTTGACGTACTTGTAGAAAACAGTTTACTTCCACTTGCAGCTATCTTAGTTGAACCTGCAAAAGTATTATTCCTTAACAATGCTATTAACCATGGTGTATTCACACCAATCGGTGTAGAACAGGCAGCTGAAGCTGGTAAGTCTATCATGTACATGATCGAAGCTAACCCAGGCCCAGGTCTTGGTGTACTTCTTGCTTACTGGTTCGCATCAAAAGATAAAAACACAAGAGATTCAGCACCAGGTGCAATCATCATCCACTTCCTTGGTGGTATCCATGAAATCTACTTCCCATATATTCTTATGAACCCAGTAGTTATCATTGGACCTATCGTTGCTAACATTTGTGCAATCGCATTCTACTCAATCACAAATTGTGGTCTTGTAGGACCTGCATCACCAGGATCAATTATTGCATTCTTAGCTGTTTCACCAAAAGATCAGATTTTAGTAGTTCTTCTTGGTGTTGCTCTTGCAGCAGTAATTTCATTCTTCATCAGCAGCTTTATCATTAAGTTAACTGAAGGAAAAACTGGAAAATCTCTTGAAGAAGCAAAACAAGAAAAAGACGCTAGAAAAGCTGAATCTAAAGGTCAGGTAGTTGCTAACGTTGAAGTAAAAGCTGGCGAAGTTAAGAAAATCATCTTTGCTTGTGACGCTGGTATGGGTTCTTCAGCAATGGGAGCAACAAAATTCCGTAACAGAATCAAAGATGCCCGCCCAGACATCACTGTTAAAAACACATCTGTTGACAATATTCCAGCAGACTGTGATATCGCAGTAGTTCAGGCTACACTTCAAGACCGTGCAAAAGCATCAGCTCCAAACGCTAAGCTTGTTATCATTGGTAACTTCTTAGCTGACCCAGCATTAGATGCTCTTTACGAAGAAATCGTTGCTGACGAAAAAAAAAAGATAATTAGTGAAGAACCAGTTGTTGTTGAAGAAAGCAAAAATGTAGTTCTTGCTAAAGAAAGCATTAAATTAAACCAACCTTCAGTATCGAAGGAAGAAGCTATCCGCGCAGCTGGCGAACTTCTCGTTGCAAGAGGAGCAGTTGAACCAAGCTATGTGGAAGCTATGTTAGAACGTGAGCGCCTCGTTACTACATACATGGGAATGGGAATTGCTATTCCACATGGTACATCAGAGGCAAAAGGCACAGTGAAAAAGACTGCAATCACAATGCTTCAATATCCAGAAGGAGTTGATTTCGGCGATGAAAAGGCTCAACTTGTATTTGGTATCGCAGGTATCGGAGAAGAACATCTTGATCTTCTTGGAAAGATTGCAGGAACTCTGGATGATCCAGAAGTACTCGATAAGATGAAAACTACAGATGATGTAGATTGGATTCTTGAAACACTTTCTTAATTAAATTTAAGGAAACAATATGTTTTAAAAGTATCTCACCCGCTCTTACTCTAGGAGCGGGTGAAATGATAAGTTAAAAAAAGGAGAGTTTTTTATGAAAACGGCAATTCAATTCGGCGCAGGAAACATTGGTCGTGGATTCATTGGAATGTCACTTGCTCAGGCAGGCTACAAAGTATATTTTGCAGATGTTAACCCAGTTATCATTGACCGCCTTGCGCAAGATAAGAAATATACAGTTCACATTATGGATGTGGAGAAAAAAGATTATGAAATTACAAATGTAGACGGAATTTTCTCAAACGGAGAGGAAATCATCGGAGAAATCGCAAAGGCTGAAGTTATTACAACAGCAGTTGGATTAACTATTCTTCCACGTATTGCTCCAACATTTGTTGCTGGTATCAGAGCAAAAATCGCAAACGGTTCAAAAGAATATTTGAATATCATTGCTTGTGAAAATGCTCTTCGCGCAAGCTCACAATTAAAAGCACACATCTATGGTGCTTTAAATGATGAAGAAAAAGCATATTGTGATGAGTATGTAGGTTTCCCAGACTGTTCTGTAGACCGTATCGTTCCACCAATGGTAAACGAAATTCCTACAGACGTAGTGGTAGAAAACTATTATGAATGGAACGTAGAGAAAGCATCCTTCAAGGGTGAGATTCCAGCAATCGAGGGAATGAACCTTGCAGATAATCTTGATGCATATATCGAAAGAAAACTTTTCACATTAAACACAGGTCACTGTATCACAGCATATCTTGGTGTAATCAAAGGCCTCTCAACAATTAAGGATGCAATTGAAGATCCAGAAATTTATGCGCTAGTTCATGAAGCTATGGAACAATCAGGAGCAGGACTTGTTAAGAAACATGGTTTTGATGCAGAAGCTCATGCAGCTTACATCGAAAAAATTATTAAGAGATTTAAGAATCCTTACTTAAACGATGATGTGGCACGTGTAGGACGTGAACCACTTCGTAAATTAAGTGCAACAGACCGTTTAATCAAGCCTACTATGACAGCACTTGGATTTGGACTTCCAGTGGACAAGCTTATTGTTGGTATTGCAGCAGCTCTCCGCTACAACAATCCAGAAGATCCACAGAGCTTAGAAGTACAAGCTAAGATTGCGGAAAAAGGCGTGGTAGAAGCACTTCGTGAAATCTCAGGTGTAGAAGATGAAGCATTCCTTGCACAAGTAAAAGAAGCTTACGACAAGATTGCGTAGTTGTTAAAACAAAAATTTAATTTATTTGGGTCTCAATGAAAGAGCAGGACTATTGGAGATAATTCCGATAGTCCTGCTTTTTCTCTTTTTCTTTATTCGTCGTATTTAAAAGCAAATTGCCTCGTGTGTAAACGTTGGTACTCGCTTGGAGCCATACCATAGTGCTCTCGAAAGAGTTTTGCAAAATGAGACAGACTCATGAAGTTTAACATGTATACAATTTCAGTAATGCTGTACTGGTTAGAGTTTAACAGTTGTGCAGCATATTCCATCTTTTTCTTATTGTGATATTGAATGATAGTATACCCTGTCTTCTCCTTAAATAAAGCAATCAGTGATGACTTTGCAATCGGGTAGTCTTTGTAAATGTCGCTTACATTTTTGCTTAGGTATGAATAGTTGTTTAACTTGTTCAAAAGGTTATCAATATACAATTGAGAACTTTTTGTGTTAGAAGTTGTCTGCATAGGTATTGTGCAAAAAGTGAAAGCAGTAAAGAAAAATAAGTGTGCCAGCTTTTCTTTCGTCTTATAATCAGAATTATTCATGAGCCTGTTTGACAAATCTACGAGATAGTCCGTCTGCTGGCTGGTGAGGTGTTGCTCCAGATACTTCCCAAGAGTATGAAGTGGCTGCTTTGGGAAATATTTGGCTAGCAGTGACTCGAAATAATCTTTGCGTAAAATAAATGAAAAATGAATGCTCTCAGGATCATGAATCATAATACTGTGTGACTCCCCTTTTTGATAAAAAATGAGGGAGTTTTTTTGTAAAATATTTTGCTGTCCCTTGTATTCATTTATAAAACTTCCATATGTGACAAGCGAAAATTCGTAAAAGTCAAAATGGGTGTGCAAAGGGGTATCACAAGCCACATAAAGTTGTGCATATTTCGCATCATTGGAAAAAGCATGTTCTTTAAATTGATATAGTAATGGTCTGTCTTGATTTTGCATATCATTCCTCATTTCTATAATTGTTTCACAAGATAATAAATTCACTAAATTGGAAAAAATCGTTAATACATTTTTGTAAGAACCAAGAATATGCTACAATATTTCGATTGAAAAATCAAGTGATTGGAAAAAAATGTCTATTATGCAAAAAAAAGGCAACAAAAATTTATAAAAATGAATTAGCGTTGGAAAAAAAAGAGAGCAGAATAAAAAACCATACTATAAAATAATAAAAAAGTGGACGAAATTGCAAAAAAATGGGGGAGGAAGGAATATGCAAAAGAGACGTGTAATGCTGCTCACGGCCGTGTTGGTGATGGCGGCAACTGTTGGCTGCGGTAGTGGACGGATTTTCAACGAAAAGATTGTCATTAGTAGTTACAAAGAATTGGAAATTGGATCGGATTCGGACGACATAGAAGCAGAAGTATGGAAAACGCTGCTTGAAAACTGCGTTGTAGAAGAATATCCGCAGGAGGAACTAGATGCTTTGAGGGAGGAACTGGAGACGCAGTACGGCTACGCAGCCTATTATAAAGGAATGACAGCTTCAGAGCTGATAGAAGAAAAGCATGGAATGACAGTGGTAGAACTTGCTAAGGAACAGCTAAGGAAAGAATATGCAATTGATTTGATAGCAGAAAAGGAAGGTTTAACTCTTAGTCAGGAAGAGTATGAACAGAGACTTGCAGAGAAAGCAGAGGAAAGTGGGATTGCTGAGCCAAAGGAGTACGAGAGTATGTTCGGACAGGGAGAACTGGAGCAGATGTTTTTGGAAGAACGAGTTTTTGATTTTCTGATGGAAAGTAGAAAGAAATAAATATAAATCAAACATGGCAAAGAAGCAAAGGAGGAAGAAGAATGAAAAAAGTAATAGCAAGCTTATTAATTATGAGCGCCATGGTATTCACTCTGACGGCCTGCGGAGACGAGATGACGCAGTCGGAAGAGACAAAAAAACAGGAGACGGTTGTGGAACAGAAAAAACTGACCGACCCGAGAGGGAAGACGCTGACAGATACGTCTACCGGGGAGACGAGTCCACAGCTTGTAGAGACGACCTATGAGACTACAGATGTGGTAGTTGCAGAAATGGTCCCTACAGAGACGGGATATGCAGTTGACCCAACCGGCGAAACAGACAGTACAGAAGGGCTTCAGAAAGCGCTGTATGATTGTTACAATGCAGGAGGTGGAACGGTGTATTTGCCAGCCGGTAATTACGCAATCTCGGACACAATCTACATCCCGCCATATGTTACCTTGCGCGGGGACTGGCAGGACCCAGATGTGGGTACAGAATACGGAACGATTATTAGCGTGTGGATGGAATCAGAGGATGCCGAGAAAGCAGGTGCATTTGACATGAGTACTTGCAGCGGTGCAATCGGTCTTACGGTGTATTATCCGCTGCAGTCAATGGAATGCATCAGACCATATCCATACACCTTCTATTTGTCTGCACAAGGCGTAAACACCCACAATGCAACCATTAAAAATGTGACCGTTATTAATGGTTACCGAGGAATTGGAACTCCAGGTGCAGTTAACCATGAATCGATACAGGTACATAATGTGAAAGGCACGTTTTTGTGCTGTGGTCTCAAACTGCAAAATGGTTCAGAAATTGGAAATGTCGACAATTTCGTAGTGAACAACAAGTATTGGATTGAGGCGTCAGCAGACTGCATGAATGCGGTTCCGGAGAAAGTCATCAACGCATATACGAAAGAATATACGACGGGACTCATATTCAGTGATATTGAAGGGTACGCCTTCAGTGATATTTATGTAGATGGATGTAAAGTTGGTATGCAGACTGTCAAAGGAGACAGAGCTAATTTCTGGTGTCTGTTTTATAATATGAACATTACAGATTGTGAGCAGGGAGTTATCATTGATTTCAGCCATTCGATTTTTGGTTCCGTGATTGCAAAGAGTCATATTGAAGGTGGACTTTTCCATAATTCAGACGGAGTAATCAAACTCTGCGATGTGGAGGTGGTTGGAGAAATCCAGGAAAACGGCACAGGCTCCGTTATGACAGACGATACAGATTTGAGCGGTTATGTTTACGATTATACGAAATCTTATGTGAAACCAACGCATAACATGATGGTTGCAAATTTACCAGCGGCGATTGCTGGGGATGCAAGTTCTGTTTTGCAGAATGCTTTGGATGAGATGAGTGCTCAGGGTGGCGGCGTTGTGTATGTTCCGGCAGGACAATACAGCTTCCGTAACCCAGTTACAGTTCCAGCAGGAGTAGAAGTGAAAGGCTGTATTCCGATTCTATCTCGAAGTGTGAACAACATTAACGGCGGAACCGTGTTCCATTGCTACTACGGAGATGACGCTTCCAATAAAGCAGAAGACCAGGCGTTTATCACATTGGCAGGAGAAAATGCGGGTATTAGTGGTATTCGAATTGTTTATCCGGAAAACAGCCCAAAGACCGATGATTTGAACACCTCTTACGCGGTGCGAGGTAAGGCGAAAGGCGTGTATGTTGTAAATTGTATGATTTCTGGGGCGGCATATGGAATTGATTTCTACGATTGTGATGAGCATTACATCGACGGCGTGGTTGCGGGCTGTTATTACAATGTATTCCGTCTGGGTGGAACTGGAGGTACACTGGCAAGAAGTTTGCAGAATGGTAGTGTTATAACAAGAAATTCTGATGTTGGATTAATTGACTGGCCAGGAGAGACGGAAATGTTAAATGTATACAGAGATGGACTTTTACGTGCATACTGCGATTATATTGTCGTTGAAGATGCCATAAACCAGCTCATCTTTAACACCTTTGCATATGGTACGAAAACGGGTATTACGAATATTAATTCAGAAAATACAGCTCTGATTAACTATACGAACGACTGGCATGGAACGACAACGCCGCAGTTTGTTATCCAAGGTGGAAGCATGACAGGTGTGAATCTCATGCGAGTAAAAGGATATTCGTTTGAATTGGAAAAAGGAAAGATTGAATTCTACAACCGTTTGACATCGGGTGAAGTAGGAGAAAAAACGGTAATTCGAGAAAAGTAGAAAAGGAGGTAGCTTATATGGCAAACAATAGTTCGCAAAAGAAGAATATCATTGCGATTGTTATATTGTCGTTGATACTCGTTGCTGCCGTTATTGGAATAGGTATCGGACTGTATAACAAGAGCAAGCCAAGCATCGTTGCAACAGAAGAAGATACGGATATAAGCTTCACGTTCTACGAGGAACAGGAAGTGGACGTAGAAAATCTGAGCAGCCACAATGACGTTGGCGTTATGATTATAGACGGTGATGACCAGACATATTTTGATGGAACATTAAAAAATGCGTCGGTCACGAGAAAAAAAGGAGAGTATGTACAGGGAACGGGTGCGCTTGCAATTGGAAGCTTTGCTTCAGGAACGAGTGGTACGGTTAATACATATGGATGCTTTGAGGGAGTTGATATCTCGAATTATGCAGAAGGAAGCATTCACGTTTCTTTGTATGTGAGTGATACCAGATATCTGGGCGATACCATTATTTTCGAACTGTCAAGTTCAGGACATTGGGATGTAGAAGAAATCTGCTGGTTTATTCCGCCGAGCGTTTTAAAACAAGGCTGGAACGATCTCTATTTAAGCATGGAGGATAAAATTGCTACGGGCGGAGATATAAACTTAAAAAGCATCAATTTCTTCCGCATGTTTACTTCAGGTACAAAAGTAGGACTTGATGTGATTATAGACTGTGTGTATGCAACAAATACCGCAGGAATGTCGTTAGAAAAACAGGCAGGATATCCTGCATCTACAAAAGCAGGTTATCTTATGGACTGTGATACGTTGGATGGAATTTCATCAAGTGGCAGAGTTAAGATTACAAAAGCAGAAGGAGAGTACAAAGAAGGAAAAGGTGCCATTCTTGTTTCCAATCCAGATGTGAACTGGGTGGGAACCACCTTGAAGACGGCGGATATTTCTGCGTATGAGAACGGGAAGCTCACCTTCTGGTTATATGTGAATAAAGCATCTTATGTGAAAGATGGTCTCATTACAGTAGAACTTAGCAGCAGTGGTACCTGGGACCAGAACGAAATCACATGGTGGCTCAATGGTTCTGACTTAAAAACAGGTTGGAACGAAGTGAGTCTGAGTATGCTTACTGCAGTAAATAGTTCGAAGGACAGAACACAGCCGATTGATTTGACAAAGGTAAACTTTTTCCGAATTTTCGGAGAAAACTGCAGCTCTAATCTTGTTGTGATTCTGGATGCATTACGCGTTGTGCCAGCAACTGTGATTGTGCCGGCTAACGGCATGATTTTAGACTGTGACTCTCAGGAGAACATGGAAGTTACTTCAAACAATACGATTAGTGTAACGAACAAAGCAGGGGAATACAAAGAAGGAACCGGAGCCTTTAAGAACGAAGGCAGCGGCACGGCTTGGTGGCAGGTGAAGATGTTTGACGTACTGGATATTTCCAAGTATGCAGACGGAGGAATCCACCTCTGGTTATATGTGAGTGACACTTCAAAGCTCAGCTCATACATGGGCATTGAACTTGGAAGCGGCGGAAAATGGGATGTAAATGAATACCAGTGGAATCTGAATAAAGAGTCTCTGAGCAACGGCTGGAATGAACTCTACTTGAATTTCAGTACGGCAGCAGTCACTGGCGGAGAGCCAACCTTAAGTGCAATCAACTGGTTCCGTATCTATGCAGAGTGTAGCGGAGACCTTGTTGCGATGGTAGATGACGTTCATGCAGTTTCTGCATCGGATGGAGCAAAATTGCCAGTAATCTCTGCCTGCGACAGTATGAGAGATGTAAACCTGTTATTCGGCTATGTGACAGCACAAGAAGCAGAGCACAAAGAAGGAACAGGTGCATTTAAGTCAAGTGCTTCCAACGTAATGCTCAGCTACTTTAAGCTGATTAAGCCAGTAGACATTACGGAATATTTAGATGGTTACCTGCATATCTGGTTCTATATCGATAAGCCTGAGGACTTATCTAACAGTCTGCTTGTTGATATTGGAAATAACAGCCAGAATTACCGCAGATGGATTATTAAAAAAGATAGCTTAGAAAGTGGTTGGAATGAACTCTATCTAGATTTGGAAATGCCTTCTTATGATATTGGAAAACCTGATTTAACAAATATGGATTACTTTAAGATTCATCAGGAAGTAAGTGCTGACAAGACATATAAGAAGCTGACTGCTATTGTAGATGATGTCCGCCTTGTAAAACCAGAGGATATTGATGTTAATACAACAGACGGCATCATTACAACCTGTGATGACAAATTTAATGTAGAACTGCTGTGGGGAGCTCTTGCGACAGCAGAAGGCGAGTTTAAGGAAGGTACTGGAGCATACAAATCAAGCGGCGCAAATGTAATGCTCAACTACTTCACTTTGAAGAAAGCAGAAGATATTACGGCATACAAAGAAGGATATTTCCATCTTTGGTATTACATCGATAAACCAGAAGACCTGACCTCAGACTTGATTATTGATCTTGGAAATGACAGTAAGCACTGCCGCAGATGGGTTGTAGAAAAGGATAATCTGGTGAGTGGATGGAATGAACTCTATCTGGATATGGAAAATCCAGAATATGATGTGAAACAAGATGGTGTAGCGGTAGATTTTACAGCCGTTGACTTCTTCAAAGTACATCAAAACCCAGCAGATACCTATCAGACAATTGTTTCTATGGTAGACGATATTCGTATGGTAAAAGCGGAAGATGTGACAGTAACCAGAGAAGAAGGTGTGATTTCTGACTGTGATGATACTGCGGGTATGACTTTGAAATATGGTCAAATCACAACAGTAGAGAAAGAACACAAAGAAGGAACGGGTGCATTCATTTCAACAAAAGCAGAAGTTAGAAGATGTCATTTTATCCTGAAGGATTCTATAGATATTACAGAATACTTAGAAGGTTACCTGCATCTTTGGTTCTACATTGACAAGCCAGAGAACTTATCGAACAGTTTGCTTGTAGATATCGGAAATGATAGCAGTAACTATCGTAGATGGGTGATTAGCAAGAATAACCTGAAGAGCGGCTGGAATGAACTTTATCTGGATTTGGTAATGCCATCATATGATGTGGGAAAACCTGATTTTACAGATGTAGATTACTTCAAGATTCATCAGGAAGTGGCAGATACCTATCAAGAAATGACAACGATTACAGATGATATTCGTCTGGTAAAACCAGAGGATATTGATGTTGATACAACAGACGGCATCATTACAACCTGTGACGATAAATTTAATGTAGAACTGAGATATGGTTCTGTTACGAAGGTAGAAGATGAGTTTAAGGAAGGCACTGGAGCATACAAGGCAAGCGGCGCAAATGTACTTCTTAACTATTTCACTTTGAAGAAAGCAGAAGATATTACTGCTTATGAAAATGGTTATCTGCATCTCTGGTATTACATCGATAAACCAGAAGACCTGACTTCAGGATTGATTATTGACATTGGAAATGACAGTAGCAATTGCCGTAGATGGATTATTCAGAAGGAAGCACTGGAAAGTGGCTGGAATGAATTCTATCTAGATATGGAGAATCCAGCATATAATGTGGGAACTCCAAACTTTGCAGAGGTAGATTTCTTCAAGATTCATCAAGAACCTGCCGATGCATATAATCAGATAACATCTATCGTAGATGATATCCGCATGGTTGCAGAAGATGCGCTGGATGTGAGTGCAGAAAATGGAGTTATTTTAAGCGGTGACAGCAGAAAGAATATGACGTTGACGTATTCAAGCGCAAATCAGATGAGCATCACAACTACAGAAACAGAATACAAAGTAGGAAGCGGAGCATTCAAGAGTGTAGGAACTGGTACAAACAGATGGGCTACAAGCTTTATTACTCCAGTGGATATTTCTGGATGCAATGCAGATGGTATTCATGTATGGCTTTATGTGGATGATCCGGCAAAGATTGACGGTGCACAAGTACATATTGAACTTGGAAGCAGCGGAAAGTTTGACGTAAATGAATATGAATGGGTTGTAGGTGGTCTCAGCAAAGGCTGGAACGAACTGCTCTTAGACTTTGAGAGTGCTGGAAAAGTGGGAACTGTCGATTTGACAGAGATTAACTGGTTCCGTGTATTCGCTACAAGTAGAAGCGGTCAGGAAGCAACGATGATGGTAGACGATGTTCGTGCTGTGGAAATTACAGAGACAGAGGAAGTAAAACTGCCAGGTAAGGTAATTTCAAATTGTGAAAGTACGAGTGAATATGGTGATGGCAGATATGGCGGCATCACAACGGAAAGTGGAAAGTATAAAGAAGGTACAGGTGCCTTTATAGCAACTGCTACAACCAGTGATGCGTTATTGAGTACATTTACGCTGACAAAAGCGGTAGATATGTCGGATTATGCGGATGGATATTTACATTTATGGCTTTATATCGATAAACCAGATGGGTTGAATCAACATTTAGCAATAGACATTGGAAACAATAGTAGTAACTGTCATAGATGGTATTTAAGAAAAGCCCAGTTAGAGAGTGGCTGGAATGAATTGTATCTAAGCATGACAAAAAACAAAACAAATGAATTGATTGAATACAACTGGTCAATGGGAACAACCGATTGGAGTAATGTAACATATTTCAAATTGCATAGTAACGGTAATCCTTCAGAAGCCGTTGTAACTATTGTAGATGATATTCGTGCAGTTCATTCTTTGCCGGATAAAATGATTACAAATTGTGACAATAAGAATGATTACAATAATAGGTACGGTACTGTAACAACAGAAAGTGGAAAGTATAAAGAAGGTACAGGTGCCTTTATAGCAACTGCTACAACCAGTGATGCGTTATTGAGTACATTTACGCTGACAAAAGCGGTAGATATGTCGGATTATACGGATGGATATTTACATTTATGGCTTTATATCGATAAACCAGATGGGTTGAATCAACATTTAGCAATAGACATTGGAAACAATAGTAGTAACTGTCATAGATGGTATTTAAGAAAAACCCAGTTAGAGAGTGGCTGGAATGAATTGTATCTGAGCATGACAAAAAACAAAACAAATGAATTGATTGAATACAACTGGTCAATGGGAACAACCGATTGGAGTAATGTAACTTATTTCAAGTTACATAGTAACGGTAATCCTTCAGAAGCTATTGTAACTATTGCAGATGATATTCGTGTAGCGCAGGTTCCAGACAAGATAATTGCAAACTGTGACAGCAAGAGTAATGTTAACCTGACTTGGGGATCTGTGGCAACGGGAGTTGGCGAATACAAGGAAGGGACAGGTGCATTTAAATCAAATGCAGCGAATGTTATGTTGAGTAATTTTACATTGAGCAAAGCAGTAAACTTATCAGAGTACGTGAATGGATACCTTCATCTTTCAGTTTATATAGATAATCCTGAAAATCTATGTGAATATTTGGTAGTAGATATAGGAAGTAGTTCATCGAAATGCCATAGATGGTATCTGAAAAAGGGACAATTAGAGAGTGGCTGGAATGAATTGTATCTGGATTTGACGACAAATCAGACGGATACATTGGTTGCATATAATTGGGCAATAGGTGGAGATGCAGATTGGAATAATGTAACTTATTTTAAACTTCATCAGAATCCAGGAACATTTAAAGCAATGACAGTTATTGTAGATGATATTCGTGCAGTTATTTACAAACCAGAATAGGAGATTCACGTTTTGAAAAGGATAATTGCATTATTCATATCAACCATATTATTACTTAGTATTGCTGCATGCGGGACTTTTAGTCCCGCTGCAGAATCCAATACTCCCCTGGAGCAGGATAAAGTGACAGAAGCAGATAACGAAGAAACCGACGAAGAAGATACGGATGTTCTAGAAGCACTGCCAGATGTCGTAATCACAAACGGTGATAGCACGGACGGAATAGAACTGCTATTTGGCTCTGTTACCACAACAGAGGGAGAGTATAAAGAAGGAAGTGGTGCGTTCAAATCAGCGGAGGCAGACGTGAAGAGACTCCATTTTTTTCTGAATAATCCAGTAAATATTACAGAATATTTGAATGGCTATCTGTATCTCAAATTCTGTATCGACAAACCGGACAACCTGGAAACAGGGCTGATTGTGGATATCGGAACAGACAGTACCAACTGTCGAAGGTGGCTGATTGCCAAAGAAGATTTGAAAAGTGGTTGGAACGAACTTTGTTTGGGATTGTCAGTTGGGAAATACGAGTATGATGTAGGAAGTCCCGATTTGACGAATTTGGTCTATGTCAAGATACATCAGTATGTAAGCAACAGTGGAGCTTATAAAAGAATGATTACCATTGTGGATGATATTCGTGTGATGGAGAACCTGCCAGGACAGGCGATTACAAATTGTGACAGTACTGATGAACTTGCACTAAAGCATGGTTTGCTTACCACGGAAACAAGAGAATTCAAAGAAGGGGAAGGTGCATTCGCCTCTTTTGGAGCAGAGATTGTAAGAACAGAAATGACATTAAATAAGCCGATAGATATTACAGAGTATGCGGGTGGACTGCTTCACCTCTGGCTGTATATTGATAATCGGGACAAACTGCAAAGTAGTCTTACGGTGGAACTTGGCAGCGACTCGGAGAATTGTTATCAATGGACCATTCCAAAAGAAAACTTGAAAAATGATTGGAATGAACTCTATCTGGATTTGGATGAGTCGTTAAAAATCGAAGAGATAACGTATTTCAGACTACTGCAAAATGAAGACAACAATGAAAATATAACAGTCATCGTGGACGATATACGTGTCGTGAAAGACTGAATGTGAGAAAACGATGAAATAGAAAAAGGAGAGAAGCATATGTGTAAAAAAATAGTTGCATTGTTATTGGCAATGGCGATGGTATTTAGTCTCACTGCATGTGGAGGAGGTAGCAGTTCAGGTAAAGAAGGCTCTCAAAGCAATTCAGATGAACTGGACTGGACAGCCGGTGCTGACGCAGAGGGAGGAGAAGTGACGATTCGCTTTTCTACATGGCGTAAGAGCGATGAAGCTTATTTTCAAGAAATCATCAAACGTTTTGAAGAAAAATACGATTGGATTGATGTAGAATTAGAAATCACTCCAGACGCATCCGCTTATTATACCAATCTGCAGGCAGATTTGATTGGAGGAACGGCACCAGACGTGTTCGATATGCATTCTGGTGACACGATGGTAACTTATATTGATAACGGAATGATAGCGCCACAGACAGATTTCGATTATATGGCAAATTACAGCGATACGGGAAAGACAGCGACTTCTTTAGATGGAGAAAACTATGGATTTCTGATTGCTTATAACTACTTTGGGCTGTTATATAACAAAGAAATATTCAACAAGGTTGGAGTAACTGCGCCTACAACACCAGATGAATTGGTTGACGTAGTAAATAAACTGAGAGATGCAGGCTATGATGGTATCATTTATCCAGGCAAAACAAACGGCGTTGGAATTGGAAGTGCGATTCAGTTAGGAAGCATGGGAACAGAGAATTACGCAACATTGCGCAAAGGTATTGATGATGGTTCTGTTGTTGATATTTCAACTGCAGAAGGCGTGACAGAAGCATTTAATACGCTGGTTACATATACGAAGAATAACGTTTATTACAATGCATACAGAGGAATTGTGTACGAGACAGGAATGACTTTATTTGCGCAGGAGAAATCAGCGCTTGTTTATTCTGGGTCTTATGTTTACGGAGAACAAGATACCTATTTCCCAGAGATTGAAGCTGGATTCTTCCCAATTCCTACTTATGCGAACAATGGGCTCTGCTATGCAGAAGGTGCGCAGGTAAGCTGTATCAATGCTGCTGGAGCTAATCTTGGCGCAGCAAAACTCTGGGTTGAATTTTTAGCTACACCAGAAATTTCTGAGTATTACTGCTCAAATGCAAAAATGTTCAGCACTATCGCTGAGGTAGAACCACAATTTGAAGAAATGGAAATGATTAAAAATGCATGTAGCGGTTACGCAATCAAGCCATTGGAGAAATTTGATAACGAAATGTACTGGATGTCAGGTTTGGAAAAGATTTATGAAGCGACTATATATGATGGTACAGAAGACATTGAGGGATTAATCAGAGTGTATAGAAGCCAATTAGAAGAATATGACTTAGCAAACCAATAGGGGGCAAGCGTAATGACTGGTAAGAATATATTACAGATTGCAAGAAAGAAATACAATAAGAAATGGAAGTATATTTTGGTTACACTGCCAATTCTGTTCTTTTACGTACTTTTTTCTATCTATCCGAATCTCAAAGTGTTTCCAATGTCGTTTTATGACTGGAGTCCGATTAGCTCCATTAAAACATTTGTGGGATGGGAAAACTATAACTTGTTGTTCAACATAAAACGAGACCTTACGGTGGAACGACTAGGGAACACGCTGATGTATGTGGCGGGATTGTTTGTGATACAGACAATTCTGGCACTGGTATTGGCGCTTGTCTTACAGAAGAATACCAGGAAAAATACTTTTTTCCGCGCCTATTTCTTTTTGCCAATGGTATTTTCTACTACCATGGTAAGTATGATATGGGCATATATGTATGACCCGAATCTGGGAATTATCAATACAATACTGGGTGTATTTGGTGTGGAAGGATATCCGGGAACCGATTTCTTTGCGCAGAATGCACAGGCGATTTTGTGTATCGTTTTCGTTCATATCTGGGCAAACATTGGATATCCATTGACGATACTGGTCTCAGGCTTAAATACAATCTCCGGTGATTTAGGAGAAGCGGCAAAGATAGATGGGGCAAACAACTGGCAAACATTTAAGAGTATTACGTTTCCGCTTTTGCTTCCAACCTTGTTCCGTCTCTCTCTGCTTACCGTTACGACGGGTACACTGGCAAGTGACTATGTAGTTATGATTGGAACTAGAACTGGTTCGGTTCCGTACGAAACTCTGGCATCGTGGATGTACAAATCTACCGCATACTCTACAAATTACGGTATGACTTCCGCGCTTGGTGTAATTATGTTTATCATCCTATCCATCGCGAGTCTGGTGCAGTTTGTTGCCATTCAGAAGATAGAGAATAAGATTTTGGGATAGGAGTGTATAGAATGAAAAGAAAGAAAAGAAAAGGTTCGCTTTTAAATGTGATTGGAGATTCGATAGTATACATATATGGTCTGATATTGACGCTTCCTTTGTTTTTTGCGATAATTACGGCCTTTAAAAGCGAACAGGAAAGAATAAAAAATCCAATTGGACTGCCAGAAAGCTTTAGTTTTAATAATTTTGTTGATGCATGGGTAGATGGCAATATGCTGAATGCAGCCAAAAACAGTATCATCATCACCGTTGGCACTGTCATATTGCAGCTGGTTTTCGTCATTATTGTGTCCTATGCATTGAATTGTATTCGCGATACCAAGATTGGTGTGGCGCTGTATATGCTGGTTTTATGTGGACTGTTTATTCCAGGTACTGGTGGTGTTACGAAGCTTATGATGCGTCGTGAGATGGGACTTTACAATAATTTGTGGGGCGAAATATTTGTAGGCGCCTTTAGTATTACTATGGGAGTCTTCCTTGTCAGTGGTTTTCTTAGAACCCTGCCAGGAGATTTGGAGGAAGCAGCAAGGATTGATGGTGCTTCTGATACACAGATATGTTTTCGTATTATTACGCCAGTAATTAAGCCGTCTTTAGCGACCATTGCAATTTTGACCTTTACAAGTGCATGGAACAGTGCCTTGGGGCCAATGCTGACGTTGCGAGACAAAAGCTTACATACGATTCCAATGGTATTGCTGCTCAATTACTCGACGGAATACTCTATGAAATATACGACGCTGTTTGCAGGAGTTATTATGACTTCTATACCGGTTATTATTTTTTACTGTATCAATCAGAAGCATTTTGTTTCTGCGTTGGCAGGCAGCGTGAAGGGATAATAGAAGGGAAATAATATGTTTTTTATAGAAAACAAGCTGAGAAAGAGAACGGCAGAATTAGCAGAAAGAAGATACTTTGAACATAAGTGCATTGCTCCTTTCACTTCTATGGAAGGAACCATGTCTGTTGATGAAAGCAACATCACGCTTCCTGAAAGAATCGAAGGTGGTACCTTCGATATGAACGATATGTTTATTGGACGTGATTGCTATCTGTGGCTAGAAAAGAAAATTGTATTTCCAGAAGCGAAGGAAGGCTGCGAAGTAGTCGGTCTGTTTAATTTTGGGGAAACAGGACCGGGAGGAAATAGTGGTTTTGAATCCCTGCTTTATCTGGACAGACATCCATATCAGGGTGTAGATACAAATCATAGAGAGGTTGTCTTTTCTGGCATGGCTGGCAAACAAGCAACCATTAGTTTTATGCTTTGGACTGGTCTGGAGGGGGATAGCGGAAAGCGTACCTTCTATCACCAGTGCAAGCAGGCAGATATTGCATATTTACATAAGAAAACAGATGAACTTTATTACTTTGCTCGTGCGATTATGGAGACGCTGGAATATATCAATCAGAATGATGAACAGTATGCCAATCTAGTGACAGCGCTAGACAGAGCATTCATTGTCATTGATTGGGACGGTGAAGATTTCTACAAAACAGTAGAAGACGCGCATAGTATTTTGATGGCGGAACTGGAACGTCTGGAGAAGCATACAGATGTGACGGTCAATGTGGTGGGACATACCCACATCGATGTAGCGTGGCTTTGGAGATTGAAGCATACGAGAGAGAAGGCACAGCGTTCTTTCTCGACCGTGCTTCGCTTGATGGAGCAGTACGATGAATACATTTTCTTGCAGACACAGCCACAATTATATAAATACATCAAGGAAGACTGTCCAGAGCTTTATGCGAGAATCAAGGAACGCATTGCGGAAGGCAGATGGGAAGCTGATGGCGGTATGTGGGTAGAAGCAGACTGCAATCTGTCTTCGGGAGAAGCATTGGTGCGCCAGTTTTTGCATGGAACGCGTTTCATGGAGCAGGAGTTTGGAAAGAAATGTGAATATCTGTGGCTACCGGATGTGTTTGGCTATAGCTGGGCTCTGCCACAGATTTTAAAGCAATGTGAACTAGACACCTTTATGACAACGAAAATCAGTTGGAATCAGTTCAATACCATTCCGAATGACCTGTTCAAATGGAGAGGAATTGACGGAACAGAGATTCTAACATATTTCATTGAAACCCCAGAGGTAGGGTTTCAGTTTGATGAAAGATTTTCTACTTACAATGGTTACGTAGAACCAAGAACTGTTGTTGGTAGTTGGACAAAGTTTAAGAATAAGGATTTGAGTCGTGACACTTTGATTTCCTATGGTTTTGGCGATGGCGGCGGTGGCGTGAACCGTGATATGTTAGAGTACCGCCGTGCTATGGACAAACTCCCAGGTCTGCCGAATGTAAAGCAGACAAGAGCGGGCGATTTCTTTCAGAAAATGCATAGTAACGTGGATAATACAGACCGCTATGTTCATACATGGGATGGCGAACTTTATCTGGAATATCACAGAGGAACATATACGACTCAAGGCTATAATAAGAAGATGAATCGTTATCTCGAAAATAAATTAGCTCAGATTGAATGGCTTTCTTCTATGGCATACATTCTTGGTGGTGAATATGCTGCTAAACAGTTACATGATGCGTGGGAGGGTGTTCTTTTACATCAGTTCCATGATATTATCCCAGGTTCGTCTATTCATGAAGTATATGAAGATTCCCATGTGAATTATGCGAAAGCAGAAGCACAGGCGGATGAGGCAAAGGATATTGCACTACGTACATTGATTTCAGAGGAAGAGCATACCTACACCGTATATTCCACGAATAGTTTTGGTGGGAAAGAACTGGTACTGATTCCAGAAACGGAAGAAGGTATTTTCATAGATGAAGCTGGTAACGTATTGGAAGCCCAAAAGTGTGAGCAAGGATACGAAGTCTTGGTGGATGTGAAGCCATTTGCGGTGGTTACTGTGACTTTTGAGCAAGGAGACGCGAAAGAACCTGTGAAAGATGATGTGAAAACAATACCATTTCGAATGGAAGGAAGCACTTTGGAAACGCCATGGTACACGATTGTTTGGAACGAAGGCGGTCAACTAACGCAGATTTTTGATAAAGAAGCAAAACGAAATGTCTTGAAAGAAGGACAGGAAGGAAATGTTCTTGAAATCTTCGAAGATAAACCGATGGATTTTGAGGCATGGGATATTGATATTTTCTACATTGAAAAGATGCAGAAAGTCCATGTGACAGAAATGCCAGAACTAGTGGAAAATGGTCTGCTAAAAGCGGTGGTGCGATTCGTATATAAATATCATTTATCTGATATTACGCAGGATATGATTGTTTACAAGGATTCCAAGAGAATCGATTTTAAAACACATGTAGATTGGCATGAATCACACAAACTTTTGAAAGTTGCATTTTATACGGATATCCGCAGTACCAAGGCAACCTATGATATTCAGTTTGGTCATGTAGAGCGTCCGACACATTGGAACAACAGTTGGGACTGGGCGAGGTTTGAAGTCTGCGGACACAAGTGGGCAGATCTCTCGGAAACAGGATATGGTGTCAGTCTTTTGAATGATTGTAAGTACGGTCACAGTATCAAGGATAATGCCATGAAATTAAGTCTGCTTAAAAGTTCCAAATATCCAGACAAAGAGGCGGATATGGGAGAGCATGATTTTACCTACGCACTGTATCCGCATATTGGTGCAGTTACAGAGGGCGGTACCATTGAGGAAGCGAATCGCTTAAATCTGCCAGCACAAGTAGCGGCGGGGGCGTTTACAGACCAGCGAACAATTGTAAAAGTATCTTCAAGTGGTGTGCAGATAGACGCTGTGAAAAAAGCAGAAGACGAAGATTGCCTGATTGTTAGGATACATGAGTGCCGAGGCGGAAAAGAAACTGTAGGGTTAAGTTCTGAGTTCCCGATAAAACGGATTGTACCATGTAATTTACTGGAACACGATATGGGCGAAGCGATGTTTGGCTCGTGCACGGAGTTTGTAGTAAAGCCTTTTGAAATTAAGACATTTAAGTTGTATTTTGAATAAGTTATTCGATAGGAGAGAAGCATGGAATATAAACTAAAAACAAACGAGATTAATATTCGAGACCCTTTTGTAGTTCCATATGAAGGGAAATATTATATGTATGGCTCCCGCTCATGGCTGGGATTGCAGCAGGGATTTGACGTATATGTCAGTGAGGATTTGGAGAATTGGAGTGGACCAGTCTCGGTTTTCGACTATTTTGAAGGATTTTGGGGTGAAAAAGATTTCTGGGCGCCTGAGGTTCATTTCTACAAGGGCAAATTTTATTTATTTGCCTCCTTCAAAGGAAACGATACTTGTCGAGGAACTGCCATTTTTGTAGGAGACAGTCCTAAGGGTCCATTTAAGGAGCACAGTAAGGGTGCTGTCACACCGACGGACTGGGAATGTTTGGATGGAACACTTTATGTGTCACCGGAAGGAAAGCCTTACATGGTATTTTGTCATGAGTGGTTACAGGCAAAGGACGGAACGGTCTGTGCAGTGGAATTATCCGATGATTTAAGCTGTGCAGTTTCTGAACCGTTTCTGATGTGGCATGCAAGTGATGCACCGTGGGTGGCTCAATGCAGGTACGAGGGCGAATATGTAACTGACGGTCCTTATATGGTAACTTTAGATGATGAGTTGATTGCTATATGGTCCAGCTACAACGAAAGAGGATATGCCGTGTCAATTGCACGTTCAGACGATGGTACAATTTACGGAAGATGGACACCGGATGAAAAGGAACTATATGATGAAAATGGTGGACATGGGATGATTTTTGAAACCTTTGAAGGAACATGGAAGTTTGTTTGTCATGTGCCAAATTCGAGCCCGGATGAAAGACCATTTTTTAGGGATATCACAAAAAAAGAACTGGAAAGAAAATAAACTATAGGAATATTTGTTATGGAGTTAAAAGTCGATTATACGAAATGTAATACTGTAGAATCAAATAATCAAATACAGAAAAATCAGTGTGTAAGCAAAATTACAAAAAATGAAAATGGTCTAAGAGTGATTTTTATAGGAAACTCCATTACCCGTCACGCACCGAAACCAGAAATAGGATGGTTAGGAGATTGGGGAATGGCTGCTTCGCAAGAGAAATATGACTATGTTCATCGTGTGGTGGCGGAACTTGAAAAGCGATATGGAGCAATTAATTATTGCATTGTTAATGTTGCAGAATGGGAAAGTGATTATCCAAAGGGATTGGACTTATTGCAACAACATTACAAAGAAGCGAGGGAGTTCTGTGCAGATATTGTAATTATTCGCATCGGAGAAAATATGAAAAATGATATGCTTGCGGAGGTGGACTGCAAGCCGTTTTTCGAGGATATGATTCGTTTTTTTACTCCAAATCAAAAAGCAAAAGTAGTTGTTACGGATAGCTTTTGGCAAAGAAAAGAGTTGGATTGTACAATTGCAGAAATTGCACAAGAGAATGGATATACATTTTGCAGGCTTCATGATTTGCAGGAAAACGAGAAGACCATGGCACTGGGGCAATTTGAACACAAGGGAGTGGCAATTCATCCAAGTGACTATGGAATGGAGTGTATTGCAAAGAGGATTTTGGATGTAATTTAAAGGATGGAGAGACTAGAATATGTTTCAACTTGAAAAATATAAAGCAATTCCGTTTTGGTCATGGAATGACCGTTTAGAGCCAGAAATATTGAAAAAACAAATCCATTGGATGAAGGAAAACGGAATGGGTGGTTTTTTCATGCACGCCCGTTCCGGATTGGAAACAGAATATATGTCCAAAGAGTGGATGGAATGTATTGAAGCCTGTGCAGATGAGGCAAAAGAGTTGGGCATGAAGGCGTGGGTGTATGACGAGAATGGATGGCCTAGCGGTTTTGCCGGTGGCAAGCTTTTGAAGGATGAAACGAATCGCGACCAATATATTACGTATAAGATTGGAGCATTTGATGAGAATGCGACGGTCAGTTATCTGCTGGCAGGAGAGGTGCTGCAACGCATGACCATTGCTGATATAGAAGGAGAGTATTTGAATCTCTATATTCACGTGGCTGCGTCGACAGCAGATATATTGAATCCAGAGGTTGTAGAGAAATTTATTAATTTGACGCATATGGCTTATCGAGAGTATTTTGGCGAGAAGTTTTCAGAAAAAATAGAAGGTTTTTTTACAGATGAACCGCAATACTATCGTTGGGCGACACCATATACCGTAATGATACAACAGTATTTTAAAGAGGAATTTGAAGAGGACATTTTAGATTCCTTGGGCTTACTTTTTGTAGAAAAAGAGGGGTATCGAAAGTTCCGTTACCGTTATTGGAAGGGAATGCAGACGTTGATGCTTCGTAATTTCGCAGAAAAGATATATACATGGTGTGAAAAAAATAATACAAAATTGACAGGGCATTTCGTGCAAGAAGATTCGTTAGGACTTCAAAATATGTGCTGTGGTGGTGTAATGCCTTTTTATGAGTTTGAGCATATTCCCGGCATTGACTGGTTGGGAAATGAAAGTTATCAGATAGGAGAATTGTCACCAAAACAAGTGTCAAGTGCGGCTGCACAACTTGGAAAAAAACAGGTTATTACGGAAACGTTCGGATGTTGTGGATGGGATGTTACTCCAACAGACTTAAAACGAATAGCTGGATTCCAGTATGCAAATGGTGTGAATATGATATGTCATCATCTGATACCATATACAGAACGAGGCAGTCGCAAGTATGACCATCCAGCTCATTATTCTGTGGTAAACCCGTGGGTAAAGGAAGGATTTTGTGACTTCAATAACTATTTTGCAAGACTTGGATATTTGCTTGGAGAAGGAACGGCACATGTAAATGTTGCAATGTTACACCCAATTCGAAGTACTTACTTTGATTACAAGCGCGAATTAGAAGAAAGTGGATTTGGGGTCGCCAAGCAGGATGAACTGTTAAGAAAGGCTTGCAGAGAGCTGTCGTCACGGAATATCGAGTATCATTTTCTGGATGAAACATTACTTGCGAAGTATGGATTTGTCGAAGATGACAAAATTGGATGTGGTGAATGTAAATATGAATATTTGGTTCTTCCAAACATTCTTACGATGGATAAGACAACAGAAGAACTTTTACATAAGTTTGTGCTAAATGGTGGTAAGGTGTTGATAATGGGAGACAAGCCATCTTACTGTGAAGCGGAAAAATATAGTTATGGTTATCTAGAAAGCACGTGTACTTTGGCGGAAATAGTCAAGGCTCAACCATATTGTACGTCTAATAAAGAGACTTTAATTTTTTCTACATATCGTACGTTGAATGGCGAACAGTTTCTTTATGTAATTAATGTTTCTGATAAGGATACTTATGAGCAAACTTACAATTTCGGCAACGAAGTTAAGTCTTTTAAAAGAGAGGATCTACTTTCTGGAGAAAGACAATCTGTACCGTTGTCAATTACTTTAAAACCGGGAGAGGATGCCATTTTATATTTGTCAAATGAACAAGTGAAGTCGGCAGCAGAACCAAAAGTGGTTGAACTTTGTTTTGAAAATGCAAAAATAGATAGAAAAGATAATGTATTGTTAGTAGACCAGATTTCTTATTCTGAAGATGGTATGAATTTTTCAAAGCCATGGCCGTGTGCTGCATTGTTTGAAAAATTGTTAAAAGAGCAGTATCGGGGAAGAATTTTCTTCAGATATGAATTTGATGTGGAGATAATACCTAATCAGATTGCTCTGCGCACGGAAACTAGTGGCAGGGATATTAGGGCGTGGGTAAATGGAACGCTTCTAAGGAAACAAATTGCGACTGATGAGTTTTATGTTCAATTATATGATATTTCTGATATGGTGCACAGCGGAAGAAATGAGTATGTGGTAGAAACTGATTGGTATGAAAACGACTTTGTTTATTATGCATTATATGGAGAAAATGTTACGGAATCTCTCCGTAATTGCGTAAAATATGATTCGGAATTGCAACCAATTTATATAGAAGGTGAATTTGGTGTATATCCGCAGGAAGATTATCAGAAGAGCACGAAGCAAGGTTATGTTATGGGTGAAAATTTCTATATTGGAGAGAAAACGAATTTTGTAACTGATTTTGTTATTGATGGTTATCCGTTTGTAGCAGGGGAAGTAACTTTGAGCCAGAAAATAATTTTAGATGATAATAATGTGATACTTCAGGTACCGGGAGAGTATCAGATGGCAGAAGTAACCGTGAATGGCGATTACGCTGGAAAACTTCTATATGAAAAGGAAGTAGATATTTCACACGTTGCTATTCAAGGAGATAATTATGTTGAAGTACGCTTTTTGATAAGCAATCGCAATTTGATGGGACCGCATCATTGCGATGACGGAAAAAATGACGGCATTTCACCGTGGAAATTTGAGTTACACAATTCATGGACAGAGGATAAGAGTCCGTATTACCGAAATGCTTATGAGTTGAAGAAATTCTATAGAGAGTAAAGTGAGGGACAAGAAACATGAATGCAGAATGTAATAAAAAAATAATAGACCCGCAATTTTTACATGAAGGAACGTTGCCACCGCGTGCGACAATCGTTCCAGCCTTACATGAGAATGTATATTTTAAGAATAAGGAAGAGTCAGAATTGATTCAATTACTGAATGGTGATTTTCAGTTTAACTATCAGCAAAGTGACTGTATATCGGAATTTTATCTTGAAGATTATGATGATGGCAAGTGGGATGTTTTGAAAGTGCCATCTATGTGGCAATACCACGGTTATGGAAAACCATGTTATCCAAACATAGAGTATCCGATTCCATTTCAGCCGCCGTATGTGTGCTGTGAGAATCCAGTGGGATATTACCGAAAAAAATTTATAGTAAAAAAGACGGAAAGAACCATTTTATATTTTGGTGGCGTTGATAATGCATATTTCGTATATCTAAATGGAGAGTATGTAGGGGCTTCAAAGGGAAGCAGACTTCCAGCAGAATTTGACGTTTCGCATTTCATAAGAGAGGGAGAAAATTTGCTATGTGTGAAGGTGTTTACATACAGTGATGCAACTTATCTGGAAAATCAGGATATGCTGCTGGCAAGTGGAATCTTCCGAGATGTCATGCTTTATCATTTGGGTGAAGTTTGTGTGTGGGACTATTATGTCAGAACCGAGAAAAATAGGATTCTTGTAGATGTTTCGCTTCAAGGAGATGTTTCTGACAAATACACGTTGATAGCAGAAGTAGAAGGAGATGTGCAGGAAAAATCAGCGGATAGCAAGGTTGCATTTGCATTTGAAATAGAGAATCCAAGATTATGGAATGCAGAGATGCCAGAACTTTATAATGTAAAAATTGAATTAAAGTGTACAGATAAGACGTTAGAAATGCACTCAAAAAAGGTCGGTTTCATGGAATGTAAAATAGAGGGAAATCAATTTTTGATAAATGGAATGCCTATTACATTAAAAGGAATTAATCGACATGAGTATGACCCGAAAAACGGGCGGGTGATAACGGTCTCTCAGATTGAAAAAGAACTGAGACTCATAAAAGAGCACAATATGAACGCCATCCGCTGTGCTCATTATCCAAACCATCCGGCTTTTTATGAGATTGCATCTGAACTTGGAATCTATGTTATGGATGAAGGGGATATTGAAACCCATGGAAGTTACGTTTCAGGAGACCAGGGTTATCTTTCAAAGAAGGAAGACTGGCTTTCGGCATACCTTGACAGAACCGAGAGGATGGTTGAAAGAGATAAGAATGAAACATGTATTATCATCTGGAGTGTGGGAAATGAATATGGCACAGGAGAGAATGTGGACAAATGTGCGGGATTTCTAAAAAATACTTATGGGAAAAAACCAGTATGGTTTTCCACGGATGATGTAAAAAATCCTGGTTTTAGGGATTTTCGTGCAGATGGTTATTTTACAATGGAAACATTGATGAGTTATCCTGAAGATGGAAAACCGCTCCTTCTTTTGGAATATGGACATGCAATGGGAAATAGTCCGGGACTTATGGAAGATACATGGGATTATGTTTATACGCACAGACATGTTTTGGGAGGTTATGTATGGGAATTTAAGAACCATGGTTTTTATTGTGAGGATGAAGGTGGCAGAGCATTTTATCAGTATGGCGGAGATTTTGGAGATGCAAATCACTGGTCTAATTTTTCAATGGATGGATACTGCTTGTCAGATGGAACTCCGAAGCCGTCCTTGCGCGACTGTAAAAACGTTCTTGCACCTACCTATGTAACGTATGGTGGAAAGGAAATCTGGCTCACGAATACAAATGATTTCAGAAGTCTTGGTTATGTTACGCTTAAGTGGGAAGTGTGCGAGGATTATCATGTCCTTCGTGAAGGTGAATGTGACCTTCCGGATGTGAAGCCATATGAACGCATAACTCTTGATATCGATACAAACATTCCAGAGCGCAAAGCGGGCGCTGCGTATATGGTAAATCTTAGGTTTTATGATGAGTATGGCGTAGAAATAGCATTTAAACAGGTTGTTCTTGAGAACGCATTGCCGAAGGAAGTGTATAAAAAAGAACACTTGAAAGCGGAAGTAAAAGTGAATGATTCACAGATTACCGTTCTGGGAGAAGATTTCTCAGTGGAATTCAAAAATGGCGTTCTGTGCAAATATGTATATAAAGAGCAAACTATTATTGATTCGCCGATGAAATTTAACATTTACCGGGCACCAATAGATAATGATGGAGTAGTAAACTGGAGCCCTCGCTGGATTACAAAGTGGGATGAATGTTTGTTAAAACATTTTAATTTCTTTGCTATAGATGTAGATGTAAAGCAAAGCGATGAAAGTATTATTTTGACGGCAAAAGGCATCTGGGCACCTACTGGAAAAGGTGTCGGTTTCCATACCGACGTTACATATACGATTCTGAAAGACGGGCTTGTGCTGGTAGATATTACTGGAAGACCGTATGGTGATTTTTGCGAGGTACTTCCAAGAATCGGTGTTTGCTTTGAAATGAACAATAGATTCAAAAACGTGGAATGGTATGGCAGAGGAATCGAGGAAAATTATAGTGATAGAAAGGCACACTGTAATTTGGGATATTATAAACTGCCTGTAGAAGAAATGAACTTTTTATACGATGTGCCTCAGGAATGCGGCACCAGAATTGACACATCCTTTGTGAAAGTGACGGATGGAAGCAGTGGAGTGTCGGTTGTGGGTTCGGATAAGATTTCCTTTTCTTATCATGATTTCACGATGGATGCTCTTATAAATGCCAGACATCGAAACGAATTAGAAAAATCGGACAAGAATTATCTATACATTGATTACATTATGCGTGGCTTGGGTAGTCATTCCTGCGGACCAAATCCAGAGGAGTGTTATGAACTGCGGGCCCATGATTTTAGATTTGTATTTGCACTTACATCGGAAATGGAGTCAGAAAGACTTCTTGAATTATCTAGAAAGGATTTCGGTGCAAAGACAGAAAGATTGTCTGGAACTTATGTCAAAGAGAAGAAAGAACAGGAAGTTAGTATTATCGAATGCAATATTAATCGCGATTAGAGGAGTGATGAAATGACGATTTATTATGGAATGATTGTGATGGCTACCGTGCTGTTTTCATTGCAATTTGTATTTAACAGCGGTTATGAAAGGGAGTGCGGGAATGATTGGTCTGTATCAAGAAATTTTGCTCTTATTACAGGCATAATCAGTGCGATATTTGCACTTACACTCAATGAATTTAGATTTGAATTCTCGTGGTTCTCGGCAGGAATTGCAATTGTTTATGCAGTGGTTAATGTTTTATATTCCTATGCTTCTATCAAAGCGTTTTCTGTAGCAAATTTGTCGATGTATTCGATGTTTGCAATGCTGGGAGGTATGCTATTGCCGTATTTATATGACGTAATTACTCGTTTTGTTAAAACGGCAGAGGTTCCGTCAATTACAGGCATTGTTTGCTGCGTGTTAATTACGGTTTCTTTGTTATTGACTGTGGAGAAAGGTACCGCAAGGAAAGGTGCAATCAAATACTATTTGCTTGTCTTTTGTTTAAATGGATTGGTAGGAGTGCTATCTACCATACATCAGTCTAATAATATGGCGGTGTCGAGCAATGCGTTTCTATTTTTGAATCGTATGGCGACCGTAATGATCTGTTTGGGATTTATACTGATTGATAAAAACAAATCGCTGAAATTAACTTTGAAGGCAGTTGGGTATTCAGCCGGATATTCTATATTTTGCACAACAGGAAATCTACTTCTTCTTGTTGCATTGGCTGCAGGAGTACCAGCAGCGGTACAGTATCCAATTGTAACTGGTGGTGTGATTGTATTATCTGCTATTGTAGATGTTATTCGCAAAGAAAAGGTTACACCAAAAACATGGATTGGTGTAGGGATTGCATTTATTGCATCTGTTGTTATTGCTTTATAAAGGCACAAAATGAACTGTCACAAATAAATATCTTAGAATTTTCGGAGGAAATAATTATGAGAAAAATTAGAGTTGGAGTTATGGGGGCATACCGTGGAAGCAGTATGATTAACTATTGCGCAGCTGCAGACAATGCGGAGGTAGTTGCTATCTGTGATAAATGGGAAGAGGCTCTCGAGAAGCAGAAAGAAGCTCACAAAGATCTTGCAATCACTTATTATAACAATTTTGAAGATTTTATAAAACATGATATGGATGCAGTTGTATTGGCAAATTACGCACACGAGCATGCACCTTTTGCGATAAAGGCAATGAAAGCAGGAAAACATGTATATTCTGAGGTGGTTCCGGTACAGACGTTAAAAGAGGCAGTAGAACTGGTGGAAACCGTAGAAGAAACCGGAAAGATTTATGATTACGGAGAAAATTACTGCTACATGGCAGGTCCATACGAGATGAAAAAACTCTATCATGAAGGAAAAATAGGAGAGTTTGAATACGGAGAATGTGAGTATTGTCATGATGGTTCGCGTTTTTGGGAAAGCATCACATATGGAGAGCCAGAACATTGGAGAAATCGTATGTATTCTACATTTTATTGCACACATTCATTGGGTCCAATCATTCATGCTACAGGACTTCGTCCAGTTTCTGTAATTGGGGTCGAGTCAAATAGAAATGAAAGAAGACTGAAAAATGGTGCCAAGAGTGCTCAATTCGGAATGGAAATAGTGGAACTGGAGAATGGTGGAATTGTAAAGAGTCTTCATGGT
Organism: Tyzzerella sp.; assembly: GCA_017465565.1. Lineage (GTDB taxonomy): Bacteria > Bacillota > Clostridia > Lachnospirales > Lachnospiraceae > Faecalimonas. The sequence goes on from JAFTWA010000022.1 coordinate 84,285, forward strand.
GATATGTACAGAGATTCTGTCTGGTATAGTATGTATGGATCAAAGGGAAGAATGGAGACAGCAAGAGAGGATACTATGGAGCCGGTTTTTAAAGACGAAGCTTCGAATCAAATTTATGTAAATGTCGATGATTATCCAGAACAATACAAATTGCCAAATGAGGTTGAAAAATATTGTCCGATGCGAGACATGGATGATAAAAGTAAAATGTTTGGACATGCAGGTTCGGATTTTTATGTTATGTGGAATTTTATTGAGAAAATAAAAGGAAATCCACAGGCTGATATTATCGATGTTTATGAAGCTCTTGATATGTTTCTCCCTGGTATGTTTGCATATCGTTCTATTTTGAAGGGTGGAATACCGGTGGAGATTCCGAATTTCCGTGACAAAGCAGTAAGAGAATTATGGAGAAATGATGTGGCTTGTACAGACCCAGAAATAGCAGGAGATATGCTTCTTCCAACATGCAAGACCGGAACACCAAAGATCCCTATGGAAGTATATGAGAAAGTGCGTCAAAAATGGATGATAGAGAAGGATTCAGAGACAGGTCATGCTAATGTAGCTTTTAGTTCGGGTGCGTCAAAATGAATTATTGGACACAAAACTCGAAAAATATTTATGTGGCAGGACATAGAGGGTGGCCTGCAAAATATCCGGAAAATACAATGGAATCTTTCCGCGCGGCGGAAGCACTTGGTATTGACCAGATTGAATTAGATGTGCGCATTACAAAAGACGGAGAACTTGTAATTATTCATGATGAAACCGTAGACCGTACCACAAACGGAACTGGTCTTGTGAGAGAAAAAACGCTTGCAGAGTTAAAAGAATTAGATGCAGGTAGTTATAAAGGGGAGGAATTTAGCGGATGTAAAATTCCTACATTTATCGAATTTATGGACTTTATTAAGGATAACCCGACGATTACGATAGATATAGAATTGAAGGAGTATCCAACAGAAGGACGCGAAGAAATTGCTTATGATGTTTGTGATAGAGTGTTGAAAATTGTTGATGATTACGGGTTTGAAGATCGTATAGTTATCAACACATTTAATGGAAAACTGCATGAGTATGTACATAACAAATATGGGACAAAGTACCGTCAACATGTTTATTATCCACAACAGTATTTAGGAGAATGTGAAATAGACCCATATTCTTATGCGTATTGTTGTTGTATGTTTTCTAATGGGACAGGGCATTTTATGGCAACGAAGCAAGAATTTGAAGAAATGGCGAAAAGTGGGGTACAACCATGGGCAGGTGCAGGTGTGCGAGACGAAGCAACCGTCGACGAAGCAATCAACTGCGGTGCTTATTTAATTACCTGCAATAATCCGGATGAAATTTTGGAACTTTTAAGAAAAAAAGGTTATCATAAATAAAATAATGTTGAAACTTTTGGTGGGATAATCATTACGCTTATCCCACCATATCCTCATAATTTACCAACGTTACATTCCCCATCTCATCAGCCTTATCTAGGCATCCTTTCGTGAATCCATTTTTCGCAAATAGATAGTAATGTTTGTTCTTGTAATGGAACAACTGGCTTCTTTCTACCAATCCTTCCAATACGCCCAGGTCAACTTTTTCGTTAGTCCATTTGCATTCTCCGAAAAGAGCAGTATTCTTATCTGCTGTTCCCATAATGTCAATTTCGACTTGCTGTCTGGTTCTCGAGTTAGTTCCCCACCATCTTCCGATATCAGTAAAATCAATTGCACATTTTCCTGCTAATAATAATGACCACAGGTATTGCTTACAGATTTCTTCAAAAACAGCACCCATATAATCGGATAAGTTTGGTTTGATTCTGCTATAAGCAAGTTCCGTTGCACCACGAGAGATAATGGATGTGTTTTCTGGTACAAAACGATACCAAAAACGGAACATATTATCTTCGATAGAATAAATCGTCTTACGCGTCGAGTCTTCGCCGAAAGGAGTTTCTTTCTTTACAATTCCAAGAGAAACCAAATTTTTGATATAAATTGCACACACACTAGTATCTTCGCCCACTTTTGTTGATATCTCTGACATTTTTGAATATCCGGTCGCAATAGCAACAATGATAGCATTGTAAATGGCTGGTTCACGGACTTCCTGTTTTAATAAGTTTTGTGGTTCTTCATAAATAGAAGATGCCGGATTGAGGTATGTGTTTTTAATATTATCTTCAATGGATAATTTATCGTTTAATTGCAATAGGTACTGCGGTGTTCCACCCACAATGCCATAAGCCAGTGCTTTATCTTCATCTGATAATTGGCTGAAATATTTGCATGATTCCTGGAATTCGAAAGGTTGTACTTTAAATTGTGCCGTTCTACGTCCATAGAGAGGTGCCTTGTAAGCAAGCACCTGATCTTCCATATAGGACATGGAGGAGCCGCAGAGAACAAGGAATAATTTCGAAGTATCTTTATATTTATCAATTAACAGTTGCAATGTAGATGCAAGACTTTTGGAAGCACGAGCTACATATGGATATTCGTCAATTACCAATACAATTCTTTCTTCTTCGGCTAAGTCAAAGACAAACTCTAATGCAGTTTGGAAAGAATCAAAAGAGGTATTAGCAGGTTTCTTTGTGACAAACTCCAAAATACATTTACTAAAGTTTTCTAGGTTTTGTTTTTCGTTCGTTTCAACTCCGGTAAAACATATAGCAGGTTTTTCTTTTGTGAATTCATTGATGATTGCTGTTTTGCCAACACGTCTACGCCCGTATATTACAACGAATTCAAATTTATCTGAAGTATACAGTTTGTTTAAATTTCCGAGTTCTTTTTCTCTACCTATAAACATAACGAGACCTCCAATTTGCTTAATTACGATTTACTTAATTATAATTTACTAAAATAACAATGTCAATACATAAACTATTTTTTATATACTAAACTTGCTGCATGAAAACTAAATTACAGCAAGAAAGTGGGTCTTAGAACCTAGTAAACCAAGTGTTCGGAGTTGTGATTTCCCTTCAGGGGACAAAAATTTTGTATAGGGAAAATCTCAGCCCCCCGAAAAATCGCTCAAAATCCAAGAAAAACGAATGTTCCAACTCAAGAAATGCTGCGCATTTCTTTCATTAGCGATGTAAAATCTTAATTTTTTAAAAATATACTGAAAATTCAAAAACTGTGTGATAAAATGAAGAATAATTTGAAACATGCAGGAGGAACAAAATATGGTTTATATAAGTGACGTACAGACTACAGCACCTGATATGCAGAATGTAACAGCAAAGAAGGTATTTCAGACTTTGGACAAGCTCCGCATTCCGTATGAGGCTGTAACAAATGATGTGGTAGAGGCCATGGAAGAATGCAAAGAGATTGATGCAAAGCTTGGTACAGAAATTAGAAAAAGTATTTTCCTTTGCAACCGCAAGAAAACAAGCTTTTTTTTGGTAGTTATGCCAGCAGAGAAATCATTGGATACAGCGGCTTTAGGTAAAAAAATCGGCGTATCCCCACTTTCATTTGCACCGGCAGAAGCAATGGTAGAACATTTGAAAGCAGAGCCAGGTTCAGCATCTGTTATGGGACTAATCAACGATGAGGATGATTATGTACAATTAATCGTGGATAAAGAAGTGGCAAATGAAGAGTGGTTTGGATGTAATCCAGGAATCAATACTGCGCATTTGAAAATGAAAACGGCAGATTTGTTAAATAAATTCCTGCCACATATCAGACATAAAGCGAAAGTGATGGAACTGTAGCAATATTTTTATACGAAAACGAGGTGGACATGAATGAAACTAGAAGTAAATGAACTGAAAAAGTCCTTCGGTGAAGTGGAGGTTCTTCACGGCGTTTCTTTTTCGGTGGAAAGCGGAAGTGCATTGGGACTTCTGGGACGAAACGGTGCGGGAAAGACGACAACGATTCGTATTTTAATGGATGTATTCAAAGGTAATAGCGGCGTGATTACCATGGATGGGAAACCATTTAGTACAAAAGAATACCAGATTGGGTATCTGCCTGAAGAAAGAGGACTCTATCCAAAGAAAACAGTGGGAGAGCAGCTTACATACCTTGCGATGCTTCGTGGGATTTCTGCAAAGAAGGCAAAAGAACAGATGAAGAAGTGGCTTGTTCGCATGGGTGTGGAGGAATACGAGAATCGTAAGCTGGAGACATTATCAAAAGGAAATCAGCAGAAGGTACAGCTTGCACAGACCCTTCTCTGTGACCCTGATATTGTAATCTTGGATGAACCATTTTCAGGTCTTGACCCAGTAAATGCCCAGATTTTGAAGGATGTAATTAAGGAACAGATTCAGGCTGGAAAGCTTGTGATTTTCTCAAGTCACCAGATGAGTTATGTAGAAGAATTCTGTGATGAAATCGCGATTCTAAATCATGGGAACGTGGTGTTGTCAGGAAATTTACGTGAAATCAAACGTGAATTTGGACGTGACCGATTAGTATTATCAAGCCTTGATGAGACTCCACAGGAATTAGCGGAGCGTCTGTCAAATGGATTTTCGGATTTACTGGATGTAGAAAAAGTTCAGAAGGATAAAGTGATTATCCGAAAGAAAGAAGAGATGAATAAGCCAGTTATTTTGAAGCGGCTTTTGGAAGAGGGAGTAGATTTAGAGTTCTTTGGACTTTATGAGCCATCCTTAAATGACATCTTTGTGGAAAAGGCAGGTGACGAGGCATGAAACAATTTTTGATTGTATTAAAATTTGAGTTAAACAATTATTTCAAGAATAAAAGCTTTGTAATTACAACATTTTTGCTTGCATTTGTACTCGCAGCAGTTGTAATTGTTCCAACCCTGATTCCAGGTTTTCTGGATGAGGAAGAAAGCGCACCAGAAGAGGGCGTTTATGAAGAGACTATAGTGGATGATGAAAGTACATACGAAGAGGATGCAGAGATGGAATTGGATGCATTAGGTATCTATGTCACATCTGATGCTGCGGATGTGGATTTAGAAGTTGCATGCTCTGCATATCCGGCAGAATGGACTACTTATGACTCAGAGGCTGAGTTAAAAGAGGCGGTAGAGTCAGAGGAAATCTTGGCTGGCTTTATTATGAAAGGCAGACAGGATGTGGTTTATGTTGTGAACAACCTTTCTATGTACGATTATTTGGGAGAATCCTTCCGCTTATCTTTGGCAGAAGTCTATAAGCAGCAGTATCTGATGGATAAGGGCCTATCTGCGGAAGAAATTTGGGAATCAGAAAGCTTTTATGTGTCAGTAGAGGAAGAGGTTTTGGGAAAAGACAGTGGTGCCAATTATGCATACACATATATTTTGGTATTCGTGGTGTATTTCCTAATTATCTTTTATGGTCAAATGATTGCGACTTCTGTTACCACAGAAAAGAGCAACCGTGCCATTGAGATTCTGGTGACAAGTGTGAATTCAAATAGCCTCATCTGTGGAAAAGTCTTAGCAGGAGCTATCGCAGGAGTACTGCAGGCGGGAATTATCCTTGGAAGTGGATTTGTTTCTTACGGTTTTGTGAAAGATGCTTGGGGTGGAATGCTGGATTTCTTGTTTAACATTCCGACAGAAGTTTTGGCTATATATGCTGTGTTTGCAGTTTTAAGTTACCTGTTGTACGCATTTATCTTCGGTATGCTTGGTGCATTGGTATCAAAAACAGAGGATATTAGCAAGAGCTCATCGCCAGTACTTATGATTTATATTGCATCTTTTATGATTGCAATATTTGGTATGACTTCAAATAGTGACAGTATGCTGATGAAGGTGGCTTCGTTCATTCCATTTACATCTGGAAATGCCATGTTTGTACGTGTGGCCATGGGAAGTGTTGCAGGATGGGAAGTGGCACTTTCGGCAGTGCTTTTAGGCGCAAGCTGCGTTATCGCAGGTGTGCTTGCGGCAAAGATTTTCCGCTTTGGAACATTGCATTATGGTAATCCGATTAAACTCCGAACAGCACTGAAAAAAGCTTCTATGAAGTAAAAACAGTTATAGATTTTCTCGATAAACATATAAAATTAATTGATTTGTGAAAAATTCCCATGAGTGCTAAGATATCTGTAGCAATAAATTATTGTTTTCGGCTAGTAAAAGTTTTAGGAGGAATGAAATATGTCAATTACTGTTGAAACAGCAAAAGAACATGCTAATGACCCTGCAGTATTATGTTGTAGAGCAGAAGCAGGTATCACAATTGGACCAGAAAATCTTGAAGATCCAGCAATCTTTGATGAATTAGTAGATTCTGGACTTTTAAATCTTGATGGATGCTTAACAATTAAAGAAATTCTTGGCGCAAAACTTACAAAAACATGTGATTCTCTTACCCCAATCACATTAGATGTAATTGATGCTCCAGTAGGTGGAGATGCTCCAGCTGAAGAAGCACCAGCTGAGGCTCCAGTAGAAGCAGCACCTGCAGCAGCAGTAGGCGGAACAGTATCAGGTGTTGGAGCTGTTGTAAAAGGTGGAAAATTAGTTCTTTCTATCAAAGAAGGAAAAGATATTTATATTGAATTACCAATTTAATAGGCGAATGAAAAAAGACGCTTTCGGGGAGCGTCTTTTTTTTATGTCCAAAATGTAATTTGGGGACATATTTGGTAAAATGGGTATTGAAAAACGGAGTGGAGAAGAGTAGAATAGCAAAAGACGCATACAAAGGAGAGGAAAATAATGGGTCTAATTGAACTTTTTATAATTGCGGTAGGCTTGTCCATGGATGCTTTCGCTGTTTCAATATGTAAAGGACTGTCACTTTGCAAAATCAAAGTAAAACACATGTGTATTGCAGGACTTTGGTTTGGCGGCTTTCAGGCACTTATGCCAGCAGTTGGATATTTTTTCGGAAGCTTCTTTGCTGACATGGTTACGAAGTATGCACACTGGGTTGCTTTTATTCTGTTGGCCTTCATCGGCGGCAATATGATAAAAGAATCCTTTGAACAAGCGGAATGTGTGGACTGTGCTATGGATGCTAAGACAATGTTTCTGCTCGCAATCGCGACAAGCATTGATGCTATGGCAGTTGGAGTTTCATTTGCTTTCTTGAAAGTAGATATTGTTCCAGCGGTACTATTTATTGGCTGTATTACATTTGTTTGTTCAGGCATTGGCGTGAAAATTGGAAGCATTTTTGGGACAAAGTACAAGTCAAAAGCAGAGCTCGCAGGTGGGCTGGTATTGATTATTATCGGTTTGAAAACATTATTAGAAGGAATAGGTATTCTTTAAAAGTAAGCACGAAAGGTGTGAATTCAGAGAGGTGGATTTGCACCTTTTTAATTCATAAAAGTTTTATAATTATGTGAATGAAAATATGTTAATATATAGGAATGGACATAGACGAAAAAGGAGGATGCGTATGATTCGATTACTATTAAAAGAAGTAAAAGAATATAAGAAAGCCTCGCTTGCGACTCCATGCTTTATGGTATTAGAAGTTGCAATGGAGATGGCGATACCGCTTTTAATGGCTTCAATCATTGATAACGGTGTAGACAAAGGTGATATGGGTCACATTTACAAAACCGGCGTTATCATGATTATATTTGCAGCAATTGGGCTGCTGGCCGGTATGGCGGGTGGACGTTTTGGTGCGAAAGCATCCACGGGATTTGCAAAGAATTTAAGAGAAAAAATGTTTAATCATATCCAGACCTTTTCATTTGCAAATATTGATAAATTCAGCACAGCAGGTCTGGTAACGCGCTTGACAACAGATGTTACTAATATACAGAACGCATATCAGATGATTTTGCGTATGTGTGTGCGCTCGCCAATTAGTTTGATTTGTGCGATGGCAATGTCATTTTATATTAATCCAAAGCTGGCAAGTGTTTATTTAGTTGCAGTTGTTATTTTGGGTGCTATTTTGATGCTTATTATGTCAAGAGCGACAAAATATTTCTCGCAGGCTTTTCCAAGATATGACGAGATGAATGCGGCAGTTCAAGAAAATGTATCTGCAATTCGTGTGGTGAAAGCATACGTTCGTGAAGAGGAAGAGACGGCAAAATTTAAGAGAACCAGCGAAAATATTTATAAGATTTTCATAAAAGCCGAGACAGCCATCGTGTATAACTCGCCAATTATGCAGCTTACGGTATATAGCTGTATTTTGTTGATCAGCTGGCTTGGTGCAAAAATGATTGTTTCAGACACGCTTACAACCGGGGAGCTTATGAGCTTACTTACATACTGCATGAACATCTTAATGAACCTGATGATGCTTTCTATGGTATTCGTTATGATTACAATGAGTATGGCAGCAGTGAAACGTATTGGAGAAGTGCTCACGGAGAAAAGTGATATCAATAATCCGGAAGAACCGATTTATGAAGTGTCAAATGGCAGTGTAGAATTCAAAAATGTAAATTTCTCTTATAAGAAAGATTCGAATGAATTTGTATTAAAAGATATTAATCTCAGCATCCAATCAGGAGAGACGATTGGTGTTATGGGTGGAACCGGAAGTGCTAAGACGAGTCTTGTAAACTTAATCAGCCGTCTTTACGATGTGACCGAAGGGGAAGTTCTGGTTGGTGGAGTGAATGTAAAGGATTACGATATGGAAACCCTTCGAAACGAGGTTTCCGTTGTACTTCAGAATAACGTATTATTCTCAGGAACCATCTTAGATAATCTTCGCTGGGGAAATAAGGATGCAACCTATGAAGAATGTGTAAGAGCATGTAAGCTTGCATGCGCAGATGAATTTATTCAAAGATTTCCTGACGGATATGAAACGAGAATTGAGCAAGGTGGAACGAATGTTTCGGGCGGACAGAAGCAGAGATTATGTATCGCCCGTGCATTACTTAAGAATCCAAAGATTTTGATTCTGGATGACAGCACCAGTGCTGTTGATACTGCAACAGATGCGAAGATTCGCAAGGCGTTTGCAGAAGAAATTCCAAATACAACAAAGTTTATCATTGCACAACGAATCTCGAGTGTACAACATGCTGACCGCATCATTGTGATGGAAAACGGTCAGGTGAATGGATTTGGCACACATGAAGAGCTGCTTGCAGGAAATGAGATTTACCGTGAGGTTTATGAATCTCAAACCCAGGGCGGCGGAGATTTTGATGAAAAGGCAGGTGAGTAAGTATGGCAGGACCAATGGGTGGCCCAAAGGGCGGGCCGATGGGAAGACCTCCAAGAGGAGTGAAACCACAGGTGAAAAATCCTGGGAAGATTTTCATGCGTTTGATGAAATATGTATTTCGCAAATATAAATGGCATTATATCATTGTTATCGCTTTGATTTGTGTTGGCGTACTTGCAAACGTGCAGGGAACCATGTTCCAAAAGAGTTTGATTGACGATTATATTACACCAATGCTTCTTGTAGAAAAGCCAGACTTTACTCCGCTTTTAGAAGCAATTATGCGGGTGGCGGGTTTCTATTTGATTGGTGTAGTATCAGTTTATACGTACAACCGCATCATGATTAATGTGACACAAGGTGTTTTGCGTGATATGAGAAACGACCTTTTCGAACACATGGAGAAGCTTCCAATCAAATATTTTGATACACATTCTCATGGTGATATCATGTCAATTTACACCAATGATATTGATACTTTAAGACAGGTAATCAGCCAGAGCATTCCGCAGGTTGTAAATTGTGCTATGACGATTGTCAGCGTCTTTGTGAGCATGGTTATTTTAAATATTCCGCTTACGATTGTGACCTTGTGTATGGTGTGTGTAGTGCTTTGGGCTACGAAAACAGCTGCAGGCAAGAGTGGGAAATATTTCATGGAGCAGCAGAAAAATCTTGGTAAAGTAAATGGCTTTATCGAGGAAATGATGAGTGGACAAAAGGTGGTTAAGGTATTCTGCCACGAAGAGGAAAATAAAACTCGTTTCAAAGAAATGAATGATGCGCTTTGTGATAGTGCTGACCGGGCAAATACTTTTGCAAATATCTTAGGCCCAATCAATGCACAGTTGGGTAACGTCAGCTATGTAATCTGTGCCATTGTAGGCGGGCTCCTGGCACTTGGGAATGTGGGTGGCTTCACACTCGGTGGACTTGCAAGCTTCCTTACATTTAATAAGAGCTTTAGTCAGCCGATTAACCAGGTGAGCCAACAGCTTAATTCGGTTGTAATGGCACTTGCAGGTGCAGAGAGAATTTTCAAGCTTTTGGATGAAAAAGTGGAAGTCGATGATGGTTACGTAGTGCTTGTTAACGCGAAAGAAGTGGACGGAGCGCTCACAGAGTGCGAAGAGAGAACGGGACGCTGGGCATGGAAGCATACACATCAGGCAGATGGAAGTGTGGACTATGTAGAAGTCAAAGGAGATATCGTATTCGATGGAGTAGATTTTGGTTATACCGATGAAAAGATGGTGCTTCACGATATCAAAATGTATGCGACACCGGGACAGAAGATTGCCTTTGTTGGTTCTACAGGTGCAGGAAAAACAACCATTACCAACTTGATTAACCGTTTCTATGATATCCAAGATGGAAAAATCCGCTATGATGGAATCAACATTAATAAAATTAAGAAGGCAGATTTAAGACGTTCTTTAGGAATCGTATTACAGGATACACATTTATTTACTGGTACAGTAAAAGATAATATCCGTTATGGAAAGCTTGAGGCGACAGAGGAAGAAATTATTGCAGCAGCAAAGCTTGCAAATGCAGATGGATTTATCCGCCGTCTGCCAAATGGATACGACACGATGCTGGTAGGCGATGGCGCAAACTTAAGTCAAGGGCAAAGACAGCTCCTTGCAATTGCCCGTGCAGCCATTGCAGACCCACCGGTACTTATTCTGGATGAAGCGACAAGCTCCATCGATACAAGAACAGAACGTATTGTACAGGATGGTATGGACAAATTGATGAGCGGAAGAACAACATTTGTAATCGCTCACCGCTTATCGACTGTACGCAATTCAGACTGTATTATGGTATTGGAGCAGGGCCACATTATTGAGCGTGGAACACATGATCAATTGATTGAAGAACAGGGTAAATATTATCAATTATATACAGGAAACGCTATTAAGGCATAAAGAAAAGGCTGTTGCGAAATAAAGAGAAAATAAAAATCATAATATGAGATTTTATCCACCACTTTGTGGTGGTTTTTTTTGTGCAAAGACAAGAAATTGAAAAAAAGTTTTCCATATACAATATTTTCGATATTCCACGGATGAAAACTCTTTGTTTTGAGCAGATTTTCCTGCCTTTTTAGATGATATTTTCCATATATGAGATAATCTGCTTCCGATACCTAAGATTTTGAGACAAAAAGTCAGTTGTTCAAAGCTCGTTCAAACAGTCTCGAATTTCCGAGGCGAAATATTTTAAAAAGTTTCATTTTCCATATGTAAAAAAACTTTTTTGCCATGCACAGATTTTATCTCAAAACCTTGGGTGCCGAAAGCAGATTATCTCATATATGGAAAATCCCGTCTAAAAAGGCAGGAAAATCTGTTCAAAACAAAGAGTTTTCATCCGTGGAATATCAAAAATATTGTATATGGAAAACTTTCCTTCAATTTCTTATCTTTGTACAAAAAAACCACCACAAAGTGGTGGATAAAATCTCATATTATGATTTTTATTTTCTCTTTATTTCGCAACAGCCTTTATTTGCGGTAAAGTTTATTTGTTTTCTTCAGCCTGCAATGCATTGAAACAGCTGGTGAGGTGAATACTATTGGATGCAGCGATAATCACTTCGCGGAATAATACCTTTTCATCACTCTTAGTGACACCGATATCTTCAATTCGCTCCTTTAGTCCAAATACATGGAACAACACATTTTCAAATTCTGCACATAGATAGTTATATGCCACTTCCGCGGTATATGATTTCTTTTGCATCTCACGAAGCTGATAAATATGTTCCATGGATAACACGTTCTTGGCAATTGCAATGTAGAACAGATAAGCGATTTGCTCTGCATAATAGAGCTTTTTCACTGGCGGAGCAATGAATCCTTTCTTTACATAATTGCTTATCATAGATGATGTGATTTCCATGCATCCAAGTGGTGCTAATGCATTGTTAATATATTGAGTTGTCTGCTCTAGATACAATCCATCATCTGGAATTTCATGATATCTAGGCATCCTAAAATCCTTAATAGAATCTGCCAATTGTTTTTTCATTTCTTCTTTCATGCCCCTTATTTTACTTATTTTTTTGGTGTGAGTCAATAAAATTATTTATGAAATGTTTATAAATAAAGGGACATAATAGAGGAGATACATCTTGACGTGGATAGAAAAAACTGGTATTCTATACAAGGATAACGGTTTTTGAAAAACCGATAAAACGGTTTTTGAAAATTGATATATGAAAGAGGTATTTTATGAAGATAAGAATTGTTGCTGATTCTTCAGCAGATTTATTTACAGCAGAGGATAGAAGTATTGTATCTGTACCACTTAAGATTGTGACTGATGTGAAAGAATATGTGGATGACGAGAATTTAGATGTTAAGGCAATGACAGATGAATTAGCAGCATATAACGGACGTTCAGGAAGTGCGTGTCCAGGAACAGGTGACTGGCTTGCTGCATTTGGTGATGCAGACTGGGTATTCGGTGTTGCAATCACAAGCAATTTATCTGGAAGCTATAATGCTGCAAGAGTGGCAAAAGAAGAATATGAAACTGAGTATCCAGAACGTCGTGTTTATATTGTTGACTCGCTGTCAGCAGGTCCTGAATTGGGACTCATTGTAGAAAAATTGCAGGAATTTATTGCAAGCGGAATGGAATTTGATGCAATTTGTGAAGCAATTGAAAAGTATCGTGAGAGTACATACTTACTCTTTGCATTAAAGTCGCTTAAGAATCTTGTGAACAATGGACGCGTAAGTCCAGCAGTTGCGAAGATTGCAGGAATTCTTGGAATTCAGGTAATTGGAAAAGCAAGTGCACAAGGTGATTTGGAGCAGACAGATAAGGTGCGCGGAGATAGAAAAGTACTTGGTGTTCTTGTGAAAAATATGAAGAAGCTTGGATATGTAGGTGGAAAGGTTCGGATTAATCATTGCTTTAATGAAGAAGCTGCAAAGGGATTAAAGGAACTAATCAAAGAAGAATTTGCCAATGCAGATATTAAGATTGGAAAGGCAAGAGGTCTTTGCAGTTTCTATGCGGAGCAAGGCGGTATGTTAATCGGGTTTGAAAGCTAATTTAGGAAAATGGGATGAGATTCTTAAGGGATTTCATCCTTTTTTTATTGAAAGTTTAGAGCGGTTATCGTATTCTGAAGGTAGCATTTGTGAGGAGTTTTGGTAGTAATGAAATGTAGACTTTGTCCAAGAGAGTGTAATGTGGACCGTCAGAACGGTGAAAAGGGAATCTGTGGCGTAACAGGCACTGGCATTTATGGAGCCAGGGCGGCACTTCATATGTGGGAAGAACCATGCATATCAGGTGAAAATGGTTCAGGAACGGTCTTTTTTAGCGGCTGTCCGCTCAGATGCGTATATTGTCAAAATTATCAGATTGCAAAAGCAGATGTGGGAACAGAAATCGCAGTGGATAGACTTTCAGAAATTTTTCTGGAACTGCAAGAAAAGAAGGCGGAAAATATTAATTTGGTAACGCCAACTCATTACACCTTAGAAATCATAAAAGCAATCGAAATGGCCAAAGAGAAGGGGCTTGACATACCAATTGTTTATAATTGCAGTGGTTATGAAAAGGTGGAAACCTTGAGAAAATTAGATGGAATTGTGGATATCTATCTTACAGATTTTAAATATATAGATAAAGCTATAGCGAAGCGTTATTCGAGAGCGGAAGATTATCCAGAGATTGCGATGGAAGCATTAGCGGAGATGATTCGCCAATGTGGGGATGCAGAATTTGATGAGCGCGGAATGATGCAAAAAGGTGTGATTGTGAGACATTTGCTTCTGCCAGGATATCTGGATAATGCGAAGGATGTGGTGAAGTATGTGTATGAAACTTACGGCGACCGTGTTTTTTTGAGTCTTATGAATCAATACACTCCGCTTCCGCATGTGGAAGCTTATCCAGAAATCAATCGGAGAGTAACGGAAGAAGAGTATGAAGTGCTTGTAGATTATGCAATTGAAATCGGCGTGGAGAACGGATTTGTTCAAGAAGGGGAAACAGCAGAGGAAAGCTTTATTCCGTCATTTGATAACGAAGGGTGGAACTAACAATTTTTAAGTAAAATAAATATGGTATTCTCCAGACGACTGTGCTATACTACTTATAAGCATTAATATTTCGACAAATCTAGTGAATTTTCACATCTATTATCTTGCCGCTTTGGCGTTCAAAGAAATCTCAATGCTTAATATCCATAAAAAGAAAAGCAGCGAGGTTTTGAATAGTGTGAGAGAATCCTCCTGCGAAAAACAAAGGAGGAATTAAATGAAAGTACGAGAAGTGTTAGCAACATTTAAACGTGTCTTTGTGAAGCGGAAGTATAAGGATATTTTATTTCGCTTCGTGTTTCGGGAAAAATGCGAAATCTTACAACTGTATAATGCCATAAATCACACGGATTATACGAATCCAGATGATTTGATGATTACCACAATGGAGGACGCAATTTATATTGGAATGAAGAATGACCTATCATTTTTAATTGCAAATGAATTGAATTTGTATGAACATCAGAGTACGTTGAATAAGAATATGCCATTGCGCGGACTGCTCTATATTGCAAAAATGTATGAGAGTTATATCGAAACACATGGACTGAATAAGTACCAAAAAACACAGATTAAGTTACCCTTTCCGAGGTTTGTTGTCTTTTATAATGGAGAAGACGACATACCTGAAGAATTATGTATGAGGCTTTCGGATGCATTCGAAAACAAAGACGAAGAGCCAGCAGTAGAATGTGTGGCAAGGTTCATCAATATTAATTTCGAACACAACCAGGAACTCTTGAATAACTGCAAAAGATTACACGATTATTCCTATTTTGTAAAATGTGTACGTGAATATTTGAAGAAAGGCTTTGGTAAGAAAGAAGCAGTTGTCTTGGCAACTGATGAATGTATCGAAAAGGATATTTTGAAGGATGTATTAGTAAAACATCGAGCGGAGGTAGTGGATATGTTTTTGACTACGTTTAACAAGAAGATGTATGAAGAGTCTATTCGTGATGAGGAACGTGTCAATACGGAGCGCGAACGTCAGAGAGCAGAAAAAGCGGAAGTTCGTGCGGAGGAAGCGGAAGTTCGTGCGGAGGAAGCGGAAGTTCGTGCGGTGGAAGCGGAAGCACGCATTGCTGAAAAAGAACTTGAAATCGCGAAATTGCGAGAAGAAAATGCACGGTTAAAAGGCGAAGCCTAGATTTTTCAGCGTAGTAGTTTTGAAAACTACTACGCTTTTTCATACTTATTTTCGAATTCGATTTAGCTTTCGATTAATCTTCAGGACATCTTCTTTAGAAAACTCAAATCCTGGTCCCATATTGCCAGCAATGGAAATCAGTCGCTTCACAGACATTCCATTTAACAATTTCATAATATCAGGATTTTTAAGGTCAATGCCTTCTGATTTACCTTTTGATTGTTTGTTCTTTCTTGCCTTCCATTTTGCATTCAGCAGCATTTTGGCAAGTGAGAAATACATGAGACGGGCTCCTTTTTTATTAGCTGTAATATCACCGAATTTATCGTTGATAGAGAAGCAACCGTCTGGTGCTGTGATTTCAAACCAGTTAATAACATCACCAGTTTCTTTCATGCGATAGTCCTCGTTGAAGGTTTCTACCTTTCGGATAAAGCTTTCATCTCTGCATTCGCCAGCTGTAGCTACTAATGAAGTCTCTGTTTCATTTGGCACATCAAAATAGAAGAAATGAATATCGCTTGTCTGCTTTCCAAGACTTACACCATTTGCGAAAAGTTCGACCTCTGGTTGGTTTGAGTAAACAGTCACTTTTGTCACATTCTCCACACGGTCAACGTAACGTTTTCCACAGATATGTACAAATGGTTCGTCTGAAAGCCAGGCCTTGTAAGCAAAGAAAGCATCCTTTTTGTATTTGCGGTCAAAGGTGACAAGACCTTTATGGTTCATACCATCTTCGCCACCTTCAGAACGGGCGTCTGCGGCAAAATCAAACATATTCCACACGTGTGTTGCCCAGATGTATGGGCGGGTAAAAAGCTGCTTAATCAGTTCTTCGTGATAATATGCCTGATATTCTTCTGTGTAATCTCCCTGTACAGGATTTGAGGTATGCCAGTTGAGTGCTTCACATCCGTATTCGCTGAGTCCAATTGCTTTGTTTGGGTATTTGGCATGGAATCTGTCCATGAATTCTCCATTCATGTCCGTTTCTCCGCCATACCAGCCGAAGTAATGGTTGTAAGATACAACATCTGGAATGTGAACGTATTCTTCATCCATGCTGCACATGGTAACGACCGCCTGAGTTGTCAGTCTCGTTGAGTCCAATTCATGGGCCAAGTTGTTTAATGCATGATGGTTTGCAACCAGGTCTGGATCAGCAGCGCCTCCCATGGTGATTTCGTTCGATAATCCCCATACAACAATACATGGATGGTGGTAGTTTTGGACAATCAATTCTTTCATCTGTTGCAATGTGTTTTCACGACCGTTTGCCATATGTCTTGAAATGTATGGAATTTCAGCCCAGACAATCATACCGCGTTCATCGCATAAATCATAAAAAAATTGGTCGTGCTGATAATGTGCAAGGCGAATGGTAGTTGCACCAACCTCACAGATTAAGTTCATATCTTCCGCGTGATGTTCTTTTAATAGAGCATTTCCAATTTTAGGTCTGTCTTGATGGCGCGATACGCCTCGAAGCGGATAGCTTTCCCCATTTAAGATAAATCCCTTTTCAGGGTCAACTTCGAATGTACGGCAACCGAAACGGACGGTTCGCTCGTCAATTGTTTGGCCGGCTTTCAATAATTTCACCTGTAAGGTATAGAGGTGAGGATCTTTTCTTCCGTGCCATAAATGAACATTCTTAATCGTAAAGTCCACAGTTCTCACACCGGATGTTGCAGAGTGGGACGCGATAATAGTATCACCATCTAAAATCTTATACTCTAATGATTCATTTCCTTTTGTACCTGTTAAAAATACTTCTACAGCGGCCTTGGCATCTGCACCATTCACTTCTGGAGTTACCTTTACAGCAGGCCCACCGAAGTAATCTAAATCAAAATGCGCTTCGTCTACAAAAATCAAGTTCACATTGCGGTAGATGCCGCCATAGAAAGTAAAGTCTGCTATTTGTGGATATACATGGTCGTTTGGAGCATTGTTCACGGCAATTAATATTTCATTTTCATCCTTGAGGAACGGAGTGAGATTGACGCGCCAGGTAGAATAGCCACCATCGTGGTGTGCGGCTTTCTCGCCGTTCACATATATATCCGCAGAAGAGTTTGTGCCTTCTAGTTCAAGATAAATTAATTTGCCAGATGGAATCTCTGCTTTACTTAAGGATTTCTTATAATAGCATGTACCTCTATGATAATCGTTGCCACCATCCTGACCGTCAGTTCCGTTCCAGGTATGTGGCAAATCAATCATATCCCAGTTTGATTTCGTTTTCGAAAAAAGCCATTGTTTGTTCCAATTTATTTTCATGCAGTAACCCTGCCTTTCGTATATATTGCCTTAAAAATACAATAAAAACGAACAAATATCAATCAGCTTTTGGAAATTTATAAATCTTGTGAGTTCATAGATTTGTTTGTATAATGTAGATGTAGTAAAATAATGATTAGTATATAGAAAAGGAATAGTATAGTATGTTAATAATTGGCGCACATATGTCAGTTGCGAAAGGAATAGCAAAGGCGGCAGAGGATGTCGTGAAAATAAATGCAAATACAATGCAGTTTTTCAGCCGTAATCCGCGAGGCTCAACATTTAAAACTTATACCGGAGAAGAGATTGCTAAATTCCAGCGAATCCGAAAGGAGCATGAATTTGGACCACTTCTGGCCCATGCACCATATACACTCAATCTGGCCAGCAATAATGAGAAGACCTACGAGTTTGCATGCATGGTAATCAAAGAGGATATTGCAAGAATGGATGCACTCGGTATCGAATATCTTGTGTTTCATCCGGGAAGCCATACGGGTATAGGGACGGAAGCTGGAATCGCGAATATTGTGGGCGGTCTCAATCAGGCAATTACAGGAAATGAAAATATCATGGTTTTATTGGAGACCATGTCAGGAAAGGGCTCCGAAATCGGCGTGACCTTCGAAGAACTGAGAGCAATTCGGGATGGGCTGGAGCATCCAGAAAGAGTGGGCGTTTGCCTTGATAGCTGTCATGTGTTTTCAGCAGGATACGATATCGTAAATGATTTGGATGGTGTGCTGGACGAGTTTGACCGCGTGCTAGGATTAGATTTATTAAAGGCAATTCACATGAATGACAGCATGATGCCATTTGGGGCGCACAAGGACAGGCATGCAACGATTGGTGACGGTGAGATTGGAATGGAAGCGCTGCTTAATGTAATGCGTCATCCCAAATTGCAAGGAATTCCAATTTATCTGGAGACTCCGCTGGAAGATGAAGGACATAAAGCAGAGATTCAGATGCTGAAAGAAAAATTAAATTTCCCCCAAAGTAAATAATATATGTTATACTTACAGAAGCGTGAAAATCAGATTTGTAAAAGAGAGGAGACTTCATTATGAAATATGAGGATGTCCTAACATGGTGGAAGAAAGCGGAAAAAGAAACAAAAGAGGATATATATACCTTATTAGACAATTTTAAGGTTTTATTCGCATATCATTCAGGCAAGATTGAAAATGAAACGATTACGCTTCATGATACAAGAGAGATTTTTGAAAATGGTTCCGTAATTAATTACACAGGAGATTTGCGTACGCTCTTTGAAATAAAGAATCAAAAAGATTGTTTTGAATATCTGGTTGAGAAAATTGTGGGTAAAGAAGAAATATCTATTGACTTGATCTTAGAATTACACAGACAGTTAATGAAAGGCTGTTATGATGAAACGCGCTATCTAAAAGGTGAACGACCAGGTACTTTTAAGAAACATGATTATGTAACTGGAGACGGGGTAGGCGCGACGCCGGAAGAGGTAGAGGAAGAATTATTAGAACTGCTTGCGGAAATAAAATCAGCAGAAGGCAAAGATGTAATGACAATTGCAGCATATTTACATTTACGATTTGAAGAAATCCACCCTTTTGCAGATGGAAATGGACGTGTTGGAAGAACTCTTTTAAATTACTATCTGATGACACATGGGTATCCACCATTGATTCTTTATAATGAAGACAAGAAGACATACTATCTTGCATTAGCAGTATATGATAAGACGGGTGAGATTGCCGGATTTATTGAATTTTTAAAAGAGCAGATGGTCAAGACTTGGGAGCGCAAGAAGAAAGCGCCAGTAAATTTAAATATGTTTTTGTGATAAGGAGTACCTATGCGATATACAATACCACATTATTTTGATGAGTTTAGATGTGTGGCAGCTGAGTGCGAGGACACTTGCTGCGCAGGTTGGGCCATCATGATCGATGAAGATACACTAGAAAAATATAAGAATATGGAAGGCGACTTTGGAAACCGCCTGCGTAATTCCATTGACTGGAAGGAGGGCTCTTTCTGCCAGTACAATCACAGATGTGCATTTTTAAATGAGGATAATCTCTGTGACCTTCATATCGAAGCGGGAGAGGGCATGCTTTGTAATACCTGCAGGGACTATCCAAGGCATATGGAGGAATTTGAAGGATTACGAGAAGGTTCCCTTTCCCTGTCTTGTATCGAGGCTGCGAAGATTATTCTTGGATGCAAGGAACCGGTACGATTCTTCACATTGGAAGATGATGTAGAAGACGAGGAGTACGAAGATTTCGATTTCCTGCTTTTTACGAAGCTTATGGATGCCAGAGAAAAGATAATAAAGCTTCTCCAAAAACGCGATATTGACATCGTGGCGCGTATGGCCATGGTGCTGGATTTGGCGCAGAAAATGCAGGATGCGGCAGATGATGATAAAGTGTTTGAAATTGATGCTTTACTAGAGTCTTTTGGTGAAATGGACATGCTTATGGAATTTCATCAAAACATGGAAAAATATCAAATTGGTGAAAATGAGTACTGTGCTAACATGCGAAAAATATTCCGTGTGTTCAGCAAGCTGGAAGTGCTTAAAGGTGACTGGCCGGAATATGTAAAACGGGCAGAGGTGACGCTCTATGGAAAGGGACAAAGTACATATGAGAAGAACCGTTTTGCGTTTCACAAAATGGAAGGTCTAAAAAGCAATAGCAGTGAGGAGTGGTCTATCTGGCTGGAACAGCTCATGGTTTATTTTGTATTCACGTATTTTTGCGGTGCAGTGTATGATGATAACATATTGGGAAAAATGCAGACAGCAGTCGTGGCAACCATGCTGATTCAGGAACTTGCGATTGCCAAATGGGTGGAGCAAGGTGAGAAAATAGATTTTGAAACATTTGTGGATATTGCCCACAGAGTGTCACGCGAAATTGAGCATTCGGATGTGAATCTTATCCGTTTGGAGAAGATTTTTGAAAGAACACCTATATTTCAAACAAGTCAGTTATTGCGCATGATATTGTATTAAATTTTGTACAAAGAAAATGTAAAATATTTCCATATAGTTGGTGTATATAACCAAGAAGAGCATTTACAATTTTGAGAAAATATTGTATAATATATAAGGTTGAACAAGAGTAAGTTCATATATGTGAAAGAGAGGAAGTACGCTATGAAAAAAGAGGATTTAAAGTATGGTGCTTATATCCAAATTTTAAAAGAAGAATTAGTTCCAGCAATGGGATGTACGGAACCAATTGCAGTGGCATATGGTGCAGCAAAAGCTAGAGAGGTGCTTGGGTGTCTTCCAGACCGCGTGGAGATTGGCGCAAGTGGAAGTATTATTAAAAACGTTAAAAGTGTTATTGTACCAAACACAGACCGTTTAAAAGGTATTCCAGCTGCAGCTACAGCAGGTATCATTGGTGGAAAGCCTGAAAAAGAATTAGAATGTATTGCAGAAGTTACTGCAGAAGAAATTGCAGGAATGAGAGAATTCCTCGAAAAAACAGAAATTAAAGTGGAACACGTAGACAATGGACTTACATTTGAAATTATTATTACTGTGTTCAAGGGCGAATCTTACGCAAAGGTGAGAATCGTAAACTACCATACAAATATTGTATTAATTGAAAAAGATGGAGAAGTTCTCTATAGCGTTGATGTAGATGGAGAAGGCGAATCAGGCTTAACAGATCGTTCACTCCTTAATTTGGAAGACATCTTAGACTTTGCTGAGACAGTTGACGTTGAAGATGTAAAACCAATTCTTGGAAGACAATATGAATACAACTCAGCAATTGCTGAAGAAGGTCTGAACGGACATTGGGGCTCTAACATCGGCAGCATTTTATTGGATACATACGGTGATGAGATTCATATTAGAGCAAAAGCAAAGGCAGCAGCAGGTTCTGATGCCAGAATGAATGGATGCGAGCTTCCAGTAGTTATCAACTCAGGCAGTGGTAATCAGGGTATGACAGCATCTCTTCCAGTTATTGAATACGCAAAAGAATTAAACGTAGGTGAAGAAAAAATGTACAGAGCGTTGGCTCTTTCAAACCTCGTGACAATCCACCAAAAAACAGGTATTGGTCGTTTATCAGCATTCTGTGGCGCTGTAAGTGCCGGAGCAGGTGCTGGAGCAGGTATTGCATATCTTAAAGGTGCAAGCTTAGACGGAATTTCACACACAGTAGTAAATGCACTTGCCAATACAGGCGGTATCGTTTGTGACGGTGCAAAGGCTTCCTGCGCAGCAAAGATTGCATCAGCGGTAGAAGCAGGTATCCTTGGATACAACATGCACTTAAGTGGAAATGACTTCTTGCCAGAAGATGGTCTTGTAGCAGAGACACCAGAAAAGACAATTGAAAATATTGGTCGTCTTGGAAAAGAAGGTATGAAGAATACAAACGAAGAAATCATCAAAATGATGGTTGGCGAATAATTAAATATAAAAGAGATTGTTGTAAAATTAAAAATCAAAAACATAATCAAGGATTTTTGGCTGCCACTTGTGTGGCGGCTTTTTTTGTGTAGTATGCAGATTTATATTTGAAGAGATGCGGTTTTGATAGAGTTTGGGCACCAGCAGACGTTTTTGCTCATCTGTACCCATGAAAATAGGAAATCCCTGGGCATTACAGTCACTTCCGCACCTCTGATACCCAAATGGCGTGAGAATTCACAAAAAGTCCCTTGATTTTGGGTACAGATGAGCAAAAACGACTGCTAGTGCCCAAACTCTATCAAAACTGCATCGCTTTAAATATAAATCTGCATACTACACAAAAAAAGCCGCCACACAAGTGGCAGCCAAAAATCCTTGATTATGTTTTTGATTTTTAATTTTGCAAAAGTCTTTTTTGATTGATTTAACTTTGTTTTGCAATGTTGTGTTTTTCGACATACCCTGTTAAGAAGAGCGTCAATGCGCCGTCACCAGTTATATTACATGCGGTGCCAAAGCTGTCTTGAATCGCAAAAATAGCAAGCATTAAAGCTGTTCCGTCTTCTCCAAATCCAAGTACACCTGTGATAAGACCGAGGGATGCCATAACGGTTCCGCCAGGAACTCCAGGTGCCCCGATGGCAAATACAGCTAGTAGTGCGCAGAAGATAATCATTGTTCCTACTTCTGGAAATGTACCGTAAAGAACCTTGGATACAATCATCACGAAGAATACCTCGGTTAATACAGAACCACAAAGGTGGATGTTTGCGAAAAGTGGAATACCAAAGTCCACCATGTCATCGCGAAGCACCTTTGATTTTTTTGCACAGCTAAGAGCTACCGATAAAGTGGCCGCTGACGACATCGTACCGACAGCAGTGATGTAAGCCAGACCATAGTGTTTTATTACCTCTAAAGGGTTCTTTCTTGCATAAGCACCTGCTGCTAAGTAAAGAACAGCCATCCAGATAAAGTGTCCAATCATTACGATTACGACAGCAATTAAGAAGATTGGCAATTGCTCAGTAATGGTGCCCTCATAAGATAATCCTGTGAAAGTAAATGCAATAAAAAAGGGAAGAATTGGAATTACAATTTTAGCAACAAGCTCTAATACAATCTTTTGAAATTCATCTAAAATTGCGATAGTTGTTTTTGCTTTTGTCCAAATAGCTGCAAGACCGATAAAAATAGAGAATGCCAACGCACTCATTACGCTCATGATTTGTGGAATTTCGAGACCGAAAATATCGGCCGGTAACTCCCGGAGTCCTGCTGGATTTCCAAATGACAAACCAGGAATTATTGCATAACCGGCAGTCATGGAAAGAAGGGCTACTAAGATGGAAGATACATAAGCGAGTGCCAATGCAACTCCGAGCATTCTCGATGCATTTCTTCCAAGCTTCGTAATAGATGGAGCGATAAATCCAATTACAATCAGCGGAACAATAAAGTTAATAATTTGCCCCAGAATATTTTTGAGTGAAACGATAACAGCCATAAAACTTTCAGGAATGATTTGCCCCAAGATAATACCAATGACAATACCTATTAAAAGTCTTACTGGTAAACTTGTTAAAAATTTTTTCATAAAAGCCACTGTCTCCTTTCTTTTAGCAATGCTATAAAGTTTTCACTTTCTAATTTATGCAGAATCCTAATTTTGATGATTTCTTCTTTTGTTTTTTACCATTTTTTGATATACTCATAACAGTATGAATATTTAGAGGTGCGATTTTATGAAATGGAATAAATTTAGATTGAAAACAACAACAGAAAGTGAAGATTTAGTGAGCAGTATGCTGATGGACCTTGGAATTCAGGGGATTGAGATTGAAGATAAGATTCCGCTGACACAGTCGGACAAGCAGCAGATGTTTGTAGATATTCTTCCAGTATTCGGGGAAGATGATGGCGTTGCCTATATCAGCTTCTATTTAGAAGAAGAGGATGATAAAGAGGCGGTTCTTGCAAATGTAAGAGCAGAATTGGAAGAAATGCGTGCATATGCAAACGTGGGAGAAGGTACGATAGAAGAGTCCCAGACGGAGGATGTAGACTGGGTAAATAACTGGAAGCAGTATTTCCACCAGTTCTATGTGGATGATATTCTTATCATTCCATCATGGGAAGATGTGAAACCAGAAGATGAAGATAAGATGATTATCCATATCGACCCAGGCACTGCATTTGGAACTGGAATGCATGAGACAACACAGCTTTGCATCCGTCAGCTCCGCAAGCATGTAACAGAAGATACTACTATTTTAGATGTAGGATGTGGAAGCGGTATCCTCGGAATGCTGGCATTAAAATTTGGTGCAAAATATTCGGTGGGGACAGACCTTGATCCATGTGCAATTGAGGCAACTTATGAAAACATGGAAGTGAATGGAATTACAAAAGACCAGTACGAGGTTATGATTGGAAATATCATTGATGATAAAGAAGTACAGGATAAGGTGGGATATGGGAAGTACGATATCGTTGTAGCAAATATTTTGGCGGATGTACTAGTGCCACTTACACCAGTGATTTTAAATCAGTTAAAACCAGGCGGAATTTATATCACAAGTGGAATCATTGATGACAAAGAAGAAACAGTCGTAAACTGTGTAAAAGAAAATGGATTAGAGGTACTCGAAGTGACTTATCAGGGTGAATGGGTATCTGTGACAGCAAGAAAGAATTAGGAGAACATTATGCATCATTTTTTCGTGACACCAGAGCAGGTAAAGGAAGAAAATATATGGATAACAGGTTCCGATGTGAACCATATTAAAAATGTGCTTCGCATGAAATTAGGTGAAGAGCTTGAGATTAGTGATGGCAATAATAAAAAGTATCTGTGTGAGATTGCTTCTATGTCATCGGACGAGGTGGTTGCCCTTATCAAAGAAGAATTAGCAGTTGATACGGAGCTTCCATCAAAGATTTATCTGTTTCAGGGACTTCCAAAGAGCGATAAGATGGAGCTTATTGTGCAGAAGGCAGTAGAGCTTGGCGTATATGAGATTATTCCAGTTGCAACGAAAAGAGCAGTTGTGAAGCTGGATGACAAGAAAGCAGGCAAGAAGGTAGAACGCTGGCAGGCAATCGCAGAAGGCGGCGCGAAGCAGTCGGGAAGAAATGTGATACCGGAAGTAAAACACGTGATGCCGTATAAAGAAGCAATTCAGTATGCGGAAAATTTAGATGTTATACTTATTCCATATGAGCTTGCAGAAGGGATGCAGGAGACAAAGCAGATGATTTCGAGTATTCAGCCGGGGCAGTCGATTGGAATTTTCATTGGCCCTGAAGGCGGATTTGAAACGGCGGAGGTGGAATACGCCGTTCTGCATCATGCAAAAGCGATTACACTTGGGAAGAGAATCCTCAGAACAGAAACGGCGGGCCTTACAATATTATCGATTTTGATGTATCATTTGGAAAGTGAAGCACATAATTTATAAAAAGAAAGAAAAATAGGTGAAGAAGATGGAAGTTTATTTGGACAATTCGGCGACTACCAGATGCTATGACAGTGTGCGGGAACTGGTCGGAAGAGTGATGTGTGATGATTACGGTAATCCATCGTCTATGCACAAAAAAGGCGTAGATGCTGAAAAATATGTTAGAGAAGCGAAAGAAACCCTGGCGAGGATTTTGAAGGTACAAGAGAAGGAGCTTTACTTTACATCTGGAGGAACAGAGTGTGACAACCTTGCACTGATTGGCTGCGCGAGAGCAAACCAGCGTGCTGGAAAGCATTTAATCACTTCTTCCATTGAGCATCCGGCAATCCTGAATACGATGCAGTATCTGGAACAAGAAGAAGGCTTTCGTGTGACCTATCTGCCGGTTGACAGTAATGGAAAAATCAAGCTAGATGCCCTCCGGGATGCATTGTGTGAGGATACGATTTTAGTTTCTATTATGTATGTCAATAACGAAATCGGTTCTGTTCAGCCAATCGAAGAGGCCGTCCGAATCGTAAAAAATTACAATAGAAACATACTGTTCCATGTGGATGCTGTTCAGGGATTTGGAAAATACCGCATTTTCCCAAAGCGTACCGGTATAGATTTGCTGTCAATCAGCGGACATAAAATTCATGGACCAAAAGGAACTGGTGTGCTTTATGTAAATGAAAAGGTAAAGATTAAACCAATCGTATTTGGTGGGGAACAACAGAAAAATGTTCGTTCTGGAACAGAAAATGTTCCTGGTATTGCGGGACTTGGTCTTGCGGCGAAAGAAATTTATACAAACTTTGATGCAAAGATAGCAAAGATGCGTGAACTGAAAAACTATTTTATCGAAGGCGTGTCAGAGATTCCGAGGATTAAAATTCATGGCTGTGATACATCAGACTCCGCTCCTCATATTATCAGTGTGGGATTTTCAGGAATCCGGAGTGAAGTTCTGCTTCACACATTGGAGAGCAAAGGAATATATGTATCTGCAGGTTCCGCATGTGCGTCGAATCACCCTGCAATCAGCGGCGTACTTCGTGGAATCGGTGTGACACAGGAGTATTTGGATTCAACGCTCCGCTTCAGCCTTTCAGAATTCACTACAAAAGAAGAAATTGACTATACGTTAGAAACGTTATATAATTGTGTACCGATGTTAAGAAGATACACAAGACATTAGGAGGAAAAGATTACCAATGATGTTTCAAGCTTTTTTAATAAAATACGGAGAAATTGGATTAAAAGGTAAGAACCGCTATATGTTCGAGGATGCCCTTATGAGACAAATCCGTTTCTCATTAAAAGATGTAGAAGGAACCTTCCATGTGCACAAAGCACAGGCAAGAATCTTCGTAGAATGTGAAGGATATTATGATTATGACGAGACAGTGGAAGCACTGAAGAGAGTGTTTGGTATTGTTGGAATCTGTCCGGTAGTACATGTAGAAGATAAAGGTTTCGATGAACTGAAAAAAGAAGTTGTAGAATATATGGATAAGATGTATCCAGACAAGAATACAACGTTCAAAGTAGAGGCAAGACGTGGAAAGAAGAGCTATCCAAAGACTTCAATGGAGATCAACTGCGACCTCGGAGAGGCGATTTTAGAAGCATTTCCAGAAATTCGTGTGGATGTGCACAAGCCACAAATTATGCTCAATATCGAAGTAAGAGACCTTATTTACATTTACTCTGAAATTATCCCAGGACCAGGCGGAATGCCAGTCGGAACAAACGGGAAAGCGATGTTATTATTATCAGGCGGAATTGACAGCCCGGTAGCTGGTTATATGATCTCGAAACGTGGGGTAGAATTAGAGGCGACTTATTTCCACGCACCACCATATACAAGTGAACGCGCAAAACAGAAAGTCATAGATTTGGCGAAGCTGGTATCCAAATATGCAGGACCAATCAAAGTAAATGTGGTGAACTTTACAGATATCCAGTTGTATATTTACGAAAAATGTCCTCATGAAGAATTAACGATTATTATGAGACGCTATATGATGAGGATTGCGGAACATTTTGCAAAAGAAAGCGGATGTCTGGGATTGATTACGGGAGAGAGCATCGGACAAGTGGCAAGCCAGACTATGCAGAGTCTTGCGGCTACAAACGATGTGTGCACGCTTCCAGTGTATCGTCCTGTTATTGGATTTGATAAGCAGGAAATTATTGAAATTTCGCAAAAGATTAATACATTTGAAACTTCAATTTTACCATTTGAAGACTGTTGTACAATCTTTGTTGCAAAACATCCGGTGACAAAGCCAAATATCAATATTATCAGACGCTCAGAAGAAAATCTGGCAGAGAAAATCGATGAATTAATGGCAGAAGCAATCAATTCAGTAGAAACAATCTTGGTAAAACCATAATGGAAGGGCTTTTATAAAAAAGCAACCACCGAAAATTGAATAACAAAATATTCGAATCATGAGTTTTCAATCCACCACATCACTTTGATATGGTGGATTTTTTATGTAACTACGGAAGCTGACGATGTTTTTCCATATGGAATATTTTTTGATGTTTACGGATGAAAATTCTTTCGTTTTAAAGGGTTTTGAGGATTTCGAGACTCAAATTTTCCGCATACAAAATAAGTTTCATCTGATGCTAAGAATATTCGAAGAAATGTAAGCATAGCATTAAACTTTTCTTCCATAAGGAAAATCGGAGAAGCACATTTTTAAGAACAATCTTGCATTTCTCTTTAGCAGGAGTACGGCTTCATCTTTCGGGTTTTCTAACAGCCTACGAGCCAAGAGAATTATACAGTTGTCTAACGCAAACGCACAGCCAGAATTTTTGAGACGAAATATACGGTGAGAGGGCATCGAAAGATTCTGTGCAAAGTCTAGTGGCTACAGTTCAGTGAATGGGAAAGCGCGAAAAGTTGTTTGCACGAAGTAAGTTCTTGAAGCGCTTTCCTAATCACATTACTGAACGTAGCCACGTAGACTTTTCCAGAATCTGTAGCCTAGACCTTGAACCGTATATTTCGTCTCGAAAATTCGTGACTGTTTGAACGTGCGTTGAACAACTGCCTTTTTGTCTCGTTAGGCTGCAAGAAAACCTGCGAAAGATTGCAGATTTACTCCTGCTAAAGAGAAATGTAAGATTGTTCTTAAAAATGTGCTTCTCCGATTTTCCTTATGGAAGAAAAGTTTAATGCTATGCTTACATTTCTTCGAATATTCTTAGCATCAGATGAAACTTATTTTCTATGTGGAAAAATTGAGTCTCGAAATTCTCAAAACCCTTTAAAACGAAAGAATTTTCATCCGTAAACATCAAAAAATATTCCATATGGAAAAACATCGTCGGCTTCCGCAGTTGCATAAAAAATCCACCATATCAAAGCGATGTGGTGGATTGAAAACTCATGATTTGAATATTTTGTTATTCAATTTTCGGTGGTTGCTTTTTTATAAAAGCCCCATTATACTAAGTATTGACTAAGGACTTCCATTACGGAATCGATATTTGCATCTTCAGCATGAATATTTAATGTAATAGGTTTTGATAAATCTAAACTAAAGATTCCCATGATAGATTTTGCATCGATAACGTATCTTCCAGATACAAGATCAAAATCGTAATCGAATCTGTTGATGTCGTTAACGAATGATTTTACCTTGTCAATTGAGTTTAAAGAAATATCTACAGTTTTCATAGAATATAACCTCCTTGAAATTTATATCATCATATTTATATTATGATGTATACTCACAAAAGTCAAGGAACAAATTGTCAGAAATAGAATAGAAAGGATACAAAAAATGAGGAAAGTTGCATTACACAATCTAGGATGTAAGGTAAATGCTTACGAAACAGAAGCGATGCAGGAAATGCTGGAGCAGAACGGATACGAGATTGTTCCGTTTAAAGAAGGGGCAGATATTTACGTAATTAATACATGTACAGTGACCAATATGGCAGACCGCAAATCCCGCCAGATGCTTCACCGTGCAAAGAAACTAAATCCTGACGCAATTGTCGTCGCGGCAGGTTGTTATGTGCAGGCAAAAGAAGAAAATGGTGAAGTGGATGAATGTATTGACATTGTAATTGGAAATAATAAGAAAAAGGATTTGATTGAGATTCTGGAGCAGTACGAAAGGGAACGTATAGGGAAGGCAGTCATTGATATCAATCATACAAAAGAATACGAGGAAATGCATCTCAGTAAAACTGCGGAGCATACAAGAGCCTATATCAAAGTGCAAGATGGATGTAACCAGTTCTGTACCTATTGCATTATTCCATTTGCCAGAGGACGTGTGAGAAGCCGTGTCAAGGACGACGTGATTCGTGAAGTGACAGAGCTTGCGAAGAATGGTTACAAGGAAGTTGTACTCACCGGGATTCATTTGAGTTCCTATGGAGTGGATTTGGAAAATGAAAATTTATTGTCCCTGATTCTTGCAGTGAATGAGGTAGAAGGCATCAAGCGTATTCGACTGGGGTCTTTGGAGCCAAGAATTATCACAGAGGAATTTGTAAAGACGATTGCAGGACTAGAGAAGATGTGTCCACATTTCCACCTTTCACTCCAGAGTGGCTGTGATGAGACGTTGCGCAGAATGAACCGCAGATACAATTCGGAAGAGTATTATGAGAAGTGTCAGCTTCTCCGAAAATACTTTAAGAATCCGGCACTTACAACGGACGTCATTGTAGGATTTCCGGGAGAGACGGAAGAAGAATTTGCAAAATCGAAAGCATTTGTCGATAAAGTGGATTTTTATGAGACACACGTTTTTAAATATTCAAAGCGAAAAGGTACAAAAGCAGCTGTGATGGAGAATCAGGTTCCAGAGCAGATTAAGACAGTACGAAGCAATGAGCTTTTGGAACTTGATGCAAAAAAAAGAAGAAAATATGAAGAAACATTCATTGGAACAGAAGTAGAAGTACTGATGGAAGAAAGTATCGAGTTGGACGGAAAAACTGTTCAGGTGGGACATACAAAAGAGTATGTCAAAATTGCACTACAAACAGATGAAAATTTGCAAAATCAATTGATAAATGTCCAAATTGATAATCATTTACAAATTATTCATTGAATTTTATAGAATATTATATTAAAATTATTGTGAAGTATGTGAAAAAACCATAGAAGGACGTGAGCAAATGAGTAAATTAAGTAACACACAATTTTTTCAAGTAGAAAACGGACCACAAATTCAGGCAAAAGATATTCTTGAAATTGTGTACGAAGCTCTGCGGGAAAAAGGGTATAATCCAGTAAGTCAGATGGTAGGCTATATTATGTCAGGTGATCCTACATATATCACAAGCCATAATGGAGCAAGAAGTCTGATTATGAAGATGGAACGCGACGAATTAGTAGAAGAGATGTTAAAAGCGTATATTAAACATCATTCATGGGAATAAGATAATATGAGAATAATGGGGTTAGATTATGGGTCAAAGACAGTGGGAGTAGCAATTAGCGACCCTCTGGGATATACTGCGCAGGGAATTGAAACGATTGTGCGCAAAGAGGAAAATAAGCTTCGTCAGACACTGGCACGGATAGAAGCACTTGTAAAGGAGTACGAAGTAGAGACGATTGTACTGGGGTTTCCAAAGAACATGAACAATACAGTGGGTGATCGCGCTGAAAAATCATTAGAATTCAAGGCGATGCTGGAAAGACGTATTGGAATTCCGGTTGTTTTATGGGATGAAAGACTGACTACAGTAGAAGCCGAGCGAACACTAATGGAGAGCAGGGTAAGACGTGAGGACCGCAAAAAGTATGTAGATAAGATTGCGGCTGTGTTTATTTTGCAGGGATATTTGGATTCACTTAGTATGAGACAAGAATAGTACGCGGGGAGAGTATATGGAAAAGATTATATTTACATTTGAAGATACAAATGAAGAAGTGGAATTTTTTGTATTAGAACAGACAAAAGTAAACGGTAATACTTATATTTTAGTTACGGATTCTGAAGAGGATGAGGCAGAATGTCTAATTTTAAAGGATACCAGCGCAGCAGAGGATACAGAGAGTCTTTATGAAATTGTAGAAGATGATGTAGAATTATCGAGTGTATTAAAAGTATTCGAAGAATTATTAGAAGATGTAGACATTGAAATATAAGTTTGAAACGGTTTACCAAGCGGTACATGTGCCAGAAGAGAGCGGAAATAGAAAAACACATGGAGGTAGAGCGTGAAGAAAGAGGTTAAATCAAAATTAAAGATTATACCAATTGGCGGTTTAGAGCAAATTGGAATGAATATTACTGCCTTCGAATACGAAGACAGTATTATTGTTGTAGACTGTGGTCTTGCATTCCCGGAAGACGATATGCTTGGAATTGATTTGGTGATTCCAGATGTGTCATATTTAAAAGATAATGTTGATAAAGTAAAAGGGTTTGTAATTACTCACGGACATGAAGACCACATTGGTGCGCTGTCGTATGTCTTAAAGGATATTAATGTTCCTGTTTATGCGACAAAGCTTACAATGGGTATTATTGAAAATAAATTAAAAGAGCATAATATGCTTCGCACCACAAGAAGAAAGGTAATCACATACGGACAATCCATCAATTTAGGACAGTTCAGAATTGAGTTCATCCGTACGAATCACAGTATTCAGGATGCGGCAGCACTTGCAATCTATTCGCCTGTAGGAGTAGTTGTCCACACAGGTGACTTTAAGGTGGATTATACACCAGTATTTGGTGATGCCATTGATTTGCAGAGATTTGCAGAAATTGGCAAAAAAGGTGTACTTGCACTGATGTCAGACAGCACGAATGCTGAAAAGAAAGGGTTTACGATGTCGGAGCGTACAGTTGGACAGACATTTGACCATCTGTTTGCTGAGCATTGTAATTCTAGAATTATCATTGCTACTTTTGCATCAAATGTAGACCGTGTACAGCAGATTATTAACTCTGCTTACAAGTATGGTAAGAAGGTTGTAGTAGAAGGACGAAGCATGGTGAATATTATCTCGACAGCTTCGGAACTTGGCTATTTAAATATTCCAGAGCATACCTTGATTGAGATTGATGAGCTTAAGAATTATCCGGATGAAAAGACGGTTTTAATTACAACTGGAAGTCAGGGCGAGTCTATGGCTGCGCTTTCGCGTATGGCAGCAGACATTCACAAGAAAGTGTCTATTAAGCCGGGAGATACAGTCATTTTTAGTTCGTCTCCAATTCCTGGTAATGAAAAAGCAGTGTCACGTGTCATTAATGAGCTTTCACAGAAGGGTGCTAATGTAATCTTCCAGGATGCCCATGTATCGGGACATGCCTGTCAGGAAGAATTGAAATTGATTTATTCATTATTGAAACCGAAATATGCGATCCCAGTGCATGGGGAATATCGTCATTTGAAAGCAAATGCAGGAATTGCAGAGGCACTGGGCGTTCCAAAGGAAAATATTTTCATTCTGCAGTCAGGTGAAGTTCTGGCAATGGATGGAAATAGTGCTGAAGTTGTGGACAAGGTACACACAGGAGCAATTCTGGTTGATGGACTTGGCGTTGGCGATGTAGGTAATATTGTTTTAAGAGACAGACAGCATCTTGCTGAGGATGGAATTCTGATTGTGGTTCTTACGATTGAGAAGGGTACAAATCAGCTTCTTGCTGGACCTGATATTGTGTCAAGAGGTTTCGTTTATGTGCGAGAATCTGAGGCGCTGATGGAGGAAGCAAGAGAGTTATTGTATGAAGCACTTGACAAGTGTCTCTCAAATCCTTATGCTGACTGGAGCAGAATCAAGATGGTTATTCGTGATACAATGAGCGATTTCCTTTGGAAAAGAACAAAGAGAAAACCGATGATTCTTCCAATTATTATGGATGTATAGTATAATGTAAAGACGGGGAAAGGATTTCTCCGTCTTTGATTATGAAAAGAAGGGTATAGATGATATGATTGTTGACGAACGCATGGTGACGTTTATTCATTCGCTTGAAACAGAAAATAGCGAGATACTAGAAACAATTGAGAAAGAGGCGCTGGATACATTTGTTCCAATTATCCGAAAAGAAATGCAGAGCTTTTTAAAGGTGCTCCTTAAAATCAAGAAGCCAAAACGCATCTTGGAGGTAGGTACTGCGGTTGGTTTTTCAGCAATTCTAATGAGTGAATATGCACCAGAGGATGCGCATATCACAACCATTGAAAAATACGAAAAGAGAATTCCAATTGCACTTGAGAATTTTAAACGGGCAGGAAAAGAGGATAAGATTACGCTTCTGGAAGGAGATGCCCTTGAAATTCTAAAAGGCTTAGAGGGAACCTATGATTTCATTTTTATGGATGCAGCAAAGGGCCAATATATTTATTATATGCCAGAGGTTGTCAGGCTGCTCGAGAAGGACGGCGTTTTTGTGACAGATAATGTGCTGCAGGATGGGGATATCATCGAATCCCGTTTCGCGGTGGAGCGAAGAAACCGTACCATTCACAGCAGAATGAGAGAGTATTTATACGAACTAAAACACCATAAATTATTAGAAACTTCGATTATTCCACTGGGAGACGGAGTTGCACTTAGTACAAAAGTAAGAGAGGAATAGGAAATGGCAAGACATCCAGAATTATTAATTCCAGCAAGCAGCCTGGAAGTATTAAAGACTGCGGTTATTTTTGGAGCAGATGCAGTTTATATTGGCGGAGAAGCATTTGGCCTCCGTGCAAAGGCAAAGAACTTTACGTTAGATGACATGAGAGAGGGAATTGCATTTGCCCACGAGCATGGCGTGAAAGTATATGTAACAGCGAATATTCTTGCTCATAATTATGATTTGGCAGGAGTAAGAGAATATTTCAAAGAATTGAAAGAAATTAAACCAGACGGACTCATTATTGCAGACCCTGCTATTTTTGAAATTGCAGGAGAAATCTGTCCTGAAATCGACCGTCATATTAGTACACAGGCAAATAACACAAACTATGGAACCTTCAACTTCTGGTACAAACAGGGGGCAACCCGTGTGGTAACAGCGCGAGAGTTGTCACTCGAAGAGATTAAAGAAATCCGGGCAAATATTCCAGAAGATATGGAAATCGAGACGTTTGTACACGGGGCAATGTGTATCTCTTATTCGGGACGTTGTCTTCTCAGCAACTACATGGTAGGAAGAGATGCGAATCAGGGCGCATGTACACATCCATGCCGCTGGAAATATTCGATTGTGGAAGAAACAAGGCCAGGCGAAGTGATGCCGGTATTTGAAAATGAAAGAGGAACATACATCTTTAATTCCAAAGATTTGTGCATGATTGAACATATTCCAGAATTAATCGATGCTGGGGTGGACAGCTTGAAAATCGAAGGCCGCATGAAGACGGCACTTTATGTTGCGACAGTTGCCAGAACATACAGAAAAGCAATCGACGATTATAAGAAGGATCCAGAACTTTACAAGAAAAACATGCCATGGTATCTGGATCAGATTTCAAACTGTACTTACAGGCAGTTTACGACAGGATTCTTCTTTGGAAAGCCAAACGAAGAAAGCCAGATTTACGACAATAACACCTATGTGAAAGAATACACATACCTTGGAATCATTGGTGAAGAGAAAGACGGAACTTACCGCATTGAGCAGAGAAATAAATTCTCAGTAGGGGAAACCATTGAGGTTATGAAACCAAATGGAGACAATGTGGAGGTTGTTGTAAAACGAATTCTGACAGAGGATGGAGCGGAACAGGAGAGTGCTCCACATCCAAAGCAGGTGCTCTATGTGGATCTTGGAATCCAGGTAGACCAATATGATATTTTGAGAAGAGCAGAATAATTATTGCCATATTATCTTAATAATAATTTAAATCCCATTTTAAAGTGGGGAATTCCATATAGAAAAAAATTGTGCTCTCAGGCACCGCCTTTTTAAATTGGTGTGCGCCCCGTCAAGTAGACAAGTAAAAAAATATAAAGTTTTTGTGTTGCCCGGTATATGCCGGGCAACATTTTTATGCTGCTAATAATTGTTTTTGGTAAAATTCCATCGGTGTTAGGATTCCGAGTCCACGCTG
>JAFTWA010000056.1 GCA_017465565.1 Tyzzerella sp.
CGACGCAGAAAATGAGAAAAAGACGACAGATAAATGTAAATTTTTTTAGGAATCTAGGCGTTTTTTGGGGTTAAATAGGTCTTAGCCTTCACAAATCAACTCAATTTTCAACCCAAACATATCCTCAAATACAAATTTGCAGACCACGCAACAAAGAAGTCAACACACAGGATGCAACTGAAAAATTTTGATTATGTTTTGGTGACAGTATTATTCTTTATTGGAACATCTTCGAGAGGTGTGTTATACTATCAGCAGTTAGTAGATTTGAATGGAGAAGGATTCATGAATCTTAATATATTATATGAAGATGCCCATGTGATTGTCTGTTATAAACCAGCTGGTGTTCCGACACAGACCGCCAGACTTGGCGAGCAGGATATGGTGAGCCTTTTGAAAAATTATCTAAAGGGTGGCTATGTTGCAGTTGTTCATCGTCTGGACCAGCCAGTAGAGGGAGTGCTTGTATTTGCAAAGACTCCTTTTGCAGCAAAAGAATTGAACAAAAGCATGCAGATGGATAATTTTGGGAAATATTATAAAGCAGTTCTTTGGGGAATCCCGAAAGAATCCAAAGCGATATTAGAGGATTATTTAGTGAAAAATGGTCTCACCAATACTTCACGCGTGTGTGCACCAAGTGAGAAGGATGCAAAGAAGGCGGTCTTATCGTATGAAGTAACTGCAATTGGAAAAGATGGTGAAAAAGATATTTCTTTGATAAAGGTTAAACTGAAAACAGGTCGTCACCATCAGATTCGTGTGCAGATGGCGAATATAGGATGCCCAATCTGGGGAGACTCGAAGTATAATACAGCAATGATACAGGATAGACGTTTTAGACAAATTGCACTTTGTGCATATAAGTTAGAGTTTATACATCCAAAGACAAAGAAAATGATGACTTTTGAGATTGAACCGCAGGGTGAAGGATTTCAAAAATTTTAAATACAAAGGAGAGCGATAAGTATGAAAAAAATAATTGGTTTGTTTGTGGCAGTGCTGCTTTCCATATCGATGGTGGTAATTACAGTGTCAGCCGATGAAAAATGCACTTTGGCGGCGAACGGTGCGGAAGGTGAATGTGAAATATGGTGGATGTTCAATGCAGAAGGGCATTGGCGTGCATGCGTGGAACATCGGGATGCTTCTGGGAATGACACAGTTGTGACAGAAATGGAATCGCACGAGTTTGTGGATGGCGTCTGTACAGTGTGTGAAATGAAAGAGATAAAGGGTGTAGGGATTTACAGCTATATATTTGTTTTTATTGTAGTGGTTGCACTTGGATTTCTGATTCCGTTTAAAAAGAATAGAAGTTTTAAGAAAAACAAATTTGATGAGCATCCTTTTGGACTTGACAAATTCAGAAAATTCCCATAAAATTGTGGGTAATTATTGAAAATATTGGCAGTGAAGAGGACTAGTATATACAGGACGCGCCCCAGAGAGAGAATCGCATGGTGAGAGATTCTTGCAAGAAGTGTATAGAACCTACCTTGGAGCCTCTGTGTGAAAACGCAGCGTGGAACCAGCGTTAATGGTGATAAAGAGAATTGTAGAAAAATCTGATAATGGATTACTACGATTAATTAGGGTGGTACCGCCGGAGCTTTTCGGTCCCTTTTTGGAGGGATGAAGAAGCCCGGCTTTTTTATTCCTTATATAACAAAATAAAAGGAGAGAACAAAAATGGCAAAGGACAAAAAAATGGTAAAAGCGATCACATCTCGTGATGTTGATTTCGCACAATGGTACACAGACGTTGTACGTGAAGCAAAATTATGTGATTATTCAAGCGTAAAAGGGTGCCTTAACTACTTACCAAATGGTTATGCAATTTGGGAAATGATTCAGGCAGACCTTGACAGACGCTTCAAAGAAACAGGAGTAGAAAACGTATATT
Source organism: Tyzzerella sp. (assembly GCA_017465565.1). GTDB lineage: Bacteria > Bacillota > Clostridia > Lachnospirales > Lachnospiraceae > Faecalimonas. The sequence continues at coordinate 1,907 of JAFTWA010000056.1, forward strand.
TACCAACATTAATCCCAGAAAGCTTATTACAAAAAGAAGCAGACCACATTGATGGATTTGCTCCAGAAGTAGCTTGGGTTACACACGGTGGTATGGAAAGACTTCAAGAAAGATTATGTATCCGTCCAACATCAGAAACATTATTCTGTGATTTATGGGCAAGAACAGTACAATCATACAGAGACCTTCCAAAGGTATGGAACCAATGGAACTCAGTTCTTCGTTGGGAAAAGACAACAAGACCTTTCTTACGTTCAAGAGAGTTCTTATGGCAAGAAGGACACACAATTCATGCAACATATGAAGAAGCTGAAGAAAGAACACTTCAAATGCTTAAAGTATACCAGGACTGCTACAGAGAAACGATGGCTATTCCATTCGTATCAGGTAGAAAAGCAGAACATGAAAAGTTTGCTGGTGCTCAGGATACTTACACAATCGAAGCATTAATGTATGATGGTAAAGCTCTTCAGTCAGCAACCAGCCACTTCTTCGGAAGCGGATTCCCAGATGCATTTGGCATCAAATACGTTGACAAGAACAATGAGCTTCAAAGCGTATACGAAACATCTTGGGGATGGTCAACAAGAAGTATTGGTGGTCTTATCATGGTTCACAGTGATGACGACGGTCTTGTGCTTCCACCACGTGTTGCACCAACAGAAGTTATGATTATTCCAATCGCGCAACACAAAGAAGGTGTTCTTGACAGAGCTTATGATTTAATGGCTGAATTGAAGAAAGCTGGATACAGAGTGAAAATCGATGCTTCAGAAAAATCTCCAGGTTGGAAATTCTCTGAACAAGAAATTCTTGGTATCCCAACACGTATCGAGATTGGACCAAAAGATATCGAAAACAACCAGGTTGTTGTTGTTCGTAGAGATAACCGTGAAAAGATTGTTGTTTCACTTGATGAAATCGCAACAAAATTACGCGACATCTTAGAAACAATGCAACAAGATATGTACAACAAAGCAAAAGACTTCTTAGAATCACACATCTACGAAGCAAGAACATTAGACGAAATGGTTGAAAAGTTCAAAACAGACCGTGGTCTTATCAAAGCTTGCTGGTGTGGCGATGAAGAATGTGAAGGCGAAGTTAAATACAACACAGGTGGAGCAGCAACACGTTGCTTAATCGAAGATGAAGAAATGATTTCAGACAAATGTATTTACTGTGGAAAACCAGCTAAACACATGGCATACTGGGGAAAAGCATACTAGAATATGATGAAGATTCAATTGCCTGAGAAGGTACGCCAGATTATTAATACATTACAAGAACACGGTTACGAAGCTTATGCCGTGGGTGGCTGCGTTCGTGATTCTATTCTCGGAAGAATTCCGGATGACTGGGACATTACGACTTCGGCGACACCGCTAGAGACAAAAGCATTATTTCCTAGAACCTTTGACACAGGAATTGCACATGGAACAATTACCGTTTTAATCGATAAAGAAGCATTTGAAGTGACCACATACCGTGTGGATGGCGAGTATGAAGACAGTAGACATCCGAAGGAAGTGACGTTTACAAGGAGCCTGAAGGAGGATTTGCTCCGCCGCGATTTCACAATTAACGCAATGGCATATAATGATGCGGAAGGTTTGATTGATATTTTTGGTGGAATGAATGACCTCCATAATAAGACGATTCGCTGTGTTGGAAAAGCAAAAGAACGTTTTGGGGAGGATGCACTTCGTATTCTGCGTGCAGTCCGCTTCGCAGCCCAGCTTGGATTTAAGATTGAGGAGGAGACGCGAAAAGGAATTAGAGATCTCGCACCGACGCTTGCAAACATCAGTGCTGAGCGTATTCAGGTTGAGCTTATTAAAATGATGATTTCTCCAAATCCTGGACTTCTTCAAACTGCTTATGAACTAGGGATTACGAAAGTGATTTTGCCGGAATTCGATGAAATGATGAAGACAGAACAAGAGACTCCCCATCACATGTATTCTGTGGGAGAGCATACGTTAAAAGCAATTGAAAACGTACGCGCAGATAAAGTGTTGAGGCTTACCATGCTTTTTCATGACATTGCGAAGCCGCTTATGAAGACGATAGACGAAGATGGCGTTGCACATTTCAAAATCCATGATGTAAAAGGCGTTGAGATGACAAAACAGATTTTGAGACGTTTGAAATTCGATAATGATACAATGAATAAAGTAGTAAAACTAGTTCAGTATCATGATTATCGTATGCCGGCGGAACCAAAAAATGTCCGGAAAGCCATGAACAAAATTGGAGAAGAACTCTTTCCGTATTATCTGGAAGTGCGTGAGGCAGACACGCTTGCGCAGAGTGGGTATAAGCGGGAAGAAAAGCTGCAGAATATTTATGATGTAAGAAAATGTTACGAAGAAATTATGGCAAGGCAGGAATGCGTATCTTTGAAAACATTGGCAGTTACAGGGACGGATTTGATTGCAAGTGGCATGCAGCCTGGAAAAGAGATTGGAAGAGTCTTGAATAAGCTTTTGGAAATCGTAATCGAAAATCCAGAATATAATAAAAAAGAATATTTATTAAAACTAAAAGACGAGATATAAAAAATGGATAGCCGAATCGAAAGGCTATCCTTTTTTTGTAATACTTTCGGAATGCCTGTCATAGATTAGATTGAAAACGGAAAAAAGGACGCAGGGGGACGTATGAGAGAATGTGAACAGGACATTTTAGAACAGTATGATATAGATGTAAAAAATATAAGAAGAGTCAGGGAGGCTTATCTTTGCGAAACTGACAGAGGCCCTTTTTTGCTAAAAGAACTGCGTGTCTCTGAAAAGCGTGTCCCAATGCTGTTTCGCTTGGGAGAACATTTACAGGAGCAAGGCGTGAGCGATGTGGACTGGATTCTGAAAAATAAAGACGGAGAATTGTTTTGCGTTTCTGAAGAGGGCACGAAGTTTTTCATGAAAAAATGGTTCACTGGAAAAGAATGTGATGTGAAAAAAGAGAATGAGCTTCTAAGTGCTGTGAAGAATCTTACCAAAATTCACCAGGCACTAAGGGTGCCTGTTTCATGGGAAAGCGCAAAGCAGGTAGTGCACAGGGGAGAGGATTTGGAACAGGAATTCTTTCGCCATAACCGGGAGCTGAAGAAGGTGAGGGCGTTTATCAGAGAACGGGTTGGGAAAGGAAGCTTTGAGCAGGCGTTTTTGCAGAATTTTGATGCTATGTTTGAGTGGGCAGAATGCGCTGCGGAAAGATTGAAAGCGTCGAATTATAAAGTGTTATTAGAAGAGAGCAGGGAAAAGCATTTTCTAGTTCACGGGGATTATAACTATCATAATGTTCTGATGCTGCATACAGGAGTTGCCACAACAAATTTTGAACATTTTCAGGAGAATGTTCAGGTCACAGACCTTTATTATTTTTTGCGTAAGACCATGGAAAAGCATCACTGGGATGTGGCGCTGGGTGACAAAATGTTAGAGTATTACCAGAGGTTTCTTTCTTTGAGTTCAGATGAGCTGGAGTATATTGGTATCTGTATCGCGTATCCGGAGAAGTTCTGGAAGGCTGCCAATTCCTATTATCGGTCTAAAAAAGTATGGATTCCAGCAAAAAATCTGGAGAAATTAGAGCTTGTGATAAAGCAAACAGAAGAAAAAAGAATTTTTTTGGAAAAACTCTTCTCTTTTCATTTATAAATTGGCTAAAAATGGCTAAAAATAAGGAAAAAGTGCTTGCCATGATTCGTAAAATGATATAGAATAGTCATTACGAATGAATTAGTTTATAATTTATAATAAATTAAGGAGGAAATATAAATGAACAGAGCAGAATTAATCGTAGCTATGGCAGAAAAAGCTGAAATCTCTAAGAAAGATGCAGAAAAAGCATTAAAAGCTTTCACAGAAGTAGTAGCCGAAGAATTAGGAAAAGGCGAAAAAATTCAATTAGTAGGTTTTGGAACATTCGAAGTAAGCGAAAGAGCAGCTAGAGAAGGAAGAAATCCACGTTCTGGTGCAACAATGACAATCGCAGCTTGCAAAGCTCCAAAATTCAAAGCTGGTAAAGCTTTAAAAGATGCTATCAACGCATAATTTACTGGGAAGTAATCATAGATAAAAAGAATGTGCCCTGCACATTCTTTTTTATGTGAGAAAATTTCTTACCTAGAAATGGTCCAGGAGGATGAAATGAGATTAGATAAGTTTTTAAAGGTATCACGTTTAATCAAAAGAAGAACTGTTGCAAACGAAGCATGTGATGCAGGAAGAGTATTGGTGAATGGAACGGTTGCGAAGGCATCAGTGAAGGTAAAGGTTGGGGATGTGATTGAGATTCAGTTCGGTACGAAGACAGTGAAAGCAGAGGTTCTGGATATTCAGGAAACAACCAAGAAGGAAGAAGCCAAAGATTTGTTCCGTTATTTGTAAAAATAAATAGAATTGTCATAACGGTGGACAGCCTTTCATACAATAATTAAAAAGAAAGGTTGTGAATGTTTGGAAGAGAGACAGGTACCCAAAGCCCACAAATTAGTAGTAAATAATAGAAAAACAAGTATGGTTACAGGAGTGCTGGATGTACTGGCATTTGATTTGAATGAGATTCTTCTGGAAACAGAGCAGGGAATGCTTATGGTAAAAGGAAAAGATTTGCATGTGAACCGTCTGAGTCTTGAAAAAGGAGAGGTGGACCTTGCCGGTCATATTGACAGCATCGCCTATTCGGATATACAACAAAGTGCGAAGAAGAATGAGAATCTATTTGCGAAGCTGTTCAAATAAAGCATGATTTTAGGAATTGAAAAAGAAGTGTCTGTTTTCCTGCAGGCAGTGTTGGCAGGAAATCTGGTATATCTGGTGTATAGCGCTATACGTGTTTTTCGGAGAATTGTAAAACACAACTTGTTTTTTATATCGGTGGAGGACTTTATTTTCTGGATAGGTGCGGCCTTGTATTTGTTTGTTAAAATCGACCAGACGAGCAGTGGAAACATTCGCTGGTATTTTGTTCTGGGTGTTTTGGCGGGCGCACTTCTTACACACTATTTTATTTACAAAATTATGAAAAAATATATTGATAAATCGAAAAAAACGCGGTAAGATTATATTGCTATTACTAATAGTGGGGATTTAGGGTGAGTATAATAATGAAAAATGTGAAAAAAGGTCGTGCACGTGCAAAACGTCGCGTTCTTCAGCATCGCATGAGTATTTTTTCAATTACAGCTGTGATAATAGTGCTTGCTGTTACACTTTCTGTTGCAAGTATTTCTTTGCATAAGAAGAACAATGAATACAAGGCACAGGAAGCAGAATTGGAAGCGCAATTAGAACAAGAGGCATTGCGGGCAGAAGAGATTGAAGAACTGGAAGAATATGTCGGTACAGATGAATATGTGGAAGATGTCGCAAAAGAAAAATTGGGATTAGTGTATCCAAATGAAATTTTGTTTGAGGCAGAACCGTAAATAGAACTATATAAGAATACAAATGATAGCTTTAGGAAATTTTGATTTTCTAAAGCTATTTTTTTACTTTGCTTTAGAAAGGAAGAAGGAACTATGAAAGACCTGGAAATGAATCCATATGTGATTCAGATTGATAAGTTTGTGAATTCATTAGAGAAGCTGTCACATGTTTTTCTGAATTTGGAAGAGAGAAAAACGTTGTTTACCGAAGAAGAATATTTGGAAATGTGCGAGGACGTGAGCGATAAGGTTTGTAAAGGCTGTGGAAACCGGGATTTGTGCCTCGGAAGAGAACGTATGTCTACATACGGCATGATACAGGAAGTGCTGCAGACGGTGGAGAATTATGGCGCGGAATTAAATGTGGAGGTAAAACGAAAAATTCAGAAGAAATGTACCTGTGCGCCCCAGTTTCTTCGGACAGTTCTGGAGGTTTGCCAGAACGAGAAGCAGAATCGGGTGTGGGAACAGAAAATGGCCCAAAGCCGGGAGGGCTGTGCGGTGCAGCTGGATACCTTCGCACAAATGATTCAGCATTCTACGCGGGAACTAAATGCCAGTATTTTTGAGGACGAGCATCTGGAAAAGAAGTTAAAGGGCAAACTCTCGAAAGCGGGATTGAAGCTTCTTAGCACTGTCTTTTTTGTGGCAGAAAATGGACGCTATGAGATTCATGTGACAACGAAAGCGGGAAAAGGGCAGTGTATGGCAACAAAGGATCTGGCGAAAATTGTCTCTGACTGTGCAGGCAGACAGATGATTCCGGAAAGAGATGAACGTACCACCGTTGGAAGTGAGTACTGTACCATCACATTTATAGAGGGACCGGGCTATCACACGCTGCAGGGTGTGGCAAAAATTGGGAAAGGCTGTGAGAAGATTTCCGGAGATAGTTTTTCGCTGCTGGAGCTTCCAGGTGGGAAGCAGGGCGTGATTCTGTCAGATGGAATGGGCGCAGGAGAGAAAGCTTTCCGCGAGAGTGCCATGGTCGTGGAAGTGCTGGAAGAACTTTTGACAGCAGGCTTTCCGAAAGAAACAGCATTACAGATGTTAAATACTGCTTTGGTCATTGGACGGGAGGAGGTGCGTTTCTCCACAATTGATGTGTGTTTGTTTGATTTATACACGGGGAAATGTGAGCTTGCAAAGGCAGGTGCTTCCACCACATTTATCAAACGTGCAGACGGAGTGGAGAGCATAAAGTCAACGAGTCTTCCGATGGGCGTGGTGTCCAGATTGGAAGTGGACCAGGTCGAGAAGGAGCTTCAGGACGGTGATATGGTTATCATGGTTACGGATGGTGTCATGGATGCGCTTCCAGTTGGGGAACAGGACTTTCTAATGCAAATGATTATAGAGGGAACGAATTTCAATAACCCAAAAGAGATGGCACACCATATTTTGGAGCAGGTGCTGGAGTGCTCCGGGGAAATTCCGCTTGATGATATGACTGTGTTAGTAGTAGGGATGTGGAGTCTTGAAAAATAGGAAGGAATGATATAGAATTGATTTAGATTCACAAAGGAAAATTTAAACGATGCTGGAAAAAGTAAAGAAATATGTAGAAGAATGGCATATGTTGAAAAAAGAAGACCGTGTAATAGCAGGCATATCCGGAGGTGCAGATTCCATATGCCTTCTTTTTGTACTCTTAGAGCTGCAGCAAACGATAGGATTTGACGTAGTCGCAGTTCATGTAAATCACGGACTCCGGGGAGAGGAAGCTGACTGCGACGAAGCATATGTAAAGCAGATTTGCAGGGAGCATGGCATTTTATGTGTTTCTTATTTTGAAAATGTAGAATTAATTGCAAAAAATAGGAAACAATCTACAGAGGAAGCCGGCAGGGATGTGAGAAAATATTTCTTTGGAAAAGCCCTTCAGGAATATGATGGCACCAAAATCGCGCTGGCTCACCACAAGAATGATAGCGCAGAGACGTTTCTTATGAATCTTGCAAGAGGAACAGGACTGAAGGGACTCGGCGGAATTTATCCTGTGCAAGGCGATATTATCAGGCCGTTATTGTGCGTGGAGAGAAATGAAATCGAAGCATATCTGGACAAGCAGGGAATCAGGTACTGTGTTGACAAGACAAATGCAAGCGATGAATATACAAGAAACCGTGTGCGGAACCATATTTTACCTTATTTGGAAAAGGAGGTTAATGCAAAAACGGTTTCCCATATTGATGAGACGATGGCTTATATCAGACAGGTGCAGGCATTTTTGGAAGAACAGGTAGAACTGTATTTAAAAGCTTCTGTAGAGAAAAAACGAAATGGCTATCTGGTATTTGCCGAAAAGTATCAGGAGATTCCGGATGCAATAAAGCCGCTTCTACTGAAAAAACTGCTGGCGGATGTAGCTGGCTATGAAAAGGACCTGGAAGCATCGCATGTGAAAGGCGTGGAGGAGCTGTTTGCAAAACAGGTTGGCCGGAAAGTGGACTTGCCCTATCAGATGGAAGGGAAACGAATCTACGAGGGTGTTTTGATTTCGAAAAAAGAGCTGCCGGTAAGTGAAAAGCCAGAAGGGATACTGTTTTCGCCGCGGCAGACAGTATATTGTTTTGGAAAATACAAGATTACATGCCGTATTCTGGAACAAAAAGAAATAGCAGAGAAGTCTGTGGAAAATAGTGGCACGAAATGGTTTGATTATGATATAATAAAAAATGGGATAAGTTTTCGAACGAGAAGAGCAGGGGATTATATTACAATCCATGCAGACGGCCGCACCCAGAAGCTGAAATCTTATTTTATTAATGAAAAGATTCCGCAGGAGGAACGTGATGACATTCTGCTCATTGCAGATGGAAGTCATATTTTATGGATTGTGGGCTATCGTTTAAACCCGGCTTATCAAATCAATAAGCATACAAAACATGTCTTAGAAATACAAATAGACGAAGGAGAAAGTTATGGCAGAGACAATTAGAGTATTAGTATCAGAAGCGGATGTGGACGCAAGAATCGAAGAATTAGGAAGAAAAATTAGTGAAGATTACGCAGGAAAGCAGGTGCATTTAATTTGTATCTTAAAAGGCGGCGTGTTTTTTATGTGTGAGCTTGCAAAACGTATTACAGTACCAGTGTCTATGGACTTTATGAGTGTAAGCAGCTATGGGGATGGCACAGTATCAAGTGGTATCGTAAAGATTGCAAAAGACTTAGATGAATCTTTAGAAGGAAAGGATGTTCTTATTGTAGAAGATATTATTGATTCAGGAAGAACATTATACTATCTCATGGAAATCCTTGAAAAAAGAAATCCAAACAGTATGAGACTTTGTACATTACTGGACAAACCAGAAAGACGTGTAAAAGACGTAAAGGTAGACTATGTAGGATTCAATATTCCAGATGAATTCGTAGTGGGATACGGTCTTGACTATGCGCAAAAATATAGAAATCTACCATACATCGGAGTTGTGGAAGGTGTAGAGTAGGAAGGAGTAGGTAATTGAATAAGAAAAGTAAGAATATAGGAAGTTTTTCGACGTTATTTGTCGTGCTGGGTGTCCTGATATTATATTTTTATCTTGGAAAAATGGTAAATCAGAGTTCGAGCTATACCTATCAGGAATTTGTAAGTGCTCTTCAGCAGAATCAAATCGAATCTGTTTTTATTGAACAAGATAAAGAAGTTCCAACGGGGACATTAAAGATAGAATTGAAGGATGAAGAAGAAGGTACAAAATACCTGGAGGTGTCTGACGTTAATGAAATTCAGCAGGTGATGATAGAAGAGGGCTTCACATCTTTTGAAATTTCGGAGATTCCAGATGACTGGTTGATGGAGACCCTGATTCCAACGCTTCTGATGATAGGTGCATTTGTTTTGGTATTCATGATGATGAACCGGCCAACAGGAGCAAATGCGAAAGCGATGAATTTTGGACGAAACCGTGCAAAGATGACGAATCCTTCAGATAAGCATATTACATTTGCCCAGGTAGCCGGACTTCAGGAAGAAAAAGAAGAACTGGAAGAGATTGTGGATTTTCTTAAGAGTCCTAAGAAATATATTCAGGTAGGAGCGAGAATTCCAAAAGGTGTTCTTTTGGTTGGACCTCCTGGAACTGGTAAAACACTTCTCGCAAAAGCGGTAGCCGGGGAAGCAGGGGTTCCGTTCTTTACAATCTCAGGTTCTGATTTCGTAGAGATGTTTGTCGGTGTGGGTGCATCACGTGTAAGAGATTTATTCGAAGATGCAAAGAAAAATGCACCATGTATTATTTTTATCGATGAAATTGACGCAGTGGCAAGACGCCGTGGTACGGGTCTTGGCGGTGGACACGATGAAAGAGAACAGACCTTGAACCAGCTTTTGGTTGAAATGGATGGTTTTGGTGTAAATGAAGGTATCATCGTGATGGCAGCGACGAACCGTGTTGACATTCTGGACCCTGCGATTTTAAGACCAGGACGTTTCGACAGAAAGGTTTCTGTGGGAAGACCAGATGTAAAAGGAAGAAAAGAGATTCTGGACGTGCATGCAAAAGGAAAACCACTCGGTGATGACGTTGACCTTATGCAGGTGGCTCAGACGACAGCAGGATTTACAGGGGCAGACCTTGAGAACCTGTTAAATGAAGCGGCTATTTTGGCGGCGAAAGAAAATCGTGTATATATTCAGCAGAAGGATATCCAGCGTTCATTTGTGAAAGTAGGTATTGGAGCTGAAAAGAAAAGTAAAGTGGTTTCTGAAAAAGAAAAGAAAATCACAGCTTACCACGAGGCAGGGCATGCGATTCTGTTCCATGTGCTTCCGGATGTGGGACCGGTTTACAGCGTTTCAATCATTCCTACCGGTGCTGGGGCAGCAGGCTATACAATGCCGCTCCCTGAAAAAGATGATATGTTTAATACAAGAGGAAAGATGCTTCAAGAGATTACAGTGTCACTTGGCGGCCGTGTGGCAGAAGAGCTTGTATTTGATGATATTACAACAGGTGCTTCTCAGGATATCAAACAGGCAACAGCCTTGGCAAAAGCTATGGTTACAAAGTTTGGTATGTCAGAAGCATTGGGCTTAATTAATTACGATAGTAATAGTGAAGAAGTATTCGTTGGAAGAGATTTCGCGCAGGCAGGAAGAGGCTATGGAGAAGAAGTGGCTGGCAAGATTGACAGTGAAATAAAACGAATTATTGATGAATGTTATAAGGAAGCGAAGAGAATTATTGAGGAACACAGAAATGTGTTAGAATCATGCGCCAAATTATTACTCGAAAAAGAAAAAATTACAGGCGAAGAATTTGGGACATTATTTTATGAATAAACAAGCGTTATTTAGTGATGGGACCGGAAACTATCTGGTCCCATTTGAACCAGAAGAGTTTGAGGTTATTACCATACGTTTTCGTACAGCGAAAAACGATATAAAGGAAGTGCGCGTCATTGTTGAATCACGCGCATTTGTTATGCAAAAGGCATATACAGAAGGTGTATTTGATTATTACGAATTAAAATGGAAATTAAGTGAAAAACCACTGAAATATTATTTCGAAGTGCTTGGCCATAACGAATATGGGTATCAGGAAGTCTGCTATTATGGACGCACAGGTGTGACAGATGAAATTATAGAAGAATTTGCATTCACTGTCGTTCCGGGATTCTCCACACCTGACTGGGCCAAGGGCGCGGTCATGTATCAGATTTTCGTGGACCGTTTTTATAACGGGGACAAGAACAACGACGTAGAGACAGGGGAATATATTTACATTAAGGAGCCATGCAATAAAGTAACTGACTGGAATAAATATCCGGCATATATGGGTGTCCGCGAGTTCTATGGCGGAGATTTGCAGGGAGTGTGGGATAAACTGGATTACCTGCAGGACCTGGGCGTGGAAGTCATTTATTTTAATCCACTCTTTGTATCTCCATCGAACCACAAGTACGATATTCAGGACTATGACCACATTGACCCACATTTTGGAAAAATTGTCAAAGATGGGGGAGAGGTGCTGGCGGAAGGGCAGATGGACAACCGTTTTGCAACGAAATATAAGCAGCGCGTAACTGCGAAAGAGAATCTGGAAGCGAGCAATAAATTTTTTGCGCAGCTGGTAGAAGAAATACATAGACGAGGCATGAAAGTAATTATTGATGGTGTATTCAACCACTGTGGCTCGTTTAACAAGTGGCTTGACCGCGAAAAGATTTACTCTGGCACAGAAGACTATGAAGACGGTGCCTTTGTTTCGGCAGATAGTCCGTATCATACATTTTTCAAGTTTTCACAAAACGATGAAAGCAACTGGCCGGACAACGAAAGCTATGACGGATGGTGGGGACATAATACACTTCCGAAATTAAATTACGAAGAGTCGGTAAAATTAGAAAACTATATTTTCAGTATTGGAAAGAAATGGGTGTCACCTCCATATAATGTAGATGGATGGAGATTAGATGTGGCAGCAGACCTTGGTCAGACAAATGCCTACAATCATGATTTCTGGCGCAGATTCCGCAGGGCGGTAAAAACTGCAAATCCAAATGCAATTATTCTGGCAGAGCATTATGGCAATCCGACTGACTGGTTACAAGGTGACCAGTGGGATACAGTTATGAACTATGATGCATTTATGGAACCGCTTACCTGGTTTCTGACAGGCATGGAAAAGCATAGCGACGGTCAAAGAATCGATTTATGTGGTAACGCTGATTGTTTCATTGGAGCGATGAAATACCATATGTCCCATATGCTTACGCCGTCTCTCATGGTTGCCATGAATGAGCTTTCAAACCATGACCACTCTAGATTTTTAACGAGAACGAACCACATCGTAGGGCGAGTAGCAAATCTCGGACACCGTGCAGCTGAGGAAAATGTAAAAGAATCAGTTATGAGGGAAGCAGTTGTGATGCAAATGACCTGGATTGGTGCGCCAACTCTCTATTACGGAGATGAAGCAGGCGTTTGTGGATTTACAGATCCAGATAACCGTAGAACCTATCCTTGGGGAAATGAAAACAAAGGCCTTATTGATTTCCATAAAGAGGCAATTCGCGTGCATAAAGAAAGCAGCGCTTTGAAATATGGCTCATTGGAGATTCTTCATGGTGAATACGAAGTGGTTTCCTATGCAAGATTCGATGATAAAGAAAAGCTGGTCATCATTGTAAATAATGGGCATCAAAAAGAAGTGACTGTGCCAGTGTGGATGGCAGAGGTTCCGATGAATGCCAGTATGGAAAGAATTCTCTACACATACGGTGGAGGTTACTCTGTGAAAAGTGAATCGTATGATGTGGTGGATGGAGATATTACTCTTCTTATGGATAAAAATTCTGCAATAATATTGCGGTATAAAATCTAAAAAAGAGTTGCATTATAATATAAAATATGATATAAATATATCTTGTCAGGTTGAAAAAATCTGACACATGGATGGGTTCCCGAGTGGCCAAAGGGGGCAGACTGTAAATCTGTTAGCAACGCTTTCGGTGGTTCGAATCCACCTCCATCCATTCGCACGAAAGTGCAAGATGCCGCAGTGGCGGAACTGGCAGACGCACAGGACTTAAAATCCTGCGGGACTTATACTCCCGTACCGGTTCGATTCCGGTTTGCGGCATTAAAGGAATGAGAGTAAAGATTTTAAATTACAAAATCTTTGCTCTTTTTTTATCTCTTTTTTACAAACCTATGGTATACTGTGAGAAGTAACTAAAAAGTAAATATATGGAGGAAGTTATGAAACTAAATTACAAAAGAACCTTCTTAATCGGGATGGCGTTCTTATCGATCAGTGCCTTCTGGCAGATGTATGATAATGTTATTCCATTGATTCTGAAAAATACTTTTGGTATGGGTGAGACCGTGACGGGTGCTATTATGGCAGGCGATAATGTGCTTGCATTATTCTTGCTGCCGATTTTTGGTGCATTATCAGATAAGGTAAATACACCAATCGGAAGAAGAATGCCATTTATTCTGGTTGGTACAGCTTTGGCATTTGTATTCCTTGTGATTCTTCCATTTGCAGATAATACCGTGAATCTGGTGTTGTTTGTAGGCGGCTTATTCCTGCTCTTAATCAGTATGGGTCTTTATCGTTCACCAGCGGTTGCATTAATGCCAGACCTTACACCAAAGCCACTTCGCAGTAAAGCGAATGCGGTAATCAACTTGATGGGTGCTGTTGGTGCTGTTTATACGCTGATTATGATTAAAGTACTTGTGGGTGCTGGAGAACGCCCGAACTACTACCCGCTGTTTATGGCAGTAGGTCTTTTGATGATTGGAAGTGTTGTGCTTTTATTCTTCACGATTAAAGAGAATAAACTCCGCAAAGAGATTATGGGAGATGAAGAAGATGAAGTGGAAGTAGATACGAAGAAAAAATCAGAGCCACTTCCAAAAGATGTAAAAAAGAGCCTTGTTTTCATGTTGATGTCAGTTGCACTCTGGTTTATTGCCTACAACGCAGTGACAACCGCATTTTCTCGTTATGCAACACATGTATGGGGATTGGAAGGAGGCGGATATGCCGACTGTCTTATGATTGCGACAGTTGCAGCGATTATCAGTTATATTCCAATCGGTATGATTGCAAGCAAAATTGGTCGCAAGAAAACAATTCTTATCGGTATTGTTTTACTTGGCTCTTGTTTTGGTATTGCAGGACTCTATAATAACTACCATGCAACCATGGTTATTTTCTTCGGTATCATCGGATTTGCATGGGCAGCAATCGGTGTAAACTCATACCCTATGGTAGTGGAAATTAGTTCTGCCGGAGATGTTGGAAAATACACAGGATATTATTATACATTCTCAATGGCAGCACAGGTAATTACACCAATCCTTTCGGGATTCTTATTGGAACATGTTTCTTATAGAACATTGTTCCCATATTCGGTGGTATTCTGTATTCTTGCATTTATTACAATGAGTCAGGTAAAACACGGAGACTCAAAACCAGTACAAAAGAAGGACATGTTGGAAAATTTTGATGTAGAGGATTAATATGAGTATTGTAATTGTTTTGCTGATTATAGCAGCAATTTATCTGTTCTTGGTGAGCCCAAGAATATTTCACAAACCAGACAGAACGCCGTTTTATGGCGTACATTATGCGCATCGAGGACTATTTGATAATGCTTCAGATGCACCTGAAAATTCGCTAAAAGCGATTCGAAAGGCAGTAGAAGCAGGATATGGAATCGAATTTGATGTGCAGCTTAGTAAGGATGATGTTCCGGTGGTGTTCCATGATGCGAGTCTGAAAAGGATGTGTGGTGTTGATGGGAAGGTCTGGGAGTATACTTTGGAAGAATTACAGAAGATGAAGCTGGTGGATTCTGACGAGACAATTCCTACCTTTAAAAAGGTGTTGGAAACGGTTGGCGGCAAAGTACCGCTTATCATCGAATACAAGATGGAGCGGGCAGGCACAAAAGTATGTGAACTTGGAAACGCACTTCTGGAAAAGTATGAGGGCCCATACTGTATTGAATCCTTCCATCCTTTTGCGGTGAAATGGTATCGTGACCATAAACCCGAAGTGATGCGAGGACAACTTTCGGAGAATTACTGGAAACGTAGCGAAAGGTTTCGCGGAAAACCACTTTATCTGGTTTTAACTTATTTATTATTGAACTTCTTGACAAGACCAGATTTCATTGCGTATCATCATGGAGATGCGAATAATTTTTCACGAAAAATTTGTAGTAAACTTGGTGCATTGTCGGTGGCGTATACAGTGCGAAGCCAGGATGAATATGAAAAGGCAAAGCCACATTTTGAATTATTTATATTTGACAGTTTTATTTTGAAATAATTACCAGCACTTTGTGTGTTGAATAGAAAACTGTGTATACTGTATAATGTAGTGGTAAGTAGGAGGATGGACATGAAAGATATTAAAGTTACGGATTCAATTTTATATGTAGGAGCGGATGACAAAACACTGGATTTATTCGAAAGCCAGTATATTATCCCAAACGGCATTTCTTACAATGCATATGTAATCTTAGACGAGAAGATTGCGGTTATGGATACGGTAGATGCCAGAAAAACAGAGGAGTGGATGAAAAATCTGGATGAGGTGCTGGGAGATAAGGCGCCAGATTATCTGGTTGTTTCACACATGGAACCAGACCACGCAGCGAACATTAAACTTTTGATGGATAAATATCCACAGATGAAGGTAGTTGGAAATGCGAAGACATTTGCAATGATTCCACAATTTTTCGATGTAGATTTGACAGACAGAACGGTTGTTGTAAAAGAAGGAGATACATTAGGCCTTGGAAAACATACATTACAATTTTTTATGGCACCAATGGTTCACTGGCCAGAGGTTATGGTAACATACGAACAGTCTGAAAAGGTTCTGTTCTCAGCAGATGGATTCGGCAAATTTGGAGCACTGGATGCAGAAGAAGACTGGACTTGCGAAGCAAGACGCTATTATTTCAACATTGTTGGAAAATATGGTGCACAGGTACAGGCGCTGCTCAAAAAAGCTGCAACATTGGACATCCAGATTATCTGTCCACTTCACGGACCAATCTTAAAAGAGGACTTGGGATATTATATTGGAAAATATGATATCTGGAGCAAGTATGAGCCAGAAGATGAAGGCGTATTTATTGCATATGCTTCTATTCATGGAAATACTGCAAAAGCAGCTAAGGAACTGGCAGAGATGCTGAAAGAAAAGGGCGCAAAGAGAGTTGCCATTGCAGATTTATCACGTGATGATATGGCAGAGGCAGTGGAGGATGCGTTCCGCCATGACAAATTGATTGTTGCCAGCTCAACATATGACGGCGGTTTATTCCCTTGCATGGAAGATTTCCTGGCACATTTGAAAGCGAAGAATTTCCAAAAACGAAAAGTGGGAATTATGGAGAACGGAAGCTGGGCTCCGCAGGCGGCAAGACATATGAAAGCTGCTTTTGAGGCTATGAAGGAAATTGAGATTTGTGATACGGTTGTGACAATCAAATCGACTATGACGGAAGAAAATAGAAAAACAATGGAAGAACTGGCAGAACAGTTTGTATAATTATAAGATAATATCATGAAGCGGGAGTGTTCGAGAGAATGCTCCCGCTTTGTGAGATTAAAAATTTTCTTAAAAAGTTGTTGACTTTTCTGAATTGACGTGATAATATAACTTTCGTGCTAAAGAAACAGCTGAAAAGGATATAAGCCCAGATAGCTCAGTTGGTAGAGCAAGGGACTGAAAATCCCTGTGTCGCTGGTTCGATTCCGGCTCTGGGCATACTTTTTAAAAGTTGCTTAAGCCGTTTATATATAAGATAACATGCGGGTGTAGTTCAATGGTAGAACACCAGCCTTCCAAGCTGGATACGTGGGTTCGATTCCCATCACCCGCTTTTTTTATTTGTTTAGGAAACCAAGTAAAATCAAGGTTTCCTAATTTTTTTTACTCATTTTCCGTCGGTACGTTCGGTACGATTCGTACTGATTCTATAAAGACAAGGCTTGGCTGATTGCATCTGCTTGTTCTTCTTTTGTCCGTCGCTCGTAACTATAATATGAAAAGGTGGTGTTTAGATTTTGGTGTCCAGCGAATCTCATAATTGTACGATTGTTTACGCAATTTGAGTCAAGGAGCGTGGAGATGCATGTTTTCCTACATTTATGCGGACTTTTTTTGATTGTGTCTAACCTAGCACATAATTTTCTTAGTTTTCTGTCGGCAGAATTATAACTTAATCGGTAATCATATTTTGGATTTGTACTTTGGAATATCCATTCAGCAGTCAAATTATGTTCTCGATTATATTCAGCTACTTGTTCAAGAATTTTCTGTGCTTCTGTGGTTAAAGGAATATCACGATAACCAGCAGATGATTTTGTCCATTCTTTTACACCATCATTATCAGCTTGTCTCTGTATGTATAGTCGATTGTTGCGTACATCACTCCATTGCAATCCTGTGGCTTCTCCTATACGCAATCCAGTCTCAAAGAGGAATAATATTTGTAGTCCAGCACTTGTCGGCTGTTTTTTGTATTTCTGTAAATCCTCTTGCACCATGATTTTTAATTGTCTGCGTTCATCATCTGTAAATACTTGTGATTCATCAGACGGAGTGGGATTTGTAACAAAAAGGTCTTTGTTGATTTTTTTACGAGCTTTCTGCCATGTATTCTCCGATACGATTGCTATGTCCTCATCTGAGGCATATTCAAAGCATTGGTTAATAATCGTAAAAATGCGACTGAATTTCTTTTTGTCTACTGGATAATGTTTTTTCATTAAATCCTCAGCCCATGTACGAAGCTCCAAAGATGTTAATTTAGCCATAGGCTTTCGTATAATCTCTTTGGATGAAGATTCACCCTCATAATATGCTTTCCATGAGGCTTCAATTCGTTTAATGTTTTCAGCGTTTTTTGGTGTGCGTTTCCATGCTAACCATTTTACATATAGATTTTCTAGTGAGATATTTCTATCTGATTTGTCAATGTACCATTCAGCAAGTGCCTCCCATAGACTTTCCTCGCTACAACGTCTGATTTTCCGTTTGCCACTAGGTTGAGTAATGTCTTCTACGTTGGTAAACCAGCCACTTTTCTCTGTATGGTGTATTTCGTATGGGTGCATTTGTTTTACTTGTTGGATTCGTTTCTTCATAGCTATTATATCCAACATCTCATCTATCTGGATTGTATCATCATTTATCAAATTTGTTAAGCTAAATTTTCCCATGGCTTATTACAAGAAATTTTATAAATTTTATATAACATTCTTGTGATAATATGGTTTACTTTTTTGTGCATGATAATTTCTTTCTCCTTTCTTGCGTATTTTAAGGAGAGGCTGACAACACATCAGCCTCAAAGCTCTCTTTCTATGAATATTATTTTTGTTTTTTTACATAGATTTCTTTGTTTTCTGCAACAGATTCGTCTTGCTGTCCAACTGAAATTTTTGTGTATTCATTTTTAAGCAAATCTGCGTTTGAGAATGTCGGATTACCGATTATTACATCAAATTGCATGAGTGCCACCTCCTTTGTTATTTTCTAAATTGATTTTACAACGAAATGTTTATATAAACTATCGGAGCAATTTCGAGTTTTTGCTATATTTTACGGAGCAATAATTTATTGCAGTATTGGTTCGGCTAAAACAAGATATATGTTTCTGTCCTCGCCTATACGTCTGCAAGATTTGTCTCGACAACTGCGAATACAGTTTTTACAGATGGCAAGATTGCAGACAGCTACATTTCGTACAACGTCATAGTATTCTGTTTTATATTTTTTTCCCTTGTACAGAACGACTGGGAGCTGTGTTGTTTCATCAATTGCAACGACAGGCAAATAACATTCACAATTGTTGTCGCTGATATATACTGAAGTATCATCTACGTGGTTCATACATATAATTGGTGCAGTGTAATATGTTTTTTCTTCATCAGAAAAGGACAAATTCTCAATGTCAATTACTGACAATCCAACACCATGCAGAGCAATCCCAGAGCTTTTATTAAAATTGTAGGTTAAAGCAACCAGTCTTTCAAAAGCTACTACAACTGGGATTCCTAGTATTAAATCATTTCGGATTTTTTTGTAAATATCGACAACATCATCAAGATAACGAACGGATACTATTTTTGTCGCATTACCTCTGGTAAGAATTTTTAGTGTAATATTGTCGTAGGGATACTTTTTATTGTATCGAACAGTGCAGTCAACAACACGATAGCTATTTTGGGAATATGGATGTAACGCTTCTGGACTTAAATCCATGTACATTGGGCGACCATCTTCAAAGTGTGTTTTATTGACTGCATAGATTTTCTTTGTACGCATTGTAAATGCCTCCTTTTTTGCTTTTTTTCTTTAATGGTACACTATTTTGAGACGTATGTCTGTCGGAGCAAATGGCTCGTTTTACACACATTTACGGAGGAGAGCAGAGAAGTAAATCTCTGCTGCCTCCATATTTTATTATTCCTCGAATGGAAGCTCGGTTTGTTCGGCTTCAAATGGAATAGGTTCTGTTACTGGATGAAACTGTTCGTCTCGTTTCAGATATTTGTCAACAGAATCGTATGTTGTGATTGTTCCATCTTCTGAGTAGATTCTAACCTCATGGATTCGGCGTAAGAATGCTTTCCATGATTCTGGATTGCTTTTTTGTACGTCAGAGTATTGTTCCTCTAGTGTCCAATTCGAGATTATATACAAAAAGTCGTAGCAAGCATAACGATTTGAATATCTCGCTGGTAATTGTATCGGATAAATATCGAGGTAATTTAGCATGTCTTGTAGTTTTAAACTGGAGCGAAATTCATCAAATGCAATTACCGGCTCGCAATTATAACTGTCAAATGGGTGCTGATAGTCTGAAACACGATAGACGTTTTCGTCGGAATGTGAATCCAGCACGCCTCTAGTTTTTCCAGTTCCAGTAGCGCCACTAATATACACGACTTTCAAATCCAGTCGGCGTGAGCTTTTATATTTGTCCATTAAATAAGTAAGACGGAGCTTTGCAATTTTATCTATATGCTTGATAGCTGTGTCACCACATATTTCTATGATTTCAGAATCTTTCAAACCATCTTTAACTAACTGATAGAGGTGTTCCAAGTCTGTCCGTCGACCTTGATGAGAGACTGGAAGCTCACCCCATTCTTCAAATGTTTCTATTAGATTTGTTTCTTTTTTTTCGGAATCAAGATATGCTCCCTCTTTACGAATATAGTCTCGGTTCTGCTGTGCTGTGCCTTGGGTTGCTTGAATATCCATACTTGGAAACTTGTTTCGTAATGTGGAATGTCTAACGCCTTGCTGTTTCGTGTGAAAATATATGTGTGTATGTGGTGTTTGTGTTTCTAGTCCGATTTCATCGCACAGACAAAAATAATCCATGCGAGGAATTGTATGTAGGCGTTTTATGATTTCCTCGTGAGTGTAGCCTTTTTCTGACGGATTGTTACAAGTCATTATGTACGCTAATGCTTGTGTGTCTTTCTTTGGTTTCTGGTTTTTGTTTTCTTTTGTTTCCATTTTTACCTCCTGTGTTTCAGAGGTTGTCGACAACCATGTTTAGTAATTACATTAAAAGATTAGCATATTACAATAATATAATCAGTCGGACAAGAAACGTGGTTTTGCACAAATTTACGGAGCAAAAAGAGTAGCAACATCAAAATGAATTTGCGAACCCACCAGCTTTATATTCATTATATATAGTCCAGCCATGATACAAGGATATAAATTCCAAGCTACATCATAGCCAAGATGTAAAATAGATTGTTGCTGGAACTGTGCTATGTGGCTGGCAAGTGTTTCTTTATACTGCAATAGCACAACTGTATTTGGTGGGTTGAGTGTAAGTATCTCGAATGAGTACAAAAACCCACCATCCAAAATCCTGCAACCCACATATCTAAATTCTTCTGGGAAGTTCACGAGTAGAAAGGAATGAGGAAAACGTCGGAACACATCATACATTTCTGATTGTATCTGCTGTGCAATTAGGAATGTGTTTTGTTCCACTTGATATTGTCTGGCAAGCGCTTTCTCTTGCTTCTTATAATTTTTATACTTTTTAATGTAGCCACAAAGGGATTTTTTATATCCCTCTGTGATGCTACGAATTTTGTTCAAAATTATTTTCAAATTCATAGCTAATTACCTCCTAGATTCTTGGCGCTAGAATGATTTTGCGAGCTGTTTCGTATGCTAACGGATTGTCTACATGGATAGCAGTTACAACAATATTGTTTTGTTGTTCTTGTATATCAGCAATCACCACAGCTTGCATGGAATCTTGAATACAATCACCCTCTTTATATGGGCGTATATTTGCATCGTACAAATAGATGTTTAAATGCTTGTTGAACACATCAACCATTTCCTCGAATGTAAAATTGAATTTTCTCTCAGCTATTTTAGGAAATGAATAATCTATTTTTGTAATTCCTTTTTCAGTATATAAATTCACATCTGTATGAGCTGGAATTTCTGGAACTGTATAACCCAATACGTGTTGATAATATTCTGCGACCAACCAGATGAGATAGATTAGCTCATGGAACAGCCGAGATTTTAAGTTAAATTTAACCATTGTTTTATTCCTCCACAATTTCAAAGTTTTTTGCCGAAGCATTGTATCTGGTAATTGTGTGACCAGTTTTGATATCTCGATATGTGTAGCTGTCAATGTGCAAATCTGTGAATGAAATCTCGACCATGTTCACAGCCGAATCTATACATTTCTGTTTCAATATCAGCGCCTTGTTTTTTATGGTGTCTGATACTGGTAATTTCACATATAGATATTCAGATGGATTTTTAGTCAAGATTTTTAAAGCGTATGTGTATGGCTCGGTGTCTTTGTAATTATGGTAAAAGTTTTTGCCACCGACACAGAGACCATTTTCATTTGATAATGGAGAGAGGTCTGATAGCTTCATAAATACCTCCAATTTGGGTTGCATGGGGAGTGGTTTGTTTCTCCCCCATACAATGTCCCATTTTTTTTCAATATTCAGTTTTAATTTTACAAGTCGATATCTACATCAACATCAAGTTCTTGTGTTGTGTACTCGAAATCATCAGCTTTTGCTGATACGCCAGATAGAACACTACCATCTTTGGTGAGCATTGCGTAAGGCGATAATTTGAGATTCGTGAAGCTTACCTCCACGAGCATATCGTCTTGTAAAAGAGCTGTAATTTTTTCAACTTTCTCTTTTACAGCTTCTGGGAATTTGACCTTAAGCGTATCGCCTCGGTACGCTGAGCAGTCCAAGGCGTAACCGATAACTTTATCGGTGTATGTTCCGTCAACAAGGCGCTCACGGATAACGCTCGTTCCTATCACCTCCATTTTCCTAGAATTTGTTGTTTTCGCCACATTGGCGAGAGTTAGTCTCACGTTTCTTAACTTCATGAGCTTATACCTCCATTTCTTTTAAAATATTATATTTTATAATTTAATTATTACATAAAATAAAAAGAGGAATTGTCGGATGATAAGGAAGATTCAAAGGGGAATCACGGAGTAGAATTGAGTGATAAAAAGAAACAATATCCCCCAGTTCTGAGATTGAAGCTGGGGGATAAGTACTATTCTGATTGAGAGAGTTTAAGCAGAAGTTGTGTTTGAGCTTCTTCATGCATTGCTTCTAGTGTATTATTAACATTTAACATAGTGTCTGTAATTTGTTTCATCATTGCTATAAAGGTATCAGAGTTTATGTCATCAGCAGTAAGTTGTTTATTTAACTCATTTAATTTTAAATTAATTTCGTTCATTATGCTTCGAGCAGAAATATCAATACTGTTTTTTTTCTTCCTTTGCTGAATAAGATTATAAAAATCTGGAAATTCCTGTTCTACAGCTATTACATTATCGGCTAATTGTACAAGATAATTAGTAAATTCTGTTGAATCGAACAGAATATCTTTTTCTTCTTCTGTGCCATTAAACAATTCATTTCCATGTATTACAGATTTTAGGGCTTCGGAGGTTTGAAATAATACATGTTCATCTGTTTTTATAAATCTTGTAATTAGTCTGAGACATACTGTAACAATTAAGAGCAAATCTTTGTCACCAGCCAAAAAATCTAATAAAAGGCGATTTGGTAAAACGTCAGATACATCTTTTTTACCCATAGGAGCTATGACACCTGTTGGAGCAAAATAGAAATTAACAAGGTCAGCTATACTATATTGTTTACTGCTTTCACCAATATTTGTGCTATAGTTTGTGCTGTTATTTATTTGAGTAGTTGCTTTATTACTTTTTAAGATATTAAAAAGTTTTATCTCGGATGCACAAATATATTCTTCTGGTAGTCCAGCATCAACAAATGCGGTAGCTAATTTGATGTAATTTTCGTTTGAAGTGATTTTCTTGGAATTTAGCATATTACGGAAATTATCATTTGCTTGCTTGTTCTGAGTAGCAATTTTATCATCTTCCTCTGATTTTGAATCACTCAATCCAGTAGCTGAATAAAACACATTCATGCTACTATCAATTCCTATGGCAGATGTTGTGAACACTGCTTTAAAAGTATCTCGTATTATGAGAATATTGCGTTTCAGATTGTTCACATGGTAAGTATAATGTTTGTTTGAAGGATTTAAATTAATCACTATCAATTTTTGATTTTCTGAATTTCTAATCATTTGTAAATTTCTCCTTTGCATATTTTTCGCTTTACATATACATTATATCATATCATAAAAAATGTGTTTTACGGATAAATTGTAAAAAGTAAGGGGGATTCTCGGAGCGAAAGATTGTTCTAGGAATGTGAGTGTTTGACAAGTTGAGAGAGTAGTAAAACAGAGGGGAGAGGTTCTAAAGCATTGTAAATGGAGAAGTTGTTCAAGAACTGTTTGATGTTTGATAAGTGCGTGGCAATGATAAGCACGCACTAGCCACTTGCGTGGCGTGTGCCATAGCCCCATGACAGCTCCGTAACGTACTCCAGCTACTCCGTCTGCACTTCGTAGCTTTCTTACGTTACTGCTGTCTGTGGGGGCGTGGGCAAGATTCGGATGTTATAGTGTCCAAGTTTGATATACCTCTTTAATTAAATTTGTTTTATGGGATGACCCAGTCTCCTAGCTCTAATTGTGGATTTCAAAGCCTGGTATTTCTTCTCCCTGATTGTCCTCTGGGTTGCCTTCGACTTTTCCTACTTCCCAACCGTCTGCTGAACCAAAACCACTTGATGAGCCAGAGCCTTCGTCGGAGTTGTCTGCTGGTGGGGTGCTTGATTGATTGTTACTGCTACTGTTGTTTTTGTTTGAGGATGAACTGTTGTTATTATTTTTATTTGATGAAGATTGATTAGTTTGTTGCTGTGGTTGAGTTGGTTCTGGTTCAAACTCTATTAAACCTTGTAAGACATCTGTGCCTTCTCCAGTAACAGCTGCTGACCTATTTACAACCTCTGAATAATCACATAAAGCATCATATACTTCTTTGCCTGTTGCGTTATCTGGTAGGTCTGAAAGTGCTACTGCTAGTATACTGCCTAAGTCCTCTTTTGAAACTCCTTGAAACCATCCATCATTGATTAAGTATAAAGAATCTATAAATTCTACCGAGTATTCGTAACGTACACCACCACCCTCACTGATACGTTTTAAGTGGGTTGAACCTAGGGTTAAGCATTCTTGGTTTTCATTCATTGCTGCCCAGGCATCTTCCCATTTGTCTTGACTAGACTGCTCTCCACGGTCTAGGTTGAGTTCTGCACCTTGGTCGAGGTCTTGTTGAGCTTCCATCTCTTGCTTGATTTTGGTAGCTTCTTGTTTTTCTTTGTTCTTTTGATTGTTATATGTAGTTATAGCTACAATTACTATACCTATAATAAATAGCGCTGTAATACTTGAAATCATTATGCTTTTCTTTTTCATTTCGATAACCCTTTCCACTTAAAAAATATATTATATAGATTATATTACAGAAAAATCTTATTTGTAAACCATATAAGATGTTTTACATTTTTAAATCGTTCATATTCTTGAATATCATGTACAATTCTATTCCATATTTCTTGACTTGTTTTTTTATCCAATGTTACATCAAGATAGCTAATCTCTTTTAAAAACTGTTCTGTCCATTTGTTTGCAACTTTTGGATGTCTGTTAATAAAATCAATCAATTCTTTTCCATTTAATTCAGATGATATCCTATCAAATTCTTCAATTGTCATGTTCTACCTCCATGCATAGCAAAGTTATTTTTTGAATATTCTAACTCGTGGTGAGTTAAAAGTCAATATAACCACTTTGTTTATATTAGAATATCCATGAGGTGAAAAACATGGTATATCCAGAGAGAATACGAGCATTGAGAGAAGATAAAGATTTATCACAAAAGCAAATAGCTGATATGCTTGGTGTAGCACAAACAACATACTCACAATACGAGCTTTATAAACGCCCAATGCCGATAGAATATCTCGTGGCATTATGTAAATACTACAATGTATCATCAGATTATATACTTGGTTTGTCTGATAAAAAATAGCTCCTATTAAATGATAAAATTTATTGTTTGATTGGAGTATTTTTTTGAAAAAGTTGTTGACACTAAAAACAGTTTATGATATTATACGTCTTGTGCTGAAAGCACAGTATCGGTACGATTTCGGTACGATATAGAAAAATGAGTAGGATGAGATGTTGTTTTCCTCCTATTTATAATGTTTTTTCAAGCGGTTAGGGAATTCGATTCCCATCACCCGCTTTTTTGCTGCAAAAAAATATGTATATATCAAACGAAGGTGTTATAATAAGTTATAACATCTTTTTTATTTGGAAAATGAGGATTACAAATATGATTAAAGTAGAATTGCATTGTCACTTGGATGGTTCTTTAAACATCGACTCCGTGCAAGAGATGTTAAAAGACCAGGGAATGATTTTCACAAAAGAAGAATTAAGGCAGAAACTAGAGGTCCGTCCAGACTGCACCAGTTTGACGGAATATTTGGAAAAGTTTGATTTGCCATTATTATGTCTCCAGACAAAAGAAGGCTTGAAAAGAGCCGCCTATGAATTAGTGCGTGATGTGGCGGCGGAAGATGTGCGATACATTGAGGTGAGATTTGCACCGATGCTTTCGACAGACAAAGGCCTCACTTGTCAGGAAGTGATTGAAAGTGTGGCAGAAGGTCTTCGGGAAGCGGGACAGAAATATGGTGTATTTGCATCAGCGATTGTATGTGCAATGAGACATCACACTCCAGAGCAAAACATGGAAATGTTCCGCGTGGCGCGGGAATATCTTGGAAGTGGAGTCTGTGCCCTTGACCTTGCGGGTGACGAGTCAGCATTTCCAACAAGCAGCTTCCGCGAGCTTTTTAGAGAAGCAAAGAAATGCGGTATGCCATTTACAATCCACTCAGGAGAATGTGGAAGCGTGGAAAACGTTCGCGAAGCGATTGAACTTGGAGCCGGGCGGTTGGGACACGGCATCGCTCTGGAGAAAAGCATTGAATTGCAGATGCTATGCAGAAAGCACCGCATTGGAATTGAGATGTGTCCAACCAGCAATCTCCAGACGAAAGCGGTCAATGATTTGAAGTATTATCCGTTGGAACAGTTTGTGAAAGCGGATATTCCGGTTTCGATTAATACGGATAACCGTACGGTAAGCGGAACGACGATGACAAAAGAGATAGAATTGGTAAAAACCAGACTCCATCAGCCGAATGAAATTATCTTGCTGTGCACGAAGAATGCAATTGAGACGGCATTTGCAGAGGACGACGTGAAGCATCAGCTATATAAAATGATAAAATAAAAAAGTACTTTTGAGGAGGACTAAGGAATGGAAAAGTTGTCAAAAAGAGCATTGGGGTGTATGTATACGGCGGCAATTATAGCCGGGATTTTTGAGGCGGCAGCAATTGCTGCTGTAAATGTAATCTGGCTAATACCGCATGATGTACAGATAGGAAAAGCTGTTTCGGTAGTTTTACTGATACTAATTGTACTGAATACGATTATCAGCCCGTATTTCCGTTTTCACAGATACCGCTATAGCATTAATGAGGAATTTATTGATATCCGGGAAGGCTACATATTTGTGGAGAGAAACATTGTGCCGCTTGAACGTTTACACAAGATGCAGACACTCCGCGGACCAATCGACCGTATATTCAAGGTTGCGAAGGTAATAGTAACGACAGCAGGTGGAGATGTGACCTTGCGTTTCCTTGATGAGGAGAAAGCGGATTTTATTGCAGAAAGTTTAGGAAGACGTATCAATCAGATTGTAGTGGAACAGAGGGAAGAAAATGCAGAAGAACGTTAGATTTAGAAATCATATTTCGGTTATATTTGAAAATACAATCCGCTCAATTGGTGTTATTGTCTTTATTTTCATAGGAAATTTCATTACAAGTATGGATGAGATGGAAGATATGGGAGAACACACAACGTACTTAGTCTTAGTGCTTGTTGGATTTCTTGCAGTTCTTTTAATATGGCAGATTTTCGTCTGGGCGAAGACGTATATAAGCATTCAGGAAAATACACTTATTGTAGAGCGCAATACCCTGAATAAGAAAAGGAATACAATAGGACTAAAAAATATTTCCAACGTAAATCTGGAGCAGAATCTCTTAGAGATGATTCTTGGAACCTGCAAGGTGAAGCTGGATACCAACAGCTTGTCGACGGCGGACCAGACGGATGTAAATATTATTCTGAAGAAAAAAGATGCAGAAGCTTTCAGACAGTTGATTTTGCATGAAACAAATCCAGAGGCAGAAGCGGAGGAGCAGGCTGCACAAGGGGAACAGAGGAAATTTGTATCAGGAATGGATGATATTGTAATCCATGGGCTCTTCTCGATAAATTTCTTTTCTTTAATCGTGCTTGTCGGTGTTGTGGCCGGTGCAATAGGAACATTTTCGGAATTGACACTGGAAGATGTGGAAGGAGGCCTTTTTGGAATGCTATTTAGCATTCTCGTTTCTATCTGGGTTCTGGGCGGCATGCTCTGGAGCGTTGTAAAAGGCTTTGTGAAATACATTGATTTTAAAATAGAGCGGAAGAAGGATAAGATTTCCCTGAGCTATGGGCTCTTTAAGAAGGTTGCATATTCTATCCCGGTTGACAAGATTAATGCGGTGCGTTTTACACAGACAATGCTTGCGCGTATTGGGAAACGCTATATGGTAGAGATTATCAATGTTGGAATTGATGATGATGAGAACGAAGCGCAGTTTTTCTTCCTTCCATATGCAAAAAAATCCAAAATAGAAGAACAAATCAGGATGCTCCTTCCAGAATTTGACGGATGTCTTGAACTTGGGGAAGAAAAGCAGCCGAAATCAATCTGGCTTATCTGGATTCCAAAAGTAGTGCTTTATTTTGCAGTTATGGGCGTGGTATTTGGAATTATGATGGAATTTATTCCAGAGGCAAAGCTTGTGCTGCTTGCCGCAATTGGAATAATAAGTGTGCTGGCTCTGATATCGAAAATAGCAGCATTTCTCACGATTGGGACTGCGGTACATAAGCAATTTCTGGAAATTGTAGATGGTTCAATTGGAAGACGTATTCTTTTTGTAAAATACGATAAAATACAATATGTCACAGCAAAACAGAATGTACTTGCAAAGAATTTTCGCGTGCAAAAGGGTGAGATATATTTGCTGGCGGCTATCAAGAATCAGGTGCATAGTCTGCCGTATTTTAGAGAGGAAGAAATGGAGCGGCTGAAAGACTCTCTTTAATGTCAAAATTTGGTGAAAATTTAGGCAAAGTATAATTATTGGAAAAAATTTTACGATAAATAACAAAAAAACTACTCGCTTAAGAGGTGCTAACATGGTAGAATAAGAACAGTGTCAAGATAATCGTGAAGGGAGATTTATTTATGAGACAAATTGTAAATTTTAACAAGAAATGGGCATTTACAAAAAATGCAGATCACGTGCCAGCTACAATGCCACAAAGATGGGATTTTGTAACACTTCCACATTCTTGGAATACTATTGATGGACAAGATGGAGACAACGATTTCTATCGTGGTACATGCTATTATGCAAAAGAATTATTAAAATCAAGCTTGCCAGAAGCTGATCAATATTACTTAGAGTTTAACGGTGCTAACTCTTCTGCTGATGTTTATGTAAACGGAAAACATTTAGCACACCATGATGGTGGATACTCTACATGGAGAGTGAATATTACAGAAGCTTTAGAAATGCAAAACTTAATCGTAGTTGCAGTGGACAACTCAGCAAACGAAACTGTTTATCCGCAAATGGCTGACTTTACATTCTATGGTGGTTTATACCGTAATGTAAACATCATCGCAGTTGCAGATTCGCATTTTGATTTGGATTACTATGGAGGTCCTGGTATTCAAGTGACACCTGTAATCGAAGGTGCGAATGCTAAAGTTGAGATAGAAGTTTATGTAACAAACAAAAAAGAAGAACAAACACTTGTATATACAGTAAAAGATGCAGAAGGTAACGTTGTTGCTAACGTATCCTCAGACGATACAAAAGTAGAAGTTGAAATCGAAAATGTACACTTATGGCATGGTAGAAAGGACCCATACCTCTACAGGGCAGAGGTTGCATTGGTAGAAGGAACAGAAGTAATCGATGGTGTCTGCACACGCTTCGGCTGCCGTACATTTGAAATTCATCCAGACAATGGATTTATCTTAAACGGCGAAGAATATCCACTCCGCGGTGTATCCCGCCACCAAGACAGATGGGGATTTGGTAATGCACTGCTCCCAGAGCACCATGAAGAAGATATGGACTTAATCTGCGAAATGGGTGCGACAACCATCCGTCTTGCACACTATCAACATGACCAATACTTCTATGATTTATGTGATGAAAGAGGTCTTGTAATCTGGGCTGAAATTCCATATATTTCAAAACACATGCCTACAGGCCGTGAAAACACAATTTCACAGATGAGAGAATTAGTAGTTCAAAACTACAACCATCCATCAATCGTAGTTTGGGGATTATCAAACGAAATCACAATCAACGGTTCAGATGATGACTTAATCGAAAACCACAAGATCTTAAATGATATGTGCCATGAAATGGACCCAACAAGACTCACAACAATCGCTTGTGTATCTATGTGTGACCTGAATGACCCATACGTACAGATTCCAGACGTTGTTTCATACAACCACTACTTTGGATGGTACGGCGGAGATACTTCTATGAATGGACCATGGTTCGATAATTTCCACAAGACATTCCCTAACATTCCAATCGGATGCAGCGAATATGGATGTGAAGCTCTCAACTGGCATTCATCAGAACCATTCCAGGGTGACTACACAGAAGAATATCAGGCGTACTACCATGAAGAGTTAATCAAACAACTCTTTTCAAGAAAATATATGTGGGCAACACATGTGTGGAACATGTTTGACTTCGGTGCAGATGCCCGTAATGAGGGCGGTGAAAATGGACAAAACCATAAGGGTCTTGTAACATTCGACCGTAAATATAAGAAAGATTCATTCTATGCATATAAAGCATGGTTATCAGATGAACCATTCGTACACATCTGTGGAAAACGCTATGTTGACCGTGTAGAAGATGTAACAAAAGTAACTGTTTACTCTAACCAGCCACAGGTTGAATTATTTGCGAATGGGGAAAGCCTTGGCGTGAAAGAAGCAGCAGACCACTTCTTCTACTTTGAAGTGCCAAACGCAGGAGTAACAGAATTAGTAGCCATAGCAGGCGATTGCAAAGACGAAAGCGTTATCCGTAAAGTGGAAGAATTCAATGAAGCTTACCGCTTGAAAGAAGAGGGCGCAATCCTGAACTGGTTCGATATTACAGCTCCAGAAGGATACTTCTCATTAAATGACAAATTGGGCGATATCCTTGCAAATCCAGCGGGCGCAGCATTGTTCGCAGGTATTATGGGAAATGTTGCAGGTAAACAGGCTGCTGGATTCGAAATGAACGAAGGCATGATGCAGATGATGGGTGGCTTTACCGTACTCCGTCTCTTAACTCTGATGGGCGGAATGATGGATATGAAGTTCACAAAAGAACAGCTTTTAGCATTAAATGACCAATTAAATCAAATTAAAAAATAGTTACTAAACTCAATTGGGGCGTAGTCAAGTGAATTTGACTACGCCTTGTTGTTGCTTTCGCTGGTTATGGTTTTTAAAGTCTCATTGATGGAAAAGTTTTTTGTTGATAAGGCAATTAACGCCTGTTGTTTATTTAATCCAGATAGTGAAGCAATATATTTTTGAACCAGTGTGTTATCAGTAAACTTGCGAGTTGCGCCATTAGCAGCTGTTCCAAGCCTTTGTTATCTGAATTTTTCTATGGACAGTTTAACTGTCAAATCTATACGGCAAATAGTCGTAAATCCCTTAAATAGTGTAAAAGAGAATAGCTTCGGAAGTTTGTTGACTGGAATATTGCGTTTTGTTATACTTTTTTTATATTTCATTCTTTGAATATTTCTGAAAAGAAAGGAGAAAGAATGAAAAAAGACATTGCAGAGAAGAGATTAGAAGATTACAATGACGTATTTGCAGACATTTTTAATAATTTAGTGTTTCATGGGGAAAAGGTTCTGGAGGAGGACCGACTGGTCCCGCTGCCTACGGAAGCATTTACCAGACAAATGGATGGAGATTTACGTCAAGGAAACCGTGATATTCGTAAGGCGGATGGAGAACATGGGAAATATCGCTTAATATGTGGTACAGAAAATCAAACAGGATATGATAATACTATGCCTCAAAGAGTGATGGGATATGAGTATGCAGGTTATGAAGAACAGATAGGCAACATTGTGGAGGAGAATAGAAAGAATGACAATCCTGCTTACAGTAAAAGGATTCATGATGACCAGCGATTGGTGCCAATCGTTACGGCAGTTTTATACTGGGGATCTAGACCATGGCAAGGGCCGTCGTGCTTGCATGACATGTTGGAATTTCCAGAAGATAAGAAAGAGGTCATCAAGCCATATGTAGCGAATTACCCAATGAATTTGATAGATTTATCAAATGTGCCAAAAGAAACAAGGGAGCTTATGACATCTGATTTTCGTCTAGTGCTTGATTATTTAGCTTGCCGAAACAATCCGGAGAAAATGAAAGCATTTATGGCAGACAAGGAGCGAATTATCTGCCATCCGGAAGAATTTTTAGATACTATGAGTGAAGTGGCTAGTGATGGGCGGTATAAGATGATAAAAGAGCAGATGCGGGCAAGAGCAGAAATAGGTGAAAAGGAGGACGTGACAATGTGGAAAATCGAAGATGAGATTGAAAATAGAGGGGAGTTATTAAAAATAATTACTCTGATAAGAAAGAAGTATCAAAAAGGGAAGGATGTAGTACAAATAGCTGATGAATTGGAAGAAGAGCTTTCTGTTATTCAGACAATGTATGATTTGATCGGAAAGAATCCAGATAAAGATGATAGGTATATTGTGGAACAGTATCAGAAATTGTAATGCACTAAGCAATGTGAATAGCGAGACAGTAGGGGGAGCGGAGATGCTTCCCCTTAGTCTATTTTAGAGCCCTTTATCTTTAGTTACTCCAACATCTCCTCATAACCCACTAAAACTACATTCCCCATCTCATGTGCTTTATCTTGACACCCTTTAGTGAATCCAGTCTTGGCAAAGAGATAATAATGTTTATTCTGATAATGGAACAATTCACTTTTTTTAACTAAGCCTTCCAATACGCTTAGGTCAACTTTTTCATTTGTCCATTTACATTCTCCGAAAAGAGCCGTGTTTTTATCAGCAGTTCCCATAATATCAATTTCGATTTGCTGTCTTGTTTTGGGGTTTGTTCCCCACCATCTGCCAATGTTGGTAAAATCAATCACGCATTTTCCGTTTAATAGTAATGTCCACAGGTACTGTTTACAGATTTCCTCAAACACACCGCCCATATAAGTAGATAAATGTGGTTTGATTCGGTTATATGCAAGTTCTGTCGCACCACGAGAGATAATAGAAGTATTCTCCGGAACAAAACGATACCAGAAACGGAACATATTGTCTTCAATGGAATAAATCGTCTTTCTTGTAGAATCTTCTCCAAAAGGAGTTTCTTTTTTTACAATTCCAAGTGAAACCAGATTCTTAATATAAGTCGCACACACGCTGGTATCTTCGCCGACTTTCGTTGATATCTCTGACATCTTCGTATAGCCGGTGGCAATTGCAGCAATGATAGCATTGTAAATTGCTGGCTCACGCACTTCTTGCTTTAACAAGTTTTGTGGTTCTTCATAAATCGAAGAGGCGGGATTAAGGTACGTATTCTTAATGTTATCTTCAATGGACAATTTGTCCTTTAACTGCAATAAATATTGTGGAGTTCCACCCACAATACCATAAGCCAATGCTTTGTCTTCATTAGGTAACTTGTTGAAATATTTACAAGCTTCTTGGAATTCAAATGGTTGTACTTTAAATTGTGCAGTTCTGCGTCCGTAGAGTGGGGCTTTGTATGCCAATACTTGATCTTCCATGTAAGACATAGAGGAACCGCAGAGGATAAGGAATAGTTTGGTAGTATCTTTATATTTATCAATTAAAAGCTGTAATGTGGAGGCGAGACTTTTTGATGCTCTTGCAACATATGGGTATTCATCAATTGCCAATAAAATTCTTTCTTCTTCTGCAAGCTCAAAGACATATTCTAATGCTGCCTGAAAAGATGGAAATGAAGTATTTGCAGGCTTTTTTGTGACAAATTCAAAAATACATTTACTGAAATTTTCTAAGTTCTGTTTTTCGTTCGTTTCTACTCCGGTAAAGCAGATTGCAGGCTTATCGTTAGCAAATTCATTGATGATAGCTGTTTTTCCTACACGTCTGCGACCGTATATAACTGTAAATTCAAATTTATCTGAAGCATATAGTCTGTTTAAAGTTGAAAGTTCTTTTTCTCTGCCAATAAACATATCGAGACCTCCAGTTTAGTTGATTACGATTTAGTTAATTATAATTTACTAAAATGTCGAAGTCAATACATAAATTTTATCCTTAGTTATTTTGTCAAAACTTCTACCCCTGTCTCTGTGACAAGTACCATATATTCAATCTGTGCCGACAATCCATCATCCTCCGTGTAAACCGTCCATCCATTATCTTCGTCCACAAAGAAATCAGGACTTCCTTCATTAATCATTGGTTCGATGGTAAACATCATGCCAGGAACCAGAACCATTTCTGTTCCTTTTGGAGTAACGTAACTTACAAATGGTTCTTCATGGAATTCCAGTCCAATTCCGTGTCCTCCAATATCCTCTACAACGGAATAGCCGTTAGCCTGTGCATGGCTATTGATTGCATCTGCAATATCTCCAAGATGTCCCCAAGGCTTTGCTGCTGCAAGCCCTCGTTCCACACATTCTTCTGTGACTTTTAAAAGCCTCTTCGCTCTTTCTGAAATTTCACCGATGGCAAACATACGGGAAGCATCAGAATAGTATCCGTTAAGAATTGTAGAAACATCTACATTAATAATATCGCCTTCTTGGAGAATAATATTTTCATCAGGGATTCCGTGGCATACTTCATTGTTGAGGGAAGTACAGACGCTTTTCGGAAATCCTTCGTATCCAAGTGGGGCAGGAATACCGCCGTGTGCCGTCGTGAAATCGTATACTAATTTATCAATGTCGGCTGTGCTCATTCCAGCATGAATGTGAGCAGCGACATGGTCCAGAACAGCAGTGTTGAGTGCTGCACTCTTTTTGATTTCCTCAATCTGGGCAGGTGTTTTAAGAAGTTCCCTGTCGGGTGTGATATGTCCTTGGATTGTTAGTAACAAAATTTTATCATCGATTGCCATATGGCATTTTTTGTATTTCTTTCCACTTCCGCACCAGCAGAGTTCATTTCGTTCCATAGTTGAAATCTCCTTCGTTAACAAATCATTCCTACATATTATAACGCATTTTTCAGTTGTTAGCACCTGTAAAATACGATATAATGGAAAAGAAGGTTAAAAATAATGGAGGGATGTGGCCTTATGTTAAGAATCGGTATGCTGACCAGCGGTGGCGACTGCCAGGCACTCAACGCAGCAATGCGCGGCGTAGTAAAGGGACTTGCTTCAGATAACAGAGAAGTCCAGATTTACGGATTTAAAGATGGATACAAAGGATTAATCTATAATAATTTTTCTATGCTGACATCGAAGGATTTTTCGGGAATTCTAACAGTAGGCGGAACGATTCTGGGAACATCCAGACAGCCATTTAAAACCATGAAAGAACCGGACAAAAATGGACTGAATAAAGTGGAAGCGATGAAGCGCAATTATTACAAGCTGAATTTGGATTGTCTCGTGATTTTGGGTGGGAATGGTACACATAAGACTGCGAATTTACTAAAGGAAGAAGGGCTCAATATTATTACCCTTCCAAAAACAATTGATAATGACCTTTGGGGAACGGATATGACATTCGGTTTCCAGAGCGCAGTGGATATCGCAACGAACACGATTGACTGCATTCACACAACGGCAACCTCACACAGCCGTGTATTTATTATAGAAGTAATGGGACATAAAGTGGGATGGGTGACACTCCATGCAGGTATTGCGGGCGGAGCAGATATCATTCTCATTCCAGAGATTCCATACGATTTGAATGTTATTTCTGAGGCGATTAAGAAGCGCACAAGGGCAGGAAAGCATTTTACAATTATTGCGGTAGCAGAGGGTGCAATTTCGAAAGAAGACGCGCAGCTTTCAAAGAAGGAATACAAGCAGAAATTAGCCAAGAGAAAATATGCTTCTATTGCCTACGAGCTTGCGGAGCAGATTCAAGAAAAGACAGATCAGGAAGTTCGTATTACAATACCAGGGCATACACAGCGCGGTGGTTCACCGTGTGCATACGACCGTGTGCTTTCAACCAGACTTGGAGCGGCAGCGGCCCAGCTTATTCTGAACAAAGAGTTTGGTTACATGGTTGGTGTAAAAGCAGGGGAAACTATAAAGGTGCCGCTAGAGGAAGTGGCTGGCAAGCTGAAGGTGGTAGACCCGAATGCAAGGATTATTAAAGAAGCGAAATTAACAGGAATTAGTTTTGGAGATAAATAAACATGTCATATACAGCGTTATACCGTAAATTTCGTCCCGGTGAATTTGAGGACGTAAAGGGACAAGACCATATAAGCAAAACATTACAAAATCAAATAAAGGCAGGACGTATCGGACATGCATATCTTTTCTGTGGGACGAGAGGAACCGGAAAGACATCAGTTGCCAAGATATTTGCAAAGGCAGTAAACTGCCTGAGTCCGGTAAATGGAAGTCCATGCGGCGAATGCGAAATGTGTAAGGCAATCAGTAACGGCACATCCATGAATGTGATTGAGATAGATGCGGCATCGAATAACGGTGTAGATAACATTCGTGAGATTCGGGAAGAGGTAGCCTACCGTCCAACTGAAGGAAAGTACAAAGTCTACATTATTGATGAGGTTCATATGCTCTCTATAGGAGCGTTTAATGCGCTGTTAAAAACCTTGGAAGAGCCGCCGGAATATGTTATTTTCATTCTGGCAACCACGGAGGCGCACAAGATTCCGATTACGATTTTATCCAGATGTCAGAGGTACGATTTTAAACGTATTACAATCGATACAATTGCTGCCCGTCTTACGGATTTGATGCAGCAGGAAGGCATTGAGGTTGAGGAACGTGCAATCCGCTATATTTCAAAGGTGGCAGATGGCTCTATGAGAGATGCCTTAAGTCTTCTTGACCAGTGTATTGCGTTCTATCTTGGACAGAAATTAACTTATGAAAATGTGTTGGAGGTGCTGGGGGCGGTAGACACAGAAGTGTTTAGCAGACTTCTTCGTGAAATACTAGAGAAGAATGTTTCCAAAGTACTTCGCAGTCTGGAAGAGCTCATTATGCAGGGGCGTGAGCTTGGACAGCTTGCAACAGATTTCACTTGGTATCTGAGAAACTTGCTTCTTGCAAAAAGTTCTGATAATATGGAGGACGTGCTGGATGTTTCCAGTGAGAATCTGGCCCAGTTAAAAGAAGAAGCACAGATGATAGAATATGACACCTTGATTCGTTATATTCGTATCTTTTCGGAATTATCGAATCAGTTGAAATACGCAACACAAAAGAGAGTTCTCCTGGAAGTGGCGCTTATTAAGCTTTGCAAACCAGAGATGGAAGTAAACCAAGATAGCGTGCTCGCGCGGATCCGTGCGGTGGAAGAGAAATTGGAAGCGGGCATTCCGGCTGCCAGACAGGAAGTAGTTTATGTAAACCGCGCCGAAGAACCACAGGAAGAGCTGCCGAAGGTGGAGCTTTCAAAGGCACTTCATGAGGATGTGAAGGCGGTTGTAAAGGATTTCCGTATGATTGCAAATCAGGCTGCCGGCATGACGAAGGTGTATTTGAAACAGGCGCATTTGAGTGTTGGTAATCAGGACCAGCTGCTTTTGGTATTTGATGATGAAGTGGCAGCAGGTTTTATCGGCAGTGATTCTCATAAAGAAGAAATTAAGCGTCTGATTGAAGAGAGAATCGGCAAAACAGTCGACATAGAGGTGCGTCATGTGGAAGAGGGACGCAGGTTTGAAGACAGTTTTGTGGATATAGAAAAATTGGTTCACATGGACATTACAATAGAAGAGTAGGAGGAAAGAAAGATGGCAAAACGTGGAGGATTTCCAGGCGGAGCAATGCCAGGGAACATGGCAAATTTAATGAAACAGGCTCAGAAAATGCAAAGACAGATGGAAGAGCAGCAAAAGGAAATGGAAACAAAGGAATTTACTGCAACAGCAGGCGGCGGAGCCGTAGAGATTACTGTTTCTGGTAAAAGAGAAGTGACAAAGGTAAAATTAGCAGAAGAAGTAGTAGACCCAGACGATATCGAAATGTTAGAAGATTTGATTGTGGCTGCAACAAATGAAGCACTTCGCAAGGTGGAGGAAGCATCTGCATCTGCAATGTCTAAGTTGACAGGCGGCCTTGGCGGCGGAATGGGAATGCCATTTTAGGCAGGAGTGTAGATGAATGGATTACTACAGCAGTCAGATAAGTAAATTGATTGAAGAATTATCAAGACTCCCGGGTATCGGTGCGAAGACGGCACAGAGACTCGCATTTCATATTATTAATATGCCGGAGGAACAGGTAGAGCAGCTTGCGCATACCATGACAGAAGCGAGAAGCAATGTTCGTTACTGCAGGCAGTGTTTCACATTGACAGACCAGGAAATTTGTCCTATCTGCAGCAACAGCAAGCGTGATGCAAAGACGATTATGGTAGTTGAGAATACCAGAGACCTGGCAGCATATGAAAAAACGGGAAAATACGGCGGAGTCTATCATGTGCTTCACGGAGCGATTTCCCCGATGTTGGGAATCGGGCCTGGAGACATCAAGTTAAAAGAACTCATGGAACGTCTCAGAGGCGATGTGGATGAGGTGATTGTCGCTACGAATTCCAGTCTGGAGGGCGAGACAACAGCGATGTACATTAGCAAGCTGATTAAACCGACAGGAATCAAAGTCAGCAGAATTGCCAGTGGAGTTCCCGTGGGCGGAGACCTGGAATGTATTGATGAAGTCACACTTCTCAGGGCTCTTGAAGGAAGAACGGAGATATAAGTAGAGATTTAGTACAAAATGAGCATTTATTATAGAAGAAACGCTTGCATATTTCCAATATCAACCATATAATGAGGTTGCAAACTTAAATAGCAAACATAGGAGGACACTATGAACAAGTTAGAATTAATGAAAACAGCAAACGAAGTCCGCAAGGGTGTTATTGTAGGAACTTACAATGCAAAATCTGGACATCCAGGCGGATCATTATCAGCAGCGGACATCTACACATACCTATTCTTTGAAGAAATGAATGTTGATCCAAAGAATCCTGACAAGGCTGACAGAGACCGTTTCGTATTATCAAAGGGTCACACAGCACCAGGCTATTATTCCACATTGGCTAACAGAGGTTTCTTCCCAGTAGAAGATTTAGCTACACTCCGTAAAGTGGGTTCTTATTTGCAGGGACATCCTTGTATGCAGCATATCCCAGGTGTAGATATGTCATCAGGTTCTTTAGGACAGGGAATCTCAGCGGCAGTTGGTATGGCTATTTCAGGAAAATTATCAAACGACGATTATCGTGTATACACTTTATTGGGTGATGGTGAAATTCAAGAAGGCCAGGTTTGGGAAGCAGCAATGCTTGCAGGCCACAGAAACCTGGACAACCTTGTTGTAATCGTAGATAACAATGGTTTACAAATTGATGGAAATATTGCAGATGTATGTTCTCCATATCCAATCGATAAGAAATTCGAAGCATTTAATTTCCATGTAATCAATATTGATGGACATGATTTCGACCAGATTGCTGCAGCTTTCAAAGAAGCAAGAGAAACAAAGGGACAGCCAACAGCAATCATCGCTAAGACAGTTAAGGGTAAAAATGTATCATTCATGGAAAACCAGGCATCATGGCATGGCGTAGCACCAAATGCAGAACAATACGCGCAGGCTATGCAAGAATTAGAGGAAGTAGGTGAAGCTTTATGTCAGATGTAAAGAAAATTGCAACTCGTGAGAGTTATGGGAATGCCTTAGTAGAATTAGGAAAAGAATATGACAACCTTGTTGTATTAGATGCCGATTTATCAGGCGCTACAAAGACAGGTACATTTAAAAAAGCTTTTCCAGAACGCCATATTAACTGTGGTATCGCAGAAGGAAATATGATGTCTGTTGCAGCAGGAATCGCTACAACAGGAAAAGTACCATTTGCAAGCTCATTTGCAATGTTTGCAGCTGGACGTGCATTTGAACAGGTTCGTAACTCTATTGGATACCCACACTTGAATGTGAAAATCGGTGCAACACATGCAGGTATCTCTGTAGGTGAAGACGGTGCAACACATCAATGTAATGAAGATATCGCTCTTATGAGAACAATCCCAGGA
The DNA here is from genome assembly GCA_017465565.1 of Tyzzerella sp. Classification (GTDB taxonomy): domain Bacteria; phylum Bacillota; class Clostridia; order Lachnospirales; family Lachnospiraceae; genus Faecalimonas. Next base: position 41,831 of record JAFTWA010000056.1, read on the forward strand.
ATGGTTGTAATCAATCCTTCGGATGACGTGGAAGCAAAAGCAGCAGTAAAGGCAGCTTACGAACACAACGGTCCTGTATACCTTCGTTTTGGAAGACTTGCAGTTCCTGTAATTAATGACAGAGAAGATTACAAATTCGAGCTTGGAAAAGGTATTGTGCTTCGCGAAGGTAAAGACGTGGCATTAATCGCTACAGGTCTTGAAGTAGCAGAGACAATGGCAGCGGCAGAAAAGCTTGCAGCAGATGGAATTGATGCAAAAGTAATCAATATCCACACAATCAAACCAATCGACGAAGAATTAATCATTGCAGCAGCAAAAGAGACAGGAAAAGTTGTGACAATCGAAGAACACTCCATAATCGGTGGACTTGGAAGTGCAGTTTGTGATGTATTATCAGAAAAAGCACCTACAAAGGTTCTGAAGATTGGTGTGAACGACACATTTGGTGAATCAGGCCCAGCCGTAGAGTTAATCAAAAAATATGGATTAGATGCTGACAGCATTTACCAAAAAGTGAAAGCATTTATATAAGAAGACATAGAAAAAAGGAATCTCGTGTAAACGGGGTTCTTTTTTTGTCGAAGAGTTCTGGGAAGCTGCTGACATGAACTGCCAAAATCAGCGTTTTGCGTATGCTATCATGATAAAAAATATGCAGATGAGGTGAGGAAAATGGCAAGACAACTTCCAAAAAATGTTCGACAAATAGGGAATGTAAGCGATAGCTCGAAAATTTACATAGAAGATTATGTAGATACTTTTTTTAACCAGTTATGTGAGAAAGCAAATGAGGAAATGCTGGGCGCGTTTCTGATAGGTGAGATAGTACAAGAGGAAGAAAATGATTATATTTACGTTTGCGGCGCAATTAAAATGCAAAGCTTGAGTGTGAAAGGGAAGGATTTTATTGTAGAAGAAAATGTCTGGAAGGACGCCTGCGAAACCTGTAAGGAGTACTTTGGAGATGCTGAAATATTGGGCTGGTTTATTACTGGCGGCGAGCATTCTCTGGAAGTAAATCATAATATACATAAAATACATCAAAAATATTTTCCGCGTGAGAAGAGTGTTTTCGTAACGAAAAATAGCAGAGACAGGGAAGAAAAGTTTTACGTTTACAAGTATCGCGACATGATGGAGTGCAAAGGCCATTTCATTTATTATGAGAGAAATGTGGAAATGCAGAATTACATGATTTCATGCCGAAAGAAAACGGGGATGACTCCCAGTGAGATTATTGAAGATCGAGCTGCAAAGAATTTTAGAAGTATAATTCAGGATAAACTAGAAAAGAATGAGCAGAAATCACACTCGCGTCTTGTGTATGCCATGAGTACGTTTTTGGTTCTGGTTGTTCTGGTAATCGGAGTTACCATGATTAATAATTACGATAAGATGCAAGATGTACAGGATTCCATGAATCAGATTGGAAAAGATGAGCCAAAGGATAACGATGGAGAAGGCATAGATGCAGAAGACAGCGTAGTTGTTTCGGGACAAGTTGTCGACTCGGAGCAGCCAGAAGGGGATACGCAGCCAGAAGGTGACGTCCAGCCAGAAGGGGATATACAGCCAGAAGGCGATGCCCAGCCAGAGGGTGACGCCCAGCCAGAAGATGTCGCGAATCCGGAGGATGTTACACAGCAGGAGGCAGAGTCTTCGGGCGTGCAAATGGAAGAGGTTTATATTGTGGAAAAAGGAGATACCATCGCTAGTATTAGCAGAAAAATATATGGGGATATCAGCCACATTGATGCAATATGTGAACTGAACGGTCTGGAAGATGGCAATTTAATTATGATTGGGCAAAAATTACTATTACCATAGGAAAAAAGTATGTTATACTATTGTACATGAAAAAGATAAAAGGACGCTTGCTATGAAAAAAAGACACATATGGAAAGTACTGCTTGGGGCATTTGCGGTTGTAGCGGTGGTACTTGTTGGAATATATTTTCTATTGCAGAATCAGACTTATAATACAGTTGATACATTGGAATTTTACGAAAATGTCAGCACAGACAATGCAGGTTACGTATCGTGTCTGGGCGGTATTTTAAAATATAGTAGGGATGGCGTATCGTTGCTTACCAGGGAAGGCGAAGAGGTGTGGAACCAGTCGTGCCAAATGAGCAACCCATCTGTTCAGATTCGTGAGAACATGATAGCAGTGAGTGACCGGGGTGGGACAAGCATTCTTGTCTTTGAAAAAAATGGCCTAAAGGGGGAGATAAAGACTACGCGCCCAATTGAAAAGGCTGCAGTTTCTGGGCAGGGAATTGTTGCGGCTGTTTTAAAGGATGAAACCACGCCTCTCATTATGTGCTACGATGCAGAGGGGAGTCCTCTGGTAGAGCAAAAGACTTCTTTGAGTAACACCGGATATCCAATAGATGTAGCGATATCTGAGGATGGAAATATGCTTCTTGTTTCTTACTTGTTTACCAAAGGAAATAGTATCGTATCGAAAGTAGTCTATTACGACTTCGGTGGGGAAGATATTGACAAGAAGGAATATCAGGTTCAGGAAAAAGAGTATGAAGGAATTGTGATACCGGCAACAGCGTTTCTGGATGAAAACACTTCATTATTAATAGCAGACGATTCCATCATTCTTTACGAAGGAAAAGAAAAGCCAGAAGAAGCTGTCAGAGTGGAAGTGAATGAAATTTGTAATGCGGCGTACAATGAAAAAATCATTGCGCTGGTAGTGAAAGACAGTGAATCATCAGAATATAAATTGATGGTGTATAACACAAAGGGTAAACTGGTTTCAGAGACAAATGTGGATAAAGAGTATTCCGGCATAAAAGTTTGTGGAAAACAGATTATTTTATATGAAGGTGCTCTTTGCGGCATCTATACAGAAAAAGGTGTATGTAAATATGAAGGGAAAATGGATTTAGACATTTTGGAAATTTTCCCACTTACAGGACTCAATAAATACATGATGATAAATGCAAATGGATTTTACGAAATCCGTCTTGCAAAATAGGAGAGTGAGAAGATGAATGAATTATTATTGGTTGTGGGAGGCATATTCTTAGTATGTATCTTTATGGGAGTGAAAAAAGGGTTTATCAAAATTGTGGCATCCCTTTGTGCAACTCTTGTGATTATTGTTTTGGTTGCGTTTGTAAGTCCGTATGTGAGCAACGTTATCCGAGCACACACTCCTCTGGAGAGCATGATGAAGGAAAAATGCGCTGAGATATTGATGCCGGAAGAGGGGGCGGGTTCCTCTCGGGAAGAACAGATTGTTTTGATTGAACAATCAGAGCTTCCTCCAATGTTTAAAGAGTTGTTGCTTAAAAATAATAATAGCGAAGTTTATGAAAGTTTGGGAGTAGATACATTTATAGATTATGCGGGAACGTATTTTGCTAAAATAATATCTGATATCGCCGCCTTCTTATTGACATTCTTAGTTGTGTCAATTATTGTGCGCACAGCATTGTACATACTCGGTGTTATTGGAGACCTTCCAGTGATTGGCGGAGTGAACCGTTTAGCTGGTGGTGCCGTGGGAATTGGAACAGGCCTTGTAATCGTTTGGATATTATTTATTGTGATTACATTGTTTTATGATATGGCGATTAGCAAGATGTTTCTTCAAAATATCGAGGAGAGTAAAATTCTGCAGATATTATATGATAACAATATCCTGATGAATTTCCTTACAAAGTTTAGAGGATAGGCAGTTATTGGTAAAATAGCACAAAAAGTATTGTAAAGGACGAAAATTTTCGTCCTTTATTTTGTGTATAAAATACAAAGAAAATGTTGACATTAAAAAGGTAAGGTGTTAGAATAACACTCGGCGCTAATGAAGCGCCAAATAAATTCAAAAAGAATTTAAAAAAATTTAAAAAAGTTGTTGACAGCGTCAAAAAGATGTGATAATATAAGAAAGCTGTCGCGAGACAACAAAAAGAACATTGATAATTAAACAATAGATGACAAGATAATTCCTGAAAATTTCTAAGAGAAAAATTCAAGAACAGACATTAAATGTCAAACCTAAAAACAGTAAAGTAAGGAAAGAA
>JAFTWA010000023.1 GCA_017465565.1 Tyzzerella sp.
GACCAGACCACGAGGTTGTTGAGCCTAAAGTAGTAACCCCTGTAAATAATTCAAACTCATCAAACGAAGTAATATCAGAGTTCTGGCTGTTCTTATCCTAAAAAAACCGTTCAGAACGTATCCAAACGTCTTTTTTATTATATCATCCCCAAGACAAAAGCACTGGCACATCCAAGCATCCCAGCACCAATATCTTTCCAATCAATATAATCATCCTGATGATATTCTTTCCATAGGGATAATAAAAATACGATTACTATCATTACAAGCATTGTAATGATACCATGTTTTGCTGTTAATGCTACAGCTGTGGTTCCGCACAAGAAATGAATGATCTTGTCGTAACCGAATTTGTTTACTATGTTATCCGTTAGTTTCATGCTGTTCCTACTTATTGATACAACGACAAAAATACTCAAGAGGAGTAGCCCCAGAACTAACTCCTCTAAAACATTATTCAACGATTTCAGCATCCTCAATAGGATTAGGATCATCTATTTCTTCATAATGTTCTGGTAGTTCCAACAATGGCTCCTCTAACTTGACTGCCTTTCCATCTTTGTCGAAAAGGTAATGCGTATAGCCTAACCATACCTCTTTCCCGGCAATATGACCGTCTGAAATTCGTTTTAACACCTTGCCTTCAGAGGCAGTAATGATTGTTGTCTTTGTTTCTACTCTTACTTCCATAATGTCTACTGTTTAATTTGATGTAAATATACTAATAATCAGGCTGAATTACAACTATTCTACATATTCACTTAATGGTTTGATTATACCTTGTTCATACAAAGTACTCCAATTTTCTGCTGTACTATACAACTCTAAAGATTCGTCAGGAACATATACAATCTTACCAGTACCAATTCCAGTATCACTGCTTGTTAATGTTGGTGGAGTGGTAGCTCTACAAATAATAGTTGTCAAATTAGTAGTATTCCAGAATACTGCATCACGAATTGTAGTAACTGTTGCAGGTAATTCTATCTTAGTGAGAGAACTACAATTATCGAAAGCATAATTACCAATAACAGTGTGTTTATCATTCAGTTTTATCTTAGTTAAATTAGTACATCCGTTAAATGCTCCTGAATACATATTATTCGTTCTTGTGTTTTCAAGAGACACATTCTCAAAGTATTGGAACTCTTCAAAAGCATATATACCAGTCTTATTAGTAAAAAGGGATTCACCAGTAGTAGACACAGCTTCTGCATAAGTAATATATCCGTCAGAATTATAGTCGAACAAACTTAATATCGTAGTTTCAGTATTGGAATCCTCAAATTCAATCTGTCCCCCCTTCATAAACTGACATTGGATAAATTCTATCAGCATAAGAGCTCCAGTTCGTTGCTTCTTGATATGCAGTTACACTCTCATCCGGAACGTAAATAGGGCAAGAAGAGTGATCAATAGCTGCGTTAGAATTTAATGCAGGCGGTGTTATAGGATAGCAAACAATAAATTTCAAATTTGTAAGGTATCGAAATGCATAACGGCCTATACTTTCCACTGTTTCAGGAATATAAAATTCCTCAACTACCGATGGAGTTCCATAAGCGCTAGAAGCGTCTGAACCAATTTGAAAGTCGCCAAATAGTTGCGTAATCTTACCCAAATCTCTTATAGACCGAATTTTTGGCCCATAACCTATAACGGAAATTGTTTGCAAATTAGGCAATCGCAATTCATCTATAAGCAATGATGTACATCCATGAAATGGATTAACGTATTCTGTAATATTTTCTAATACCGATGGTGATATATAGGTTAATTCTGTACAATTTTGGAAAAGATAACCCGTGTTATTTGATGCTGTAGGAAATACAGATACAGAACCTAACGAAGTAATTCGTCTTACCTTTGTACCGTTAAATGCTCCACCCTCAATCGTCTGTAGGTTTGGTAGGTTTACATCCTCAATTACGCAATTAGTATAACCATAGAGTGCACCATTAGATATTGTCACCAATGTATTCGGCAACACCACCTCTTCCAACACACTCCTATCACCAAAGGTCTGTGAAGATGTAGAACCACGAGGCAAAACAGTAAGCTTACCCAAGTCGCTAATCTTCTTAATCTTCACACCGTAGAATGCATTTGAGCCTAATGTTTCCAAGTTGGGAAGTGAGAGGTCTTCAATTTCTAAGGAGGTACAGTTGTATAAAGCGGAAGCACCAAGCGAAGTAACTTCACTTAGGTCAATGCTCTTTAACGCTGTGTCTTCTTTGAACGATTCGGCAGGTACCTCCTGTGCATTTGTAAACAAACTAAACTCCTCAAACGTCTCGATGGCAGAGTTCTGGCTGAACTAACTTTATAGTATAATTGTAGAATATATCAGTAAATGTCTATTTTTGCATCGAAATTACGGGAAAAATAAAAGCCCCCGACCTGTTAATATAGACGCCAATCATTTATTAACAATACAAGTTGACTCGCACGATAACGTATAAAGACATAATGCTATATAAACAACATGCGAAAACCTTCAACAAGAAAACCATATTTGACTAAACAAAGTTAGTGATTTTTATTGAAACAACAAAGACTTTTGAATGATATTTTAATACTTTTTTCTGTTGATTCATAGGCAAAGAGTACAACCGAATTGGCTGCATTCTTTATTTCTTTATGGTTGATTTTAACCACCTTTTCTTTTTATGATTTGCGACGCTTTGTTTTAAAAGTTAGGAAAAATCGCTTTACGAATTATCATTATTCCTAATATGTCTTTAATTAGTCTTTAATACTAAAAAGCACAAATTGAATTGTGTTAAAAAGTGTATTTATGCATAATTTGAATTTTATTATAGCACAAATTGATTTGCGGTTTGTAATGGCCTTGAAAATCCGCAAACGCCAGCAAGGTATTATCGGATTGATCAAGAAAAGTCCTAAAATCACCGTAGAAGAGATGGCAGAAAGACTTAATGTAAACGAACGCACCATTCACCGGGATATGGAAGACTTGAAAGATATAGTCAAACATGTAGGCTCCACCAAAGGCGGGCATTGGGTAATTACCAGATGAGTAGCTCAACTTTTGTAACTAACACCCAAACAAAGTTTTTTTTAGAGTTGTGTTGATTTGTCTGTTTCCCCTCTTGAGAGGGGATTAAGGGGTGTGTGAGACACATCTACTAATAAACACACAAGTGGATGTTTTCTAACACACCCCCTTCCCCCTCTCAAGAGGGGGTATCCCTCCCCCAAAAACAACTTCTCAATGCAAAAAACAACAAAAGCAATTCATTTCCCTCCCCAACCACTCTCCAAACGGGTAGAAAAATAGTAGAAAAACAAAAAGTGCCTACATTCGTGCAATTTGTTTGTAACTTACAGACTATCAACACTTTTTACTTGCACGAAGCTGAAAATCTGCTTACATTCGTGCAAGTTCGGGTAGTATACGAAGCCGTAAACGTTAGTCTATGAGACTGCATCCGTTGACACCCAAGACTGCAAGCGTAAACCGATGAAGCCGCAAGCGTGGCAGGAATGGCAGGACTTCGATGTGTTCGTGCAACCGAAATCGTCTGTACCTCTGTAAGTTACAATCGGAATGGCAGGAGTGCAAGCAGTTTTTAAAAAACATTGAAAAACCCCTGCAGAAAAAGAAAAAAGCTCAAAAGCTATCAAAAAAAAGCTCTTCATCTTTTCCTAAAAACGCTTTGGAGAACCGACCATCGTTCTTTGGTGTTAACACTTTTTCTCCAAAGCGTTTTTTGCCCTATATATAATAAGGTATAAAACGGGTAGAAATCACCCCTCCGCAACTAACGAAAAGATATGTTTTAGAATATTTTTTTAAGAAAAAATCTCGAGAAAGTGTTGTCGTTTGAAAAAGAGTTTGTAATTTTGAGCCCGAATAGTATAAACTTAATAAAAACAGGCCAAATTTCCCCGGCATAGTCTGCGGGGAACTTAGCCGATGAGTCCTTAAAAACTGTAAATAAAAATCTAAAAATAGGGAGGATAAATGTATGAAAAGATTGGATTATGAAGCACCCACGATGGAGGAAATTGTCGTGGAAATGGAGAATGGATT
>JAFTWA010000024.1 GCA_017465565.1 Tyzzerella sp.
ATTGGGAATTAATAGAAACATTGTGGAATGTAAAGAAAGGTAAGCCAACGGCTCAGACGATTGCGACAGAGGAATTAATAGAAACATTGTGGAATGTAAAGAGTAATAAGACCCAAAACCTTCGTTGTCGTAATCTGAATTAATAGAAACATTGTGGAATGTAAAGCAAAAGTAGTTGCAAAGTCGTACGACTTGTGTTACACGAATTAATAGAAACATTGTGGAATGTAAAGCAAGTCCGTACTATAGGAGAAGCTGGTGGTGGCGCGGAATTAATAGAAACATTGTGGAATGTAAAGTGAGATAACGCATGTACTCGAAGGCACGGAGCATTACCAGGAACTGCAGAACGCAATTTTCGAATATGCCAAAAGCAAGAATGATTACGAAGGGCGTCTTCAGAAACTGACGGAGCTATACAAGGATATAGAAAATGCAAATGTAGAACAGGAGCTTACTGCAGACCTGATTGGTGATTATCTGTTCTCAGATGAAAAGTTTGTGCAACAGTTGTCCTCGCAGAACCGAAATATCTTCCAGAAGATATATGACGAAATCAAGTATCTGGTTAAAACAGTAACTTCAGGAAGCAAGGAAGGGAAGCAACTGGAGAAGGTTAAGAAACTGTTTGATGAGGTGTATAGGGAGACGGGCAAGACTGAAACAAAGGACTATGTTCAGTATTCTATCAATTATACGCAGGATAATAGGGCAGTTGCAGTAATCGAAAACGACATATTTGACGGTAAATTTGCGCAACTTGACAAAAGTGAGAGAATAAAACTGGCAAAGAAAGAAATTAAGAAATTCAGACCGGGAGTTCCTGTTAGTGGAAGATTGGTGGGGGTTACAAAGAAAACTGCAGACCATTATACAAATTCGGATTATACGGACATTATCAGGAAAAACCAGGAAGAAGTATATGAGGATAAATTGAATGCAGCGCAGAATCTGGATGATGTGATATATGCAAGCACAGATTATGTAAATGAGGAGTTAAACCATACTAGAAAAGATGATATTACACAGTTTGCCAGAGGAAACGTTCTACTAGATATTGGCGGAAAGCAATACAATGCAAAAGTTATTGTTGGGTATAAAGAAAATGGAGAAATGGTTTTCTATGATTTACAAGATTTGGTTCAAGACTCTTTTGAATATAAAAAGAGATACAATCAAAACCAGTCGGTAAAAACCGAACCTGGAAAGACGACTGCATCTCCTATTACTAGTATACCACAAAATCAGGAAAATGGAACACGAAACCAAGAAAAATATTCGATATCCGAAAAAAATGACGATATCGCTCCAACTGGAAACTGGAATATCAGAGGAGAGGACATAGCCCTAGAAGCGATAGCACCAGTAAGAAAAGATATTGCGCCGGCGAAAGGGAGTGCTGCAGTTGGTGATATCGCTCCGTGGAATCCTGATGAACCAGAAGAAAACCTAGACATTGGACCATTCTCACAATCGAATTAATAGAAACATTGTGGAATATAAAGGAAGGTCAGGTGTTTTTGTTATACAAAAAATTATGAATTAATAGGTAGTCTTGTGCTAAAAAATGCATTGAAACCTGAAGAAAAAAATGGTTGTTATCAAGTAAGAGCATACTGCGATATAAACAACATTCCGTCAAATATGCTTTGGATTAAAAATGGTTTTAAAATATCTCCTGTTAAAATGGAAAACGACAATATTCCTGGGGCATATGTTACTTATAAATTATAAAATAATTGAAATTGATAATTTCCAATTTATAAGGAAGTAGGGTCAAATTTGGGTTAACTCCAATAATAAGATATAACAACTTATAAAACTAGCCTAATAGCCCCTCATTCCTTTAGATAACTAAGAATGAAAGTCGTAGAAATTCGGCTTTCTTTTTGTATCAAGGAGCATAATCGAAAACCAACTCCACCTCATGATTGAGCGAGAATTATATGAATGGTATAATGGTAACAATTAGATGATTTTAATAAAATATTAAAAAAGAAGAATGAAAGGAAAATATGACACAAAAAGACTATGTAATTAAAGCAATGGAGTAAAACGGTGGTTATGCCACATTTCAACTTTTACGAATTACAAGATTTTAGAGCAAAGTTTTATATTGTGGCAACTAAAGAGAGAAAGGAACAATTTAGTGACATCATTTCTGCATCTATTTATCGTCCGATAAAAGAATTAGTTGCCTTTGTGGATTATGATGCACTTATAAAACAATACGAAAAAGAAAGTCAAAATATTGAAAGGGTGATTTGATGCAAATATATAGAATTGCAATTGAAGAAACAGTAGTTGAAGAATTTGAAGTTATGGCGAATAATGTAAAAGAAGCATTAGAAATTGCAGAAGAAAAATATCAAGACAGTGAATTTGTTTTAACTCCAGGCGAGGTTCAGCATAAACAAATGTCTGTTATAAAACCAGTTGTGGAAGCTACAAATTGGATCGAGTTTTAATATTGATATTTAAGGAAATAGAAAAGGATTAAAAACATGGAACTAAAAAAGAGTTATAAAGGATTTTTATTATGGATGCTAGTATTTGTAGTGACGATGTTAGGGGGTGCATTACTGCCAATTCAAAGTGGTGCGATTCTCACAAGAATCGTGATGAATGTTTGTGTACTCAATCTCGTATTGCTGGCATTCATTATATACAAAACGGAGTATGTATACTGGTACAACGGCACAGAATATAACCAGGTGGTAGAAGCGGGTTCAGAACGCAGAAAGGAGTTTGCAAAGAAACACCTGAAGAGATTTGGGATATTCGCACTGCTTTATTTGGTGTACTCTGTTGTAGCACAATTGATTCGGATACCTTATGGAGTAGATATTGCAGTTGCTACCGTAGGGATGGTTATTACGGCAATTAGTACAATTAAATTTAAACTGTAAAGGAAAAATATTAGAAAATATAAAGTTGACGGAGGAAATATCATGAGAAAAAACTTAGGAGCAAAAGCAATTTTATACCCAATGCCGGTGCTTATCATCGGTTCGTATGATGAAGAAGGGATACCGAATGCAATGAATGCAGCATGGGGCGGTATCAGTGAAGAAACTGAGATTTCTATTTGCGTGAGTGACGACCATAAAACAACTGCAAACATTTTAAATAGAGGAGCATTTACAGTTAGCATTGCCGACAAGGAAAATGTGGTAGCTGCTGACTATGTTGGGATTGTTTCTGGGGATAAAGTTCCAAATAAAATCGAAAAATGTGGATGGACAGCTGTTTCATCAGAGTTCGTGGATGCACCACTTTTTGAGGAACTACCGATGGCACTTGAATGTAAGCTGATTAGTTATGACGAAGCAACTTGCCGTTTGGTTGGCGAAATCGTAAATGTATGTGCGGACGAACGTATTTTAGGCGAAGATGGCAAGGTATCTCTTGATAAATTTAGCCCAATTACATACGACCCAATTCATTATACTTATTGGACACTTGGAGAAGTAGTAGGAAAAGCATTTTCAGATGGAAAGAAGTTGAAATAAAAAAGGAGACAGAGTATGATTTTTATTAGTCTCAACGATTTTTTTGAAAAGATAAGTGACTGCAGAAAACTAAGCAGGCAGGAAGAAGTGGAATGCGCACGTCAAATGAAAAGCGGAGATGATTCTGCGCGAGAGCGTCTGATTGAAAGCTATCTGCCAATGGTTGCGGCGCATATAAAACGTATTCCGTCTCATCTGCAAAGTTTTGGTATGGTTATTTATTGTCAGCAGGCTCTTGAGAAGGCCGTTGATAGTTTTAATTTTGAGCAGAATGGCGAAACTTTTGCACACCGCCTAGGTTGGTATCTGCGCCAGGCTACAACGCGGTATATTGCAGAGGTCAGATAGTGAAAATACATATAAACAATGAAAAAAGGAGCACCCAAATGGACATTCATTCAATCCTCACCACTTATGACACAATGTTTGGCAAATACCCACTGTCCGACATAGAAGCATATCTATATGAAAACATAGAACAAGCAAAAGAGCAGTCTGAAACAGGCATTTTATTTACACTTTTAAATGAAATGATTGGTTTCTGCAGAGATACCACGCAAAAAGACAAAGCGCTGAAATATTGCACGGAATTATTACAGTTGTTAGACGCGATGAAGCTTAATGGAAGCTTTGAATATGCGACTTCCCTCCTAAACATTGCGAACGCATATCGTGCATTTGGTCTGCTAGTAGAATCTTTGGAGCTGTTTGGGCGCGTCGAGCAGATTTATAAGCAGAAATTAGATGCGAAAGATTTTGGATATGCGAATCTTTATAACAACTGGGGACTGGCGTATCAAGAAATCGAAGATTATGAAAAAGCGAAAGAGGTACTCTTAAGAGCATTGGCTGTTGTGGATTCTTATGAAGAAGCCGTGATTCCACAGGCGACAACACGAACCAATCTGGCTGCCACCTTATTGCAATTGGGTAAGGAAGAAGACTATAAGGAAGCGATTGTGTATTTGCAACATGCCCTACGCATACATGAGGAAAATGGAGGACAAGATTTCCATTATGGTGCAACTTTAGTGGCAATGGGAGACGCGTACTGTTTTCAAAAGGATTTTTCTAAGGCAGCAAAAGCTTATGAAGCAGGATTACGGGAAATCGAAAAACACACCGGTAAGAATGATAATTATGCAAGAGTGATGGAAAAATATAATTATGCAAAGAGCCAGTGTTCTGGAGTTAATAAGTGGCGTTCGAATTTGGAACGCAGTAGAGAATTTTATGAAACCGTGGGAAAAGAAATGATTCATACACATTTTCCTGAATGGGAAAATCGAATCGCAGTTGGATTAGTTGGGGAAGGTTCAGACTGTTACGGATTTGATGACGAGATTTCCATGGACCATGATTATGCAGTGGGATTTTGTATGTGGCTTACAGATGTAGATTATGAAAAAATTGGACCTGCATTGCAAGAAGAATATGAGAAACTCACGGAAAATGAGAATCGTTTAAAATATCGCCGCGGCGTATTTAGGATTAATGACTTTTATAATACACTTTTGGAAAGTTCTGAGGATTTTGAAAAAGAGATTTTGCTGGATTATCAAAAAGTAGAAGAATTCCAATTAGCGGCAGCTACCAATGGAAGCGTATTTCGAGATGATATGGGCATTTTTTCTGAGATTAGAAAGAAGCTGCTAGCCTATTATCCAGAAAGTGTTTGGAGAGGAAAACTCGCACAAAGTATTCATGAATTTTCGCAGTATGCGCAGAGTAATTATGCAAGAATGATGGCAAGGGGAGATGAGCTTACTGCAAAAATCTGCGTGGGCAAGGCAATTGAAAGCACAATGGATTTGATTTATTTGCTGGGTAGAATCTATGCGCCTTACTATAAGTGGAAGAAGAAGGGATTGGAAGAATTTCCATTGTCAAAAAAGATTCTTCCATTATTAGAAAAGCTTGCCAATCTCCCGACTCAGAGCGATGCGTGGGAAAATGTAACTTATCGTGCTTCTTTCATTAATAAAGCTGATAAATGTGAGGAGTTATTTGAGCAAATTGCAAAGGAACTTTTGGAAGAATTAAAGCGGCAGGGATTAGTGTCGGGCGAGGATGTATTTTTGGAAAGCTATATCAAACAGATTTTGGAAGGGAAAAATATGGACATCATTGAAAAAATCGTAGCATTAGAATGGAAACAATTTGACCGGGTGAAAAACGAAGGCGGCAGAGCAGATTGTCAGGATGATTTCCAGACATTTTCGATTATGAGAAAAAGCCAGTATCTTACATGGACAGAAGATTTGCTCCATAGCTTTTATCAGGATTTGGTCGATGCAGAACAAAAAGGCTGGAATCTGATTATGGAAAAATATGCGAGAATGATGAAGAGCACAAATCCAGAAAAATATTTGCTGCTTGAAAAGGATTTGCCTGTGATTTCAGAGGAGCGAAACGCAATTCAGGAAGAAATTATCAAGATTCAAGTAGCCTGGATGGAAGAATTTGCGGAAAAGTATCCGAAAATGGCGGGTAGTGCAAGAAGCATCAAGACAGTTACGGATACCGCATTTAACACTTCTTATGAAACCTATCTGAGAGGGGAAATGAGTACCTATTCAGAAAGCACGTTTATTTTGTACAGTGGATTTATCGTTTCGCTGTTAAAGCAAAATAGAAATTTGGCCATGGAAATCATGGAAAATACGGCAAAATTATACGGATATGATTCGTTGGAGAATGCCGAAAGGAGAATATAAATGGACAAATCTGTATTTGAATTAATCTATGATGTGGTAAAACAGATTCCGAAAGGCAAAGTCGCAACTTATGGACAGGTGGCTGCCCTTGCGGGAAATCGAAGATGGTCACGAGTGGTGGGCTATGCACTTCATGTCAATCCAGACCCGGAGCACATCCCTTGCCATAGGGTGGTAAATCGCTTAGGAGAAGTGTCCAAAGCATTTGCTTTTGGTGGAGAAAACCGACAGATTATTCTTTTGGAAAATGAGGGTGTTAAAGTGGAAGGGAATCGGGTGGATTTGGAGAAATACAGATGGAATCGAGTGACCATTGAAATGATGGAATATCTCTAACGCGATACCGAAAAAAATAATAAAAAATGCCACACTTTTGAATGAAAATTCATGAGTGTGGCAGTTTTTTTGTGCTTACTATACTTTTAAAGTTATAACAGTACATTTGAACTGATTATTTAAAGTGAAAGATAAATGACGTAATATAAGAGTGAACAACCAGCAGATTAGAATTTTGGGGGAAATTGAAATGAAAGTATGTATAATTCAACCAGCTTATTCAACAGATTTTAGTAAATCAGATAAATATTTTGAAGCGCAGCTTGAGTTATTAAAACAATGTGACGATACAATGGACATAATTGTGATGCCAGAATCATGTGATATTCCATGCTTGGCAGGTTCAAGGGAGAATGGACTAATCAGTACAAAAAAGTTTAATCAAAGACTTTTGAATACTGTTTCCAAAACAGCAAAGAGATGTAATGCTATGGTTTTTGTAAATGCTCGTTCGACCCTTGAAAGTGGCTTGAGAAACACTACATATTGTTTTAATAGGCAAGGTGAAATTGTTGGACAGTATTATAAACAGCATCTTACGCCAGGTGAAGTGAGTAAGACAAAGTTAGACAGCAACTATTCATATGAATTTTCAGAACCAACGATAGTAGAAATGGAAGGAATTCGTTTTGCATTTATGGTTTGTTATGACAATTATTTTTATGAAGCATTTCCAAACATTGCAAGACAAAATGTGGACGTGATTATCAACTGTTCTCATCAGCGCAGTGATACACACCAGGCACTTCAAATTATGACACAATTTTTGGCATACAACACGAACGCCTACGTGATTCGTTCATCTGTTTCTATGGATGAAAATTCTGATATTGGTGGTGCGAGCATGGTTGTAGCGCCAGACGGCAAGGTGCTGACAAATATGTATAGCCGCGTGGGAATTGAAACAGTTGATATTGATGTAAAGGATAAATATTATAAACCGGCTGGATTTGGCAACCCACTGGCAGCTCATTATGAGTATATTGAGAAAGGTCGTCGTCCTTGGAAATACAGACCAGCGGGAAGTGCGATTGTCAGACCAGACAGTATTATGCCATATCCTAGAATCTGCGCACATAGAGGATTTAATACAATTGCACCAGAAAATAGCATGCCTGCTTTTGGGGCTGCTGTAGCAATGGGTGCTGAAGAGATTGAATTTGACCTCTGGCCAACAAAAGATGGAGAAATTGTTTCCATTCACGATCCGTTTCTCGAACGCGTATCAGATGGCAGAGGAGTGGTTACGGAACATACATACGAAGAATTGCTCCAATATGATTTTGGAGTGAAATATAATGAGAGATTTAAAGGTATGAAAATCCTGAAATTCGAGGATATTTTAAAGAAATTTTCATGTCATGTAGTTATGAATCTTCACATTAAATCCCTGAAGTTTGAGGGAGTAGAATACAACAGAATTATTCTACAGAAAATCATTGATCTAATAGATAAATATGACTGTAGAAAATACGTGTATTTTATGAATGGTGAGGAAGATTTTCTAGAACTAGCAATAGAGATGGCACCAGATATCTGTCGGTGCTGCGGTGGTGCCGGTACGGCTGAAAAAAGATGGTCCATTGTAGAACGTGCAATAAAATATGATTGTAAGAAGGTTCAACTATTTAAACCATATTTCAATCAGGAAATGATTGATAAAGCACATGCAAATGGCATTATTTGTAATGTGTTCTGGTCAGATGACGTAGAAGAAGCAAGGCAGTTTTTGGAAATGGGAATCGATACGATACTTACAAATGATTATAATCTTATTTCACAGATTATTAAATAGACATTAGTGAGGTGAAAAGATGACAGAAATTGCATTCACAGGTGACATCGCATTTTCGAAATATTTCAAAGATGCTTGGTCAAATTCAGAATTAATTGATTCAGAACTAATAGATTTTTTGAGTTCAGCGGACTATACAGTTCCAAATGTAGAAGGTGCGCTGACTATTGGAAATATGAAACGAGGCGATAGTTCAACGCCTGCTCATGCGAGTGACCCTCGAGCTATTTCGTGGTTACTAAAAATGAATGGTAACATTTGGAATTTATCCAATAACCATACGCTGGATTGCGGTGAGAGCGGTTTGGAAGATACCATCAATCTGGCAAAAGAATATAATTGTCGCATTCTCGGTGCAGGGAAAAATATTGATGAGGCGGCAAAGCCAGTGATTATTGAAAGTTCTGGAGGGATTGGACTCCTAAGTGTTTGTTACAAACAGCTTTTTGAAGCAGATATAGACAAACCGGGAATTGTGTTTTGGGATGATTTTTCACGAATTGAAAAACAGATTCGTGAGGTAAAGAAAAGCAATCGCTGGTGTGTGCTAATTGTACACGGGGGTGAAGAGTTTTCAAATCTTCCGCTGCCAACGGTAAGGAAAAAATATCTTCGTTATCTCAAATATGGAGCTGACATTGTTGTGGGACATCATCCACATGTCCCGCAGAATTACGAAAAAGTCGGGAATAAAATGATTTACTATTCTTTGGGAAATCTTGTTTTCGATACCGATTATCAGCGTTTGCAAAGACATACGGACGAAGGAGTATTACTGAAACTCAAATTTACTGACGAAAAATTTGAACACAGTTGTATGGGATATCATATTAACAGAGATAAGCAATGCATTGAAAAGGCGGATTGCCCGACTGTTTTCCAAAATATTACTGCAAAAGAATACAATCGTTTGATTCCACTTGCAATGAAATGCTTTCTCGATGAGTACAAAGTTGCAAAGATTTTTTTGAGACCATACATGAAGGACTATTCAAAAATACAATGGGCAAAATGGTATTGGGAAAATAAAGGATTTGGTGTTTGGGTTTCACTTATGATTTGCCGTGTAAGATATATATTTAAGGGTTGGAAAAAATCCAACCCAGAGCTTATACATTATATTTCAAAATAAGATATATTATTTCGTTTCAGTGCAAGCAACATCCGCAAGGAACTCCAAAAATGATTTAAGAGCGTCATCGTTATTGCGAACTTGTCGATGATACACATATACAAGCTGAGTTTCACAAAAATCAATGACATCAAGAGCAACGAGCTCTTTTTGGATATCATCCTTTAATGCTTTTTTCGTTCCTAAAGAAAGCCCCATGCCAGCATTCACACAATGCAAAAGGCAATCACGGTCAGCGCATTCAATCACTACATTAGGAGTGAAATTACAACGATTCCCATGTTTGACAAGAAGTCGATGTAACGTGTTTTCCTTTCCCATTGTAATAAATGGTTCATTACAAAGATTACGCATTGTAAGGCGTTTTTGAGTCAGGGGATTATCTTTGTGAGCTTTTATACATAATTCATCAACACTAAGAAGAAAATGCTCCCAATCACTACATTCATCAGTTTGTCTGCCAATGACAATGTCATAAGGGGTAAAATCTGTGGTGGCATAATCATGACTCATTTTAAAAGAAACATTTGGATGAAGCTTTTTATACTGAACAAGTAGAGTGGTTATCCAGTTTCGTCTTGCACGAACAAGTAAACTTATTTCAGGAACAGGAACTTTAGGAGCTTTGATTTCTGCAATTGCATTTTCAGCATGTTCGAAGGCTGATGTTAAAGCATTTGCAAATATTCTTCCTTGTTCATTCAGGGAAATTTTATTTGCTTTGCGGTCAAATAACTGAATTCCAAGTTCAGACTCTAGCCTTTTGATTGAGGCAGAAACGGAAGAAGTTGGAACCATATATTTTTCTGCTGTTTTTGAAAAGTTTTCGTTTTTGGCACTATCCATAAAATAGCGCAATTGTAATAAATCCATATTAATCACCTCATGTATATTTTACTATATGGTAAAAATTGTCACAAGACTTTTTTGCTATAACTATTAAAATATAATAAAAATTAGCAAACGAATATAACTTGATTTCGTAAGCAATCAAGTAATATATAAAGAAAAGGAGAAAATTTTATGAAAAAGAGTCTTTTTAAGAAAGTAACTGCAGTTTTTTTAACTTTCGCATTGCTCGCATCCATAGGGGGATGTGGAAGCAAAGGAAAAGGTGGAAGCGCAGATGGTTCAGAAGAGCAAACAACAATCACGCTTCTTGTAAACTATGATTTGAAGAATGAAATTGATTCTATTCTACCAACATTTAACGAACTTCACCCAGAGATTAAAGTTGAATTAATGGATACTGATTCTGGGGTAGGAGATACACCTACTGCTTTGAGTAAACTTGCAGCAGCAGGAAATCTTCCAGACGTTGCATTCGGCGTTGAGAACTTTGCATTTATCTTAAGTCAAGGTTTGGCATATCCATTGGATAACCTTTATGCAAATGATCCAGACAAAGAAAATGCACTTCAAGCAGGTGTTGACAATTATACGTATGGCGGACATCTTTACGCGATGCCTTGGCGTGTTCAATTTAACACAATTCAAGTAAACCAATCTTTACTTGATACATTGAACCTTGATGACCCAGGATATGAATGGACAATTGAAGAATTTATCAATCTGTGTAAGAAAGCAACTACAAATGAATATTCAGGTATCAACATTGTAACAAGCAGCGACAATACGCATGAACTTTCTACAAAGTTAATGGGTGGTATGTTAGAAGCGCCACTTCAAATGTACGGATATAATTTTGAAACAAATCAATTTAATTTTACAAATGGCGCATGGACAAAATCAATTGAGATTGTAGAAGAATTACAGTCTGTTCCAGGTCTTATTTCTGATGAATTAAAAGATAATGATAAACGTAATCAAGGTATTGCAGATGCATATGAGTTAAAATTCGGTGGTTCTGCAGATGCATTATTAGCAGGTAAGGTTCTTTTTGGTAATCACAACTCATGGGATACAGGGTGGATTAACAAGGGAGTAAATTTTGAATGGGATATTTATCCAGTGCCTACAGCAGAAGGGTTAGAACAGCGTATTCAAACACACGTTGACTATTGCTTCATCCTTTCAAGCTGCCCTGAAGAAAAGGCTGAGGCGGCATACGAACTTGTGAAATTCCTCAGTTATGAAGAAGAAGGCTGTAAAGCACGTATTGATTATAGAAAAACAAAACTTGAAACATCTTCTATCTACACACCGGCATCAGCCGACCCAGACGTATTGGAATACTATGGACAAGAAGGGTATGCAAAAGACGGTTTAGTATATTGTTTGGAAACAATCTCAAAAGACCCAGAAAAGATTTTTATCGCAGATGCTAACAAGCTAGTTCCAAACTTCTGGAATGACGTAAATACATATTTAGAGCAGGTAGAAACGCAGATTGACAGTGGAAGCGACCCAACTTCACTTGCAAAAGATTTTGAAAATAAATGTAATATGGCAGCTGGAGAAACATGGGCAAACTTTGAGAAGAAGTTGGAAAAATATTTAGATGAATTTTACGCTTCTCATCCAGGAGAAAAAGCAGAATAAAAGGAGAGTGAGTATATGCGGTTCAAACAAATAATATGTATTTTGTTAAGTTTGACTTTGCTCCTTGGCTTGACGGCATGTGGACAAAATGAGCCTTCAACAGAGTCTAAGCCTCAAACAAATGTTCAAGAGGAAGTGGATGATAGTTCAAGCGATGAAAACCCTGCAGAAGATGAGGATATTTCCGTAGCAAACAGCTATACGCTCAGTGAAGAACCTCTTGTCTTTATTTCTGATAAAGAGAAAGATTTTACATTTATCGAAGATGCTGCAAAGATTTACGATAAAAGTGAATTAGATGCTACATCAGGTACGATTATTGACATCAATACAGAAAATCAAAAACAAGAGATTAATGGATTTGGTGCAACCATTTCTGAGACATCGGTAGTTGCAATGTCGCAGGTTCCACAAGAAGAAGTGGATAAGGCTTATATTCGTCTCTTTGATAAAGAAGAAGGAATTGGTCTCAACATCATTCGTAACACAATTGGTGCCAGTGACTTCGCTGTGGATTATTATACATATGACGATATGCCTGAGGGAGAAGAAGATTACGAACTCGCACATTTCGATTTTTCGCGTGAGCTTGAGGGAGTGGTTCCTTACACAAAGAAAGCCTACGAGATTATCGGAGAAGAAGATTACGAAATGATTCTTTCTCCATGGACGGCGCCGCTTTGGATGAAGTCAGAATACAAATGGCAAGGAAAATATAGAGCAACACTTCGACGTGAATGCTACAACGTATATGCAAAGTATCTTGTAAAGAGTATTCAAGAGTGGGAAAAACAAGGAATACCTGTAGATATAATAACACCTCAAAACGAGCCATGGTCTGCGAATAATTGGCCTGGCATGTGGTGGGATTGGGAATCACTTGCGAACTATGCGAATGATTATCTTCGTCCAGCATTAGATGATGCAGGATTGGATGTAAAGATTTTGAACTGTGATAATGACTATAAATATAGTGAAGAGGCTAATAATATTATGTCAGCAACCATGCTGTCAACCCAGGGTGTGGGATATCACTGGTACTCAGGAGATCCTGAAATGATGGCAGAAACAGCGGAGTTGTTCCCAGATGCACTTATATATGTTACAGAGGCATCTTCTAGTCGTCCATATTCACTTGGTACACTTCTTAGAAGAACGCAATCTATTGCACGCTGCCTTAGAACCGGTGCAAATGCATATGTACTGTGGAACCTTGCGCTCGACCAAGAGGGTGGCCCTACTTATGATGATATCAATACACACTGTGCAGGTATTATTACCTGTGACAGTGAAACAGGTAAAGTATCGTACAGTCACGATTATTATGCGCTCGCTCATTACAGCAAATATATTCATAAAGGTGCGCATGTTGTCGAGTCTACGGACACTGGAACAGACACAAATCATGAACTTGAAAATGTTGTTACATTGAATCCAAACGGTACAATGACAGCAGTTATCACAAACTATTATTTAAACGAAGACCAGGTTTGTAAATTAGTTCTTGGGGATAAGGTAATGGAAGTGAATGTTCCTGCCCGTTCTGTTATTACAGTGACTTGGGATGCAAACGTTTATGAATAAAGTTTTCTGAATAATGAGAAAGGAGGAAACTTATTATGAAAATGAAAAAAATTCTAGCGGTTGTTTTATCGGTGGCGCTTCTGTTAGGTTCAGTGCCAAATGCAATCGAGGCTTATGCTGATAGTGGTGTGACACCGTTGACTTCGCAGAATGGGGAAGATATTACGCTACTTCCAACAGATGATTACAGCGAATATGTTACCTTGAATGGTACAAAGCAAAAATTAGAGAATAATGTTCCAATATGGGCAGTGGGAAATACTGGTGACGTGAACTATGATCGTCCATATATCTATGGTTCTTTCCCAGGCCAAACTACAGCCAATGGTGCGAATTTAGCAACATATGGATTTTCGGAGATAAATAACGATACTGGTAATTATCGCTGGGATTACATTGCGATAAAGACAAGCGTTGAGATTAATGGCACCTATCAGATATCAGCAGAGCTGAATAGAAATACGAGTAATGCTACAAGTACACGTAAAAATGTCATGGTTGTAGTAGATGGCATGATGCACTATGCGACCTGCGAAAACACCGGTAAGATTGATTCACCGACAGAGATTTCCTTGTCATTAGAATTAACTGAAGGGGAGCATATCATTTTGTTTTCATTTCCTGTCAACAATGATTATGATAATGCAAAAGCTGCAAATTCGGCAACGTGGATCAATTATCATTCCATCACGGTAGATGGAGATATGACCGTACTGGGAGCGCCTACAATTGATGATGTAACAACTTCTATCACTAGTGCAACACGCATTGAAGCGGAAGATACTAATTATGCAATTTTAAGTGGCGGATATGCTAAAAGAGATGCCAATACGGCGTCAGATAAAAAGTCAGTTAGTTATAATTCTAATTATGGTCTTGATTCAAATGAAATTGCAGCATTGGCTGAATCAATACGAAGCAATAATGTCACAACGAACTCATACTGTTCGTTTGTGGATAAAAACCTGGCATTACCATATGTGGAATATCAGCTTCAAGCAGAAGAGTCTGGTAAGTATAATCTGCGACTTGGTGCTTTTGTGCGTCAAGTAGGAGAATTTCCAACGGCAGCGCTTGTTGCTAACGGTACAGTTTATAAATCGCCTTTCAACATTGAGACGTCAGGTAAATACTGTAATGCATATTTTTCGGTCCAATTGCAGAAAGGTATCAATACGATACGTGTGATTGGTATGGCTTTAGATATGACAGATGTTGATAAACTAAGCTATGATGACGGTCAAATCTATGATATTCAGCCTGACTACTTAGAGATAGATAGCAATCTGAACCCAGTACAAGTGGGCATGCAGACAATTGAAGCTGCAAATACGGAAAATGTTTCATTTGGGCACTTTAATGATGAGAATAAAACAGATACTGCACTTAAAAACTGTAATCCAGGTGATATACAATATGATAAACTAACGCTTGACAGACTGAATGTTGGTATTCTTTCGCGTGTTCCTTATGTATCTGTGAAGGTGGAGGCCAATGAAGATGGATATTATAATGTTGCAGGCAATTTTGAAACAGCAACAAATGGTCAGAAAAATATAGGCGTGATCATAGATGGTGAAGTTTATGTGACTACAATCTCACCAAATTTCTCTGTACGGCTTACAAAAGGTACCCATGTGATCACATTTACATCACCTATGCCGGTGACAAAAGCAGATATAGGAACAAACAATAATACATATAATTGGCCATGGATGGATGTATATTCTATTTCTGTTGATCAAAGACTTACTGTTAAAACGGCTCCGACTAAGGAGGAGATTATTCCGGTTACTCGTTTAGAAGCAGAGAATACAGAATATGCATTCTATAACAGAACGAGTGCAGGTGTTTATGCAAAGAAATCTTATAATGGGGCAGGAAGTAATGCCTTAATTCACATTACAAGTACAGCCAAGCTAACACAAAGCTTGTCTCAACTTGAAGCAGGACTTGATACTGGAAAGACACCATACGTGAGATATCTTGTGAATGCAGAAAATGCAGGCGAATATGAACTTGGTATTGGAATGTATGCAGAAGGTTCAGGTACAACAAAACCTTCAGCAATTGTCATGGTGAACGGTGATGTATATGAAGTGCCATTTAAGTCAGAATTAAATTCGCTCGGTCATTCTACAGTTACTGTAGAATTGCAGGAAGGAATCAATGAGATTCGTCTCATTGCAGGAATAACAGACCAAGGCGATACTGTGAAGCTGCAGTATGACTACATCGACATTCCAAAGGGTGTAGTACCGATGACAAATCAGATTATCAACGGAGCTGATTCTGAAAAAGTTTCATTCGGTCACTACGATGATAAAGATAAAGAAGATACAGCGCTGAAAGGTGCACAGGCAGGCGATGCTGCTTGGGACAAACTTACAATCGACCACTTGAATTATGGTGCCTTAACAAGAACACCATACGTGGCAATCAAAGTGACAGCACCAGAAGATGGTTCTTACTATATAGCAGGAAACTTTGGATTCGATGGTAACAATTGCAGAACAATTGGTTTAATTGTGGATAAAGATGTTCAAACTGTAACGTTAACACCAGATCTCACATTGAAATTAACAAAAGGCGAGCATGTGATTATTTTCACATCACCAATGCCTCAGAACAGAACGGCAATGGATGGCAAAACAGACGCATACAATTGGTCATGGATGGATGTATATTCTATCGTAGTTGATGAGCGACTTACAGTAAAAGAAGCACCAGTTATTGAAAACCTCATTCCGGGACGTTTGGAAGCGGAAGATGATATATACGCTTCTTACAATCAAACTAGTGCAGGAACATACAAGCATGAAAAGAAAAACGGTGCATCTGGAAATGCAGTTGCAGGTGGTGTGAATTTTGACAGACTTTCACAAACTGCTGAAGATGTGAAAGAAAAACTTGGAATTAGCAAGACACCATATATCCAATATATATTAAATGCACCAGCGGCAGGTGAATATGAACTTGGCATTGGAATGTTTGTCGATTCAAAGAATAAAGGTGAAGACAAACCATATGCAACAATTATGGTAAATGACAAAGTATACCAAGCAGAGTTTACAGCAGACTGGTTCTCATCAGGACATGCAACTGTAACTGTTGAAATGCAGGAAGGCATGAACATTGTTCGTCTTGTATCCGTAACATGTGAGCAGGACGCTTACAAATACGAAAGGGAAAATGGTGGCTGGGTATATATTAACTACGACTATCTAGATATTCCAGAAGAAATTGTACCTGTTGAAAATACGCAGGTAATCAAAGCGGGCGATGAAACAAAAGTACGTATTAACAAATTTAAAGACAATGGAGATATTATTGGAAATGTATCATGGGCTGACGCAAGTTGGGACAGAATGACAATCGACAAGATTACATTAAACAATCTTGAACGCACAGCTTATGCAGCATTCAAGGTATCGGCAGTAAGCGATGGAACTTACGATATTATCGTGCAAAGCAGTTGGGCTGAAGCAAATGCTACGACAGATACAATTGCAGTATTTGTAGATGGCGTGCCAACAGCAGTTCCATATACTGTTAAGATCGACTCAGCAATACGTATTAATGTAGAACTTACGAAGGGTGAACATGTAATTGTACTTACTTCACCACTTCCGGCAACCCAGGAAATACTAAAGAAAAATGCTCCTGATTTGTATAATGCAAATCCAATGACCGTGGAAATTAATGGACAGAAAGCAACACAATATGCTTATCCTGCAATTGATTATAGTAATATTATTCTCGGAAATGGACTTTCAGTTGTAGCTGCGGCTCCAACAAAATCTGAGGTGGAATATCCTGGCTACAATCGTATTCAGGCAGAAGATAATGATTATGCTGTTTATAATCTTTATAGCGGTGAAGCAGAGAAATGGTCTGGTGCTTCTGGCGGAAGTGTAATTGGTGGTTTTTCTACCGGAGGTGTCCAATCATATGAAGACATCGTTGCAAATGGACTCGACATGGCACATGTTGGTGTAATTGAATATTTGGTAACTGCACCAAAAGCAGGGGAATACAGCATTCGAGTTGCATACCTTGCAGGAAAACCAAAAGACAGCAGTGTGGAAAAACCTTATGTTACCGTAGTAATCAACGATTCCGAAAAGGTTTATAAAGCACCATACGATGCTGAATGGAAAGAAATTGATGAGGTAGAACTGAAAGTTACACTGAAAGAAGGACGCAATTACATTCGTATCACAGGCATTACGGGTGACCAAGCATCTTATAAGGTAGGAGGTTCTTATATCAATCATGACTATGTTGATTTCCAAGAAGACCTTACGGTAGAAAAGCGTACAGCAGTTGTGTTCGAGGCAGAGGATAGTCAATATGTAAATCTGTATAAAGTTCAACCTGGTGAAAAGGTCGAAAAGGCATCTAACGATAAAGTTCTTGGAGGTTCTGTACAGACCGAAATGATTAGAAGAGAACTCACTGTAGAAGGATTAAGAGAAAAAGACCTTGGTTATGTGCCATATTTCTCAGTGACAATAGATGTACCTGCAGATGGATACTACAGCATGAGACTCAATCACAATGCAAGAAGTCTAGATACTACAACTTACCTTGCTATGGTAATAGATGGAAAGGTTCATGTAGTGAAATATGGTCGAGTTTCTGCAGATATGAATAAGAATACAGTGGATGTTTCTAGCTATCTTACTGCGGGAGAACACACCATTACATTCACATGTCCAATGCCTCTAAATGCACAGGATGAGCAAATCTACATGTGGATGAACTTTGATAAAGTAACGTTTTATGATGGTATTACCATTGCGAAAACTCAAAAGGCTCCAGCTGCTGCAAGTGAGACACTTATCTTTGAAGCGGAAGATTATGCGCTTGCAAATATGGGTTATATCATTGCAAATGAATCTTATTCTGGCGGAGCGAATATAGGTGATATTCGTTGCAAAAAGACGCAGACATTAGCGGAAATCAAAAAGAATGGAATTGATGGTAATAGAACACCATATACACAATTCACAATCTATGCGAAAGAAGCAGGCGAATATGAGATTAGTGCACTTTACAGATACGCATTCTGGAGTGAGGAGCCTACCATCAAAGATGAGATTGATACAACCTTCGTTATTAGTGCAAATGGAAAATATTATCCAGTAACGAAGAAGGCAGGAACGGGAACCAGAACAAGATATATCGGAGCAACCATTTCTCTACAGAAAGGTGAAAACAAAGTGCTCTTCATATGTCCAACAAGAGACAGCCATAGAGGAGAAGGCTATGTATGGGCAAATATTGACTACGTTGAGATTCCAAAAGAATATGAAAGTAAGTTATCATTTGTAAAACTTGGCGGCGTGGTAGAAGCAGAATTATCAGAATTTGCGAACTATGACCGAACAACCAGCAAAAAAGCATCTGGTGGCAGAAGAATTGGAAATGCAACCTATGCAAATATGGACCGCTTAGACATCACATGGGATAACCTTGATGTAAATAATTTGAGTGAAGTTCCACACGTTGTTTATAATGTCATTGCCGAAAAAGCAGGAACTTATGATATTTCCGTTCAGTTTAATGGTGGAACAGATACCTATAAACAAGAAGAAATGGATGCACTTGGACCATTTACATTTGCAATGTCAATAAATGGCGGTGAAAAACAAAAGGTACAGTTTGTTCCGGGAACAAGTGGTGGACTTATGTCGCGCATCATCACGGTTGATTTACAAGAAGGCGAAAACCTGATTACGTTTACGACACTTCTTGCGGACTACTTTAAGGGTGTCAGTCCTAGTGATCCTGTAAATTATAGACTGTATTGGGTTGACCATGATGCAATTTTCCTTTCATCAGGTCTTACTGGAGCAGTGGTCGAAGAAAAGAGTGTTGATGATTCAGATGTTGATTATTCACAAATTAAAGTGAAAGGTCGCTCAAATAGTGCGGCAGGAGAAGATTCTGAACAAACAGAAAGCAATGGATTCTTCGATTTTGATAAAGATGGAACAGGAATGATAGTGGGCGGTACATCTATCTTGCTGTTAGTAGCAATATTATTTATTATTCTAATTCTCCTTAAGAGAAGAAAGAAGGAAGAAAAACAAGAATAGTATTTACAAATTCTGCGGGGGAGGGCTAGCCTCTCCCGCAGAATTTATAATGGGATTTTTTACCCTCTTTCTTTGGCTGGAATAACATTGTATAATTTAGGCAAGTAAAGAATGGAGTTTGAGAAAGAGGAGGAATATGAAAATGACCAGCAAAGAGCGAAGAGAAAAGGAAATGTTATTCATTGCTGACGATAATGATTGGGTAGAAATGAAAAGAGCCAGACAGTTGACACAGGAGCTGAATACTGTAGACAGGTCGGATTTTGACAAGATACGCTCGATTGTCAATGAGCTGTTCGGAAAATCGGATGAAACAACTTTTGTAAATCCCCCATTTTATTGCGATTACGGCTCGAACATCGAGGTTGGCAAGAACTGTTTTATCAATTATAACTGTGTCATTCTTGACAATGCGAAGGTGAAGCTGGGAGATAATTGTCTGATTGCACCAAATGTATCTATTTATACTGCAGGACATACCTTGCATCCGGATGCAAGGAGCATCGGGTATGAATACGGTATCGAAATCACCGTGGGAGATAATGTGTGGATTGGTGGCAATGTTGTGATTTGCCCAGGTGTTCATATTGGTAATAATGTTGTGATTGGTGCGGGAAGTGTTGTCACGAAGGATATTCCAGATTGGTCTTTTGCCGCTGGAAACCCTTGTCAAGTGATTCGTAAAATTACGGAAGAGGACAAGAAATATTGTTTCAAAAAGCGAGAAATCGATGAAGAGATAGCAGTGCTTTTAAATAATTAGTACATTTACAGGATTTGATGTTTTTAAACTGATTTTTGCGAAGGATATTAAAAACAGAGCCACTGTTTAGAAGTGTGTCAAGTAAATTTTATCACAAAGGAAATGGCTTGTATTAATAAAAAAATGTGGTAAAATAGTAAAAAAAGCAAGGAGATGGTTTGGCTTATGAAAAATTATATTTGTCGTCATTGTGGTAACATCATTAGTATGATTTCTGATGCGGGAGTTCCTGTAATGTGTTGTGGAACGAAAATGGAAGAACTCATACCGAATACAGTGGAAGCAAGTGCTGAAAAGCATTTACCAGTAGTAGAGGTTGTAGGAAATACAGTGAAAGTGAATGTGGGCTCTGTGGACCATCCGATGATACCAGAACATTATATTGAATGGATATACTTAGAAACGGAAAAAGGCGGACAATGTAAAAAATTGAACCCGGGAGAAGCACCATGTGTTACATTTACTTTGAAAGACGATAAGGCTGTAGCTGTGTATGCTTATTGCAATCTTCATGGATTGTGGAAAACTGAAATCGAAGAGAAAAAGGTATGTGATTTGAAACCTTTGGATGTCAATGCAAAAGAAAACTATATTGTATGTAATTGTAACAACGTAAGTTATTTTGATATTCTTAATGAAGTTCACAAACATAGCAGTATTGAACAACTTCTTGATGTTTTTGAGGATGTGAAAAATACGACTCATTGCTCTACAGGATGTGGAGGGTGTTATGACAAGGTAATTGCTATTATTTCGGAAGCACTGACAACAGGAAAGAAATAATAATCATGGTGGCAGAGGAGCAATCTCTTTGTCACCATTTTTTTGCTGGTATATGTGCAGTAAAATATTGTCAGTATAAAAGCAATGCGAAGAAATAAGAGGAGACATAAAAATGAGATTTAATACAAAAGAATTAAAATGGACAAGGGAACCAGAAAAATATTCTATCACGGAAGATAAAATAGAAATCATTACAAAGCCACACACTGATTTATGGCAAAGAACTTATTATCATTTTAGAAATGATAATGCTCCTGTATTGCAAATAACTACAGATGAAAAATATTTTTCATTTGTTGTAAAGACAGAATTTGACAGCAAACACAGATTTGACCAATGTGGAGTTGTTATGTATTTAGACAGCGAAAATTGGATGAAAGGTTCTATAGAATATGAGAATGAAGAGTTTCAGCATTTGGGAAGTGTTGTGACAAACAATGGTTACTCGGATTGGGCGACGACTGCAATTGACGCTTCGATTAAATCGATGTGGTATAGATTTAGTCGTAGAGAGGATGATTATTGCATTGAATGTTCTACAGATGGTGTGGATTATAACCAGATGCGTATCTGCCATATGTGGAATGGAAACGGAACGATTCAGTTTGGTATTTATGCATGTAGTCCAGAGGATTCATCATTTAAGGCTACATTCACAAATATGGAGATGACTGAATGTAAATGGATGGCTCATGACGGGCAGGCACCTGATGAAGAAGGATAAAATTTTAAGTTGGATTGATTGTTATATGTCTTGACTCTGACGTTGCGTCATAGTGTATGCTATGTTTAACACGTGGAGGTAGAAATATGAGAACAGTAAACGAAGTAAGTAAATTAACGGGAGTGAGTGTGCGCACACTACATTATTATGATGAAATCGATCTGCTAAAACCATCGGCTACAACAGAATCCGGATATCGGTTGTATGACGATATAGCATTAGAACGATTACAGCATATTATGTTGTTCCGCGAGTTGAAGTTTTCACTTAAGGATATCAAGCAGATTCTATATGCTTCTGATTTTGATAGGAATCGTGCTTTGGAACAGCAGATTGAACTTCTTACTTTAAAAAAGGAACATATTGAAAATCTCATTACATTTGCACGTGGAATAAAATTGATGGGAGTTAAGAATATGAGTTTTGATGCATTTGATACAAAGAAATTAGATGAGTATGCGGCCCAGGCGAAGGCATCCTGGGGAAAAACGGAAGCATACAAGGAATATGAAGAGAAGACAAAAGACCGAACAGCGAAGCAGATGAACGAAGTGGCGGTAAAGATGATGGTTCTATTCGAAGAGTTCGGTCAGATGCTGCATTTGGAACCGGAGTGCGAGGAAGTGCAGAACCAGGTGAAGATGTTGCAAGATTATATCACGGAGCATTTTTATACTTGTACAAATGAGATTTTGTCAAGTCTTGGGAAAATGTATGCTGGTGGTGGAAGTATGACAGAAAATATCGACAAAGCTGGAGGAGAAGGGACTGCAGAATTCGTGACGAAAGCTATAGAGATATATTGCAGACGGTAGAGCGTGATAAGAGGAAAAGAATTAGGATTATAAAATAGAAATAATGGTAACAGAGAGAATATTCTCTTTGTTACCATTTTTGTTATCAAATGCACGGGGAAAGTCTCTTGACATATGTATCGTAGTGCGATATACTACAACTATAATATATCGAAGTGCGATGTATCGCAGTGATACTTAATAGGGCGGAGGAATACAATAGTGGATCAGCATATTAAAAAAGTATATGTACCAATGACTGAAACAGCATTTTATATTTTATTATGTTTAAGAAAGCCTAATCATGGTTATGGGATCGTCCAAATGGTTGAGAAGATGACGGACGGAGCCATAAGACTTGCACCGGGAACCATGTACGGCAGTTTATCTAAGATGGAAAAAGATAAGGTGATTCGATTTGTACGTGAGGAAGAAAAACGAAAAATATATCAGATAACAGACTTAGGATTAGAAGTTTTGCAACTTGAATTAAAACGAATCGAACGCTTATATAAAATCACACAGGAGGAAATTCAGAATGGAAACGAAGAAAGAATTTAAATTTTTTACGATATTTGAACACGAAGAGGAACAAGTTTATTAATGTTTTCAACTTGCATAATTATCTGTTTGCTTCTTTTTACGGAGGAATAATTATTGTGTATGTTGTTATTTTTGTGATGTGCGCAGTGAAATATTTTCAGTATAAAAGCAATGCGAAGAAATAAGAGGAGACATGAAAAATGATTAGTGATTTTATGGAGGCAGCATTCCCATGGATTGTGATGGGATTGTTTGTAGCAATTAGTTGTGTGCTTATGAACAAAAGGAAAAAATAAAATGGAATATGTAGGGATGAAAAATTCGAGTTTTCTCTACTTTTCGTAGGTGGTAAAAATATCTTTCTACGCTTATGATATTTACATAGGAGGTAAGAGAGAATGAATCAATATGTTACAGGGGCAGTTATCAGGGAACTGCGAGAAAAAAATCATTTGACACAGTCTGAACTTGCCGAGAGGCTATGTGTTTCGGACAAGACCATTTCAAAATGGGAGACTGCAAAAGGATACCCCGATATTTCTTTATTAGAACCAATAGCCAAGGTCTTTGGTGTATCAATTACAGAACTTATATCTGGAAATGCAGTCAGTAATGTAAATGTATCAGCGAATATGATGCGTTCAAAGTTCTATGTATGTCCTGTCTGTGGAAATATAATTC
The DNA here is from genome assembly GCA_017465565.1 of Tyzzerella sp. GTDB lineage: Bacteria > Bacillota > Clostridia > Lachnospirales > Lachnospiraceae > Faecalimonas. The sequence goes on from JAFTWA010000024.1 coordinate 23,971, forward strand.
ACTGTATGGGTGAAGCAGTAATCAATTGTCATGGAGTGTTGCTTACACCGTCCCAAGCAGAGGAAACAGATGAGGACCATAGGATTCTTATTGAAAGAGTTGAAGATGAGTATTATGTGCGTATGGAACATGATATGACAAAAGAGCATTACATTTCTTTTGTTGCAGCATTTTCTTCAGATAAAATTCAGATGATTAAACTTTATCCAGAGGGAAATCCAGAAGCAAGATTTAAAATTAATGGAGTAAAGAAGATTTTCTTCTATTGTAATAGGGATGGTCTGTTTTTCATCAATGTTAATAAGGGAATTGATGGAAAAGAAAAAATAAATTTGAATTCTGAGAGCAGATATTTATAGCAATACAATACTTGTTATATCTTCTCCCTTGCCATTATGACATCTAATAAGGGAAAAAACAAGGGAAAGAAAATCTAGTGAAACAATATAACAAAATATGTTTAAACAGTTGGACTGAAATGATGTGCTATAAATCAGAAAAGTAGTTAAAAAGAACAAAAAAACTTTTGAAAAATTTATTTGGTTGGGGTACAATGTAAGAAGTGCGTATCCGAAAAGGTGTAAGTCCAGCTTTGGGCTTACACCTTTTTTGCGTAAAAAAGGAGGTAATTTAAAATGAAACAAAATAATCAATCTTACCTTGCAACTGAAAAGGTAAGCAAACTAATGGGCAAGTATTCAGTGCCCTGTATCATTTCACTTTTGGTCGGTGCGCTTTATAATATTGTTGATCAAATATTTATAGCAAACGCCGATTATCTTGGTTCATACGGAAATGCTGCTAATACAGTCGTTTTTCCGCTAACCGTGATTGCTCTCGCCATTGCTATAATGCTCGGTGATGGATGTTGTGCATTTGTAAGTTTGAGTTTGGGTAAAAATGAGCCGGACAATGCAAAAAAGAGTGTTGGAAACTCAGTGATTTTAACAATAGTAAGTAGTTTGGTCTTGTGTGCGATTTATTTGATTTTTAGTGACCAAATCATTGCTATGTTTGGTGGGACAGTCAATGCGGAAACTTTTAAATGTTCCCATGAATACTTCTTTTATATTTCTATTGGAATTCCGTTTTATATGTTCGGTCAGGCAATGAATCCGATTATACGTGCAGATGGTAATCCAAAGTTTGCAATGATATCTACTTTGGCAGGAGCCATTTTAAATATCATTCTTGACCCTATTTTTATCTTTGTATTCAGATGGGGAATGATGGGAGCAGCCGTTGCTACAGTCATTGGACAGATTGTAACAGCAGTTCTGGCAATCTGGTACCTATATCACATGAGATTAGTAAAACCGAGAAAAGCGGATTTTTCTATTGACTGGAAAATTTCACGTAAGACTTTGATTCTTGGTGTAACAAGCTTTCTTTCACAGATTTCCCTTGTTGCAGCAATGGCCGCTATCAATAATATGATTCGAAAATATGGGGCAATGGATTCTGTCTTTGGGCAAGAGCAGTACGCACAAATCCCAATGGCAGTTGTTGGGATTGTTATGAAATTCTTCCAAATTGTAATTTCGATTGTAGTAGGTATGGCTGCAGGATGCATTCCTATTGTCGGATATAATATGGGCGCAGGATTAAAGAAGAGGGTAAAGGAATTGTTCACGAAACTGCTTCTTGTAGAGGCAAGTGTGGGCGCAGTGGCGTTAATCATTGTAGAAATCTTTCCACATCAGTTGATTACAATTTTTGGTGCTGCAAATGAGAGTGCTTATTACACTGATTTTGCAATAAAAGCATTCCGAATTTATCTGTGTATGATGATTTTGGCTTGTGTTAATAAAGCATGTTTTATCTTTTTGCAGGCAATGGGAAAAGCAGCCGCTTCGACGGCACTTTCTATGATTCGAGAAATCGTATTTGGTGTAGGATTTGCATTGCTTCTTCCTATATTCTTTGGATTAAACGGAGTCCTGTATTCTATGCCTGTTTCGGACTTACTGACTTTTTTGATTGCAGTGTATCTGATTCAAGCAACATACAAGGAATTAAGTGCAAGGTAAGCAATATATAAAACTGCACAATAGTATATTTAAAATACATGTTGCAAAGTGCCGAAATTTAAAAGTGAACAGTGTTTTTTTGCTTACGAAACGAAAAAAATCGGCTATAATTTTAACAGGAACTTGCAAAATAGTAAAGGTAGGTAGAGAGAATGAAAAGAGTTAAATTAGCGTGTCTAACACAAACATTGCATTTTATGTTGAAGGAAGATGTCGGACATAATTATGCGGTGCAACTTGTAAATGAAGAGGTTAAAAAGTATAAAGATGACCTTGATAAAAAGCAGACACAATATCGAATTCTTTCAGAAGAAACACAGGCTGATGGTTCTATTATTATTGAGATTAAGAAACAATATAATGCATCTCCAGTAGGTAATTATCTGGATTAGTCGTAATGTTTGTAGTAAAAGCGTGCATTTGTCTTTGGAGGATGATTGCACGTTTTTCTATATCAAGAGAGGTATTTATGATGGAAGAAATAGAACTAATACATTCAACAGTAATACATAAGATATTCGGAAAAGGCATTATTTGCAGCATGGACGAAAAATATATTGAAGTGGATTTTGCAGAAAAGAATAAAGTGAGTAAATTTGCGTATCCATCGTGTTTTCGGGAATTTCTTACATTGGAGAATGATGAAATGCGTGAAACAATGCAAAAGGTCGTTGAGACATGGAAGATAGAAAACGGTATCGATAAAAAAGAAGAGATCTGGAAAAGACATGAAAAAACAGTACAAGGAATCAAAGAAAGACAACTTGCGGCAGCCGAAAGAAAGTTAAAAGCTGCACAACGAGCAATATCACATCGAACTGCATATAACAACGTCAAACAGGAAAAACAAAATTAATACGTAGGAGAAACTGAGATGTATGATAAAAATGATGTAATATATAGTGATGGAATAGGTGTATGCAAGGTGGCAGATATTGTTAATCTGACAGTAAATAAAAAACCACCTATGCAATATTATTTGCTTTCTTCTGTATTTAATAAGAAAAGGACATCCTATATTCCAGTCAATGGGCATCAAGTAATGTTAAGACGTTTAATTACAGCAGATGAAGCAAATGAAAAAGCATTTATGGAAAATATCACTGAAAATGAAAAGAACGAAATAAAATATGTACTTGGACGTATCTAGCAGTGCAAATAATTAGATATGCATTTATGGCAGAGGAACGTGATGGACGAGAAATATGTTATTACAGAAAATAGGATAATGAAAGAGAATGAATGTTTGGATAGATTTGTTCGTGTAATCAGCACAAAAGAAGAATTAGAAGAGCTGCTCGAACGGATTCCATATATTCAGACGATACAAGCGCCTAATAGCAAGTTGAGAAAAGAATTGTATCAGAGTGCTATGAATGAGTATGATGACATAGAATGGGTAAAAGTAATAAAAAGCGTCTATATACGCATGGAAGATAAATGTTACGAGGAATATGAGCCACAATATATGAAAATGGCTAAGCAATTTTTGTATGGAGAAATAGCTATTCAATTTGGACTTAACTTCGAAGAAGTAGAAGGTTTTGTGAATAACGCTATCGAAAGACATTTAAAGGAATTTGAATAATGATAGAGATACAAATCAAGAATACGGAACATAAACAAAGCAAAAAGGGAATTATTTCTGTTGCTTGTAGATTTAAAAGTGAGATTATTGCAGAGGTTAACGAACAAAGGGTTAATGCGAAAAGTATTATGAATGCCCCCATAATTGATGCTGCAACAAATATTCGTATTATAATTTCCGGTATGGACGAGAAAATAGCGGCTAAAGCCATACAAAATTATTTCGATATAGTATGAAAATTCGTTTGATTTTTTTGAAACCAATGTGATATAATGCTAAATCGGTGAGACAATAAAATACAGCAAGAACGACACAAGTAATGCTTATGCATGTAAATCTGATTACGGTACATATGAAAGATTTGATGCAAGGATGCTTGTGTTTTTTTATGCACAAAGGAGGAAGGTATTATGCCAAGAAATCAATTTCAGCGAATGATATTCGCACTATTAACAGTTATTGTGACAGTTCATTCCTACGTATTTTACAGTTTATATGTAGTGAATGGAAACTATTTTTCATCTATTGAGGGAGCAACCAGTGTGATTGATGGTATCAATCTAAATGGTGGTGTAATGATGTTTGGACGATTATTTCCAATATGGACAGTCGTGTTACTTGAATTTGCGCTTGCATACATATTAGAGTGTTTAATGGGAAGTCCATGTTCATTTAAACTTGCATGTAAAGTATTTGATCCGAAGACAACACATCCTGTATTGTTTGAAACAGCGATTATCTGTGCAACAGTAGGCTTGATGTGTCCGGCAATGAGCTTTTTAGCAGCTATTATATATTATCCGTATTATGCTGGTTTTAATATGATTACACTTTTGGCAAATTGGTTGAAATTAGTATGTTATAACTTACCGTTTGCATTTTTTACTCAGTTATTCTTTATACAACCATTTATTCGTACAGTATTTAAATTGATTTTTGCAAATGATATCAAGAACAGATCTAAATAAACCTACAGGAGAAATGGGTATCTGATTTGATGGAAAATGCTTATAGATGACAACTTAGTCTCGTTGGGAGGAACAGTTGATTTGAGTGCATCCTCAACGAGACTTTTGTTTTATCGGAGGTTGATAATTTCTCGCATATTCTTTTTGCTGGTTAATCGGTGCTATTTCTCGCTGAGAAATAACTTTCCGCACAACCGCTTTATGCTCTCGTTCTGGTATCTTCAGTGACAATTCGCTGTCCGTGCATTTTACTGCTTCCTTGAAAATCATATCTTGGTATTCGTCTCCATAAAATTCCTTTAAATCCTTGCGAGTTTTTTCGTCTTCTATATTTTTGTAAACAGCTTCTTTTGCAATTGCAGAATAGAATTCGTCTTTACTCATAGAAGCAATTAACTTTTAATAAGGCAACTATCTGTTTTACTTCTTTCATCGAATATACTTCAGCCTCATAAAAAGCTTTGAATAAGTCTTCTCTATAATCGGCAATTTTGTCATAGTCTGTTTGTTTTTCAATCTGCTGTATTATACGATAACATTTTTGAATCGCCGCCTCGTTATAGTGCAGAGAAGTTTTTAATTGTGCTTCTTTTACATCGTTGCTAATATCCTGATACATGGTTGTAATGAATCGGGAACGAATACGAAGTAATAAGTTTGTAAGTTCTTTCACCTTTTCATCAAATGCTTTCTTTGCGGCCACCTTTAATTCGCCCATTTTAATCTTGATAGAGCGTAGTAAACGATTGTCTTCTTTTATCTGTCTGTTTATCTTGCCTCTTTCTGAAATTCGTCCTTTTTTCTCCATCTGGCAAGCGAGTTTGGTATTCGCTATCACGGTTTACCAGAGGATGCGGACTCATCATTCTTTCTGTGTAAGGAATTAGTACCAGGATATCTGAACGGTATAACAGGCGAATATGCAACACCAAAAGGCTATTTTGTCGATGAAGAAGAAACTGAGAAATTTGATATGACCTTTCCATATAAAGAAAAACTGAAACTTCCAGGGCAACTTTTCTAAATAAACGAATAAATGTACAGCAATGCGTCTTTATGGCGCATTGCCATCTACTAAAGAAATTTCAATTTCGAGCAACAGCGAGTTGCTTGTTTCTTCGATATACTCACTATATAATGTATATGAGGTGATGATTTATATGAAAACTAAAGATGTAATACTTGAACTTCGAACCCAAAAAGGTTTATCACAGGATGAGCTTGCAGAAAAAGTGTTTGTAACTCGTCAAGCTGTATCTCGTTGGGAAAATGGAGAAACAACACCAAACACTGAAACTTTGAAATTATTATCAAAGCTGTTTGATGTTTCTATAAATACTCTTTTAGGTTCTCCGCGACAGCTGATTTGTCAATGTTGTGGTATGCCTCTTGAGGATTCTACCATCAGCAAAGAAGTTGACGGTATATTCAATGAAGAATACTGCAAGTGGTGTTATGCGGATGGTGAATTTGCTTATGATAGCATTGATGACTTGATTGACTATTGTGCTGAACATATGGCAAATGAAAATTGTTCTTCCGAACAAGTACGAGCATATATGAGAGAAATGTTGCCAAAATTAAATTATTGGAAGCAGTATGTAGCGCTCGGCGATGAAGAAACATTTAATGAATTTAAAATGCAACTCATTGATGAATTTAACGCTTTGAATATTGAAGGAATGCCAAAGGTTGAAAATCTTAATGCACTTGTCGGTGGTTTCGTCAATCTTGAATATAAACTTCCAAACGGAAAAAGTATTAAGTTTTTAGATGATGGGGTTACCTATCTCGGAAATCAGCTTGAATGTGAGTTCGGTGGAGACAGGTGCTTTGGTATTATTGCAAATATGGACTTTCTTCTTGTGTGCACTTATGAAGAAAACGGCACAAATCCGGAGTTAGTCATTTATAAAAAGAGATAAATAAATTAGAATACGTTATTGAGAAAGAGGTCCCAAAACAGTTGTTTTCGGACCTCTGAATATTTCTCTTGTTTTGAGCTTGTGCCTAGAGTACAATAGTATCAAACATTCTATACATATGCATGATGATGCCAGTGATAATCAGGAAGAACTGACGTTATCATGCAGGATAGTGTTATAAGGAGGATGAATTGGTTATGAAGTATTTAATCGTAGTAGATATGCAAAAGGATTTTGTAGACGGAGCACTTGGGACAAAAGAAGCGGTAGCGATTGTGCCAAATGTGGTGGAGAAAATTAAAGGATTTGACGGCAAGGTTCTCTTTACAAGGGATACGCACCATGAAAATTATATGGAGACACAAGAAGGGAAAAATCTCCCTGTTCCACACTGTATAAAGGGAACAGAAGGTTTTGAATTAGTGCCAGAAATTAAAGCACTTTGTGATTCAGAGCCAATTGACAAGCCAGTGTTTGGTAGTGCAGAACTGGGGATGAAGCTGCAGGCAGAAAATGAAAAGGAAGCCATCGAATCGATTACATTGATAGGACTTTGTACCGATATTTGTGTAATTTCAAATGCATTTGTCATTAAATCATTCTTAACGGAAGTTCCGATTATTGTGGATGCAAGCTGCTGTGCCGGAGTTACACCAGAGAGCCATCTGAGAGCGTTAGAATCCATGAAAACTTGTCAGATTCAAATAATAAACGAATAGGTAATATAACTGTTTTGAGGAGGGATAATGTATGAAATATGATGTAATTATTATTGGAGCAGGACCAGGAGGTATTTTTTCTGCGTATGAATTGAATCAGAGAAACCCAGAACTGAAGGTTGCTGTTTTTGAAGCTGGTCATGCTTTGGCCAAGCGTCATTGTCCGATTGACGGTGAAAAGGTAAAGTCGTGTATCGGATGCAAGAGCTGTTCGATTATGAGCGGTTTTGGAGGTGCGGGAGCATTTTCAGATGGAAAATACAATATTACAAATGATTTTGGCGGCACACTGTACGAATATATTGGTAAAAAGCATGCGCTGGATTTGATGCGATATGTAGATGAAATCAATATGCGTTATGGTGGTGAAGGCACTAAGCTTTATACTACTGCCGGCACAAAATTTAAAAAGGAATGTATTCAACATGACCTGCATCTTCTGGATGCTTCTGTCCGTCATCTGGGTACAGATATCAACTATGTAGTTTTGGAAAATCTTTATGCTGATTTGCAGGAAAAAATAGATTTCTATTTCGACACGCCTGTGGAGACTGTGTCTGTCGTTGATGGCGGCTATGAGGTGATATGCAAAGACCAGTCTTATAGTTGTGACAAATGTATTATTTCTGTAGGCCGCAGCGGCAGCAAGTGGATGGAACGTGTTTGCAAGGAACTAAAGATTCCAACAAAATCCAACCGTGTAGATATCGGCGTTCGTGTGGAATTGCCGGCAGAAGTTTTTGCGCATCTGACAGATGAACTCTATGAGAGCAAGATTGTTTACCGCACCCAGCAATATGGCGATAAAGTACGTACCTTCTGTATGAATCCAAAAGGTGCAGTCGTGAATGAAAATACAAATGGTATTATCACGGTAAATGGTCATAGTTATGAAGATCCTGCAAAGCAGACAGAGAATACTAATTTTGCATTATTGGTGGCAAAGCATTTCTCAGAGCCATTTAAGGATTCCAATGGTTACGGTGAATCAATTGCCCGTCTGAGTAATATGCTGGGCGGAGGAGTGATTGTTCAGCGTTTTGGAGATTTGATTCGAGGACGACGCTCCACACCAAGCCGCATTGAAGAAGCATTTATTACTCCAACCTTAAAAGCTACTCCAGGTGACTTGAGTCTGGTACTTCCAAAGCGTATTTTGGATGGTATTATCGAAATGATTTATGCACTTGACAAAGTAGCTCCTGGTACAGCAAATGACGATACGCTGCTTTATGGTGTTGAAGTGAAATTCTACAACATGGAAGTAGAAGTAAATGAGAAATTGGAATCTTGTTACGAAGGTTTATATATCATTGGCGATGGAAGCGGAATTACACATTCCTTGTCACATGCGTCTGCCAGTGGTGTTCATGTTGCAAGAAATATTATTGAAAAAAATTAATACAAGTTTGGAGATGCGGAAGATGAAGGTTGTTATTATTGGAGGCGTGGCAGGCGGTGCGACAGCCGCAGCCAGACTCCGCAGATTAGATGAAAAAGCACAAATTGTTATCATTGAGAGAAGTGGTTATATTTCTTATGCAAACTGTGGTCTGCCTTATTATATTGGTGGTGAAATCACAAGAAAAGAAAGTCTGACCCTGCAGACTCCGGAGAGCTTTTGGAGACGTTTTCGAATTGATGTAAGAGTAAAACAGGAAGCTGTTTCTATAGATGCAGAAAAGAAAATAGTAGGTATAAAGAATTTGGTGACTGGCGAAGAATATAAAGAGAGTTATGATAAATTGATTCTTTCGCCAGGAGCGAAGGCAATAAAGCCTGACATAGAAGGAATAGAGAATGAAAAAGTCTTTACCTTGAGGACGGTGGAAGATACCTTTGCAATTGCTGGGTTTGTCGAGCGTAATCATCCAAAGACTGCAACGGTAATCGGCGGCGGATTTATTGGATTAGAGATGGCAGAAAATTTGGTTCATAAAGGAATTGATGTTACCGTTGTCCAAAGGTCAAATCATGTCATGCCGACGATTGATTCGGATATGGCAGCTATTTTACATAATTACATGAGAAATAAAGGGATAAAACTATGCCTCAATTCTGGTGTAATAGGTATTGAAGAAGCAGAAGGCCAGGTGAAAACTTTAATCAATGGCAAAGAAGCAATCACATCAGATATGTTGATTATGGCAGTTGGTGTAGTTCCAGAATCCAGCCTTGCAAAGGAAGCTGGTTTAGAGCTTGGTATAAAGGGTGCGATTGTAACAAATACTCATATGCAGACGTCAAACCTTGACATCTATGCAGTGGGAGACGCAGTGGAAGTGAAACATTTTGTTACAGACAAAAAGGCAGTTATTTCGCTTGCTGGACCAGCAAATAAGCAGGGACGCATTGCTGCAGACAACATATGTGGTATTCAGAGTGAGTTCAAGGGTTCACAAGGCTCTTCTATCATGAAGATGTTTGGCATGACTGTGGCAAGTACGGGACTTAGTAAAACGGCTGCGGACAGAGAAGGCATTGACAGTGATTATGTGATTCTCACCTCTTCCTCTCACGCCAACTATTATCCAGGTGCGGAGAGCATGTATGTAAAAGTAGTATTTGAGAAAGAAAATGGAAAAATTCTTGGAGCCCAGATTATTGGATTTGGCGGAGTGGACAAGCGGATTGATGTGTTGGCTACCGCAATCCGCGCGAAAATGACGGCATACGATTTGGAAGAGCTAGACCTCGCTTATGCGCCGCCTTATTCATCTGCAAAAGACCCTGTGAATATGGCGGGTTTTGCGATTTGCAATGTATTGGATGGTATTGTAAAACAGATTCATTGGGATGATTTGGAACGTTTGCCTGAGGATGCAGTTATTCTAGATACGAGAACAGACGGAGAGTATGCAAATGGACATATAGAAGGCGCGCTGCATATTCCATTAGATTCTTTGAGAGAAAGAATGAATGAGGTGCCAGAGGGGAAAACTCTGTATGTGTACTGCCAGAGCGGACTTCGCAGTTATTTAGCCTGCAGAATTTTAGGGCAGAATGGATATGATTGCTTTAATGTATCTGGAGGATTTGGTTTCTATCAAAATATGGCGTTAAATAAGCAGATGGAACAAGAAGGCACAGGTCCATGTGGACTGAGATAAATAAATTCATAATGTTGTAGGTGGATAAAATGAGTTATTTTGGAAAGTTTTATTTGGATAAAGAAAAAGATATTGTCGTTCGTTTAGATATGAACCAAAGCGTTCTTTCTTATACCATTTTTGTGACGAATCATCAGTCAGATAATCTAATCAATAATTTGGCGGTTATTTCCAATCAGAAAACGTGGATTCAAGATGGAAAGACGGTAATTGTGGGTGAAATTCCATGTTATATCAAAGGCGATGGACAAAGAGTCTATATTTTCCGTTTGAATGGAACCAAACTTGCAAATATTTATCCAAATGGAAAAATTGAAGTAAATTCTTTAATTCCGGCAATTGCGAAAACTTTAATGAGCCAGACAAAAGATTATAAATATTCATTTAGAGAAACCTTGCTGAAATCATATGTGCCAGAAAAAGTGAAGCTATCCACAGATTTGCACACCCATGGCAATGCGAACTTGAGTGCAGATATCTTAATTGCAATGGCGATAAAGCACCAAATCCGTTATCCGCTATATTATATAAAGAAATTAAAGCTAACTTTATCGAGTGTGCAACAGCAATTCTTAAATGAACAGCGGGAAATGGTGAAAAACACCATTGATTTGGCGGGGCTCACAGGAAAACATTTAGACAGAAAAATTGATGACAATACATTTATCAATTTTGCAGATTTGATTTTATTAAATATCGAAAATTCCACAGAAAATATCAGCAAGATTCGTAGGTCCTTGACGCTTTTAAAAGGCTCTCAGGCGGTATTTACAAATCTGGAAAAACTATATATTTATCGCTATGTTTTCACAAAAGGTGTAGAAGCCAGCTACAAAATTGATTTGGTGAATATGGAGCAAATCGAAGACCAGGATATTCGTCATTATTTGGAAAGAATGCTGGCGGATTTGCATAATGAAAATTATGCGAATCTTACATTTTATGAAGACACGTTACTTTGGATTGGGCGAGAATATCAAAAAAGACACATCGAGTATGTGGAAATCAGTGATACGACATTGGTAAAAAAGGAGATATCTGCAGCTCGCATGCTGGAACAGATTCATCACATTCTTCCTTTGGTTAAGGCAGAGACAGGGGTGGATATTCGTTTCTTGGCAGCCATTCGAAGAATTCCATTGACGTTGGTAAAAGAAAATATTACCTCCAACAATTACTTGACGGAAGCCATGCAGGCATTAAAGGTTGTGTGTAAAGACCCGTATGTGGTGGGAAGTGATTTTGTTGGGGAGGAAATCAATGATATCGCGGAGCTGAAAGCAGTCATCAAAGAAATCGTGACGAAGATTGCCAGTGAGGATAAGAATTGGACTATTCGTGTACACGCTGGAGAAAATGATTCCCTGAAGAGCAATATGTCAAAGGCAATTCATCTTGTGGAAGAGTCCTTATTACCAGGCCAAACGTTTCCATATATGCGAATTGGACATGGGCTTTACTGCGCAAGTCTTAAGAGCAAACAAGGGAAAGAACTGCTGGCGAAAATTAAGGAGCACGATATTGTCTTAGAATTCCAGTTAACAAGTAATGTGCGTTTGAATAACATCATTGATTTGAGGAAGCACCCATTAAAAACATATTTGGAAAGTGATATTTCCTGTGTGATGGGAACCGACGGCTATGGGTTATATGGAACTGACAGCATTGATGAACAATTGGCGTTAACGAATTTCCTTAAAATTTCAGATGAGGAGTTCGGGAAAATGCAAGAGGCAGAAGATGCAATTATTGAACGTCAAGCTTATAACTTCGTTCATAAATCCACTGCGTTCGCGAAGGCGTTGAATGGGCAGTCCGTTCAAGGGTATTATATGGATGAATTCCAAAAACAATTTGATGATATTAATGATGTAAAGTTTGAAATTAATAAATATCCATCGTATCCAGTTTTTAAGGACAAGGTTGTCGAATTACCTTGGGATAAATATCCAATCATTATCGCGGGAGGAAGTTTTAACAGTGATAATGCTTCCGCAAAGGTCAGCGATGCCGATAAAAAATTATTGCAGGCATTGTTGGACAATTTGGACCCTGATAAAGTATTTTTTGTGGTAGGTCACAAATTATTGGGCCATGAGAGATACATCGTGGAAAATAACAAGGATTTCGATATTTATAGTATTATTCCGTCTTTGATGAACCAAAAGCAAATTCGAAAACTGTCACGCGCGAATATTAAGGGGGTTCGGATTTCAACGGAAGCACAGGAGATGGGAATCTATAAATCATTTAATTATGAAATCTTTGAAAGAAGAAACTGTGCATTATTGGCCTTTGATGGAAATTCTGCCATTGCCAACCTGGTGCAAGAAGCACGCAATGGAAAAGGGCGCGCGTGGATATTTGTTCATCCGAAGTCAGCAATGCTCAAAGCAAAGGCAGTTTCTCTTCAGGGATATGTGACAATCAATGCTTCCTCAGAAGAAGTGATTCAGAAAATCCATGAAATAGAAGATAATATTGGAACAAAATTATAAGAAGATAGCAAAGGAGGCGCGAATGATGAATTATATTGACAATTATAGCGAAGGTAACCCAAAACTTAGACGAAAACTTCCATGGATTATGGGCGCAATATTGATTCTTGCAATTGGCGCCTCTGCGTGGATAAATTTAAGACCAGGAGTCTATGTTGGAGATGATTTCTTATACCGAAAACGTTGGAATTATTATGTAAATGGTGGTAACGAAATCCGAATAACAAATACAGATGGTAACACAACATTTTCTACTGATTTGTTCGGCGAGAAAAAAATTGCTGAAATCACGTGGAAAGGTGGGGAACCATTAGTTGAATTTGATGATGGTGAAATTGTCACAGGTAACTGGGGCGTTTGGAATGGTGAAGAATACATATTAGATGAGGATAACCTCCCAATTGTCTTGGAGGAAGGAATGACAATTGTCGTTAATAACGAAATAGAGCAGAGACAGGTGAGTAATAAAACGTTGGCAAATATTCTATGCAGGATTGACTCTACAGAAAATTGGAAGGGTGTAGAAACGAAAGGACATTGGGCATTTATTTTGATTGGAGCAATCGCTTATCTGATAGGAATGGCTTGTTTCTATTTTCCAGAAGAAACGGCACTTTTATTTACACGCTGGAAATATGATTACGTAGAATTGTCTGATATGGCGTTATTTTCGGAAAAAGCAGGTGGAGTTGCAGCGATGGTGATTGGAGTTGTTATGATTTTTCATTTGATACCATTCTAAAAAACTCTTGCACATACAGAAGTAAAATAATATCATAAGAATATTAAACGACAGCATGGAAGGAATGAACAAAGATGAAATTTACAAAAATGCAGGGCCTCGGTAATGATTACGTATATGTAAATTGTTTCGAGGAGAAGATAGAAAATCCATCAGAGGTTGCAATTAAGGTCAGCAACCGTAACTTCGGAATTGGTTCCGATGGTCTGATTATGATTAACCCATCGAAAGTGGCTGATTTTGAGATGGAGATGTACAATGCAGACGGTTCACGTGGGAAAATGTGTGGAAATGGTATCCGCTGTGTTGGGAAATATGTTTATGATTACGGTTTGACAGATAAAACAAGTATTTCTGTGGAAACCCTTGGAGGAATTAAGTATCTTGATTTCACAGTGGAAGATGGAAAAGTGAAGTTAGTAAAAGTAGATATGGGAAGTCCGGAGCTTGTACCAGCAAATATTCCAATTGTTGCAGAAGGTGATTCAGTAATTGATGCCCCAATCGTTGTTGACGGCAAAGAATATCGCATGACAGGGGTTTCGATGGGAAATCCACACACAGTCGTTTACATTGATGATGTGCAAGGATTAGAAATTGAAAAAATTGGACCTAAATTTGAACATCATGAACGTTTTCCGGATCGAATTAACACCGAATTTGCACGTGTGATTGACAGAAACACAGTTGAGATGCGTGTGTGGGAAAGAGGTTCAGGTGAAACACTTGCCTGCGGAACAGGAGCATGTGCAGTTGCAGTTGCAAGTATTTTGAATGGTCATACAGAAGACAAAGTGACTGTAAAATTGCTTGGCGGTGATTTGCAGATTGAATGGGACAGAGAAGCGAATAAGGTCTATATGACAGGGCCAGCAGAAGTTTCATTTGAAGGTGAAATTAAATTATAAGAAACAAGGAGAGGCTACCACTTGTGTGGTGGCTTTTGTTATTGTGTAGTATACAAATTTGTATTTAGGGAAGTGTTTGTTTCGAGGTTTGAACTGACTTGCTGAGTTCTGGGGATTTTTTGATTTGCAAAAACGCCTAGATTACTAAAGGCATTCACATCTATCTGTCGTATTTATTCTTGCTTAGTGCGTTGATTCGCCTAGAAGTAGAGGTTGTAGAGTATCTAGACGCATAGACTTAGTAAACAAGTTAATTCTATGCATCTAGATGTTCAATAAGTTCCACTTCTAGACGTCTCAGCACATTAAACAAGAAATAATACAACAGATAGTTGTGAAAAATTTTACAAATCTAGGCGTCTTTGCAAATCAAGCAAGCTCCAGAATCCACCAAATCAGCTCCAACCTCAAACTAAACATACTCTCAAATACAAATTTGTATACTGCACAATAGCAAAGGTCCCACACAAGTGGCAGCCTCTGTATTTTTGATTATGTTTTTGATTTTTTATTTAATATTGAAACTATATCATTAAAAAGCATTTGAGTATGTTACCGAAAAATTAGAAATAAAAGGTCAAGAATTTTTAGATATGTTTTCTTTGAGCAGAATTGGAGACGCATTTTCAAAAGGTGAGATTCGATATATTGCAGGAATGTCGGGGATTGAACTTGCGGATAGAATATTAAAAGAATATTCAATTACTATTGAGACAAAGGATTATGATTTGCGCGTGGATTATCCCGCCGAGTACTGGTGCGGATGGATTTTGGCTTATTTTCAATGGTATACTGGAAAAACATTTTCACAGCTTCAAAAGAAAATTTCATTTAAAAATCTTATGAATTTATACGGGGTACTTCATGAGGCAGATGTCAGTAAAGCGGTAGAAGTATTGAGTAGATTTTTGGAGGATGTCTCTACTAGACTTGCAAAAGCAAGACTAAATGCAGGACTTTCACAAAGTGAATTGGCCAAGGAATCAGGCGTTTCTCTTCGGTCCATTCAGATGTATGAGCAGAGGAATAATGACATCAACAATGCACAATATAATCGATTATGTGCAATTGCAAAAGCGCTGCATTGCAAAATAGAGGATATCATTGAGTAAGAAAACAAAAAAGAGCTGCATTCCGAAAAGAATGCAGCTTTTGTATTGCCCTAAACTATCTGTTTAAGATTAATTTTGTTAATTCAACTGGATCAACGATTGTACCATCTTTGTAAACACGCATGTTGCCAGAAGCGATTTCATCGATTAAGATAACTTCGTCGTTGTTGTAACCAAATTCAAATTTGATATCCCATAAATCAAGGCCGATTGATTTTAAATCATCAGCAACGATTTTTGTGATTTTTAATGTCTGTTCTTTCATGCTTTCAAACATAGCTGGTGTCATGATGCCGAGTGCTGCAAGACCTTCGCCTGTCACAAGTGGGTCGCCAAGTTCATCGTTTTTGAATGTACATTCAACGTATCCGCCTTCTAATACAGTACCATTTTCGATGTATTCGCCGTATCTGCGGATGAAGCTTCCTGTTGCCACAAGACGGCAGATTACTTCAAGACCATGTCCAAATACTTTTCCAGGAAGAACTTCCATAGTAGCTTCTTCTACATTAGCACCAACATAGTGTGTTTTGATTCCAGCTTCTTTTAATAATTCGAAGTAGTGGATAGATGTTTCTAAGTTCGCTTTACCAATTCCTTCAATTGTTAAACCAACAGAGTTTTCACCTGGATCGAATACGCCATCTTTTCCAGTACAGTCATCTTTGAATTTTAACATAACATTTCCATTATCAAGTTTATAAACGTCCTTCGTTTTTCCTACATAGATCTTTTCCATTTGAGATCATCCTTTCCATATCTGAATCAATTAGTAACGAGATTAAAAACACCTCACTCTCATTTTTTATCATAAAATAAATGATTTTACAATATTTTCGAAAGAAAAAATCATACATTTATTTTAAATAGTATTAATAAGTAGAATTTAATAATGTAGCTGTATTTATAAGTGAAAACAGGAGTCGGTTGAAAATTTGAGGAAGTCATAGTATACTAGAGCATAATGTAAAAAGAGGGATATAATGAAGATAAAACAGTTTGTGAAGGAACTGAATAAAAAGGATTTAGCCTACTTGTTGATGGGAAGTGCGATTTTGGCGTTTGGACTCTATAACGTGCATTCCATATCAAATGTAACGGAAGGTGGTGCACTGGGGCTGACGCTGCTCCTGCAGCATTGGTTTGGCATATCTCCCGCGCTTTCAGGTTTTATAATAAATTTTGCCTGCTTTTTTCTAGGATGGAAATTGCTTGGGGGTAAATTTATTGTGTATTCCTTCATTTCGGGTGGTGCCTACTCCGTGTTCTATTACATTTTCGAACAGTTTGAACCAGTATGGCCAGAAATCGGGAATTATCCATTAGTAGCAGCAATAGTGGGCGCACTGTTTGTGGGTGTAGGAATTGGGCTGTGTGTCCGTGTGGGCGGAGCACCTAGCGGGGACGATGCACTTGCAATGAGCTTGTCAAAGGTCTTCAAAAAGGAAATACAATGGATATATTTGATTAGTGATTTGACAGTTCTTGGGTTATCATTGAGTTATATTCCAGTTCAGCGAATTCTGTATTCTTTGCTTACTGTGGTATTGTCTGGACAGATAATTGGGTGGATTGAAAGACTTGATAAGAAGAATTTATAAAAAAAGGGTTGCTTTTTTGGAAAATGCTGATATAATGTAAATGTTCGGTAAAGAACGATGCGGAATGGTGTAACGGTAGCACAGCAGACTCTGACTCTGTTAGTAGGGGTTCGAATCCCTTTTCCGTAGCTTTAAAGTGTGCAGTGCACACTTTTTTCTTTAGAAAAAATATTAACGGAGTGTGGCTCAGCTTGGTAGAGCGCTACGTTCGGGACGTAGAGGTCGCGCGTTCGAATCGCGTCACTCCGAGGGATACCGGGACTTTTGATTTATCAAGGGTTTCGGTATTTTTTTGCGTAGTATTAGCAGTAGAAATATGATATACTAGACAAAAGAGGGTGATAGAATGAGAACATGTAGTTTATGCGGCGGAAAACTTGACAATCATAAGCGCTGTACACTTTGCGGATTGGACAATACAAAAAATGATAGCATGTATAAGCACTTGCTGAATCAGAGTAATTGCGAACATGCGCCATTAACCCATGTCCACGAAGAGCCTGTGAAAAATACATATTCAAAAACGTATTCTGAGGCGAAGTATAATAGCAGCACTTTTAGAAAAGCCTCTAAGACAACTCGTACAAAGAAAAAAGGCTCGAAGAGTCTCGCAGCAACTGTTGTCAGTGTGATTACAATTGTTGTGGCACTTATGAGTGGGATTATTGAATTAGTAGAAGATATCCGTTACGAATCATCATATGAAGAAAGTTACACCGAAGAGTATTCGGATCCATACGAATACGTCGTGGATGCAATGCCTGATGAAGGCGAAGCCTTTAAAGTTGTCTTAGAGCCAGGAATCTATAAGGTTGGTGCTCATATTCCAGCAGGATTCTACAATGCGGAACTTGTTTCAGGAAACTATGGATATATATCGATTGACGACTATGATAACTGGATTTATCATACGGAAAATATGAACTATCAGGACAAGAGTATTGTGTATGACTTGAGGCTTTATGACGGGGCATATTTCACTGTCTCTAGCAATATTACGGTTAATATTTATGCGGAAAATGCGCAGCCAATTACGGCAGTACCTCAGACAAATCCTCTGACGCAATCCGTGGCAGCAAAGGGAGAGATGACAGCAGGAGAGGATTTTGAAGCGGGAATGTATGATATAGTATATCAGCCTGCTGAGGGGTATGAGTATGGATATGTGGAATATACAGTGTCAGATGAGGAAGGTTATGACTATAGCTGGAGCGTTTATTTTGATTCAGATGTAGGGGCAGAAATTTTCCATAATGTAGCCCTGCCGAAAGGGGCAACCATTAATATCGGTGAGTTAGAGAATATAACACTAGTGCCAAGTGCGAGCATCTTCTCCACAAATTATAATGAGTTTTATGAAGGTTATTATTAGCACGCAA
The DNA here is from genome assembly GCA_017465565.1 of Tyzzerella sp. Lineage (GTDB taxonomy): Bacteria > Bacillota > Clostridia > Lachnospirales > Lachnospiraceae > Faecalimonas. Next base: position 42,551 of record JAFTWA010000024.1, read on the forward strand.
AGGGGCTGTTGCAAAATAAAGAGAAAATAAAAATCATAATATGAGATTTTATCCACCACTTTCTGTGGTGGTTTTTTTGTGCAGAAACAAGAAATTGAAGGACAGTTTTCCATATGTAAAAAAACTTCCTCACCATGTATAAACTTTACCTTAAAACCTTAGTGTTGGAAACAGATTATTTTGTATACGGAAAATACCGTCTAAAAATGCAGGAAAATCTGCTCAAAACAAAGAATTTTCATCCGTGGAATATCAAAAATATTGTATATGGAAAACTGTCCTTCAATTTCTTGTTTCTGCACAAAAAACCACCACAAAAAGTGGTGGATAAAATCTGATATTATGATTTTTATTTTCTCTTTATTTTGCAGTAGCCTCTTGTTTTTGCATTATTTTTCGATTTCATATTCTAAAATATAATCATCCATCACGAATCCATTTCCAATATCATTGACCTCTTCTCTTACCTTCTTGAATCCAAGATGGTCATAAATCGCCAATGTATTATCATTATGGCGGTTGCATGTAAGCCAAATCTTGTCTAGATTTCTCATTTTACAAATCTCAATGAATTTCTGGAACATGTGTGAAGCAATTCCTTTTCCGCGGAAATCCTTATGTACATACAACTTGCTCAAAAATAAGCTTCCGTCCTTTTCGTGAATTCCGGCAAATCCAGCAAAGGTATATTCGTAAGAAAATAAGAAATATTCATATCCAGAATTGATTTGTTCTACCAGAGCTTCTGGTGATAAAAATTTCTCAAGCATATAGTCAACCTGTTCTTCGCCAATGATTGGAACAAAATGGTCATGCCAGATCTCATCGGCAACAGCAGTAACTGAGTAGACAAGTTCTATATTTGTAACAGGGATAATTCGTAAGCCTTCCATAATTAGGTTCTCCTTTTTATAAATCTTTAATAGTTATATTGTACCATGTTTCCCATACATTGTGGTATAATAAAATGTCAAGAAACGAAAAAATCATAGACGAGCGGAGAATATATATGGACAAATATGTAGAATTGCGTGATGTAAAGAAGATATATAAAATGGGTGAAGTGGAAATCGCTGCGGCAAACGGCATTGATTTTTATGTGAACAAAGGAGAGTTTGCAGTAGTTGTAGGTGCCAGCGGTGCCGGAAAGACTACTGTGCTTAATATTCTCGGTGGAATGGATACAGCAACTAGCGGCAAGGTACTTGTGGATGGAGAAAATATTGTAAAATACAGTCCGAAGAACCTGATTTCATATAGAAGAGATGATATCGGCTTTGTTTTCCAGTTTTATAATCTGATTCCGAACTTAACTGCTTTGGAAAATGTAGAATTGGCACTTCAGATTTGTAAAGAACCACTGGATGCAAAAGAAGTATTAGAGGAAGTGGGGCTTGGTGACCGTATTAATAACTTCCCAGCACAGCTTTCGGGCGGGGAGCAGCAGCGAGTTTCGATTGCAAGAGCCCTCGCAAAGAATCCAAAGCTGCTTCTTTGCGACGAACCAACTGGCGCTTTGGATTATAACACAGGAAAAGCAATTTTAAAGCTTCTACAGGATACCTGTAGAAAGCAGGGAATGACCGTGATTTTAATTACGCACAACTCTGCAATCGCACCGATGGCAGACCGTGTGATACACATTAAGAGCGGAAAAGTTTCAAAGATTATTGAAAATGAGAATCCGATTCCAGTAGAAACAATCGAATGGTAGGTGCAAAAGTAGTGAAGATAAAGAAAAGTGCATTGAGAAAGGATTTCTTTATGGAAATCCGAAAGAGTATGGGCCGATTTCTTTCCATTTTTTTCATCGTGGCACTGGGAGTTTCATTATTTGTAGGAATCCGCGCGACAGAGCCAGATATGATTCTTTCTGGCGATGCCTATGTCGATGAAAATAAATTGATGGATATTAAGGTTGTAAGTACGTATGGACTTACCGAAGAAGACGCAGATGTAATTGAGAGACTTCCTGCCATTGAGTCGGTGGAAGGTGCGTATAGTGTGGATGTACTTTGTGAGGCAGGAGATAACATGAAAGTTATACATGTCATGTCTTGCATGGAAAGTATGAATTCCATTACGATAGCGGAAGGGCGGCTGCCTGAAAATGAAAATGAGTGTCTGGTAGACCAGGACTTTTTGGAAAACTCTGAATACGAAATCGGAGATACGATTGAATTGGAGTCTGGCACAGAGGATGAGCTGACAGACACATTGAAGCATACGAGCTTTGAGATTGTAGGAAGTGGGAATAGTCCACTTTATTTCTCAATCGACCGCGGAAGCAGTACCATTGGTAATGGTACAGTAAGCGGGTTTGCAGTTGTTACACCAGAGGCATTTGATTTGGACGTGTATACAGAAATTTATGCGATGGTGAAGGATGCAGATGAGGCTACAGCGTTTACTGAGGAATACGATGTATTAGTGGAGGATGCCATCGAGCAGATTCAGATGATTCAGAATGTGCGCTGCGAAGTTCGTAAAGACGAACTGGCGTCAGATGCACAGCTGGAGATTGATGATGCCAGAAAGGAATTGAATTCGAAAAAAGAGGAAGCTGAAAAAGAAATTGCAGAGAATGAAGATAAGCTAGAGGATGCAGAACTAGAATTAAAACTCGGCGAGCTTCAGATAGAGAGTGCGAAAACACAGCTTGAGACTATGAAAGTTGTTTTGGAGACAGGCAGGACAGAACTGGAGTCGATGAAGCAGACCTATAATGAAGCATTGACTCGTCTGAAAGAAGAAAGAGCAGCTTTGGATAAAGAAATAAAGGAATCGGAAGCGAGAATTGAAGAGTTAGAAGGCGAAGCCAAGGAGGCGGCGCAGCAAGCCCTTGAACCGATGAAAGAATCTTTGGCAGAGCTGGATAAAGAGATTGCAACCCTAGAAACAGATGGTGCGGCAGAGATTGCAGATTATGAAAAACAGCTTGCGGATGCTGAGACACAGATAGCAGATACTGAAAAAGAAATTCAAAAGGCAGAAAAGGAACTGAAATCTGGGAAAAATGAAATTGAGTCAGGAAAGGCAGAATTGGAAGATGCCAAAGAAGATATAGAGACTCAGATTGCAGATGGGGAAGCTGAGATTGATGAGGCAGAAGATGAGATTGCTGATATCGAGGTCCCTGTATGGTATGTCTTTGACCGAAGCTCTATTCCGGAATATACAGGCTATGGAGATAACGCAGCACGAATTGCAGCCCTTGCCATTGTATTTCCTAGCATCTTCTTCTTGGTTGCAGCATTGATTAGTTTAACGACCATGACACGTATGGTGGAAGAACAGCGTGTTCAGATTGGTACTTTGAAAGCGCTGGGTTATAGCAAGTTTGCCATCATGAAGAAATATTTGTATTATGCACTCTTTGCAACCCTTGGAGGCAGCGCTTTTGGTGTGCTTGTGGGAGAGAAATTGTTCCCATATGTTATTATTGTGGCATACAAGGTTGTTTACACGCGTATTCCGCATGTGATTTTGCCTTACCAATGGGGTGTTGGTGTTATAGCAACTTTAATTGCGGTGCTTTGCACAGGTGTGGCGACAGTATCTGCCTGCTATAAAGAATTAGTTGCGCAGCCAGCCGTTTTAATGCGTCCGGCCGCCCCTCAGATTGGAAAACGTACTCTAATAGAAAAGATTCCGTTTTTATGGAAACATTTGAACTTTACATGGAAATCATCACTTCGGAATCTGTTCCGTTATAAGAAACGTTTCTTCATGACCTTATTTGGTATTGGTGGCTGTATGGGGCTTTTGATGGTAGGTTTTGGCCTTCGGGATTCGATTACAAGTATTGCGACTTACCAATATGGAGAATTACAGTTGTATGACAGCAGCGTTTTCATCAGTGAGGACATGGAAGGCGAAAGCAGAGCAGAGCTCACGGCTTATCTTGACCGGAATATCAATGTTGTTGCACATATGAATGTCAATATGACAAGCATCACAGCGCAGAATGATGAAAACGAAGTGGATGCATATTTAACGGTGATTGATGATTTAGAACAAGTAGAGGAGTTCTTTGTATATCGTGACCGTGTTTCAGAAAAGAAATTCAAGCTTTCAGATGACGGCGTTATTTTGACAGAAAAAGCATCTAATATGCTTGGCGTGGATGTGGGCGATACGATTTACATTTCTGAAGAGGGAATGAATGAACGCAAAGTTGAGGTCACCTCAATTTGTGAAAACTATGCAGGTCATTATGTGTACATGACATCGACGCTTTATGAAGAACTGTATGAAGAAACACCATTTTACAATAATCTGCTAATCAAGACGGATGAAGAATTAGCATTTAATGATTTGCAGAAAATCGGTGAAAAGATTCTGACTTATGACAATATTTTGAATGTTCAATATACGGCATCTTTGAGTGGACAGTTAAATGATATGCTTTATGCACTGGATCAGGTAATGATTGTTTTAATTGCCGTGGCCGGAATGTTATCTTTCGTTGTGCTGTACAACTTAAATAATATAAATATTACAGAACGTCGAAGAGAACTTGCGACATTGAAGGTTTTAGGATTCTATGATGGAGAAGTTGCGACCTATGTATATCGCGAAAATATCCTGCTTACACTTTTAGGAACAGTTGTGGGATGTGGTGTAGGGAAGTTCCTACATTTATTTACAATCACAACAGTGGAAGTAGACATGGCCATGTTTGGACGTGAAATTTTCCCAATCAGTTACCTGTACGGGGCCGCATTTACGATTGGATTCTCGGCACTTGTAAACTGGATGATGTATTTTAAACTCAAGAAGATTAACATGGTTGAGTCGCTGAAGAGCGTTGAGTAAGCGAATTCTAAAGAAAAAATAAACAAATTATTAAATTATTAGCACTCTTGCGGAAAGAGTGCTAATTTTTGTTGACTTTTGAATAGGAGAGTATTAATATACCTTTTAGATGAGTTTGTTTTAGAAAAAAGGAGATGTTATTTTATGGCAAAAAAGCATGGAAATCTTTCAATCAGCAGTGAAAATATTTTTCCAATTATTAAGAAATGGGTATATTCGGATCATGACATCTTTGTTCGTGAATTAATTTCAAACGGATGTGATGCGATTACTAAGTTAAAGAAATTAGATATGATGGGAGAGTATCAGCTTCCAGACGATTATAAAGCAAAGATTCAGGTTATTGTAAACCCAGAAGAAAAGACATTGAAATTTATTGATAATGGTCTTGGTATGACAGCAGAAGAGGTGGAAGAATACATTACACAAATCGCTTTTTCTGGTGCTACAGAATTCTTAGAAAAATATAAAGATAAGACAACAGATGACGAAATCATCGGTCACTTCGGACTTGGATTTTACTCTGCATTTATGGTTGCAGAAGAAGTGCACATCGATACATTGTCATACAGAGAAGGTGCGAAGGCAGTTCACTGGACATGTGATGGCGGCACAGAATATGATATGGAAGAGGGTAATAGAGAGACTGTTGGTACAGAGATTACTTTATTCCTGTCAGAAGACAGCGTAGAATTCTCAAATGAATATCGTGTGAGAGAAGTGATTGAGAAATACTGTTCTTTCATGCCAGTTGCAATCTATTTGTCAAAAGAGAATGCACCTCAAGAGTATGAAACAATCATGGCTGATGAGCTGAAAGAAGATGATGTGGTTGTAGAACATATTCATGAAGAAGCAAAAATGGAAGAAAAAGAGAACGAAGATGGCACAAAAGAAATGGTGGAAGTGTCACCTGCAAAGGATAAGGTGAAAATCAACAAGCGTCCTGTAGCACTTAATGATACAACACCGCTCTGGACAAAGCATCCAAATGAATGTGAGAAAGACGATTATATCGCCTTCTACCGCAAGGTATTCATGGATTATAAGGAACCATTATTTTGGATTCACTTAAATATGGATTATCCATTTAACTTAAAGGGTATCTTATACTTCCCTAAGATTAATACAGAATATGATTCTATTGAAGGAAAAATTAAATTATATAACAACCAGGTATTTATCGCAGATAACGTAAAAGAAGTTATTCCTGAGTTCCTTATGGTACTGAAAGGAGTAATTGATTGTCCTGACTTACCACTGAACGTTTCACGTAGTGCCCTGCAGAACGATGGATTTGTAAATAAAATTTCGGATTACATTTCTAAGAAGGTAGCAGACAAGCTTTCTGGAATGTGTAAGACAGACAAAGAAGCTTATGAAAAATACTGGGATGATATCAGCCCATTTATCAAATTCGGATGTCTCAAGGATACAAAGTTCTGCGACAAGATGAGCGATTATATTTTGTTCAAGAACCTTGACCACAAGTATCTGACACTCAAGGAATGTATTGATAACAATAATCCAGAAGCAGAAGTTGTAGATACTGAAAAGTCAGAAGAAAAGAAGACAACAACCATTTACTATGTAACAGACGAGCAGCAGCAAAGCCAGTACATCAATATGTTCAAGGCAGAAGGTATGGATGCGGTTATCTTAACACACAATATCGATTCTCCATTCATTACGCAGTTAGAACAACGCAATGAAAACGTGAAATTCCAGCGCATTGATGCCGACCTCACTGAAACATTCAAACAGGAAGTGGCAGCAGACGAAGAAGAAATTTTCAAGGCAAATACAGAGACACTTACAGACATTTTCCGCAAAGCTTTAGAAAATGAAAAATTAGATGTCAAAGTAGAAAAACTAAAAAATGAAAACGTGGCATCTATGATGACGCTTTCAGAAGAATCACGCCGTATGCAGGAAATGATGAAAATGTATGGTATGCCAGGCATGGATGCAAGTATGTTTGGAACAGATGTGACATTGGTACTCAATGCAAATCACCCATTGGTACAGTATGTATTGAATAACAAGGATGGGGAACATACAGCGCTGTTCTGTAAACAATTGTATGATTTGGCATTGCTTGGAAATAAGCCACTGAATCCAGAAGAAATGACAGCATTTATCAATAGAAGTAATGAGATAATGATGCTGCTTACACTTGAAAATTAACTAAAAGAGATTTATAATATCCCTCAGAGAGAACTGAAGGTACTCCATTGGAGTGCACAGGTGTACTAAATTTTATTCTGGGAGGATACACATGATAACAGTAAAGGAATACAGTGGTCACATTCGAAATTGGAAGAAACTATGTGATGAATTGCAAATTGAAAATACATTACCTAGAGAAAAAAGAGAAGAAGAGATTCTCGTAAAAGCATATCAGACCTGGGGATGCAACATGGCAGAGCACTTATATGGGATGTTTGCATTTGCTTTATGGGATGATGAAGAAGAGAAATTATTCTGTTTGAGAGACCAATTTGGAGCAAAACCATTTTATTATTATGAAACAGCTGATGGAAACCTTCTTTATGGGACAAGCATCCGTAAGATTATAGAACAGCCAGGTTTTGTAAAAGAATTGAATATAGAAATGCTTCAGTTATATATGAGTTTGACTTATGTGGCAGGAGAGAATACTTTCTTTAAAGGACTTAAGAAACTTCTGCAGGGAAGATATCTCATTTGGGAAAAGGGAAAACTTAAGGTAGAACGTTATTGGACACCGGCCTTTAGACCAGATGAAAGCAAATCGTTGGAAGACTGGGCAAAGGAAATCAATGAAACTGTTGCAGAAATCATGACTGAGGTTAAGACAGAAGATGAGTATGCAGAGTCATTCTTGTCTAGTGGGGTGGACTCTTCGTACATGTTGGCGATGTCTAATGTACAAGTATCAAGCTCTTGCGGCTATGAAGAGGAACGCTTTGATGAATCAAGATTAGCCGCGGAGACGGCAAAGATTTTGGGACGCGATAATACAAGATGTCTGATTACACCAGAAGAGTATTTTGAGATTGTTCCTTATGTTATGTATAACATGGAACAGCCTTTAGGGGATGCGTCTGCGATTGCTTTTGCGCTGGCTTGTAGAGCAGTGGCTGAACGTACAAAGCTTTGTTACTCAGGAGAAGGTGCAGATGAATTCTTTGGCGGATATAACATTTATCGCAATGCAGAACGATATGGCGACAATTTGAAGACATTCTATGTTGGTAACACCAATATCATGAAGGAAGACGAAAAGAAACGTATCCTGAAATACTATGATGAATCAGTGCTTCCAATTGGACTGGTAAGAGATATCTACGAAGAAATTGAAGGTCTCGACCCACTTTCTAAGATGTTAAATATTGATATGCAGACATGGCTTGAAGGTGATATCTATCTGAATGTGGAGAAGATGGGAAGGGCAGCAGGATTAGAAATCCGTATGCCATTCACAGATATGAGAATGTTTAATATCGCTTCTTCGCTTCCTTCAAAATTCAAATTGAACGAAGAGCAGAATAAGGTGGCATTCCGTACGGCCGCATCTAATGTGTTGCCAGATGAGATTGCATTCCGCAAGAAATTAGGCTTCCTTGTACCAATTCGTATATGGATGGCAGACGAACGATATAATCAAGATGTTCGTGATAAATTCAACAGTGAAATGGCTGAAATGTTCTTTAATGTAGATGAAATCAAAGCAATTTTTGATGATTATATTAATGGAAATTCAGACAACTGGAGAAAAGTATGGACCATATATACATTCCTGGTATGGTATGAAGAATATTTTGTAAAACGGTAAATAACAGAGAAAATACGAGGCGCTATAGCACCTCGTATTTGATTTCTTTCTGCGTAAAAAACTTCTGCACCATTTTGTCCCATGCCTGTTCTAGTGACTTATCCATGGTAAATAAATTCATCGCTGTCCCCGTTACGCACTGTAATTTCTGCCCATCAAATTTCAGATTTATGTAAAGGCCTCGAACGTCTGCTGGCTTAAAGTCTAATTCCTGTTGTATCAGCAGTTTCTCAATATTCGAATCTGACAATCCCAGCACAAATTTAAAACTAAGTGGAGTGCGCTTACCTTTAATCAAAGAAAAACAATACTCACGCATATCTTTCCAAAGTGCATACTCACGAGTTGGGGCATCTTCATTTTCAAAAAACTCTTTTTTGAGATAACCATCCATGGTGAATGTACCAAATGTCACAATTTCTCCTTCGATAAAATAAAATGGGTCAAAGGTTTCAGATAACAAGAGCTTTCCCATACATTCTTTCACTTCTGTAAGTGCAAGTGCAATCATGCGAGCACCTCCTTTTCTGGTTTCTTTAAGAAATATATCGCAATCAATAAAGTTACAAATTCTCCAAGTGGTACAGAAGCCCAGATTCCGTTCACGCCAAAGAGCGGTGCAAGAATAGTTACGAAGAGAATGCTAAGCACGCAGCCTCTAAGGAGACACAATAATAGTGAAATCTGAGGTCTTACCGTAGATTGGAAATATCCAACGATAAACATATTAATTCCTGTCACAAAGAATCCAATAAAGTAAATGCGAATTGCCGTTGGCGACAAGGCGAGGATTTCTTCGTTTGGATTCAAGAAAATATAAGTAAATAGGTTTGGTATAATCAATCCTGCGATGGCAGGGACTGAGCAAATAATAAGTGCCGTTTTTAATCCCAGTTTTCGCACAGCTTCAATGCGGTCTTGAAGTCCGGCACCGTGATTCGTGGAAATAATTGGCTGAGCGGCCTGATTAATTCCATTGCAAAGGCAGGTTACAATGATTGCGGTATTGCAGATGACTCCGTACATGCTGACACCAATGTCGCCTGCAACTTCTAGAATGGAGATGTTAAAGACAAACATGACAACTCCAGAAGTGATTTCTACTAAAAAGCTGGTAAATCCATTTGTAAATATTCTTGTCACATAAGAAAATGAAAATCCATCCAGTGAAAATTGTAATCCGTTGGATTTGGAACGGAAATGGAAGAGTAAAATTATCACGGTAGTGGCGGAACCAAGGACACTTGCAATGGAAGCGCCTGCCATTCCCATTTGAAATGGAAATACGAATATAATATCTAAAATTACGTTCAGAATCCCTCCAGTTACAACTGCAGCCATCGCTAGCTTTGGAGCACCATCATTTCTTACAAAGGTTTGCAAAAATGTTGAAAATGAGAATGCACTCAATCCAGCAATGACATATGGAACGTATTCCAAAACGTAAGGCAGAGTTACATCGGTCGCTCCGAGAAATTTGACGATTGGCTCTGTAAAAATCAGAAGTAGAATGGTGTATAAGATACAGGTAACGACATTAAGCAGAGTAGCAACGGTAAAATAGCATTGTCCCGCTTTTACATCTCCACGTCCTCGTGCGATGGACATGAGGACAGAGCCGCCAACTCCAAATAGAAGTCCATTTCCAAAGAAAATGTTGAATAGTGGGAGCACAATATTGAGTGCAGCCATGGCATCAATTCCGATTCCTTTACCAATAATAATGGTGTCGGCTAAAACATATATAGAGGTTACCATGGTTCCCATAATTGCGGGAAGCAGGTAGCGGAAAAATATTTTGGATACTGGTTCGGTTAATAAAGTGTTCGTCTGCATAAAATAATCCTTTCACATATACTAAACATTATAGCAGATGTACATTAGAAAATACATTCCCTTTCTTCGAAAAGTTGACTTTTAAGGTGCAACCAAGTATCATGAAAAGAGATAAAAAAGGAGTGTAAACTTATGAGTCACATGGAAAAATTATTTGAATTATTAGAAAACGCAACTTCACAATTTCATGCAGTTCTAGAGACGAAAAAACAACTTACTGCACAGGGATTTGAAGAATTACATTTAAAAGACAATTGGAAATTAGAAAAGGGCGGAAAATACCTGCTAGACCATCATGGTTCTACAATTTTCGCTTTTGTAATCGGGGAAGAATTTGAAGCAGAGGATGGATTCCGTATTGCAGCTGCACACGGTGATTTCCCGGGATTTCGTATTAAACCAAATGCAGAGATGGAAGTAGGAGGATACCGTCAGCTCAATACAGAAACTTATGGCGGAGTGAACCTTGCAAGCTGGCTTGACAGGCCACTCTCTGTAGCAGGACGTGTGGTGTTAAAGTCTGATGATGTATTTAAACCAGAGGTCCGTCTCATTGACCTCAAGAGACCAGTTCTATTGATTCCAAATATTGCAATTCACATGAACCGTGAAATGAATAAGGGAACAGAGCTTCGTAAACAGGTAGAAATGCTTCCGGTTTACAGTACAGCCTCAGAAGAACTGAGCAAAGAAGCCTTTTTAGAATGTATCGCAAAAGAATTGGGCGTAGAAGCTTCTGATATTTTGGATTATGAACTAAATATTTATAATGCAGACAAGCCAAGTATGGTTGGACTTACGGAAGAGTTTGTCTGTGCACCAAGACTTGATAATCTTACCTCTGCACAGGCTTTGATTACAGGTATTGCAGACGGAACCCGTAAAAAGGGCTTGAACATGATGGTGGTATTTGACCATGAGGAGATTGGCAGCCGTTCAAAACAGGGGGCATGCTCAACCTTACTTCCACATTTGTTAGAAAAGATTTATTTGTCACTTGGTTTGACGGGCATCGATTTCAAGAATGCATTGGAAGACAGTTTACTCATGTCAGTTGACGTGAGTCACGCATATCATCCAAATTACGGCGCAAAATACGATTTGACAAACAGACACGTATTAAACCAGGGCTTTGCAATTAAAGCTGCCTGTGACCAAAGCTATGCAACAGACAGTGAAACAATTGCAATCATCCAACAGATTTGCGAGAAAGAAGGAATTGCATATAAGAAATTCCTCAAGCACTCAGATTCACCAGGCGGAGGAACTCTTGGGGCAATCGCATCTGCAATGCTTCCAATCCGCACAGCAGATATTGGTGTACCGCTTTGGGCAATGCATTCCAGCAGAGAGACTATGGGAGCAAAGGATTACGAAGCCCTGGTTGCTTTCATGACAGCATATTATAAATTGTAGGAGACGTTATGGAAATACGTTTGAATAAATTTTTGAGTGAGGCGGGAGTCTGCTCAAGACGAGAAGCGGATAGGTTGATTGAGAGCGGGAAGGTAACCGTAGATGGAAAGCGCGCAGAGACAGGGATGAAGATTACGGAATCCCAGGTAGTGTGTGTCGGCAAAAAAGAAATCCGTCCAAAGAATAAAAACGAGATGGTGCTTCTTGCGGTAAATAAACCAGTCGGAATCGTCTGCACGGAAGAAAAGCGGGAAAAGAATAATATCATTAATTTTCTGAAATATCCGACGCGGGTTACTTACATTGGCAGACTGGACAAGGATTCAGAAGGACTGCTTTTGATGACAAATAACGGAGACATCATCAATAAGATGATGCGCTCGGGTAACCAGCATGAGAAAGAGTATAAAGTAACGGTAAATAAGCCAATTACACCAGAATTTATCGAGAAGATGGCAAACGGCGTGCCGATTCTGGATACCGTCACACGAAAATGTAAGGTGGAAATGATAGGGAAGTACAAGTTCCGAATCATTTTAACCCAAGGGCTGAATCGTCAGATTCGCCGTATGTGCGAATATCTTGGTTATAAGGTAACGAAGCTAGAGCGTGTGCGTGTCATGAATATTGAGCTTGGAAGCTTAAAACCAGGAGAATACCGCAAAGTAACAGATGCAGAAATTGCAGAATTATATGAATTAATCAAAAATTCTTCGAATGAAACTGTGATTCCAGTCGAAGAATAGAAGTTGAGGGATAATACATGGAATCAAAAAAAATGCGCATGCAGGAATTAGTAGAACTGCTCAATAAAGCTTCGAAAGCATACTATCAGGAAGCAACTGAAATTATGAGTAACTTTGAGTATGATAAGCTTTATGATGAACTGCTTGAATTAGAAAAAGAATTAGGAATTACACTGGCATCCAGTCCGACAGTGAACGTTGGCTATGAGGTCTTAAGTGAGCTTCCGAAAGAGCGCCATGAAAAGCCGATGCTTTCTCTGGATAAGACGAAAGAGGTGTCACGTCTCAAAGAATTCTTAGGAAATCAGAAGGCTTTTATCTCATGGAAATTGGACGGTCTTACGATTGTTCTGACTTATAGAAACGGGGTATTGGAGAAGGCAGTCACCAGAGGAAATGGAGAAATTGGTGAGGTTATCACAAATAACGCAAAGACCTTTAAAAATCTGCCGCTCCGCATTGCTTATCAAGGTGAATTAATTCTCCGGGGAGAAGCAGTAATCAGTTATCAGGATTTTGAAAAAATCAATGCAGAAATTGAAGACCCGGATGCAAAATACAAAAATCCAAGAAATCTTTGCAGTGGTTCTGTGCGTCAGCTTAACAATGAGATTACCGCGAAAAGAAATGTACAGTTCTTCGCCTTCTCCCTTGTAAAAGCTGAGGATGTGGATTTCCACAATTCTAGAATCTATCAGCTTCAGTGGTTAAAAGAACAGGGATTTGAAATTGTGGAAGGTGACGAAGTCACATACGAAACCATAGAAGATAGTGTATTATCATTTTCAGAGAAGATCAAAAACAACGATTTTCCATCAGATGGTTTAGTACTTGTATATGATGACATTGCATATGGACAGTCACTAGGAAGAACCTCAAAATTCCCACGCGATTCCTTTGCGTTCAAATGGGCAGACGAGATTCGGGAGACAGAGCTTGTGGAAATAGAGTGGAGTCCATCCAGAACAGGGCTTATTAACCCGGTTGCAATTTTTAAACCAGTAGAGCTAGAAGGAACGACCGTCAGCAGAGCCAGTGTTCATAATATTAGTATTATGGAAGAGTTGGAGCTTGGCATCGGAGACAAGATAGAAGTGTATAAAGCGAATATGATTATTCCGCAAATTGCTTCGAACCTGACAAGGAGTGGTGTGAAAGACATCCCGGGCATGTGCCCGGCTTGCGGCGGCAAAACTGAGATTCGAAAAGACAGTGAAACGAAAGCGTTGTACTGCACAAATGAAGACTGTGTTGCGAAACATTTGAAATCATTTGCATTATTTGTAAGTAGAGATGCACTCAATGTGGAAGGCTTGTCAGAAGCGACTTTAGAAAAGTTTATCGGAAAAGGATTTATCCATACTTACTCAGATATCTTCCATTTGGACCGCTTCGAAGAAGAGATTAAGTCCATGGAGGGATTTGGAGAAAAGTCGTATGTAAACCTTCAAAAGAGCATTGAAAAGGCGAGAACGACCACACTTCCAAAACTAATTTATGGTCTTGGAATCGCCAATATCGGACTTGCGAATGCAAAAGTGATTTGCAAAGAGTTCCACTATGACATTGAAAAAATGATACATTTGACAGAGGCTGATTTAAGTAATGTGGCTGGAATTGGACCAGTTATCGCCAAGGCATATGTAGAGTATTTTGCAAATGAAAAACATGTGGAAGAACTTCAGAAGCTCCTTCAGGAGTTAGTGATTCCAGAGGAGGAAGTGAATACAGAGGCGCAAATTTTCGAAAATATGAACTTCGTTATCACAGGAAGTGTAGAACATTTTGCAAACCGTAACGAAGTGAAAGCGGTTATCGAGAGCAAAGGCGGAAAGGTAACTGGCTCAGTAACTTCGAAGACAAATTATCTGATTAACAATGATGTGACATCTACATCATCTAAAAATAAAAAAGCAAAAGAACTGGGAATTCCAATTATTACAGAAACGGATTTCCTAAATATGTTAAATAATTAGGAGGTATTTTATTATGATGATCGTAACAAATAAAAATTTTCAAGAGGAAGTAGTAGAATCAAAGGTTCCAGTATTAGTAGACTTTTATGCAGAATGGTGCATGCCTTGTAAAATGTTTGGACCTATTTTAGAATCAGCAGCAGAGGATTTCGAAGGTAAGATGAAAATTGTGAAGATAAATATCGACGAATCTCCAGAGCTTGCTCAAAAATACTTTGTAATGAGTATTCCAACACTGAAATTGTTCAATGGAAGTGAGGAAGCAAAAGCAACATTTGTAGGTTCAATGTCAGGCGAAGAATTAGAAGAATGGGTTGCTTCGCAAGGAATTAAATAGGAGGCAGTTATGGAAAATAATATTTATGATGTAATTATAATTGGTGGAGGACCAGGCGGATATACAGCTGCACTTTATGCGGCAAGAGCAAATCTTTCTACCCTGGTTATTGAAAAAATGGCTCCGGGCGGACAGATGGCTACGACAGATATCGTAGAAAACTATCCGGGATTTGTAGATGGCATCAATGGATTTGAGCTTGGTATGCAGATGAAAAAGGGCGCAGAACGCTTTGGTGTGAAGTCTAAGATGGCAGAAGTAAAGAGCGTGGAACTTTCTGCGAATCCAAAAGTGGTTAAGACTGCAAAAGATACTTTTGAAGCAAAGACAGTTATCTTGGCACTCGGTGCATCTCCAAGAGAACTTGGCTTAGAAAATGAAAGAAATTTAAGAGGTCGAGGCGTGTCTTACTGTGCAACCTGTGATGGGATGTTCTACCGCGATAAAACAGTCGTAATTGTTGGCGGTGGCAACACAGCAGTTGCAGACGCGATTTTCCTTGCAAAGATTTGTAAGAAGGTATACTTAGTACACAGAAGAGATGAACTTCGTGCTTCGAAGACTTATATGGAAGCGCTTGAAAATGCAGAGAACATCGAATTTGTGTGGAGCAGCGAAGTAGTAGAAATCATGGCAGAGCAGATGGTAACTGGCGTAAAAGTCAAGAGCCGCAAGGATGATTCTGTCAGAGAAATTGCCTGCGATGGTGTATTTGTGGCAATCGGAAACGTGCCAAACACAGATTTGATTAAGGGTCAGGTAGAGCTGGATGAAGCTGGTTATGTGGCAGCAGATGAAACTACAAAGACCAATATTCCAGGTGTATTTGCAGTTGGTGATATGAGACAGAAGCCGCTTAGACAGATTGTAACAGCGGTGGCTGATGGGGCTGTGGCATCCAAGTATGCAGAGGAATTTATTGATTTGTAAAATTGTTAGTTGGGGACGTAGTAAAATTAAATTTTACTACGTCCCCAACTGCGTTTAGTGGTGTCCCCAACTTATATTTAGTGGTGTCCCCAAATTGAGTTTATAAAAACTTCACTTGTAGTCTCACCATATCTGGGCTATAATTATCCCGTATGAAATACAAAAAGGGGAAATACATATGTCAGACAAAATGGATTTTAGAGAAATAGATGAAAATGAAGAAAGAAAAACCGACATCGTAGAAACAGTGGAAGAGACTGTCGGTGATGACGAAGGATATGAAAAGTATTGTTTTCTGTGCCACAGACCAGAAAGTGTTGCAGGTAAGATGATTGATTTGCCAAACAACATGAGTGTCTGTTCAGACTGTATGAATAAAAGCTTTGAGGCAATGAACAATACGCCGATTGATATCAGTAAGCTTATGAACACACCTGGGGTGCAGTTTCTAAATCTCTCAGATTTGGATTCTGTATTTCCAAAACAGCAGCGCGTGAAACGTAAAAAAGAGGGAGAGAAAACGGCTCCAGCGTTGAATATCAAAGATATTCCGGCACCACACAAAATCAAAGGACAATTGGATGAGTATGTAATCGGTCAAGAACATGCAAAGAAGGCCATGTCGGTAGCTGTTTACAATCATTACAAGCGTGTAGCAACTGATACTATGGATGACATCGAAATCGAAAAGTCAAACATGCTTATGATTGGACCAACAGGCTCTGGTAAGACTTATTTGGTTAAGACTCTTGCGAGACTCTTGGATGTGCCACTCGCAATTGCAGATGCAACATCCCTTACAGAAGCAGGTTACATTGGCGATGACATCGAAAGCGTTCTTTCAAAATTACTTGCAGCAGCAGACAATGACGTAGAGAAGGCAGAACGTGGAATTGTGTTCATTGATGAAATTGATAAGCTTGCTAAGAAAAGAAATGCAAGCCAGAGAGATGTCAGCGGTGAATCTGTGCAACAGGGCCTTCTAAAACTTCTTGAGGGAAGTGAAGTGGAGGTTCCAGTTGGTGCAAATAGCAAGAATGCTATGGTTCCACTTGAAACCATCAACACAAAGAATATCTTGTTCATCTGTGGCGGTGCGTTTCCTGATTTGGAAGAGATTATCAAAGAGCGACTCAATAAGCACTCGTCTATGGGATTTATTGCAGATTTGAAGGATAAATATGATAATGAAAAAGATATTTTATCTAAGGTGACTGTGGAAGACCTTAGAAAATTTGGTATGATTCCAGAATTTATCGGTCGTCTTCCAATTATTTTCACATTGCAGGGATTAAATGAAGATATGCTTGTGAAGATTTTGAAAGAGCCAAAGAATGCGATTCTGAAGCAGTATCAGAAGCTTCTTGCATTGGATGAAGTGAAGCTTGAGTTTGATGATGAAGCACTTCGCACGATCGCTGAAAAAGCAATGAAAAAAGATACTGGTGCCAGAGCACTTCGTTCCATTATCGAGGAATTTATGCTGGATATCATGTATGAGATTCCGAAGGATGACAACATTGGAATGGTAACAATCACAAAAGAATATATTGAAGGTAAGGCCTCGCCGCTTATTACAATGAGAGGGCAGGCAAGAATTACAGGTTAAAATAGGCTCTGCAACATTTGTTGCAGAGCAAAAACAGAAGCGGATAACCTTAGAATAGTATTGAATTAGGCTCTGTGCAATACAGGGCCTTTCTAAATTTCACAGAAAGATAAATTATGTGAATTTATAGTTGGAATATATTGACATCATCTGAAAACCATGCTATTTTATCAAAACAAGCAGAAGTTCAAATTTCTCGGCTTTTAGCCATTCTTAGAATCTGATAACAAATCTGAAAATCACTGCTTGAAAATTACACATTAAGTTATAATCGAATAAGGAGGAAGTAGTAATGACAAACACACTACAACTATATTTTTCTCAGCTTAGAAACCGCCAGCAGGTGCTGGACGATATTTTTAGCCGGGAAAAACTTAAAACACTTTATGACACGTGGAATGCGGAACAACAGAAATACTTTCTGGATATCTGTACTGGGGCGCGGGGAGTAAAAATGCTATACGATAGCTTTTTTAAAGAAATTTTCGACCCTGACGTGAAACCAGAGCGATTGGAGGGATTCTTGTCTCTGGCATTAGGACAGAGAGTAAAGATATTGAAGGTGCTTCCCAATGACTCTACGCGTATTGCAGACGAGAGTTCTCTGCTTATTATGGATATTGTCGTGGAGTTAGAGGACGGAAGTCTGGCCAACATTGAGTGCCAGAAAATCGGGTATGCATTTCCA
>JAFTWA010000057.1 GCA_017465565.1 Tyzzerella sp.
CGCCAAGCGGTAAGGCACAGGACTTTGACTCCTGCAGTCGCTGGTTCGAATCCAGCTAGCCCAGTATGGAGCATTAGCTCAGTCGGTAGAGCACTTGACTTTTAATCAAGTTGTCCGGGGTTCGAATCCCCGATGCTTCATGAATATGTGAACAAGCTTATGCTTGTTCACATATATTTTATAACAGAATATGCGGATGTGGCGGAACTGGCAGACGCGCTAGACTTAGGATCTAGTGGGAGACCGTGCAGGTTCGATTCCTGTCATCCGCAGCCTTGAAGGCTGACTTTTAGTAATTGAAAGTCAGTCTTTTTTTTGTATGTTGAGCAAATGTGTGTTATAATCTCTATAGAAAACAAAAATGTGAGGACTACCCATGAGAATTTTAAGTGTAACTGCCCAGAAACCAGATAGTACTGGAAGTGGTGTGTATTTAACAGAGTTAGTAAAAGGATTTGAAAAGCTAGGACATGCTCAGGCTGTTGTTGCTGGAATTACAAAAGAAGATATTGTGTCCCTGCCTGAATCGGTGAAGTTTTATCCAGTGTACTATGGCTCATGTGCTATGCCGTTCCCTGTGGCAGGAATGTCAGATGAGATGCCATATGAAAGTACAAGATATTCGGATATGACTGAAGAAATGACGCTGCAGTTTAGAACTACGTTTTTAGAACGAATTCATCAAGTGATGCAGGAGTTTCAGCCGGATATTATTTTGTGTCATCATTTGTATTTTCTCACATCATTAATTCGGGAAAATTATCCGGAAAAGAAAGTGTATGGAATATCTCACGGTTCAGATTTGCGCCAGGTGAAGAAGAATCCATGGCAGCGTGAATATATAAGAACACAGATTCCAAAGTTAGATGGCATATTTGCTTTACATGAAGAACAGAAAATGGATATCTGTACATACTATGAATGTGAGGAAGAATTTGTAAAGGTAATTGGAACAGGCTACAATAGTGCAATCTTCCGCAGAATGGACGGGTGCGAAAAATCGTCGGATACCCTGCACCTTATTTTTGCGGGAAAGATTTCTGAAAAGAAAGGCGTAAAAAGCCTTTTACGTGCAATGGCTTATTTGAAAGAGGAAAATGTAGTCCTAAAGCTGGCCGGCGGTGCAGGAAACGAGAGAGAGTATGCTGAGATTATGGAGCTCGCCAAAGCGTGTCCTTGCGAAGTGAGGTTTTTAGGGAAGCTGACACAGGATGAATTGGCACGGGAGACAAATCAAAGTGATGTTTTTGTATTGCCATCATTTTACGAGGGGCTGCCATTGGTAATTATTGAAGCGATGGCGTGTGGCGCCAAAGTTGTGTGCACTGATTTGCCGGGGATTCAGCCGTGGCTGAATCAGGCACTTCCAGGACATGGTGTTGTGTTTGTGAAGCCGCCACAGATGCAGAATGAGGATGAACCGATAGCGGAAAGTCTGCCTGCATTTGAGCGGGAACTTTCGAAGGCGATTCTTAAAGCAAAAGGACAAGAAGCAGTGAGCCGTGATGCGCTGGTGAAAATTTCATGGGATGGTTTGTGTGATAGATTAATAAAGTTATTTAAATGGAGTGAATGATGAAAATTAAAATTGTAGATAAGAGTTACGATGAGGTATTGGCTATGCCGAAGGCGAAGCATCACAAGCCCATTAAGCAGCATGTGATTTTCAGAAAGTTAATACAGCTATTATCGTGCGTGGATTTGTGGAAGACAAGATTTACATACGAGAAAATCGGAATGGACAAGCTGGGAAAAGATGAACCGTGCTTGATTTTGATGAATCATTCGAGCTTTATCGATTTGAAGATTGCGTTTACGATGCTCTCATCAAGACCATTCAACATCGTGAGTACAATGGATAGCTTTGTGGGGAAAAGTTGGCTTATGCGTCTGATAGGATGTATTCCTACGAAGAAATTTATTGCAGATGCCAATCTGGTTCGGGATATGATGTATGTTGTAAAAAAACTGAAAAGTTCTGTTCTGATGTATCCAGAAGCGGGCTATAGTTTTGACGGGACAGCGACCACTCTTCCAGATAGTATTGGCAGATGCATTAAGATGCTGGGTGTTCCAGTTGTTATGATCACTACATACGGAGCATTCTCCCATGACCCACTGTACAATAACCTGAAGCTTCGTAAAGTGAAGATTTCAGCAAAGATGGAGTATGTGTTGTCGGCTGAAGATGTGGCATCTAAGACTGTAGATGAATTAAATGCTGTTGTTGGAGCATGTTTTTCATTTGATAATTTTCGCTGGCAGCACGAAAATCGAGTTCGCATCAAAGAAAAGTTCCGTGCAGAAGGCTTGAATCGAGTGCTTTACAAATGTCCACATTGTAAGACGGAAGGCAGAATGGCAGGTAAAGATACAAAATTAGTCTGCCGGGAATGCGGGAAAATATATGAACTGACAGAATATGGATTGATGCGTGCAGCGGATGGGGAAACAGAATTTGCTCATATACCAGATTGGTACCGCTGGCAACGAGAATGTGTCAGACAAGAAATTGTAGAGGGGCAATATTCGCTAAACATTCCGGTGGATATTTGTATAATGATGGATACGAAACGGGTTTACCGTGTTGGAGAAGGTGTTCTTCGGCATAACGAAAACGGCTTCCATTTAAGTGGGTGTGACGGTAAACTTACTTATAGCCAGAAGCCAACGTCATCATATAGTCTTAATTCAGATTATTATTGGTATGAAGTGGGGGATGTCCTCTCGATTGGTGATAGTAATATGTTATATTACTGTTTCCCGAAGGGCGGAGGCGATATTGTAACAAAGACAAGACTTGCAGCAGAAGAAATGTACAAGATTGCAAGAGCAAATAAAAAAGCAGCTAGGAGAGTATAAATATGGGAAATCACATGAAAAGTGCAATTGAGCAAATGAAACGAAAAGAGGAAGCTGGATTAAGCTATCTCTATTCAAAAACTTACAATTACGTGTATTTGCGTGTAAAGAGTATCTTAAAGAAAGAAGAAGATATTCAGCAATTAATGAAAGAGGTGTATTTACAGGCGTTCCGTTCGGCGAACGAGCTTAAGGAAGAAGAGGTTTACGAATGGCTTGGCAAACGTGCATACATACTTGGGGCGCAAAGCTATAGAAAGAGAAAAGCGCGGGAAGCAACCTGCATTGAATTGGAGAAGAGCGATTTGTCACCTCGTAAGGGTGTAAATTTTGCGCCTTCTATTGAAGTGATTTGTGATGTATTGGAAGAACTTCCAGATTTGTACCAGGCGACATTTTATGCGTTCTACTATGATTATATGAATGTTGCAGATATTGCAGAGATGATGGATTGCAGCATCGGCGTGATATTAAACCGACTGAATTACACTGCCAAATATATCAAGAAGGCAATGGAAATCTATAACGAAGAAAGAAAAGATAAGAAAGAAAAGGCATATTTTTCGATTGAGATTGTTTGCGCGGCACTCCGCAAATGGTCGGTAGACCACTGCCTTGGAATGGCGTCGGCACAGACCTTATATTCAAATCTTTGTAAGGAATTAAAACTTACTATTGGTTCTATCTATTTGGAGGGAAAAGAATTTGCTGGGGTAAACAATACGGTTGTATATCACAAGGCAGACGACATGAGCGCGCTATTGGAAGAAATTGCATTCTATGAAAAGAAAGAAAGCATAGACCTGCGTAAGCTTGTAATGATAGGTGGAGCCGCTGCGGCATTGATACTCTTAATTCTCATCGGTGTGGCTGTGTTTGGTGGAAAGGATGAGAAGAAGGAGGAAAAGAAGCCTCCAGTAACTGGGCAGGAGAATGAAGAGGCTGACCAGGGAGAGACGGATTCGGAAGGAACTGAACAGGGAGAAGATGAATCTGGCGAAGCTGAGACAAAGGAACCAGAATCAGAGGGAAATGAGCCGCAGACGGATGCAGAATACATTCTGCCAACAAGTGATACAGTTGAGCTGACGGAAGCGGACCTTCAGTCGCTCAGCAAAGAGCAATTGCGATTGGCAAGAAATGAAATCTATGCAAGACATGGGATGATTTTCGGAGTGGAAGATTTGGATAGTTACTTTAAAACAAAATCATGGTATCAAGCGAAGTACAGTTCAAGTCAGTTCTATGATGCTGTTGAAATGACGATGATTGAAGAGGCAAATATCAATTTGATTTTGAGTGTAGAACAATCAAGATAGTGATGGAAATGAGAGAAGAGGATTCTTCTCTCATTTTTTACATAGCAGCAAATAAAATTTCAGAAAAATTAAAAAATATTTGCAAAATGTATTGACAAAATAGAAAAGGATGATATAATGACAGTATAAACAAAAGAAAAAACGAAAAAGAAAAATAATTTATAAGGAGGACGGACCACCAAAAGCGTAAATTAATTTCAAAGAAACTTTTTGTAAAACAAGGAGATACGAAAAATGATGGAGCCAGCAAGTTAAGTAGGAGTATTAATTAGAAAAATAATTAATACTCCTAAAATATTGCGTAAAAATAGAAAAAGCATCAGTTTCTTGATAAAACTGATGCTTTTACTTTGTATGCAGAAGATGGGACTTGAACCCACACCGAGAAACCCCGACTAGAACCTGAATCTAGCGCGTCTGCCATTCCGCCACTTCTGCTGACAAATGGTATTCTATCACAAAAAATAATGTATCGCAAGTAAAAATATGATAATATATAAGAAGAAAGTGAAAAGGGGATGAATTATGAAGTTTTTAATTGCATCAGATATTCATGGTTCTGCATATTATTGTGAACAATTATTAGAAGCATACAAAAGAGAGAAGGCGGATAGATTACTATTGCTGGGAGATATTCTTTATCATGGACCAAGAAATGATTTGCCAAAAGAATATAATCCTAAGGCGGTAATCACCATGTTAAATAATATAAAAGAGGAAATTTTATGCGTTCGCGGGAACTGTGATACGGAAGTAGACCAGATGGTTTTGGAATTTCCGATTATGGCGGAATATTGCATCCTTTCTTGTGGGAAACGAATGATATTTGTGACACATGGGCATAAACTGAATAAAGAAAATTTACCAATGCTAAAGAAAGGTGACATTTTGTTGAATGGACATTTTCATGTACCCGCATGTGAAGAGGTGGAATCGGTTATTTATATGAATCCAGGTTCCGTATCAATTCCAAAAGAAAATTCGGCGCATAGTTATATGATCATGGAAGATAACGTATTTATCTGGAAAGATTTAGCGGGAAATGAATACAAAAGAGTGGAGGTTTCGCATGGATAAGTTGAAAAGATTGCAGGAGATGATTGATAATTCAAAGAAAATTGTATTTTTCGGTGGAGCTGGTGTTTCCACGGAAAGTAATATTCCGGATTTCAGAAGTGCGGATGGTCTTTATCAGGAAAAGTACAAATATCCTCCGGAACAAGTGGTAAGCCATACCTTTTTCATGCAAAAGACAGAATTATTCTATGAATTTTATAAAGATAAAATGATGTTTCTGGACGCAAAGCCAAATAAAGCACATTTGAAATTGGCAGAGCTGGAGCAGGCAGGAAAACTCACTGCTGTTATTACCCAGAATATCGACGGCTTACATCAGATGGCTGGCAGTAAGAATGTTTTAGAACTTCATGGGAGTATCCACCGAAATTATTGTCAGAAGTGCGGGAAGTTTTACGATGCAAAATATGTGAAAGAAATGGAAGGAATTCCCTACTGTGAATGTGGTGGGCTAATTAAGCCGGATGTGGTATTATATGAAGAGGGGCTGGATAACCTGACGATACAGAAGTCGCTTCAGGCAATCAGCGAAGCGGACATGCTGATTATTGGTGGAACGTCTTTGGTAGTATATCCGGCAGCTGGATTCATTGATTATTTCAAAGGTGAATATCTGGTTGTGCTCAATAAGAGTACTACATCAAGAGATGCCTATGCGGACTTATGTATCCAGGAGCCAATCGGCGAAGTGTTAGGAAATATTCGAGTGGAGAAATAGGATGAACGAAAAGGTTAGATTTAAAATTAGAAAAATGTTGCTTCTGTCAACGAAAATTGCAGTCGGTTCCAGTATTGCAATCTATATTGCAGAGCTATTAAATCTCCAATATGCGACTTCGGCAGGGATTATTACGCTGCTCACATTGATTACAACAAAATGGGAGACTGTCAAATTGTCTTTCCTGCGTCTCCTGACTTATGCAATTAGTGTTGCAATCTGTTGGTGTGTATTTAGCATTATACCGAGTATGTGGGTTGAATATGGAGTTTTTCTTTTCTTGATTGTTTTTATTGGGGAAAAGATGGGATGGCGCAGTACGTTGTCGGTAAATGCAGTTATTGGAACCCATTTTTTGACAACCCAGGACTTTTCGTTTGATTTCTTGATAAATGAACTTCTTTTGGTGGTAATCGGTATTACCATCGCATTCGTTTTTAATCTGGTGCACATCAATAATGCACATGAACAGGGCATTATTCGAAGTATGCGCCATGTAGAACATGAAATGAAGCAGATTTTGATTGAGCTTGCGGGATATTTGTGCCAGAAGGCCTCGGGGGACCGTGTGTGGGAGGATATCAGAAAACTGGAAACAGAACTGGATGAATATCTGGAACTGGCTTATGAGTACCAGAACAATACATTCCAATCCCACCCGGAATATTATATTTCTTATTTTGAAATGCGTATGAAACAGTGCGGAGCGCTTCACAACCTTCATTCCGAGATGAGGCGTATGCGCCAGATGCCAAAGCAGGCACATATTGTGTCAGATTATATTTATGAAATCACACAGCATGTAACAGAAATGAATAATCCAAAGAAGCAGATGGATGAGTTAGAGCAATTGGTAGAAAATCTTCGGAATGAGCCGCTGCCTGAGACACACGAGGAATTTGAAAATCGTGCAGAATTGTATCATACATTATTGGATTTGGAAGAATTCTTGATGTACAAGAAACGTTTCATCGAATCGATTGATGCCACACAGTTCCGCATCTATTGGAAGAAGGAAATTGAAGGAAAATAAAAAACGGATATTGCTGCAGCTTCTGCAGTAATATCCGTTTTGTGTTACAGAAATTATTTGGCGCAAATGTTGCAGCCAAGGGTACAGCCTGTTGGTGTTCCGGCGCACCCGCCCATGGCAGTTTCCCGAAGCTCAAATGGAAGACTTCTTCCAACGCGAAGCATCGCTTCTGCCATTTCATCAAACGGTATTGGATGAGCGATGCCGCTTAAAGCGAGTTCTGCGGAAGTGATAGCGTTTGCAACGCCGATGGCGTTCCGGCTCTGGCATGGTGATTCCACAAGTCCTGCGATTGGGTCACAGACAAGCCCGAGTAGGTTGGAAAGAGCGAATCCCGCCGCATTCAGACACATTTCTGGTGTTCCGCCCATCATTTCCACAATGGCACTTGCTGCCATAGCGCTTGCGGCTCCTACTTCTGCCTGACATCCTGCTTCCGCTCCCGCAACAGACGCATTTCGCATAAGAAGATATCCAATGGCACTTGCATTCAGCAATCCTTTGTACAGCGTCTCGTCTGACAAATTCTGCTCGTCGCAAAGTGCAAGGAGAACGCCTGGCAGTACACCAGCTGAACCTGCAGTCGGTGCAGCTACGATAAGTCCCATGGAAGCATTTACTTCTAAGACTGCCATGCTGTATGAAATTGCCTTTGAGAGAACAGAACCACATACATTCTTTCCTTCAGCTGCGTGGTCTGCCACCTTTTTCGCTTCCCCGCCGATAAGACCGCCAATCGATTTGCTTGGATTATCGAGGGGTTTATGTGCGGCATTTTTCATAATAGTTAAAGCAGTTTCTAGTTTTTTATTAATACATTCTGCGTCACGATGTGTGTTCGCTATTTCGCGTATTTTCATAATTTCAGAAATAGGAAGTGATTCCTCGTGACATTTGTTTAATAAATCTTGTCCTGTATAAAAATCCATAGTATCCTCCTAAATCTGAATCAGCATTAAATCTGATACGTTTTTATTGCTTCGAATCTGTTCGAGAACGGTCTCTGGAATTGCTTCGTCTGATTCTACCACGGTGTAAGCTGTAGCGCCCTTGTCCTCGCGGAAGAGCCGCATGAATGCAATATTTACATTGTGCTCGCTGAGTGCCTGTGTGATGTGTGCAACCACACCAGGTTTATCGATCTGGCGAACGATTAGAGTACTGTATTCGCCAGTAAATTCTACGTCAATACCATCGATACGGACGATTTTCATCTTTCCACCGCCGATGGATTCACCGCGGATGGACATTGTGCGGCCAGTCACTCCGACTAAATCAATGTCGGCAGTGTTAGGATGGTTGGTCACCGTTTGCTCATCGATAATATATTTGTATTCTACGCCCATTTCTTCTGCGTGTTCAAAGGCATCGCGGATTCTTTCGTCATAGGTTGGAAAACCGAGAATACCACCAAGGAGAGCGCGGTCCGTACCGTGTCCGCGGTAAGTTTTGGCAAAAGAACCATAAAGTGTGAAAGTGACTTTTTGGATGTCTTCTGAAAATAGCTTACGAGCCATGAGAGCAATGGAAACAGCTCCGGCTGTATGTGAACTGGATGGACCAATCATATTTGGACCAATCACATCAAAAATGCTCAAAAAATTCATAGAGTACTCCTCCTAAATGTTTTACATATCCATAGTATACCAAGATTGTGGCGAGATGAAAAGGTATGTCAAAAAATAAACTTTCGTTGTGGGGAAGAATGGACTGTGCTATACTTTTTAGTACAAAAAGAAATATGTTGATATGCCGAGACAAGAAGGATTTATATATGGAAAAATTGATTCGGAAGCTTAGACAAACGCAAGAACTCTCAAAGTCAGAATGGATACAGTTGATTGAAAATCGAACACCAGAAATTGCAGAATACCTGTTTTCCCAGGCGAGGGAAGTTCGGGAGGAGCATTATGGAAAAGATGTGTATATCCGCGGACTTATAGAATTTACGAATTATTGTAAAAACGACTGCCGGTACTGTGGGATTCGAAAGAGTAACCAGAATGCTGCTAGATACCGCTTGGGCAGAGAGGATATTTTGGAGTGCTGCAAGCAGGGGTATGAACTTGGATTTAGAACATTTGTATTGCAGGGTGGCGAGGACGGATATTTTACAGACGAGCGTTTGTCAGAGGTTGTTGTGTCAATCAAGGAGATGTATCCGGATTGTGCAATTACCCTTTCTGTGGGTGAAAAAACGTTAGAAAGTTATCAGAGATTCTATGATGCAGGTGCAGAACGATATCTGCTCCGGCATGAAACCTACAATGCAGAGCATTATCAAAAGCTGCACCCATCTATTCTATCAGCAGAGAATAGGCAACAGTGTTTATGGGATTTGAAGAAAATCGGATATCAAGTGGGAACGGGATTTATGGTGGGCTCGCCATACCAGACTGCACAGCATCTGGCGGAGGATATGCTTTTTATAAAGAAGTTAAATCCGCAAATGGTCGGGATTGGACCATTTATTCCGCATAAGGACACCGTATTTGCAAATGAGGCAGCAGGGACCTTAGAACTTACATTATATATGCTAGGTTTGTTAAGGCTGATGCTTCCGAAAGCATTGCTTCCAGCCACCACTGCACTTGGAACGATTGACCTGCATGGGCGGGAAAAAGGAATTCTGGCAGGAGCCAACGTAGTGATGCCGAATTTGTCGCCAATTAGCGTGCGTGAGAAATACATGCTGTACAATGACAAAATCAGCACAGGTGATGAGGCGGCAGAAAACTTAGAAAATCTAAAAATGCGAATGAAAAACATTGGCTATCAGGTAGTCGTGTCGAGAGGAGACTCTCTGAATAAAGGAGGAAAATAATATGTATAATCCAGCATCAAGAGTAGCAGAAGAATTCATTGACCATCAGGAGATTTTAGACACCCTGAAATATGCAGAGGAAAACAAGCACAATGAAGCCTTGATTACGGAGCTCATTGAAAAGGCTAAGCTCCGCAAAGGTCTCTCGCACCGCGAAGCTTCGGTTTTGTTAGAGTGTGATATTGAAGAAAAAAATCAAGAAATTTATGCACTGGCAGAACAGATTAAGAAGGATTTCTACGGAAACCGTATTGTTATGTTTGCGCCGCTCTATCTTTCAAATTACTGTGTGAACGGATGTACATACTGTCCATATCATTTGAAAAACAAACATATTCCGCGTAAGAAGCTGACGCAGGAGGAAGTAAGAAGAGAAGTAATTGCACTTCAGGATATGGGTCACAAACGCCTCGCGCTAGAGGCAGGGGAAGACCCGGTAAATAATCCAATCGAATATATTTTGGAATGTATCGATACGATTTACAGCATTAAGCACAAGAATGGAGAAATCCGCCGTGTCAATGTCAACATTGCGGCAACTACAGTGGAAAATTATCGTAAGCTGAAAGATGCAGGAATCGGTACCTACATTTTATTCCAGGAAACATACCACAAAGAAAGCTATCTTGAGCTCCATCCAACCGGACCAAAGCATGATTATGCTTACCATACAGAGGCTATGGACCGTGCCATGGAAGGCGGTATTGACGACGTTGGTATCGGTGTTCTCTTTGGACTGGATAAATACCGCTATGAATTTGCAGGACTTCTAATGCACGCAGAGCATCTGGAAGCTGTTTGGGGCGTTGGGCCACATACAATCAGTGTGCCTCGTCTTCGCAATGCAGACGATATTGATATCAATTCATTTACAAATGGAATCAGCGACGACATTTTCGCAAAAATTGTTGCAATGATTCGCATTGCAGTGCCATACACAGGTATGATTATTTCTACAAGAGAAAGCCAGGAATGCCGCGAGAGAGTACTTCACCTTGGTGTGTCTCAGATTAGCGGTGGCTCTAAGACGAGTGTTGGCGGATATGCAGATGGAGAAGAAGAGGAAGTGAGTTCGGAGCAGTTTGAGGTAAGTGATACAAGAACGTTGGATGAAGTTGTAAAATGGCTCATGGAAATGGATTATGTGCCAAGCTTCTGCACCGCATGTTACCGTGAGGGACGCACTGGAGACCGTTTCATGTCGCTTTGTAAGAGTGGTCAGATTCAGAACTGCTGTCATCCAAATGCGCTAATGACACTGAAGGAATATTTGGTGGACTATGCTTCAGAAGAAACAAAAGCAATTGGAGATAAACTGATAGAAAAAGAAATTACAACGATTCCAAAAGAAAAGGTTCGACAGATTGTGATTGAGAATCTGAAAGCAATTGAAGAAGACAACAGACGTGATTTTAGATTTTAATTTATGCCATGAGGAGGAAAAATTATGAGATATCGTTTTTTACGTTTTCCAGGAGGAAAAGCAAAAGCAGTGACATTTAGTTATGATGATGGAGACCGGGGTGACCTTCGTCTTGCAAAGACTATTAATGAACATGGGATAAAATGTACATTTAATATCAACAGTGGTTTTATTGGAACCAAGCCGGATGGACATAAACTGACTAAGGATGATATACAGAAATATATACTTGACGCTGGACATGAGGTTGCAGTTCACGGCGAAGTACATCGTGCACCAGGGAAAGTGCGTGCAATTGAGTGTATTACAGATGCGCTGAATTGCCGCCTTCAATTGGAAGAAATGTTTGGAAGAATTATTCGTGGCATGGCGTATCCTGATTCTGGTATCACAAAAATGATGCCAGGGGCAAGCTATGAAAATATTAGACAGTATCTGAAGGATTTAGAAATCGTATATGCCCGTACCCTTGGCAAAGATAACGATTCTTTTATGCTGCCGGACGATTGGTATGCGTGGATGCCGACGGCGCATCATGTGAATCCGAAAGCAATAGACTATGCAAAGAAATTTGTTGAAATGGATGTGGAAAAACTTTATATAGCTGAGACCCAGCCTAGACTTTATTATT
Organism: Tyzzerella sp.; assembly: GCA_017465565.1. Classification (GTDB taxonomy): domain Bacteria; phylum Bacillota; class Clostridia; order Lachnospirales; family Lachnospiraceae; genus Faecalimonas. The sequence continues at coordinate 11,888 of JAFTWA010000057.1, forward strand.
TATGGGGACACACCTTTGAATTTGACCGCAACAACAACTGGGAACTTTTGGATGAATTATGTGGCATTCTAGGTGGTCATGATGATATCTGGTATGCAACCAATATAGAAATATATGATTATGTAACAGCGTATAATTCTCTTGTTTACAGTGCTGACAGCACCAGAGTGTATAACCCGACGCTTATCGATGTCTGGTTTGTCGTTGACGGAAAGCTTTATGAAGTGAAATCGGGAGAAGAGATTAGAGTAGCGAAATAGGAAGGAATGAAAAGTGCATGAATCATACGCCATCATCAGAACGTTTACATATTGGAATATTTGGAAAGCGCAATGCAGGAAAGTCAAGTGTTATCAATGCAATTACTGGGCAGAATCTTGCAATTGTTTCTGATGTTAAGGGGACGACAACAGACCCTGTTTTAAAGAGTATGGAGCTCTTGCCGCTTGGACCAGTCGTGCTGATTGATACACCTGGCTTGGATGACGAAGGAGAACTTGGTGAGCTTCGAGTGAAGAAAGCATACCAAATGCTGAATAAAACGGATATTGCACTTGTGGTGATAGACGGGGCAGTAGGTGCTGATGTGGAAGACTTGAAAATCATCGAGAAGATAGAGAAGAAAAAGATTCCATATATTATGGTGTACAATAAACTGGACCTTGTAGAAGATAAAAAGTTCGGTAATGGTACGGATTGTATCTGGGTTAGCGCGGCTCATGGGGAAAATATTCATGAGCTGAAAGAGATGATTGCAAAGTGTGTGAAGAAGGAAGATGGTACGAAAAAGATTGTGGGAGATTTACTTGAGCCGCTCGATTTTGTAGTGCTTGTAGTTCCAATTGACAGTTCGGCGCCAAAAGGAAGACTGATTCTGCCACAGCAGCAGACGATTCGGGATATTTTAGAAGCAGGTGCGGTTCCAATTGTAGTAAAAGACACTGAGTTGGAAGAAATGTTAGGTAAGCTGCAGGTGAAACCAAGTCTTGTCATTACAGACAGCCAGGTATTTGGCAAGGTGTCAAAAGTCGTACCAAAGGATGTGCCTCTTACGTCGTTTTCTATTCTTATGGCACGATACAAAGGTAATCTGAAAACCGTCGTATGCGGCGCTTCTGCATTGGATAAACTGCAAGATGGGGATATCGTTCTGATTTCAGAGGGCTGTACACATCATCGTCAGTGTGAGGATATTGGAACAGTGAAGATGCCACGCTGGATAAAGGAGCATACTAAGAAAGAAATTCAGTTTGAATTTACAAGCGGAACGGAATTTCCAGATGATTTGTCAAAATACAAGCTGATCATTCATTGTGGTGGCTGTATGCTAAACGAACGTGAGATGAAGTATCGTTTAAAATGTGCAGAGGACCAGCGGGTGCCGATGACAAATTATGGGACGGCGATTGCGCATATGAAAGGAATTTTGCAAAGAAGCATTGCATTATTTGAAGTAGAATTAGTTGGAGAGTAAAGATGAAAATACATGGATTACAAAAAACAACTCTTTTGGATTATCCTGAGAAGGTAGCCTGTACAGTGTTTACGGCTGGCTGTAATTTCCGGTGCCCATTTTGCCATAATGCTTCCTTGGTGGTGGACATAAAAAAAGAAGCAGAGATAACAGAAGAGGAGTTCTTTTCTTTTTTGAAAAAAAGACAGGGTATCTTAGATGGTGTCTGTATTACAGGTGGAGAGCCATTATTACAAGCGGATATCGAGGATTTTATTGGAAAAATAAAAGAATTTGGATATGCAGTGAAGTTGGATACCAACGGAAGCTTTCCAAAGAAGTTGAAAGCACTTGTGGATAAAGGTCTTGTGGATTATGTGGCGATGGACATTAAAAACTGTCTGGATACATACGCGGCTACGGCGGGAGTTGAGGCATTAGATATCGAAGCGATTAAAGAAAGTGTAGCTTACCTGAAGGAAGGACATGTGCCGTATGAGTTTCGAACTACAGTTGTGAAGAATTATCATACAAAGGAAGGTTTCGAAAAAGTCGGTCAGTGGATTCAGGGCACAGAGAAATATTTCTTACAGAATTTTGTGGATTCCGGGGACTTGATTGGAAAGAATACGATGGGATGCAGCGAAGAAGAGATGAAGGAGTTCCTGGAGGTGGTGCAGAAATATGTGCCGGGAACTAAACTGAGAGGTATGTAATAGGAGATATTGTGTTTTTATGTATTTTTAAAACACAATATCTTGTTTCTTTTTGTATTGACGCACACTATCTATAGTGTTACAATGTACAGACGAGGGACGTATGTACGGAGGAGAAAGAGATGTATCAAGTAAAGAAAAGAGACGGAAAGATTGCAGAATTTAATCTGCAAAAGATAGCAGCAGCTATCACAAAAGCATTTGAAGCACAAGAAGTAGAGACACATCCAGATGTGATTGACATGCTGGCACTAAAAGTAACAGCAGATTTTGCAACAAAAGTAAAAGACGGATTTGTGGACGTAGAAGATATTCAGGACAGTGTGGAATCTGTGTTGATTCAGGCGGGTTACAGTGAAGTGGCGAAGAGATATATTATCTATCGTAAACAGAGAGAAAAAATCCGTAACATGAAGTCTACGGTATTAGATTACAAAGAAATCGTAGACAACTATGTAAATATTAACGACTGGCGTGTAAAAGAAAACTCGACAGTTACATACTCAGTAGGAGGACTTATTTTAAGTAACTCAGGAGCAATTACAGCAAATTACTGGTTATCAGAAATCTATGATGAAGAAATCAGCAACGCTCACAGAAATGCTGACATTCACATCCACGATTTATCAATGCTCACAGGGTACTGTGCAGGATGGTCACTCAAACAATTAATCCAAGAAGGATTAGGCGGAGTTGTTGGAAAGATTACATCAGCACCTGCAAAGCATTTATCAACACTTTGTAACCAGATGGTAAACTTCCTTGGTATTATGCAGAATGAATGGGCTGGCGCTCAGGCTTTCTCTTCATTTGACACATACCTTGCACCATTTGTAAAAGTGGACAACTTAACCTATGAGCAAGTGAAAAAATGTATCGAATCATTTGTATACGGCGTAAATACACCTAGCCGTTGGGGAACACAATCTCCATTTACAAACATCACACTTGACTGGACAGTGCCAAACGACCTGGCAGAGCTTCCGGCAATTGTTGGCGGAAAGGATATGGATTTCAAATACAAAGATTGTAGGAAAGAAATGGATATGGTCAACAAGGCATTCCTTGAAATTATGATTGAAGGTGATGCAAATGGCCGTGGATTCCAATATCCAATTCCAACATATTCTATCACAAGAGACTTTGACTGGTCAGATACAGAAAACAATCGTCTGTTATTTGAAATGACAGCAAAATATGGAACACCTTACTTCTCAAACTATATCAACAGCGATATGGAACCAAGTGACGTTCGAAGCATGTGCTGTCGTCTTCGTCTGGACCTTCGTGAACTCCGTAAGAAATCGGGTGGTTTCTTCGGAAGTGGTGAAAGTACAGGTTCAGTGGGCGTTGTAACAATCAACCTTCCAAGAATCGCTTACCTTTCAAATGATGAAGGCGAATTCTACAGAAGACTTGACCGTTTGATGGATATTTCGGCTCGTTCACTTAGCATCAAGCGTACAATTATTACAAAGCTTTTGGATGAAGGCTTATATCCATATACAAAGAAATATCTTGGAACATTTAACAACCACTTCTCAACAATCGGTTTGGTTGGTATGAATGAAGCTGGTCTTAATGCGAAATGGCTCCAGGCAGATATGACTCATGAAAAGACACAGGATTTTGCGAAAGATGTTCTCAATCACATGAGAGAAAGACTTTCAGACTACCAGGAACTCTACGGAGACCTTTACAACCTGGAAGCAACACCAGCAGAATCTACAACATACCGTCTTGCAAAACACGACATTGCAAGATATCCAGATATCATTACAGCAGCAGAACCAGGTGGAACACCTTACTATACAAATAGTTCGCACCTCCCAGTTGGATATACAGCAGATATCTTTGAAGCATTAGATGTTCAGGATGAACTTCAGACATTGTACACATCAGGAACTGTATTCCATGCGTTCTTAGGTGAAAAACTTCCTGATTGGAAAGCAGCGGCAAACCTTGTTCGTAAGATTGCTGAAAACTACAAGCTTCCATACTACACAATGTCGCCAACCTATTCTATCTGTAAAGACCATGGATATTTAACAGGTGAACAGTATACCTGTCCACACTGTGGAAATGAGACAGAAGTTTACAGCCGTATCACAGGCTACTACAGACCAGTTAAGAACTGGAATGATGGTAAAGCTCAGGAGTTTAAAGAAAGAAAAGTATACGACATTGAGAATTCGAAGTTGAAAGAAAAAGCAGTTGTTGCAGAAGAAAAAGTGGAAACACCTGTTACAGTAGTAACGGATACAACAATGTTATTTACAACAAAGACATGTCCAAACTGCAGAATCGTAAAAGCAATGCTGGACGAAGCGGGAATTGCATATGAAATTATTGATGCAGAGGAAGCGCCAGAATTGGTAAATCAATTTGGAATCACTCAGGCGCCAACACTTGTGATCGTAAAAGATGAACAAGCAGAAGTGTATGCAAATGCATCAAACATTATCGCTTATATTGGCGAAAACTAAATATTGACGAACGGCGAAACTGATACTATAATATCAGTATGTGAAAAGCGTTGACGGAACAAGTAACTATTTGAAAGCATCCAGAGAGAGAAACATTTGCTGAGAGTTTCTTATGCGGAAAGATAGTGAAGACCACTCCCGAGCTGTGCGCGAAATAAGCGTTACCGTAATTCTGCGTTAAAGATATTAGAGTGAAATATTAAGGTGGAACCGTGTGTTTATTTAGATAATGACGCACCCTTATACAACGATATTGTTGTCTGAGGGTGTTTTTTATTTCCTGTGGAAATGGAGAACACCTGGAGGCAGAGCACTTTAATTAGGAGGAAAGAAAAATGAAAGTAACATTAAAAGACGGCTCAGTAAAAGAATTTGAAGGAAACGTTTCAGTTCTTGATGCCGCAAAAGCAATTAGCGAAGGCCTTGCAAGAGCAGCATGTGCAGGTAAAGTGAATGGGGAAGTTGTAGATTTAAGAACAGAAATCTCAGAGGACTGCGCATTGGAAATCCTTACATGCAAAGATGCAGAAGGCTTAAGAGTACTCAGACATACAGCATCTCATGTAATGGCGCAGGCTGTTAAGAGACTCTATCCAGATACAAAACTGGCAATCGGACCAGCAATTGATGATGGTTTCTACTATGATTTTGATAGAGCATCTGCGTTCTCAGCAGAAGAACTTGCGGATATCGAAAAGGAAATGAAGAAAATCGTAAAAGAAAATCTCAAATTAGAAAGATTTGAACTTCCAAGAGAAGAAGCAATCAAATTTATGGAAGAAAAGGAAGAACCATACAAAGTGGAACTCATTCAGGACCTTCCAGAGGATGCTGTGATTTCTTTCTACAAACAAGGTGACTTCGTAGACCTCTGTGCAGGACCACACCTCATGAGTACAAAAGCAGTGAAAGCATTCAAATGTATTTCATCTTCCATGGCTTACTGGAGAGGTGATTCAAACAAAGCACAATTGCAACGTATCTATGCAACAGCATACGACAATAAAGAAGATTTGGCAGCTCACATGGCACATCTTGAAGATATTAAGAAACGTGACCACAACAGACTTGGCCGTGAAATGGAACTTTTTACAACGGTTGACGTAATTGGTCAGGGTCTTCCACTCCTTATGCCGAAGGGCGCGAAAATGATTCAGAAAATGCAAAGATGGATTGAAGACGTGGAAGATAAAGAATGGGGCTATGTTCGTACAAAGACTCCACTCATGGCAAAATCTGACCTTTACAAAATCTCAGGTCACTGGGGACACTACAAAGAAGGTATGTTCGTATTAGGCGATGAAGAAAAAGACAAAGAAGTATTTGCTCTTCGTCCAATGACATGTCCATTCCAATACTATGTATACAAGGCAAGCCAGAAATCATACCGTGATTTACCACTTCGTTACGGTGAAACATCTACATTATTCCGTAATGAAGATTCTGGTGAAATGCATGGACTTACACGTGTTCGTCAATTTACAATCTCAGAAGGTCACTTAATCGTAAGACCAGACCAGATGGTAGAAGAGTTCAAGGGTTGTCTTGCGCTTGCAAAATATTGTCTGGAAACCCTTGGTGTACAAGAAGACGTAACATACCGTTTGTCAAAATGGGATCCTAACAATAAAGAAAAATACATTGGAAGTGCAGAAGTTTGGGAAGAAACACAAGGACACATTCGTCAAGTGTTAACGGAACTTGAAATCCCATTCTATGAAGAAGAAGGGGAAGCGGCCTTTTATGGTCCTAAGGTTGACATCCAGGCTAAGAATGTTTACGGCAAAGAAGATACAATGATTACAATTCAATGGGATGCAGTGCTTGCAGAACAATTTGATATGTACTACATTGACCAAAACGGAGATAAGGTTCGTCCATACATCATCCACAGAACAGCGATGGGATGCTATGAAAGAACACTTGCATGGTTGATTGAAAAATACGCTGGCAAGTTCCCAACATGGTTATGTCCGGAACAGGTTCGTATTTTACCAATCTCTGAAAAATATGCAGATTATGCAGAACAGGTTCGTAAAGAACTTGCTAGAAACGATGTGGATGTAACGGTTGATAACCGTTCAGAAAAGATTGGTTACAAGATTCGTGATGCGAGACTTTCAAGACTTCCATACATGCTTATTGTCGGTGAAAAGGAAGAAGCAGAAGGCCTGGTATCTGTAAGAAGCCGTTTTGCAGGAGATGAAGGACAAAAATCAATCGAAGAATTTGTTGATCAAATCTGTAAAGAAATCCGTACAAAAGAGATTAGAAAAGAAGAAGTACAGGAAGAAAAATAGGAAAATGTAATGGAGGGGGATGGAAGCATCTCCCTCTATGTTTTTGGAGGAAATTGCTATGAAAGCAAAACAGATTGTCGGAATCGTGATAACAGGGATTGTAATTATTGCAGTTGGTGTAACGGGAGTTCTAAGTAATGTGCTTGAGTCTCAGTTTGCAGCAGAACAAACCAGTTTTCTCGATACGCTTTGGAATGAAGAGATGGAGGAAGGAATTGTACTTCCAGAAGAAGATTTTGTAGGCGTTATCGATGTAGTAGGAGAAATTGGACCGAGTTCATATAGTGATTTGTACTATACAGAAAGTACATATAACCATAGCTTGTATATGGAATATATCGATATGATGATGTACGCAGATAACAATAAAGGAATTATGCTGTATGTAGATAGTCCGGGTGGAACTGTCTATGAGAGTGATGAACTTTATCTGAAGCTTATGGAATATAAAGAAGTGACAGGTCGCCCTGTTTGGGCATATTTCGCTTCGGAAGCCTGTTCTGGTGGATATTACATTGCAATGGCAGCAGACAGAATTTATGCAAACCGCAATTGCTGGACCGGTTCTATCGGTGTTGTGATTTCACTGATGAATGTACAAGGTCTGTACGAAAAATTGGGAATTGAAGAAATTGACATTACGAGTGGTGCGAATAAGGCCATGGGTGCAGCAGGGGCTGAACTGACACAGGAGCAGTATGATATTCTGCAGAGCTTAGTAGATGAAGCCTATGACCAGTTTGTGGGAATTGTTGCAGAAGGACGTGCGATGGATGAGGCAACTGTTCGAGCACTTGCGGACGGAAGAATTTATTCTGCAAAACAGGCATTAGAGACGGATTTGATTGATGCGATTGGTTCTTATGAAGAAGAAGTGGCAGCATTTATTTCGGAAGAAGACCTGGCAGAAGATATTACGTTCTATGCGCCGGAGGCAGAAGTGTCTGACATTATGAGTCTCTTCTACTACGCAGCAGAAAAAATTACACCAAAATCAGATACAGAGCTTGCAACAGATATTATTGAGAACAATGGAAACGGGGTGCTGAAATATTATGCAGAATAAATCAGAGCGTCACCTCCCAGCTGGATTCTTTGTACGATTAGCAGCCTATCTTCTGGATTCTGTGATAGTAGGCGCCACCTTGTTAGTCGTGAGAATTCCATTTTGGATTTCATCCTTTGCGAGTCCGGATAACTTTGTTGTGAGAGATTTGATTTTCAGTTACTCGATTGAAGATATCGTACTTTATGTATTGGGAGTCTTATATTTTATTATTTTAACTTATAAAACGGGTGCGACAGTTGGGAAAAAGATGTTGCATCTTCGCGTAGTCAGTGCGGAAGATAGAAGCATGACTTTATTTGAGGTAGTATACCGCGAAACTGTGGGACGATTTCTTTCGGCTCTTGTGGCGAATGTGGGATATTTGATGATTGGCATTCATAAAGATAAAAAGGGACTCCATGATTTGCTCAGTGATACTCAGGTAATTTACTATCATGAGAAAAAGATTTATGTAGATGCAGAGGTTCATGAAACGCAGGCGGGAGCCAAGGTCTATGTGGCGGCAAATTATGGACCAATCAAAGATGAGTTGTCAGCAGTTGAGGAGAAGCCTATGCTAAGTAAAAGTGAAATCGAAAAGCAGGTAGCACTTGCGTTTGAAAAATGTGAGGGAAACATTATATCAGAAGAGGAGGCAATCTGCCCAGAGGTGGCAGGACTTCAGATGTTTGAGGCACCACTTGTGGGAATCGGTTCTGCAGAGGATGAATTATATCAGACACTAAAGCAAGAGGGAGTCGTAGGTCCTTGGCATATGTTGCCTTCGGAGTGGCTTACAGAGGCAAAGTCAGTAATCTCTCTTTTCTTTCCGTTTACAGAAGAAGTGAAAAAGAGCAACCGTGAATCGGTAGGGAATCCGTCCACAGCATGGCTATACGGAAGAGTAGAAGGCCAGCAGTATATTTCTGGTTACATAAAAATGCTTGGTGCTTTGTTGGAAGAGCAGGGTATCAAAACCTGTATACCATGTGTGGATGAGCGTTTTAGGCAGATACAGGAAGGAAGTACCTTTGGAAGTAACTGGTCAGAAAGACATACGGCTTACATTTGCGGACTTGGAACCTTTGGCCTTTCAAAAGGAATTATTACAGAAAAAGGAATGGCAGGCCGTTTCGCAAGTATCATCATTGACAAAGAAATGGTTGCAGATGAAAGAGCGTATACAGGCATTTATGATTATTGTACCAATTGTGGTGCCTGTACATACAGATGTCCGGTAGAAGCGATTTCCTTGGAAGAAGGAAAGGACCATGTGAAATGTAATGCCTGTCTGAAGGAGTCGAAAGAAAAATTTGCGCCAAGATATGGCTGCGGACTTTGTCAGACAAGGGTTCCATGCGAGAGCAGGATACCAGTGAAGAGATAATAAAAAGGGTATTTTTGAAGTCTTATGCAGATTTCAAAGATACCCTTTAGTTTATAGCAACACTCCATCCAGATAATGGGAAATGGAACGTCTCATGTTTTCTTCAAAATTCACTTCTCCATTTCGAAGTGCCCATTCAAATGCATTTCCGATAACCAACATACGTATATCGGTTACCACTTCTTCAATGCTCAAATTTAACTCTATTGCTTTAGCTGCAACGGCTTTTTCCAGATAACGCTGTACTGTTACAATTGGATATGGACGCTCTGTACGGATGGATGGATTCAGAGCCTGATTTCTTGGAGTGTAATATCCGGCAACAAAATCTACGCCCAGTTCTTTACAATATGCAACGTAGTTGAGGTAGACTCCGACAATTGCTTCCTTTGCAGTCTGTTTGTCTTTGGGTACATCCAGAAGTTCTGGGTCAATAGTTGGCTGGTCTTCAATATAGTAAGAAAGTAAATCATCCTTTGTTTTAAAATGGTGATAAAAGCTTCCATTAGAAACTCCAGCTTCTTCGCATATGTTCTTGATAGAGAGATTCTCGTAGCCACTTTTTTGCAAGATTCTTTTTGCAGCCTGAAAAATCTTCTCTTTTGTTTCTTTTGATTTTAATTGTTGTTTCGATAATTCGGCAGTCGCTTTCATTTGACTATCTCCTTTTGCGTGTCGTGTATGCATTATATCACACATTTTTTCTAAATACAAGAAAACAGAGTACACTCTGCTTTGAAGAAGGTTTGTTGAAACATTTCGTAACTTGTGTTATTCTAAAAAGGCTAGAATTAAGGGTATCTATACAGAGAGGAATTAGCATATGGACATTATTAAAAAACTATCAGAAGAATTGGAAGTGAAAAGCTGGCAGGTGGAGGCAGCAGTCAATCTGATTGACGAAGGCAACACCATCCCGTTCATTTCCAGATACCGTAAAGAAGTAACGGGTTCACTCAATGACGAGCAACTCCGGAAATTACATGAAAGATTACAGTATCTGCGCAACCTAGAAGAAAAGAAGGAGCAGGTGCTGAGAGCAATAGAAGAGCAAGGCAAACTTACAGAGGAATTGCAGGCGCAGATTCTTGCCGCTGAAACCTTGGTAGTAGTGGAAGATTTATACCGTCCTTACCGTCCAAAGAGAAGAACAAGAGCAACCGTTGCCAAAGAAAAAGGCTTAGAACCATTGGCAGCACTGATTATGCTGCAAAAATTGGACATGCCACTCCTTGAGGCTGCAAAGGAATATATTTCGGAAGAAAAAGAAGTAAATAGTGCCGAAGAAGCAATCGATGGGGCAAAGGATATCATCGCAGAATACATTTCCGATGAAGCAGATTATCGTATCTACATTCGTGACCTTACTGCGAAGCAAGGAAAAATCGTTTCAGTAGCAAAAGACCCGGAAGAGCAATCGGTATACGAAATGTATTATGAGTTCGAAGAACCAATTTCAAAATTGGCTGGACATAGAGTACTTGCGTTAAATCGTGGAGAAAAAGAGAAGATTTTGACTGTAAAAGTAGAGGCTCCAGAAGAGAAGATTCTGCAGTATCTGGAAAAGAAAGTGATTATTTCTAAAAATGAACATACAACGCCAGTGCTTCAGGATGTAATCGCTGATAGCTACAAACGTCTTATCGCTCCTGCGATTGAGCGAGAAATCCGTAATGACTTAACAGAAAAGGCAGAGGACGGAGCAATCGAAGTGTTTGGTAAAAACTTAGAACAACTTCTTATGCAGCCACCAATCGTTGGACAGACAGTACTTGGCTGGGACCCTGCGTTCCGTACAGGCTGTAAGCTTGCTGTAGTAGATGCGACTGGAAAGGTTTTGGATACAACTGTTATTTATCCAACAGCTCCAACGACACCGCAGAAGATTGCAGCAGCAAAAGATACATTAAAGAAACTGATTAAAAAGTACAACATTACATTATTCTCAGTTGGTAATGGAACAGCTTCCCGTGAATCAGAGCAGATTATCGTAGAACTTTTCAAGGAAATTCCTGAAAAGGTGCAATATATCATTACAAATGAAGCAGGAGCATCTGTTTATTCGGCAAGTAAACTTGCAACAGAAGAATTTCCAAATTTTGATGTGGGACAACGCAGTGCTGCCTCTATCGCGAGACGTCTTCAGGATCCACTTGCGGAACTTGTGAAAATTGATCCGAAATCTATCGGTGTTGGTCAGTACCAGCATGATATGAACCAGAAGAAATTAAGTGAAGCACTTTCAGGAGTCGTAGAAGATTGCGTAAACAAAGTGGGTGTGGATTTGAATACTGCATCTGCGCCGCTTCTTGCATACATTTCCGGTATTTCTGGAACCATTGCAAAGAATATCGTTGCCTACCGTGAAGAAAACGGAAGCTTCAGTGACCGTAAGCAGCTCCTTAAGGTTGCAAAGCTTGGACCAAAGGCATATGAGCAGTGCGCAGGCTTCATGCGTATTCAAGGTGGAACGAATCCTCTTGACGGAACAAGCGTCCATCCAGAAAGCTATGAAGCAGCAGAAAAACTATTGGAGAAGCAGGGCTTTACAGTGTCAGATATCGCAGGTGGTAACCTGAAAGGTCTTTCAAAAACGGTGAAAGATTATAAGAAACTGGCTGATGAATTGGAAATCGGTGAGATTACCTTGCGAGATATTGTGAAAGAACTGGAAAAACCGGCCCGTGACCCTCGTGACGAGATGCCAAAACCAATCCTTCGTACAGACGTATTAGAGATGAAAGACTTAAAAGAAGGCATGATTTTAAAAGGAACTGTGCGTAATGTAATTGACTTCGGTGTGTTTGTGGATATCGGTGTTCATCAGGATGGACTCGTACACATTTCGCAGATTACAGATAAGAAATTCATCAAACACCCACTGGAAGTAGTGAGTGTTGGTGATATCGTAGAAGTAAAAGTCATGAGCGTGGATTTGCAGAAGAAGCGAATCCAATTGACAATGAAGTTGTAGAAAGAGTGAAACATGCAATTTTAATAAAAACCGACGGGGACTCCGTCGGTTTTGTTGCTTTGAAATACTATTTGTTCAATAGACTCTTATCGATTTTACCAGATACAATCGTCTGGTCTATCCAGAGGTTTAAGGAATCAATTGCCAGTGCCATTTTTTCGAGATTCTCTTTGATTTTAAGAAAATCAGGGATTTCATCTTGTGTCAGTTCCCCATCTACTGTAATTTCAATGAGTCTTTCCTTTTCCCTTGTTAATTTGTTTAGTGTGGACAGCATTTCCAAGGTAATCTGAGAAAGCTCCTTTGCTTTGACTTCCGGCACATATTCCTTTCCGATTGGACACTCATGTGAACAGAAATAGTTGCATAAAGATGGATTCCTGTAGCCTTCTGCCATTGCAAGAACCTCCTCAGGATGTGGCAGAGTTTTTTCGTTTTCTATTTTTTCGATGCGGTCTGCAGAAATGAAACCCAGCTTCTCAGCAGCAGCCTCTCTGGAGTATGCCATGCTTTCGCGACTTGTCTGATATATGTTTTTGTTTTCTTTTGTTGATTTTCTTCCCATTGATTACAATCCCCTCGTAAAAGTTCTTAAATATACATCTATTATATACGATTGCTGGTATAAAAGAAATACTATAAATTTAGCAAAATAGAAGTTGCTATTTTGGTGAAGAAACGGTTTTCTATAGATGCATATTTCTATATAATAAAAGTGTAAATACTGCGAAAGGGAAGGATGATGAAATGAGTGTTGAACAAAGAATAAAAATATGTATTTTAATCGATAAAATGAATAAATACAAACTATATAGCGAGAAGCTAGGACTTGAAGATGTGTCAAGGTTTCGGGGCGAAAGAGTTGGAAAGAAGGGGGATTGAATATGGCATATTATGATGAACAATTACAGGAACTGCAGCAACAGGTGGCAAGAAAAAATCGTTTAGAGACGCTGCTTAAGGAGTTACATAGTCAAAAGACTGAGCTGGAAGAGAAGGTTTATCAACTAAGTATAGAAAAACAGAGTGAACAGTCTGACGTTGAACGGTTGGAAGGTAGAAGTCTCGTCGCTTTTTATTATCAAATTGCCGGTAAAAAAGAGGAAAAACTGGATAAGGAACGTCAAGAAGCATATGCAGCAGCGGTCAAATATGATGCAGCAGCGAATGAACTTGCAGCTTTGGAGGCAGATATAAAGCAATACAACAAGGAACTGGGGACCATTCGCAGGTGTAAGGAACAATACGAACAGGTGCTGAAGGAAAAAGCAAGTGCCATTAAGATGTCTGGAAAACAGGAAGGTATCGAAATACTAAAATTAGAAGAACAAATTGGGAATTTTGAAAGTCAAAAGAAAGAACTGAAGGAGGCAATTACTGCAGGTAATGGAGCGAGAGATACTGCCCGCGATGTACTTTCCAAATTGGATGATGCGGAAGGCTGGGGCACCTGGGATTTGCTTGGCGGGGGTCTTATAGCAGATGTTGCAAAATATAGTTCTCTTGATGATGCACAGAGAGCAGTTGAAAGGCTGCAGGTACAGCTTCGCCGTTTTAAAACGGAGCTTGCAGATGTCACAATTCAGGCGGACATGCAGGTTAGTTCGGATGGATTTCTGAGATTTGCAGATTATTTCTTTGACGGACTTTTTGCAGACTGGGCAGCTTATTCTCGTATTTGTAAATCACAAGAGCAGGTTCAAAATACCAAAAGGCAGGTCGAAGATGTTTTAAATAAGTTAAAGGTTATGCTCGATAGTGTTGAAAAAGAACAAAATGCGGCGAAAACCAAGTTGAATGAGCTGATAAAGCAAACAAGTATTTAATTATTATTCGGCCGATAAAAGTTTCTTGTATAATCACTTGTAATGCGTTATAATTACCTAAAAATAAATAAAAAATCTTCGGGGCGGGGCGTGATTCCCCACCGGCGGTAAAGTCCGCGACCCACATATGTGGCTGAACTGGTGTAATTCCAGTACCGACAGTATAGTCTGGATGGGAGGAGAAAGATATGAAGACAAAATTAAGAGCAAGAGAGATTACGATTATTGGGATGTTGGGAGCAATTGCAGTGGTATTAATGCTATTTGAGATTCCGCTTCCATTTGCACCAAGTTTTTATGAAATTGATTTCAGCGAGGTTCCAGTACTCGTTGGATGCTTTGCTTTAGGACCAGTTGCAGGTGTTTTGATTGAATTGGTGAAAATTGTTTTAAACTTTTTGATTAATGGAACTGCAACAGCAGGTGTAGGAGAACTGGCAAACTTTGTGATTGGATGTTCGTTCTGTGTGCCGGCAGGTTTGATTTACCGCAGAAAGAAAACTAAGAAAGCTGCAATCGTTGGTTTGGTTTCGGGTACACTCATTATGGCATTTCTTGGATGTTTTATTAATGCTTATATTATGCTTCCAGCTTATGCAAAAGCATTTAAACTCCCGATTGATACCTTGATTGCCATGGGAAGCGAGGTAAACGCAGGAATCACTGATTTGTTTTCCTTTGTAGTTATGGCGGTTTTACCGTTCAATCTGCTAAAAGGAGTGCTGGTTTCGATTATCGTTTTATTAATTTATAAAAAAATCAGTCCAATTTTAAAAAAGCAATATTAATGAAAAGTATAGAAAGAAGAAAAATGCTGTGCTATAATCTAATGTGGCACAGCATTTTTGTGCCATAAGATTCACTGGAGGAAACAAACAATGTCAGTAAAATTTAGTGTTAAAATGACAGATAAATATATGTATGATTTCATGTTATATCATAATTACTCACATATAAGTGGTCTTCTGGGCGCAGTTGTAGGAGTACTCGGACTTGGTATGGCAATAAATTATATTATTGCAGGAGACACTCAAAGCGCCGTGCCGGGAATGATTGTTGCACTTTTATTTTTGGTGGTAACACCAACTACAACAAAATCAAGAGCAAAGATGCAGGTTCAGACTTCGCCGATGTTCAGAGAGCCATTAGAGTACGAATTTACAGAAGAAGGCATCATAGTAAGACAGAATGAAGCAGAAGCTGTAAATAAATGGGAAGATTTTGCTAAGGCAGTAAGCACACAGAAATCAGTGATTTTATACATCACACGAGTGCGGGCAATTATTCTCCCGAAAGAATGCATGGGTGAGCAATATGAAGCGGCAATAAAAATGATTCATACACACATGCCGCCATCAAAGGTGAAAATCAGACATATTCATTAGAAGAGGTTGACGATGATTATTGAGACAAGAAGTGCAGAAGAGACATATAGATTGGGTGTAGAGATAGGTAAGAAAGCGGAAAAGGGACAAGTTTACACAATGGTAGGCGACCTTGGCGTTGGAAAAACTGTATTTACACAGGGAATGGCACATGGCCTTGAGATTGAGGAGCCAATCAGCAGCCCGACATTTACCATTGTACAGGTTTATGATGAGGGACGTTTACCATTCTATCATTTTGATGTTTATCGCATTGGCGATATTAGTGAGATGGACGAAATCGGATTTGACGATTACGTTTACGGGGAAGGCGTTTCTCTGATTGAGTGGGCGAATTTGATTGAAGAAATTCTCCCGAAAGAGCGTGTAGAGATTACGATTGAGAAAGATTTGGAAAAAGGGTTTGATTACCGGAAAATTACGATAAACAAGCGATAGAAGAAAGGAAGGTGTAGATATGCGTATACTTGCTTTGGATAGTTCCGGACTTGTTGCGACAGTGGCAATTCTGGAAGACGAACAGACAATCGCGGAATATACCGTGAATTATAAAAAGACTCATTCGCAGACATTACTTCCAATGTTGGATGAGATTGTGAAAATGACAGAGTTTGATTTGGCATCCATTGATGCGATTGCAGTGGCAGGAGGACCAGGTTCCTTTACGGGTCTTCGTATTGGTTCTGCCACAGCAAAGGGGTTAGGACTCGCACTTAACAAGCCGCTCGTTCACATTCCAACCGTGGATGGCATGGCATATAACTTATTTGGAAATGTAGGACTTATCTGCCCAATGATGGATGCGAGAAGAAATCAGGTTTATACAGGAATCTACCGATTTGAAAAAGATTTTCAGGTTGTGGAAGAGCAGATGGCGATTTCTGTGCAGGAATTGATTGAGAAATTAAATGCGTACGGTGAAAAGGTGACCTTTCTTGGAGATGGCGTGCCAGTTTACCGTGACCAGTTGGAAGCAGGCATGACAGTAGAGTATTGCTTCGCGCCTGCGCATATGAACAGACAAAGTGCAGCAGCAGTTGGCGCATTAGGAATGAAATATTTTGAGGAAGGCAAGGTTGAAACCGCAAGAGAGCATCAGCCGGATTACTTACGCCTTTCACAGGCAGAACGGGAGCGTGCAGAAAAGAATGCTAGTCTTTCGTAATATAGAAGAAACGGATGTTTCGGGCATAGCAGAATTGGAAAGAAATATTTTTTCGGATGCATGGACAAGTAAAAGCATTGCGGAGACGATAAAGCAACCGCAGGCATTTATTACTGTAGCAGAAGAAAACGGTGAAATCGCAGGCTACTGTATTATTTACTATGTGCTGGATGAGGGTGAGATAGCGCGAATTGCGGTAAATGAAAGATGGCGGCGCCGAGGGGTTGGCCGCAGGCTTTTTGATTATACCTGTGAGTGCTGCAGGGAAAAGCATGTAGAACGATTGCTTCTTGATGTGCGGGAAAGCAATGAAAGTGCCAGAGCGTTTTATAAGAATTACGGATTTGAAGAAGATGGGATTCGCAAAAACTTTTATGCGGAGCCACGTGAGCATGCTGTTCTTATGAGCAAGACACTTGCCTAATGGCTGGCAGGTGTGACAGTGTTTTCCACTAGGAAGGCCTAAAGGAAAATATTATAATTAAGGCGTAGTAAATTCAAAGGAGGAATTTTATGCGTCAGTATCATAAACAAGAAATGAGAGAAGTGAATAAAATTATTTGTAATAAATGTGGAAAAGAAATTGTTGTAGAACGTGGTGTGCCAAAGCAGGATGTGTTTTCCGTGGAGAAACGCTGGGGGTACTTTTCTGGGAAGGACAACGAGGTGCATAGCTTTGATATTTGTGAGGCATGCTATGATGAATGGATTGCAGCATTTTCTATTCCAGTTGACACAGAAAATAGTTAGACAAGGAGAAATTCATGTTAGATGTTTGTTTGTTAGGCAGTGGCGGAATGATGCCGCTTCCATATCGCTGGCTTACAGCATTAATGGCCCGTTTCAATGGAAGCAGTCTTTTGATTGACTGCGGAGAAGGAACGCAGGTTGCAATTAAAGAAAAAGGCTGGAGCTTCAAGCCGATTGATGTTATCTGTTTTACACATTATCATGGAGACCACATCAGCGGATTGCCAGGACTTTTGCTCACGATGGGAAATGCAGACCGAACAGAACCTTTAACTTTAATAGGACCGAAGGGGCTGGAGAGAGTTGTAAATGCACTCCGCGTCATTGCACCGGAGCTTCCATTTGAGTTGAAATTTATTGAAGTTACAGAACCAGAGGCGACCTTTGAGATGAAGGGTTATCGCTTGAAAGCCTTCCGGGTAAATCATAATGTGGTTTGCTATGGATATACGTTAGAGATTGACCGTGCAGGCAAGTTTGATTTAGAAAGAGCAATTGCCCAGGATATTCCAAAGCAATATTGGAAACACTTGCAAAAAGGTGAGACTATCGAAGTAGATGGAAGAGTATTTACTCCGGATATGGTTCTTGGGGCGCCAAGAAAAGGAATCAAGCTGACTTATTGTACAGACACCAGGCCGACTAACTCTATTGTCGAAAATGCAGTGAATTCGGATTTGTTTATTTGCGAAGGCATGTATGGCGAGAAAGACAAGGCCGCAAAGGCGAAGGAATATAAACACATGACATTTTATGAGGCGGCAGAATTGGCGAAAGACGCAAATGTAAAGGAACTGTGGTTAACACATTACAGCCCGTCACTCACAAGACCAGAAGAGTATATGGGAGATGTTTGTGCAATCTTTGCGAATGCTAAACCTGGAAAAGATGGTATGTCGGTAGAATTGGATTTCCCTGAAAACTAGCGTGAATAAAGAGGATAGAATGATGACAGAAGAAAAAGATGTATTAATATTGGCGATAGAAAGCTCATGTGATGAAACAGCAGCTTCGGTTGTGAAAAACGGACGTGAAGTTTTATCAAATGTAATCTCTTCCCAAATTGAACTTCATAAATTATATGGCGGAGTTGTTCCGGAAATTGCATCCCGCAAGCATATTGAGAAAATCAATCAGGTAATTGAAGAAGCTTTAGCAGAAGCGAATGTGACTCTGGACGATTTGGATGCAATCGGTGTGACTTATGGACCGGGTTTGGTTGGCGCTCTTCTCGTTGGAGTGGCAGAAGCAAAGGCAATTGCATTTGCAAAAAATCTTCCATTAGTAGGCATTCATCACATTGAAGGACACATCTCTGCAAATTATATTGAAAATAAAGAATTGGAACCACCATTTGTATGTCTTGTCGTTTCGGGAGGACATACTCATTTGGTGTGCGTAAAAGACTATGGAAAATATGAAATCATTGGCCGTACACGCGACGATGCAGCAGGTGAAGCCTTCGATAAAGTAGCTCGTGCCATCGGACTTGGATATCCGGGCGGACCTAAGATTGATAAGCTGTCAAAAGAAGGAAATGCAGATGCAATTGTATTTCCAAAAGCCCACATCAGTGATGCGCCGTATGATTTCAGCTTCAGTGGTGTGAAATCGGCGGTCTTAAATTACATTAACGGATGCAAAATGAAAGGCGAAGAATACAATAACGCCGACATTGCAGCATCCTTCCAAAAGGCAGTTACAGATGTTCTTGTGGAAAATGCGATGCGTGCAGTGAAAGAATATGGTCTTTCGAAATTTGCAATCGCAGGCGGCGTGGCATCCAATAGCACACTCCGCGTGGCAATGAAAAAGGCCTGTGAAGAAAATGGGGTGGAGTTCTATCATCCATCGCCGATTTACTGTACAGACAATGCGGCGATGATTGGTGCAGCGGCATATTATGAATATATAGGTGGCACAAGACATGGCTGGGACCTCAATGCAGTTCCAAACTTGAAATTAGGAGAGCGTTAATATGCAGAAAGCAAAATGTACAGCGATTGTTCTGGCCGCAGGTCAGGGAAAACGCATGGGTACAAAGATTCAAAAGCAATATTTAGAAATCCAGGGGAAACCTGTCCTCTACTATTCACTTCAAGTGTTCCAGAACTCGCCACTGATTGACGAGATTATATTGGTTGTAGGTGAAGGCCAGAGGGAATATTGCCAAAAGGAAATAGTGGCTAAATATGGAATAGAGAAAGTAACAAAAATTGTTCAAGGCGGAGCGGAAAGATATCATTCTGTTTGGAATGGGCTGCAAGAAATAAAGCATGACGGATATGTGTTTATTCATGATGGGGCTCGTCCATTTATTAATGATGAGATCTTAATCCGTGCTTATGGAGCAGTTTCTGAATATAAAGCCTGTGTAGTGGGAATGCCAGTAAAAGATACGATTAAGATTGCGGATGTAGATGGATTTGCAAAGAAAACGCCAAATCGCAGTTTTGTCTGGGCGGTTCAAACTCCGCAAGTATTTGGTATATCTTTAATTAAAGAAGCATATACTAAGCTGATGGAGCATGAGAATGTTCCTGTTACCGATGATGCGATGGTTGCAGAGCAGATGCTGGGTGTCAAAGTGAAACTGGTGGAAGGCTCCTATGAAAACATTAAAATCACAACTCCAGAGGACTTGATTATCGCAGAAAGTTTCTTGAAAAAATAATCAAAAAAATCCTTGACATTATTTTCGGGGTATGTAATAATATGATTCGTTGCTGGATAAGTAACGAATATATGCAGAGGTATCGAAGTGGTCATAACGAGGCGGTCTTGAAAACCGTTTGTCCGAGAGGGCGCGTGGGTTCGAATCCCACCCTCTGCGTTAAACTGCTAACTACGGTTGGTGGTTATATTGACAAAATGAGGAAAAAGTGCTATACTACAAATGTAAATAATGCACATCTGAAAAATTGAATATGCAGAGGTATCGAAGTGGTCATAACGAGGCGGTCTTGAAAACCGTTTGTCCGAGAGGGCGCGTGGGTTCGAATCCCACCCTCTGCGTTAACGAAAACAAACAAGTTCAAAAGACTTGTTTGTTTTTGCTTTACGGAAAACTGTGTTCCTAGAATAAGAAAGCGGGGAAAAAATAATGAAGCTATGGAATGATAAACGAAAAAGAAAGTTTTTTATAGTTGCAACTGTGATAATTTCTATTCTTATGGTTTTAACGATTTTATGTGCGGTGTATTTGAATGATTATTATCATGCGGATGACGAAGCGATTGCTGAATTTATAGGTGATTGTCCAGTAGGGGAGAACTTTGTGAAAGGAGAGCCGGTTGATGATACAATTGTCTATGCTCCAGATAAAGCGGAGGCTGGACTTATTTTTTATCCTGGTGGAAAAGTGGAATACACAGCTTATATTCCTTTGATGAAGACATGCGCTTCCGAGGGGATTCTGTGTGTGGTGGTGGAAATGCCATTTAATCTGGCAGTTTTAGATGTGAATGCAGCGGAGGGGATACAGGAGTTATATCCGGAAATTGATGAGTGGTATATAGGCGGTCATTCTCTGGGCGGATCTATGGCGGCCTCGTATCTTTCGGAAAACATGGATACTTTTGAAGGACTGATATTGCTTGGTTCCTATTCCACGGCTGATTTGTCTGATACATCTCTGGATGTACTATCGATTTACGGAAGTGAAGACAAAGTGTTAAATCGTGAGAAGTACGATCAGAATAAAATAAATCTTCCAAATGATTTTACAGAAGTAGTTCTGGATGGTGGATGTCATGCGTATTTTGGTATGTACGGAGAGCAAGAAGGCGATGGAACACCAACAATTTCTAATGAAGAGCAGATTGAACAGACTGCGAATGTGATAGTTGAGTTCATATATGAATAGGCAAAAAAAGATAGTCTACAATGGAGGACTATCTTTTGTGTTTTAGCAGACACTAGGTTTTGTGTTTGAAAAATGGCGAAAACACATGAATTTGTATGTGCAAAAAAATGTTGAAAAAAATAAAAAAATTATGTTGACAAGTGGAAAAATCGTGTGTTATTCTGTTTAAGCACTCGATAAGAGTGTAAAAAAGTTTTGAAAAAATAAAAAACTTTAAAAAAGTTGTTGACAGTTTTAAAAACTTGTGTTAAAGTTAAGAAGTTGTCGCGAGACAACAAAGAACATTGATAATTAAACAATAGATGACAAGATAATTCCTGAAAATTTCTAAGAGAAAAATTCAAGAACAGACATTAAATGTCAAACCTAAAAACAGTAAAGTAAGGAAAGAATTGCTAGTTGTGATTCTGACCTGGA
>JAFTWA010000025.1 GCA_017465565.1 Tyzzerella sp.
AACTTTTGAACAGGCACATAATATTGTGGCTGACTCAAAATCATACCAGAACCATTTCCTGAAATCATGTATATATCAGGGATATTGTTTGGTGTCGATGTCTGAATAACTGTAAAGAGGTCTCCATAAGCTCCACCATAATACATATCAATCTTATAATCCGACTGTGATGCATTAAAATCTTCTGCCGCTTTTTGAAGTGTTGCATACGCATCTCCTGTGCAAGATACAGCGGCTGATATTGTAATTGTATAGTCTGGTTTTTCCGGAATCTCCTCTTCCTGTGTCTGACCCGTTGTATTATTAGGTTCCTTTCCTCCACCACAGGCCACAAGACCAAACATCATAGAACATACTAGTAATAACGCAATTAATCTTTTTTTCATTTCTTTTTACCTCCATTATTTTTAAGTGTATTTTCAAAAAGCATTGGCATAAATATGCCGCCTTGTACACTTCTTGCAATAAATCTCCAATACAAACCTGAGCATGCATCGTAACAATCACCAAAAGGCACTCTGCTATCAGTACTTTCAAGATAATTTGCAACTGAAGCAATCAACTCGTGTGCCTGTTCTGGTTCATCTGCCATAGCCGCACACCACAAAATCCAATCACTCTTCGCAATTGTTGTTCTGCTATCTAACGGAACTCCATATTCGCAGAGCTTAGATATGTAATATTTCATTTCTCTGCGATACACATTATCAGAAAACAGATGACTGCCCCAAAGCTTATCCCATACTAAATTGTACTTCAGACTCCAAGTATCATCCTGATCAAACACCAACTTATAGTGATCTTCGGAAAATGCTCGTTGCTCCCAATCCAATGCCAATTCTTTTGCCATCAAATGGTGTTTTTGGGCTTCTTCGCTTTCTCCTAACATATCGGCAAGCATCGCATATGCCTCAACTCCTACAATCGCTTTCACCGAAAGATTCACATTGTGGGAAAGCCGCCCCGCAAAATCATCCGTACACAGTTGGTCTTGTGGGTCAGCACCATATGTAACCAGATAATTTTTCCATTGTTTCAACAACTGCCAATAAGGTTTTGCAAATTCTGCGTTCCCATCTGTCCTGCAGATTGTTGCTACCATAATAAGCATATTCCCACACTCTTCTACCGGCATCTGATAACTCACGTCATACACATCACTGCCTGCCGGATACATATAAAATGGCGGAAAAACTGCTGATTTTCCATCTTCCCACAAAGTCTTTTTCATATCACTATTTCCATATTTATATCTGCATGCATATGCCTGTCCCCATGCGTATGGGTATCTTCCTACATCATGCGGTGCAAAATCATATTCCCATACATCGCACTTTGCAAAACGGAAGATTGGTCTAAGCATAGCCTTCAAATACTCTGTATCGAATAATAGGAAAAGGGGTACGGATGGGTAGGTAACATCCGTTGTACCTACACATCCATTGGAATCATTTTCCTTTGACAAAAATATCTTTTCGCCGTTTTCATCTGTGATGAGCTTATGTGCTGCAATTGCTTGTCGAAAACTCATATTACAAAGAAATACATATTCATCGCCACCGATTTTGTATGCCTGTTCCTCGATCTTTTCGTCCAGCTTTTTTGCCCGTTCCTTTACTTCTGCCTGATTCAAAAAAGCATCTTCAATTGCATCCAATATGGTTGCATACGTCTCCGTCCAATAAGCTTTCTTCCACATTCCGAAGTAGTTGATAGAAACCAAATCATCATATGCCAAGATAAAAGTGGCTTCTTTCTTATCTTGAAGTGGAAGTTCTAATCGTATATATTCTCGTGCCTCATCGAAAGTCACCTTTGCCCCTTCATCCTGACAGGCTACATAAGCATATCCCCAATCGATAGCCACATCATCTCCACTGCCTCCAAGAGGCATTTGCACAGCGCGTCCCATGTTGGAGAATACATAACTTCCTCTTTTTCCATCAAATCCCAAAACAGCATCCTTGGTCTGACGTACCATATCTGCATAAACATAAAAGTCCAGCGAGGTTTCACACTTCACTTTTTTCTTTACTTCCACATCTACATATGTACATGGACGAGACATCAAAAGCATATCATCTGGTAATAATGGAGAGGTAAAGCGGCATCTAAGCTCTACCTTTTCATTTTCAAAAATATACTCCGTTGCTGTCGCTGTGACATCTATTGACTTCTGTTCAAGATATGCATTTACTTCTTTATTCCCCAGAAAAGCATATTTTTTACCATCGATATATAAATAGCCCCGCATTTTCTGAACAACACCGCACCAATGTACTGTATCCTTATCATACAGATGGTCTGCTGAAGACCAAACGGAAAAGAATGGGTCATGTGTTACCAAAGGAATACTGGCTGCTCTCTTAATTTTACTCATTCGCTATTCCTCCATTATCCTTTCACGGCACCATTCGTCATACCTTTAACAATCTGTCTCTGGAAGATTATAAATATAAGAATCGGTATAATCATACTCGTCACGGCACCTGCCATGTATCTTCCATATAACGGTGTTTCTGATGTAAACAATACACTCATACCAATATTAATCGTATACATGGATGGATCTCTTGCAATCAAAAGCGGCCAGAGATAAGAGTTAAATATTCCAATAAACGAGGTAATACTCAGTGCAGCGAGTGTCGGCATTGAAAGTGGTATTGCAAATCGAATAAAATATCCAATATCACCACATCCATCTATCAAAGCAGATTCCCGAATTTCTTTCGGCAATCCCAAATAGCTCTGACGAAGCATAAACACCGTGTGACAGCTGCACCATGAGGTAATAGTCAGTCCGACCATAGTTGATAAAAGTCCCATATTTTTCACTGTTAGGAAATTACAAACGGTACACACCTCACCCGGAATGGTCATTGCCAAAGTCATAAGCGTAAACATGAGTTTCTTCCCTTTAAAATCATAAAAGGCAAATGCATATGCTCCCATGGAACCAAATACGGCATGTGTCACAATAACGATGAAACACATCATCAAAGAATTCTTCACATAATTGAAAACCTCTACATTTTCAAAGATCCATGAGTAATTTTCCAAAGTAAGATTATTGACAACTTCCTTAATAGAAGGCATGCCTCCCAATAATAAGTCATTTGGAACAAAGCTAAATAGTACTGCAATTAAAACCGGCACAATAAAGAAGACACCAAGAATAATTCTAGAAACAATTCCAAACCGCTTCATCCCTTTCATAGAACGTTCTTTCTTTTTTTTCATCACTGATAGAACACCACCTTATCTTCCACTGCAAACTGAATACGTGTCACTAAGAAAATGACGATACAGAGCAGAATCGAGAATACACACGCCATCTCAAATCGCGCCACGCCTGCGAATCCGTATTGATAGATTCGAGAAGAAAAAGTTTTTAAATAATCTGCATTTGTGCCAGCTAACAGCTTAATCATTGTAAATGATTTGAATGCACTCGTGATATTTAGGAATACCACATAGAATATCTGTGGTGATGCTAATGGGAGATACAGTTTGAAGAACTTTGTCACCCCATTTGCGCCATCTAATTCTGCAGATTCTATTAACTCCTCGGGTACATTTCTAAAACCGACCAGCAAATAAATAAAGCTGCTTCCCATATTGCACCAGCACACAATTAAGACAACAATGACAAATCGAGTCATACCTTCCATCCAAATCTTATCCGTTCCCAAGATTTCGTTCACCATACCGTAACGGCTAAAAACGAATTCGACTACAATCGAAATCGGAACAGAAGATATTGCGATTGGAAGTGCATACATGGTTTGATATACACTGCTTCCTTTGCCGCCTTTTGCGCATAAGAATGATAAAAACAATGCCAAAATCAATGCTCCTATACATATGCAGGTGGCATAATTGATAGTATCTCTAAAAGACTCAAGAAGTTCACCACTATTTAATATTTTCTCATAGTTATAGGTTCCAACAAATTTCGCAGCACCACCTACGTTGTCACTGATATTCAGTGACAACCAGATGTTCCTTATAAATGGATAAAAGGAAAATACGCAAATAGAAATAATTGTTGGTGCTATAAAGAGGTATGGTATAGGATTAAATTTTTTTCTTTTAACACTATTTATACTATTTGTTTTTGTTTGTTTCATTTGAATCGCCTTTCTTTTTGTTGCTATTCTGTGGTTTGCGGAGCAGAGGTACTGTAAGTACCCTCTCCTTTGTTTGGAATGTATTGAACTCCCTTCTGAATACAAATATCATAATTCCCATCATCCGCACTAGGATTATCATATACATACAAGGAAGCTCCACCGCCAATTGTCAATTTGACTTTATCTGCACTGGCAGCATTAATACCAAATGCGTCTCCATGTGGGTTGGTCGTACTTTGATTCCTGTTTCCATAGAATTCAATCCATGCACCTGCCGCAATATTAAATGTAGCCGGAGCATAAAGTGCACCTCCTCGGTGAGTTGTATCTCCTGTTCCGACGTTATTACGGAATATACATCTTCCTTCCAGATTTAATGTGGAATCAGCACTGCTAAAACCTACTGCTCCACCAAAGTTTCCGTTTGCCAAGTTATAATCAAAAGTAGAATCCTTGATTGTTACAGTACAAACATCCTGAGCCTGAATTGCACCACCGGCATTATCTGTCCAGTTCTTCCCTGCATCTGTACCATCACCAAATGTACATCCTTCAATCGTCATTGTTGTTTTATTTCCAGCGATTGCTCCGCCTCGATGTTTAGCATAGCATTTTATAAATATACAACTCTTAACAGTGAGTGTACTCTCTGTTAAAATAGCTCCTCCATATCGAGTGGAACTACAATTCTCAAATTCACATTCTTCAAACTGAGAATTTGTTGCAGTTTTACTCAGATAAATTGCTCCACCCGTCACTACGTTTCCAGCATTATGAGTGTTATGACAATTTACAAATGTACAATCTTTCGCTTCAATTGTTGCATTACTTCCGAGTGCGCTTCCCTGGTTATTAGTACCGCTTATATTCCGCATTACTACATCTTGAAGAACAATCTTCTTTGCTGATACTACATCCACAATTCTTCCTGTGATAGTCTGATTATTCCCATCAAAGATTAACTTAGAATCTTCTGATGCACCTTTCAAAGTAAGTGTTACGTCAGCATTATTTACTGTTAATAGAGACGAGGTAACCCCACAACTGATGGTTCTATCTTCCACGCCATCGGTTGTAATCGTAACAGATTTATCAACAGTCAACGGTGTAGTCAATGTAACATTATTAACCAACTGAAGCTCTCCACCAGCGCTCACATTCTCCAATGCATCTTGCAAACTTGAATAGCCAACATTTCCAATCTTAACAACCGGTTTCCATGTCTCATAGATACCTTTATTGGTAACGGTAAATGCAGTACCTGAATTGTTACATACATCATTATGTGTGTCTCCCGTCTGCGGATTGTCATAAACATAAACTGACGCACCTTTTTCAATCACAAAAGTACTGAGTGACGTCTCTTTTGTATTTACACAAATCGCATCTCCGGAATTGTAACCTGTACATTCATTTCCATAAAGTTCAATCCACGCACCATTTTTAACATTCACATTTTCAGGTGCAAAAATTGCACCGCCACCTTTGTAATCATTTGAACCTTTTGCTTTATTATTTCTAAAGATACATGTTCCTTCCAGATTTAATATGGAACCAGAATTACTAAAGCATACTGCTCCACCGAATTGGGCTGTTGAAAGGTTATTATCAAAGGTAGAATCCTTAATAGTTAGAGTTAGGCTTACACCCTGTGATGCGATTGCCCCACCGCCATTTGTTGCCTGATTCTGTCCGGCGTCTGTACCATCACCAAAAGTACACTTCTCAATCGTCATTTTGGCTGTTCCACAGATTGCTCCGCCTCTTCCTTTTGTATCAATTGCTTTACAGCCTGTAAATTTACTATTCGTTACAGTGATTGGAACTGATGCATAAATCGCACCACCACGATAACTTGAGCTGCAATTATTGAAGTTACAGTTGGTAAATGTGGAATCTTGTTCTTGATCAGTACTTAAGAAAACCGCTCCACCTAGTTGTGCCTCTTTAGTCGTATACGTATTATGAATATTGTCAAATTCACAATCTACTACTTGCACGTTAGCTTTACTTCTGATTGCAGTTCCGTACTGATCTGTACCGGTTATATTCTGCATCGTGACATATTGCATCACAACCTTTTTCGCTGCGTTTACATCTACAACTCTTCCTGTCAATTCTTCGCCATTTCCATCAAAGATTAACTTAGAATCTTCTGATACACCTTGCAAAGTAAGTGTTACATTAGCATCATTTACATACAATAGCGATGAGTTAGTACCGCAACTAATGGTTCTATCTGCCACGCCGTCTGTTGTAATCGTCACTGACTTATCAATCTTCACCTGACTGTCAAGTGTGATGTCATCTAACAATGCAATTGTATCATCGTCTGCCGCAAGTTCCATCGCTTTCTTGAGTGTACTAAATTGTCTAATCAAGTCACCCTGTCTTAATTCTACTGTCGGATTTAAACCTACCAAATATCCGTTTGCATCCGTTTTATAAGAAACATCTCCTACTAGCACTTGATAAGATTGAGAAATAGCTTGTTTACTCTGGATGAATTGTTCTCCTTCATCTGCCATACCTGCTACAGTTGCAATATCAGATGAGTTTCCATCCTTATCCGTATTACCTGACATTGTTAATGTTGCATTTTCACCAATAGTAAATGCCGGTGTATCTGTTACATTAAAGTAGATACCTCCACCAATGCCTTTTGTAGTTGTCTGATTATTTGTAATGGTTACATTTGCATTATCAGCAATAGTGAATGTGCTGCCAACCATGATTGCACCACCACCAAGTTTGCTGGTCATTGCTTTATTTCCATCAAAAACAACATCACCTTCCAAAATAATCGTTGATTTTGCGCTGCTCATGCCTATTGCTCCACCAAAGGAACCAGCTTTCTCAGTTGTACCCGCCATATTGCCTTTGAAAGTTGAGTTTGCAATAGTCAATGTATTTTCTGCCTGAACCATAATTGCACCGCCTGCATCTCCTGCAGTATTTGCGCTTTCTGTGGTTTCTCCTCCAAATGTACATCCTGTTACACTCATGCTAGATTCTGCATAAATCGCTCCACCACGTTCACCAGCACTACATCCTGTAAATGTACTGTTTTCAACAGTGCTATCCTTCACCATATAAATAGCACCTGCACGTTTTGCCGCACTACATTGATTAAATTCGCATCCTTCTACAGTGATTGCAACTGTTGTATAAATCGCACCGCCTTGATAACTTGAACTACAATTATCAAAACTACAGTTGATGAATTTGGAATTTGCCGCACTACTGCTTAAGTAAATTGCTCCACCCTTTTGATTTTCCTGTGTTGAATGACAGTTTGCAAATGTACAATTTTCTGCTTCCACAACAGCCTTACTTCGGATTACATTTCCCCATTCATTTGTACCAGTTATATTCTGCATAACGACATCTTGCATCACAATCTTATTTGCTGCGTCTACATCTACAACTCTGCCTTCCAGCGTTACGCCTGTTCCATCAAAGATTAATTTGGAATCTTTTGATGCACCTTTCAGAGTAAGTGTTACCTCAGCATCATTTACTGTTAACAGTGATGAAGAAGCCTCTAAACTTATTGTTCTATTTGCTTTACCATCTGTTGTAATTGTAATGGATTTGTTAACCTTCATTTTATTGTCAATGGACACATCTTGTAACAATTCAATCACATCGCCATCTTCAGCAGCTGCTACTGCTTCCTCTAAGGTTACATACTTCACATCACCAATCACAGCTTCTGTCTTGTTTGCTTGAATAGAACCATCCTTTGCAAGATAATATCCTTCTTTTGGATTTGTCCATGTAAAGCAGCTAACCGTTGCACTCGTCACATTGCCTGATAACACTTTTCTGCCTACGTAGATATCACCGTGTAAGTATAAATTAATTTTACTGTTCTTATCAAAATCCTTTGCTAGTTTAAAAGTATTATCCTGTTCCAGACGAAATGCTGCTTCATGTTCCTCTGCAACAATCATTCCTGAAAGTGTAACTGGTTTGGTTTGCTTTCTAACAGTCAAATCAATACCTTTATCTTTGATACCAATTTTATTTCCATAAACATCTACTGTCTCTTCACTAGCGCCAGAACGATTGCCGGTAAAGGTCATATTTTTCAATGTCAAATTTCCAGCCGTACTATAAACCGTACCATATGTACCTACCTGGTTATTGATAACGTTTGCACCATCTAGAACTAACGTTCCTTCATTATTAATTGCTCCCGCTGAACCATACTCTGTCTCTTTCCAACAAACATTTGTGGATGCATTATTACTAATATCTGCTCCTGTAATTGTCATCTCTCCAGTTGCTCTGTTGTAAATTGCTCCAGTAGAAAGTGTGGATGTATTGCCTGTAATTTTTGCATCTTTTTCAATGTATGCTTCACCATCATTCAAAATCGCTGCACAAGCCATACGATATTCGTCATCACCTGCCACATTATTTGAAACCTCACCGGAAACAAATTTAAATAATGCCGCCTCGTCAATATAAATTGCTCCACCATTTGCAACCTTGGATAATACTGTACCGTTTTTATTATTTGTGATTACACCACCATCCAGTTTAAAGTATCCTTCCGGATGACTTCCTGTTGCAATATAAACTGCAGAACCGGAATTTGTAGAAAGACAATTTTGAATCGTTCCGCCTGTCATAACAAAACCAGGTGTACGAATTGCTGCTCCGCCTGCACCGATTTGTTTACAATTTTCAATGCTGCCACCACTCATATATACATAGTTATATGACAATACTGCTCGGTCGTTACCATTCGATATACTTCCACCCTTGATAGAAACACCACTGGTAGAAGAACCATAAATTGCACAGTATGTGTTATTATAGTTGTCATCATCTGGCGAAGCACAATTCATGATGCTTCCGCCTTTCATTAGGAAATAGCCATCTACACCAGTATTCACTGCTGCACCGCGAACACCATCCATTGCAGCAAGACCTTTGTTATATGCATTTTGTAAGGAACCACCATTTTCCAAGACAAAATAACCAAAGTTTCTTGCACATACTAAACTCTTTTCCACAACCTTACCATTTAACGCATCTCCGTCAATTGCAAGGCCTGCCGTTCCGGCTACAACCAAATGACTATCTCTGCCTACCACTAAAAGATTGTTATCCGTTGCCCGAACCAATTTTCTAGCTGTACCATCATCAATCAGTTTGATATCTGTTCTTACAGGAACTGTAATTTTGTCAGTCATTGCAATATCA
>JAFTWA010000026.1 GCA_017465565.1 Tyzzerella sp.
CCGGCTTCGCCGCAAATTTTGACGGATTTGTCAAGCATTTTTTGAAAAATTTAGATTTTTCAGAAAAAAAGTGGGTGATTTTTGAAATGAAGAGTCTGAAAGCCTTGAAAAATCAGGGCTGAAGATTCCGAGAATTTATAAATAAAAAAAGGAGGAATAAAGATGAAAAAGACAAAAAAGATTGCTGCTCTGGGGTTGGCTGTTTTAATGGGAGCAATGACAGTGTTGACAGGTTGTTCTGGTAACGAATCCGAAAAGGATGGAACATTGCATCTTACATTTTATTATCCAGTCAATGTTGGCGGAGATGCGGCAAAATTAATTGAAAGTGCCTGCGAGGAATTTAATGCTGAAAATCCGGATATCGTTGTGGAGCCTGTATATACAGGAAACTATGATGATACTGTGACGAAGATTCAGACGGCAATTCAGGGTGGAACACCACCAGATGTTTTTGTAAGCTTAGCAACACAGCGTTTTACTATGGCATCTACAGGAATGGCAATGCCATTAGATGACCTTATCGCTGCAGACGAAGAAGGAGAAGAGTATATTGCAGACTTCCTTCCAGGATTTATGGAAGACTCTTATGTGGACGGAAAGATTTATTCAATTCCATTCCAGAGAAGTACAGAAATCATGTATTACAATAAGGACAAATTTGTTGAAGCTGGTCTGGACCCAGAAGATCCACCAGAGACTTGGGACGAACTTGTTGAATATGCAAAGAAATTAACAACAGATGATTGCTATGGAGTAGGGATTGCGTTAAATTCAGGGTCTGCACAGTGGACATTTACAGCATATTCACTCCAGAATAGTACTGACGGAAAAATGCTTATGAGCGAAGATGGAAAAGAAGTATTTTTCGATACACCTGAAAATGTAGAAGCACTTCAGTTCTGGCTTGACCTGCAAAATAAGCATAAGGTAATGGCAGAAGGTATCGTACAATGGACAGATTTACCGACGCAGTTCCTTGCTGGCGAAGTGGCAATGATTTACCATACAACAGGTAATATGGCTAATATTAATAGCAATGCAACATTTGAGTATGGAACATGTTTCCTTCCAGGAAATAAACAAATGGCAGCACCTACCGGCGGAGGAAACTTCTATATCTCTAGCGGAATCTCAGAAGAAAGAGTTCAAGCAGCTTGGAAGTTTATTAAATTTATGACAGAAACTGAAAGAGCAGCTCAATGGTCGTTAGACACAGGATACGTTGCCACACGTCAGTCTTGCTTTGAAACTGACTTAATTAAGAATTACTATGAAGAAGTTCCACAGGCTAAAGTTGCTTACGAACAAATTTCGGTTGCAAAACCAGAATTAACCACATACAATGCAGCAGAAATTTGGAGAGTATTAAATGATAATATTCAGTCAGCGGTAGTTGGTGATGCTACTGCTAAAGAAGCACTTAAGAATGCCCAAAAAGAAGCTGAAGAAATTTTGGCAGATTATCAATAGAATCAAAATTGCTGCTACGGAAACGCAGCAGCAATTTTATTTTTAGGAAAGAGGAATTGTTATGAAAAAAACAAAGTTAATGGGTTCTAAAAAAGAAGCAATACAAGGCTGGCTGTTAATCGCACCAGCACTTGTATTCATGATAACATTTACCGTATTTCCAGTATTCCGAAGCATTTATTTAAGTTTAACAAAATATCAGCTGGGAATGGCGGCACCAGAATTTATAGGATTAGACAATTATATTAAGTTGTTTTCATCAGACCTGTTTTGGAAGATTATGGGTAACACTATTTTCTTCGCGCTTATTACAGTTGTTCCTAGTATGGCAGCTGGTTTAGGTTTGGCACTTTTGGTAAATAGAAAAGGGAAACATATTGGTTTTATCCGTACTGCTTATTTTTATCCGGTTGTTATGCCGATGATTGCAATCGCGAGTGTATGGATGTTTATCTATATGGCTAAGAATGGATTGTTTGACCAACTGTTAGTCTCTTTTGGTTTTGAACCTATGAATGTGCTGTCAAATAAGAAAACGGTATTGCCAGCTATGGCAGTTATGTATGTTTGGAAGGAAGCGGGTTATATGATGATATTTTTCCTTTCAGGTATACAGGGAATATCTGGAGAAGTTTTTGAGGCGGCAAAAATTGATGGGGCAACAGGCTGGCAGACTTTTAAGAAGATTACAATGCCTCTGTTGGCACCAACATTCTTGTTTGTAACTACTGTGGCATTGACAAATAGCTTTAAGTTAGTAGACCATGTTGTAATAATGACAGAAGGTGCACCAAATAACGCAAGTACTTTGTTATTATATTATATTTATCAACAAGGATTTACAAACTTTAATTATGGAATGTCTTCTGCTTTGACGGTGCTGATGTTAGGTATTCTGCTAATCGTAGCATTGCCTAGATTTATTAGCGAAGACAAGAAAATACATTATAACTAGGAGGGAAAGATATGCATGCGAAAAAAACTAAAAGTATATTAATCACATTAATGTCGATTGTAATCGCGCTTGTTATGTTGGCACCTCTAGTTTGGTTAGTAGGTACAGCATTTACAGAACCATCCTTTAATATGAGTTTTATTCCAAAAACGAAATTCACGTTAGAGAACATAAAGTACGTATGGAATGCAATTCCGTTTGGTCAGTATTATATTAATACATTGATTTTGGTAATTGTAACATTTAGCGTACAGTTTATTACATCTACTATGGCGGCATATGCATTGGCGATTTTGGATTTTAAGGGTAAGACAGTCATCTTTGCAATCATTTTTATGCAAATTATTATTCCAAATGATGTATTAATAACACCAAACTTTATGACTCTGTCTGAACTTGGTTTAACTAATACAAAGATTGGTATTATGCTTCCTTTTTATGGAAGTGCTCTTGCGATTTTCTTACTGAGACAACATTTCAAATCAGTGCCAAAAGCATTAGCAGAAGCAGCAAAATTAGATGGCGCAACAACTTGGCAGACAATCTGGAGAGTGTATATGCCTACCGCTAAACCTGCATATTTATCATTTGCAGTTATTTCCGTGAGTTATCATTGGAATAATTACTTGTGGCCATTGATTGTAACTAATTCACCAGCAAACAGAACATTGACGGTTGGTTTGGCAATTTTCGCTAAATCAAAAGAGGCTAATATGCAATGGGCAAATGTGTGTGCGGCAACATTTATTATTATTCTGCCATTGTTGATTGCATTCTTTATCCTGCAGCGCCAGTTTATGGAAAGCTTTGTTGGTGCAGGAATTAAAGAATAGGAGATGAAGAAAGATGAAACTTACATTTCTTGGAAGTGGAGCCTGTTTCTATCCGAAGCTGCACAATACGAGTGCTTACTTTACATATAATAACAATCTCATTTTATTGGATTGCGGTGAAACAGTCTATGAACGTTTACTGCAATGTGAGGATATAGCCAGCTATGGGCAAATCTATGTTGTCCTGACTCATCTTCATGCCGATCATGTGGGAAGCTTGGGTTCGTTACTGTCTTACTGCACATGTGTTTTGAAAAAGAGAATATATGTGATTTATCCTAATGAACAGGTTTGCAAATTACTTTCATTATTGGGAATAGCAGATGATTTTTATTATTATAAAAAAACACTGGGAAATGAATTAGAGGGCTTGAGTGTAATACCGGTAAAAGTCAGCCATGCTTCGGATATGGAATGTTTCGGGTATGAGATACAGTGTGGAAAAAGCCATATTTATTATAGCGGAGACGCATCAGACATTCCAGAGGAGATTCTTGTGAAATTTAAAAGTGGAGAGATTCAAACAATACACCAGGATACTTCTACGCATGAATCAAATAGCTCATCCCATATGTATGTGGGAAAATTAGAAAAGAAAATTCCTTTTGAAGAAAGAAAGCGAATTGTATGTATGCATTTGGATTCAGATTGTCACAAAGAATTAGAAGAAAAAGGTTTTTCAACAATAGAAGCTTTTGGGTAGAAATAAAATTTAAAAACAGAGAAGGAAAGTACGAAATTACTTTCCTTCTTTATTTTTTTATATACCAAAATGAAATGTAGTATTTTGTGCATGTTTTGTCTAATACGGTATATGGACGATATGTGGTAATTATATGCGATAATTACATTTGTAGAAGTTAGCGTAGAATTCCATAACATAATTTAAATAATTAATAAGTTTTTTCATAACGTAATCTTCCTTTCTTTGAATCACATGTCTTTGATTTACAAGTTTATTGTAGAACATAGTTGGAAGAATTGCGTGCCAAATAATAATGAAAAGTAGTCAAATCTTGCGAAGGAGGATGGTAGTATGATTCCTTTATTTGAAGAAAAAAAGGAAAGTTTACGCTTAATACATAAAAAATCAAAGCATGTTCCACCACATTTGCACAATGCAATTGAATTCGTATATGTAACGGAAGGCACATTGGAATTTGGCGTTGCAGAAAAACTATATCATATGGAACAGGGGGATTTTGCTATTGCGTTTCCAGAAGTGATACATCACTATCAAGTGTTTTCGCAAGGTAAAAGTAAGGCGATATATGTGTCTGCCTTACCGTCGCTCAGTGGTCCGTTTCAGGAGGATATGCAGAAATATTGTCCCGAGAATCCAGTTATTAAGGCCAAAGATGTTCATGCTGATATTTTGAATGCCATTGAAACCCTGAAAAAGGAAAAGGCAAAGAATTCAATTATTTCCCAGGCATATATTCAGATTATGTTAGCACGAAGTATGCCAAAGTTTAAATTGATTGAGAAAAGTAATCTTGGAAGCGGGGACATTGTTTACCAGACTGTATTTTATATTGCAGGGCATTTTAAGGAAGAGGTAACACTAGACATAATGGCAAAAGAGTTGGGGGTAAGTAAATATGTATTGTCGCGTGTGTTCTCGTCTACATTTCATAGAAATTTTAATCAGTACTTAAATGAACAGAGATTGAATTATGCATGCAGCTTATTAGAGGGAACAAATCAAACGATTACAGATATATGTTTGGATGCAGGATTCCAGAGCTATAGAACCTTTAATCGTGCATTTCGGGAGAAATATAGAATGACACCTAGGGAATATAGGAATATTCATCG
Organism: Tyzzerella sp.; assembly: GCA_017465565.1. GTDB lineage: Bacteria > Bacillota > Clostridia > Lachnospirales > Lachnospiraceae > Faecalimonas. The sequence continues at coordinate 5,080 of JAFTWA010000026.1, forward strand.
GGAAAAATGTAGAGTTTCATAAATTGGCTATCAAGCAATGAAGTTAAGGAAACACTGCGGTTGCAGAAGCTCCTTAACTTCAGGATGTTTATGATTCATTTGCAAAATTTTGTAGCTGTTTCCGGAATTCGGAAGGAGACATCCCGCTTTGTTTTTTGAAAATGCGGCTAAAGTAAAGTGGGTTGTCATAGCCTACAATATTAGCGATTTCAGTGACATTATAATTGGTTGTTTCCAATAGAGTCTGAGCGTTCGAAATTCGTAAAGAAAGAAGGTACTGGGCGGGAGTGGAATCCGTGTATTCCTTAAAATTCCGAATAAACCAGCTGACACTCATATGTTGAGAAGCCGCGTAATCCTCAATGCTAATTGTCTGGTTATAGTTTTTGTGAAAGTATCTTACAGCAGAGTCCATTTCTTCCATAAGAAAATGATTTTTACTTCGTGGTTTTGCATTCAGCAGGCGGTGAATTAGAATTAAAAGGTGTTGAAGATGATTTACAAGGAGTTCCTCATAATCCTCTTTGCAGAGCTTTAATTCTTGAATCATTTGCAAAAATATGCGTTTGTATTCTAATGAAGTGCCTGTGTGAATCACATGCATGTCATCGGGAATTCCATATTTTCGAAGGATATTTTTTACGTTATTTCCCGTAAAATGAACCCAGTATACTTCTGTGTGGTCAATACCATAGTAATAATAGCGCTGTTCCTCTTTTGGGCGGTACAGTACCATATTTCCGGCAGAGACAATTTCTTCTACACCATTGAAGTAAAAATGTGCCTTGCCAGAAGCAACATATAGAATCTGATAGTCAAGTCTTCCACGGGGACGATGTGTAGGCAGTTTTGGTCTGGTAAGCAAATGATAGGTACCACAGCTGCCGACAAAAAGAGGATGTTTTTTATCTTTAAAATCTACTTTAGAGTTATGATAATAGGCTGAATCCATATACATAAAATCACTTCCTTTGGAAAATTATATCATTTTGTGCATGTTTTGTCTAATGCAGTTTATGGAGTTTCATAATATAAAACTATATAATCAAATTAAGAAAAGCGCGAGGGAAATAAACAGATAATGTCGGACATATCGGAAACTGAATGGTATATGGAAATAAAGGAGAAGAGAGATGGAAGAGAAAAAATATTTAAAGTGGTATAACAAGGTTGGCTATGGTTCGGGTGATATAGCGGGTAATGTGGTTTATGCATTCCTTACATCCTTTGTTATGGTTTATCTTACGGATACGGTAGGTTTAAATGCAGGTATTGTGGGAACTTTGATTGCGGTATCGAAATTATTTGACGGTGTGACGGATATATTCTTTGGTTCCATGATTGATAAGACAAAAAGCAAGATGGGAAAAGCAAGACCTTGGATGCTCTACGGCTACATTGGATGCGCAGTGACTCTGGCAGCCATCTTTGCAATCCCGACGGATATGGGAGAATTTGCGCAGTACGCATGGTTCTTTATTGCATACACATTATTGAACGCAATATTTTATACAGCAAATAACATTGCATATTCCGCACTTACAGCGTTGGTTACAAAGAATAGCAAAGAAAGAGTAGAGATGGGCTCTTACCGATTCATCTTTGCTTTCTCAACCAGTTTATTAATTCAGTCAGTTACGCTTGCACTGGTAGAGGGATTTGGCGGCGGAGCAGCAGGCTGGAGAACGGTGGCTATCATTTACGCAATCATTGGTTTGGTAGTAAATACAATTTCGGTATTTTCAGTAAAAGAACTCTCGGAAGAAGAATTAAATGAAAGCACTACAGGTGCAGCAGACGAAAAATACAGCCTGCTTGATGCGGCAAAGATTTTGATTGCAAATAAATTTTATATGATGATCAGTGCTACATACATTCTGCAGCAGCTTTATTCTGCAATGACGAATATGGGAATTTATTACATGATGTATGTGCTTCTAAATGAAGATTTGTATCCGGTGTTTTCATGGGCAATCAATATTCCTTTAATTATTGCTTTGGTTATTACACCAGGCTTAGTTGCAAAATGGAAAGGAATGTATAAGCTTAATCTGACAGGATACATAATTGGAACAATTGGCCGTGCCCTTGTGGTAGTCGCAGCCTACCTTGGAAGCATACCGCTTATGCTTCTCTTTACGGCAGTTGCTTCTTTCGGTATGGGACCATGGCAGGGAGACATGAATGCAGTGATCGCAGCATGTTCAGAATATACATATCTTACAAAAGGCAAGCGAGTAGACGGAACCATGTATTCATGTACATCACTTGGAGTTAAACTTGGCGGAGGTATCGGAACAGCGATAACCGGATGGCTGCTGGCACTTAGCGGCTACGTGGAAAAAGCGCCTGTTCAGGCTGACTCTTGTATACAGATGCTCCATATTATGTATCTCTGGGTTCCGGTAATTATTACAGCGATTATTGCATTTATTATGTCTAGAATGAATGTAGAAAAGGCAAATGCAGAATTGAAGGCAGGAAAATAAAAACTGATATGAATAAAAAGTACAGAACAAAAGTTAGATTTTGTTCTGTGCTTTTTTTATTGTGTTTTGTTGCATAAAAATATTAGTAAACATTTTCACAACGCTTACATATATAGAATGTAAGGTGCTGAGAAGAGAGGAAAACATGAAAAGTAATTTGTTGAAAAGAATAACAGCAGTTCTGCTTTGCATGGTGATAGGGCTTAGTAGCAGCATTTTCGTAATAGCAAATGAGATAGAAGACCGATACTATACAGGTCTTAGGCAGGTGTGGGGAGCGGGACAGACCGGTACCTCTGTTGTGAATGGGGAGCCGCTGGAGGGCCAGCCCGTAACATGTTTGGATTATGCAGCACTCTATGATAAAGGCGAGCTTGCGGGAACAGCGTTTGCTGACAAAATTCAAGTCCATGTCAACGAGACACTGCCCTCCGATTACGGTGCAAATGGTCTGGTGCTGGGATTACAGGCGGCTGAGACGGTCGTGCCGTTCGCCCCGGATGGGTTTGATTGTAATTCCACAGGCATTTATGATGACACGGCAACATTTGATAAATGTACCAATGCCATTTTTCTTGTCGGTGAGATTGGAACAGGAGGAGTGATTACGCCAACAGATGACTTGCGTGGCAAGATAGGCGTGTTATACAAAAATATTGGCACATATTACGGTAAGCATGTCGACATGAAGGTTACCGTGTCGGATTATGTGGTTAATGCAGACGATAATTATCGATATAACTTTAAGCAGGAAGATGGGACGTACAAGACACGGTATAATGCAGTGATTGGACTATATACGACAGTGGGAAAACCAGGCATTACTGTCCGCAACATTCCTTGGGTTGCATTGACTTATGAATTTTTTGAGACGGGAACAGCTACACCGATTTCGATAAAAGGAAATACCTCCTACTATGATATTGACGAGTTTCAGGCTGTGTTTCTTGATGATACCTGCAAGGGGATTTATGTCACGGATGGAGAGGTAGAGGGGAGTTATGTCGACAAGAATGGAGTCTCTCAGGAGGTGACACTTGAGAGTGGTGCACACAATAGATGCGTACTGAACCTTGGCTGGTTTGACAATCTCAGTTCTGGAGTTGGAGTATATTCGGGTTATAGTGAGGGAGTATCCTCTTACATTAGTGATGTATATACGGCAAATGGATTTACGGAAGTGTTTGAAGGCTCTAAAATGACTCGTACTTTCAGTTTTCAGAATGCGAACTATCCAAATGCTACGAGCAATGCACCTGACGGTAATATTGGCCATAGTGGTCGTCCTGTTAACGAGAATGCAGTCCTATATGAGCTTCCGTCAACAGGTGGTCACGGTACTTACTGGTATACATGTGGTGGTCTGGTGTTCATGCTAGGCGCAGCACTGATGATAATCAAAAAAGAATGAAAATTTTAATATTGAGAAGGAAAGGCGTTATGAAGAAGATGAAAAAATTAGTTGCCCTGTTGTTAGCAGTAACAACGGTGCTCGGAACGAGTTTGACAACATTTGCTGCAAAGCCAGCAGCAACAGATAAAGTATTAGTAACTGTGACAAATGTGGAGTCAGGGGCGGAAGTAACCGCATATCAAATCATCGAAGGTGCCTATGGTGGAAATGGTTTCCTTGGATATAAGGAAGCCAAACCAACGACAGGTACACTGGAACTTTTTACTAGTGATTATTTAACAGAAGAATCTGACCTCCCGACATCTTCAGAAGTGACAGACATTGCTGCAAAAATCAATGCGGGTACTTTAGTTCTTGCAAACTCTGTTGAGTTAGATGAAACTGAATCAACAGCAGATGTTACAAGTTATACAGCAAATTTAACAGCTGGTTATTGGGTTGTGTTAGTAAGGGGAACGGTTCATGTATATAACCCAATGTTAGTTGGTGTTTATTATAAAACAGATGAATCAGGGGATGATAACTCCTTAGTGCCAGATGTAGAAGTAGATGCAACAGACCATTGGACACTTGTAACCAATAATGCGTATGCAAAATCTTCAGAACCTTCTATCGAAAAAACAGCAAGTGTACAGACACAGCATGTTGGTGAAACGGTTGATTTCACAATTACAACTACAATTCCTGATTACAGTGAAGAATATGATTCTGCAGTATTTACAGTAACAGACAAATTAACACACCTTGTATTAACAACTGGAGAAATTACAGTATCAATTGATGGTGAAGAAGTAACAAATCCAAACGGAATTTTCAAAATTACAGGCAATACGAAAGATTCTACTACATTTACAATAGCATTTGAAAAGGATTGGTTATTAGAAAGAGAAGCAGACAGTGATATTGCAGCAAACGCGGGAAAATCAATTGAAATTACGTATACTGGAACTGTAACAGAAGAGGCAGTTAACGATGAGGCGGCGGAAAATGAGGCTGTTTTAACTTATACACATAATCCTGGCGAACACGATGGCAAAGATAAGGATATTGAAAAAGTGTATTCTTTTGATATTGATGCAGGTGTAACAAAACAGGTTATTACGAAAGTAAAAGAAGACGCGGCAAAGCCTTTGGCAGGAGCGACATTTAAATTATATACAAATATAGCTTGTACAGAAGAATATGAATATTCAAATACAGCAACTAACGATGATTTAACAGAAGACGGTGTTGTGTCTGATGCAGAAGGTCAGTTACACATTAGTGGTCTGAATGTAGGAACATACTATTTAAAAGAAACAATTGCACCAAATGGATACAGCTTAAACGATACCATTTATAAAATTGTAATTGCTGCAGAAATTGATAATGACACAGATGAACTTGAATCATGGAGTATTGTAGTTACGCCTGTGGTAAAGGACGCACAGGGTAATTATGAGGAACAGACGGAAGAAGCAGCTGCAAATAACTTTACGATTGAGTCCGGAGCTATAAAAGTAAACGATGACAAGGATGATTCTACGGAAGATGGAATAAACGAAACACAGGTAATGAACCTTAAACTTGTTTCGCTCCCATCAACAGGCGGCATCGGTACAACAATTTTCACAATTGCAGGCTGTGGAATCATGATTACAGCAGCCGGTCTCTTCTTCGTAAATCGAAGAAAAGATAAATCATAGAGTCTAATCGGTTTGTCTCTGGGGGTGTTGGGTGTGAAGCAAAAAATTATGAATCTGCTTTTGGGACTCATATTTCTCATTGGATTTGGAATTTTAATCTATCCTGCAGTATCTAATCAGTGGAACACATACCGCCAGAGCAGGTTGATCGTAAGCTACAATAAGGTGGTCAATGAGATGGAACCAGAAGTTTTTGCAGAGGAATGGGAGAGAGCCAAAAGCTTCAATGACAGTTTCGTTGAAAATGATATTTATAGTGATGTCTTTGGAATTCGCGAGACTGGATTAAAAAATACAGATTACTGGAAGGTGCTGAATGTGGCTCAGGATGGAGTGATGGGGTATTTATCTATTCCGAAGATTCATATCAAGTTAGCCATTTATCATGGAACAGAGAAGGATGTCCTTCGAACGGGTGTTGGCCATTTGAACGGCACCAAGCTTCCAATTGGAGGCGAGGGCACACATTCTGTTCTGGCGGCACACAGAGGAACGGCAAGAGCAAAATTGTTTACCGATATCAATCAACTGGAAAAAGGGGATATGTTTTATGTCTATGTGCTGGATGAAGTGCTTGCCTACGAGGTGGATCAGGTTCTGGATATGGTAGATAAATACGATAGAGAAAGATTGCGGGCAGCACTTGCAATTGAAGAAGGAGAAGATTATATTACATTACTTACTTGTACGCCGTATGGTTCGAATTCGCACAGGCTTTTGGTTCGAGGGTCTAGAGTGCCATATTAAATAGAAATAAAAAAGTACAGAACAAACATTCGATTTGTTCTGTACTTTTCTTTTGTCTTCTGATATAATCTAGTAGAATAAGCAGATAATAATTTTAAGAACGATTAGAACCAGGAGACTAATTATGGATAAATTCGTTTTAAAATCAGAATACAAGCCAACCGGAGACCAGCCTCAAGCCATCGAAGCCTTAGTTAAGGGCTTTCAAGAAGGCAATCAATGCCAGACTTTACTTGGTGTTACTGGCTCAGGTAAGACATTTACCATGGCAAATATTATTGAAAAACTAAATAGACCGACGCTGGTAATCGCACATAATAAGACTTTGGCTGCACAGCTTTATGGGGAATTCAAGGAATTTTTTCCTGAAAATAGGGTGGAGTATTTTGTGTCCTAGAATGGCGGGGGCAAAAAAGTAGTGTTATTTAGTGCTGTTTAGTACCGAAAAATCCCCATATTCCGTACAAAATGGGACAAAAAGGACTAGATGATACAGGGCGGTACGGATGGAATTTGTGACTTTTATTCGTAATGAAAAGGGTGGTTTTGTGACTTTTATTCGTAATGAGAAACAAAAGATATTGGAGGCAAAGATGGGAAAACAACAAGTAAAAATCCTTAGAAAATTTATTATTGGTTATGTAATGGTATGTGTACTGTGTTTAGGAATAGTTGCAAGAACATGTTCGGATAATCCTGATTTGATGTCTTATCTGGGAAGTTTTTTGGGAGGGATTTTGGGAGGCTTAGCGACATTAATAGCAATTTATTTTACATTGATGTCTTTGAAACAAGATGTAATGCCGCATGTTTTCCCAATGAGAACAGTTTTATATGGTTACTATTCCAAAACCAAGGGGATTTATGTGTCAGCAGAAAATATAGAAGAAGATATGATTTCAATTAACGGAGAATACGTTGAAAATCATAAAGTAGATTTCAACCCTTTTAACACTAGTTTTATGAAATTTGCCAATGTAGGAAAGGATTCTGCATTAAATGTTAGGATTGAGTGGAGCACGCCGTATGACTCGGAATTGTATGATATTCTTTTAGAGTATGGTATTCCACATACATATTTTGACAAGCACTTTAATACTCAGAGGCAGGAAAAGTTGTATGCAGATTATATGTTACCAATTAAAATTGATCCTGAAGGATATAGGGTGCAAATTATAGATGAACTTGTTGAAATCTTGAGATATATAATGAGTGTATTTTTAGGGGCATTTGATGAATATGCGATAAATGAAAAAACACGAGTTGAATTTGGGAATAACTTTATTAAGAAAAAACAGAAATTTGCTACTATAAAAATCGCTTTTGATGATTTGAATGGCAACACAATAACAAAAGAGTATCCAATATATTGCCGTTTACAGAGAACTATAGGAAGATACAATGATGGGTACGAAAAAATGAAAATAGAATTATCTACTTTCGATATTGTAAATTAGAAAATAATAATCTTATTAAATATTGTACATAACCGATTGGTTTCAAATGAAATCAGTCGGTTTTTTAATAGAATTATTAAAAAAGTATAAAAAACAAACTTTATTTGGTTTTATATGGTCTTTTCTGTTTTTTGAAAGTAATATAAAGTATAAACATATTTTGAAAGAGGGTGCTTTTTAATGAAAATGAGAATGGAATTTCTAAAGGTAAAGATATTCTGTGTTGTCCTTGGTTATATGGAAAGAGTGTTTGCCATATTAATTATTTTGGTTGGAGTAATGTTAAAAAAGTACATGGAGATTGCAATTATATTAATGTTTCTGTGGATACTTAAAAAATGTGTAATCGTAAAAAGCAAGGGGTGTTTGCAAATAATCAAAACATCTAAAGGCTATCAGTTATCAATGTGTAAAAGTTTTCCGGGACAAAAACAGAATGCAATTCTTAGAAGTTTTTTAAAAAGTTTTCAAGACATCTTTGATGAGAAGACTCTTAAAAAGCTGAAAGGGAAAACAATATACATTAATACACATAGTACGTTTTGTAGGGGCATTTTAAAGTTGTTATCAACAGAAAAAACGTATCGAGAAGAGGATATAGAATCTTTTGCAAGGCAAGGCAATTTAAAAATTAGAGAGTATACAATTCGGATAAATAAGTTGCAAGATAGAAAAAATCTAATGTTAGCCTCAGCATATCCAATTTGGCCTAGCAAAGAGCAATTGGATGAATTTGAAGAAAAGAATCAAGCAGAAAAGTTTTATGAATTGCGCGTACCGATAGAATTATTTGATCAAATGAATCTAAAAAACAAGATTTGCCGAAATGCATAAACTTAGTTTACATGTACATAACCGATTGGTTTCATAACGAAATCAGTCGGTTTTTTATTGCCTAAATTCAGGAGAAAGGATGTGGTTTTATGAGTGAAAGAAAGACATATGAAGTAGAAAACATGGAAGATTTAAGGCAAATGATTGAAGAACTTCCGGATGGAGTCATCTTGGAAGTGTCGGTAAAGCAAGGTGGTGATGAAGATGAGTTATGAGATGGAGGTGGTCAACATTCGTCTTGTAAAGGAGCCATCTTGGTATAGTAAAGAACCATTGAACAGTCCAGACAAAATTGCAGAGTTTATGTCGCAGGAATTGAAAAGTTACGACAGGGAAGTGTTCTGTATTCTGAACCTTACAACAGACTCAAAGGTTATCAACATGAACATTGTGAGTATGGGAACGATTAATGCTTCATTGGTAAGCGCAAGAGAGGTTTTTAAGAGCAGTATTCTGTCAAATGCGGCTTTCATTATTGCAGTGCATAATCATCCCAGTGGGAATCTGTATCCATCACAAAACGATATGCTGATAACGAACAAACTAATGCAAGCAGGTGAATTATTGGGGATTGAATTGCTTGATCACATCATTGTAGGTGGAGGAAAAGGAGAGTATTACAGTTTTCATACTCATAATTTGCTTCTAGACAAAGAGTTGCAACAGAAACAAAAAGGTCAAAAAACGATGGAACGATAGGAGGAGAAAATTTCATGTCGAAATGCAAAGTAATTGCCATCTTGAATCAAAAAGGTGGCACAGGAAAAACGACAACAGCAATCAATCTGGGTGTTGGACTTGCAAATGAGGGTAAGAGAGTCCTGTTAGTTGATAATGATCCGGAAGGGCATCTTACCACAGCACTAGGATGGACAAGTCCGGACAGTATACCAGTGACGCTTTCTACGCAGTTGGAGAGGATAATTAGTAATGAACCATTTAATTGCTGGGAGGGTATCTTACATCATGATGAAGGCGTAGATGTTATGCCTGCTAATTTACAACTGGCAGACTTGGATGCTGGCTTAGTAAATGTCAGAGGGCGAGAAGGTGTTATGAAAAAGTATCTAAGTGAGATAAAGGACGATTATGATTATATCTTGATTGATTGTCTTTCAAACTTAGGAATGTTGGTTATTAACGCATTAGCAGCTTCGGATAGTGTGATTGTTCCGGTACAGGCTCATTATTTGCCTTTAATGGGTATGACACATTTGATGAAAAGCATTCAAAAAGTGCAACGTCAAATCAATCCGAAGTTAAAGATTGAAGGGATTCTGATAACGCTTGCGGATATGAGAACAAATTTGGCACGTTCTACGGAGTCTGCTTTACGTGAGAATTATGGTAAAGCAATTCATATCTATAAGACCATTATTCCGGTTGGAATAAAAGCCGCAGAGGCTAGTGTAGAGGGCAAAAGCGTTTATAAGCACGAAAAACGGAGTGTGGTTGCAAAAGCGTATGAAGCATTTACTAAGGAGGTGATTGCAGATGGCGAAAAGCAAAGAATTAAACATGAAAATTCCCTCAGTAGGTGATTTGTTCAGTACGCAGGAGGAACGTGAGGAAGTCGGGCGTGAAAGCGTAAGAGACATTCCTTTAGAAGATATTCGCGAGTTTCCGAATCATCCGTTTAAAGTGAAAATGGATGATAAGATGATGGAAATGGTAGAGAGTGTAAGACAATATGGTATCTTAGTTCCTGCAATTGTTCGACCTAAAGAAGACGGTACTTATGAAATGGTTGCAGGACACAGAAGACGAATGGCAAGTGAACTGGCCGAAAAAGGAGATATGCCTTGTCTGGTACGTGAATTGACAGATGATGAGGCTACAATCATCATGGTTGATTCCAATCTGCAAAGAGAGGAAATCTTACCGTCAGAGAAAGCATTTGCTTATAAGATGAAGTTGGATGCTATGAAAAGGCAAGGTAAACGCACGGACTTAACTTCTGTGCCACTGGCACAGAAGTTGCAGGGTAAGACATCGAGAGAGCTTCTTGCAGAGCAGGTTGGTGAAAGTCAGGATCAGATTCGGCGTTACATTCGCTTGACGGAACTGATTCCATCACTCTTAGATATGGTTGATGAGGGTAAAATTGCAATGAGACCTGCGGTTGAGTTGTCTTACCTGCCGAAAAAAGAACAGGAAGTGCTTTTTGACACAATTGAAATGGAAGATTGCACTCCTAGTCATGCACAAGCGATTAAGATGCGTAAGTTTTCTGATGAGAAAAGATTGAATGAAGATGTGATTTTGTCGATTATGTCCGAAGAAAAGGGTAATCAAAAAGAACAATTCAAAATGCCAAAAGAACGTATTAGTAAATACTTTTCGCCAGGAACTTCTACAAAGCAAATAGAAGATACAATTATTAGGGCATTAGAGATGTACAGAAAGAGGCAGAGAAAGATAGGAATTCTCCACCAAGGGGGAAGTGGCTTTATAGGTTAGAGGGGAAGTTTTTTACATTCCCCCTTCCCACACCCTACCCCTGAATTTTACCAGCAGTTTACCAGCCGAAAAAGAAAATAAGTGGCGGTGGCTATCCACTTTGATGTTGGTGTTGTATTGGTATGCAAAATGTGGTAATTATTATATATATGTGAAGAAACACCCCAAAAGTTACCATTAAGTGTAAAAAACTTCCTATAAAGGGAAAATTTTTTCACAAAAGTGTAAAAAAGTGTGGTATGATGAAAAAAACTGAAATATTTTAAATTGGAATGATAATATTATGAATAAAGAACAAGCAGAAAAAAAGTTCCCTTCGTATTTCAAAAATTTCAAGATGCCAATATGGGCGAGGGAACAAGAGTTACAGGTTTTTCGTGCGTGTGCAACAGGAAAGGTTGACCGAGAATCATTTTTGAATTCATATGAAGAGAATGGTTTTCAAGTTAGTATGGGTGGAGACGAAGATGATCCGCAAGAATATTCTTTATCTACATATACTAAGTTGAAGGATTTAAAAAGATTTATGACTGCGGACAGTCGTTTTGGTGTTCCATATAAAATTGCACAAGGTACAACAAATCCAGTACATGGGATTAGTCTTGAAACAAGAGAGTGGAAAAGAAATTTAGGAATAAAAAGTAAAAGCTCCCATGTGGATTGGTGGTTGTATGAAAATGCGGAACCATGGAAAGAATTTAATGAGGTGAATTATAATGAATGTGGAGAAGTTGTTTAGACAGATTCCTTCATTTGATGAATTGAATATGGATACAATCTTATTTGAAAGTAAATATCCAGTGTTATTTACTTGTACAAAAGGGCAAGAAGTGTATTTGTTTTCTTGTTGTTTAGTTAATGCATCGGTTGTCAAATGGATTGGAACGAAAACGGATTATGAGATATTAATTCAATTATTAGAGGATAAGATTACTATTCAAGAAGCATTCTTAAGTGGAGAGAAGGAAAAATTATTAATTGAATATGATGGGAAAAATGTTCAGTGCGAGTTTGTTGCAAAAGGACAGATTCCAGTTGAGTTACTTCCAACTGCGGGCGAATATATGGATGCAGAAGAAGATGAATTTTCGGAAGAAATTGCTGTTTTTAAGTCTAGAATTTATAATTTCGAGTATAAGATTCTTCCGCGAAAGAATAGTTATTGCTTTTTACATTATAGAGGTAAAACAATAACATTATCAGACAATTATTATGGTCAAGATTATCGAACAAATGATGAAGTTATGCTTAGCATAAAGAAAATGTCACAGCAAAGTGTTGCATATGTGTGATAGAGGTGATTTTATGAATGGTTTTAGTTTTAAGAGGCAGAGTGTAGAAGAAGCCCATTTTGTTGAACATAGTGAGATAGAGAAGAAAAAGAATATAGAGGTCGGGGTTGAAGGAGGCATTTTAATCCCTAAAGATTTCAGTAAGGACAGAACAGTTGCAGTTAAATTGAATTTTCACTTTGGGCAAGAAGGAGACCGAATTGTTTTTACCCTAAAGACAACTACAGTTTTTGATGTTGATGAATCTTTAGGAAATGATATCGCTGATAGCAAGGTAGAGAGTGAATGCTTACCGATTACATTAGCACAACTCAGAAAAACTGTGAAAAATGTGTCAGAGGCATATGGCAGAGGTCCAATAGATTTGCCACCGTTTGACGAAGAAAATAATGAATAATAAAAGCATTACATAGCCGATTGGTTTTCAATACGAAAATCACTCGGCTATTTTTCTACATAAAATTATTGTGTAAATCTGTTGACTAAATCTGGAAAAGAGTATATGCTATTATTAGCCACCTCCTAAGAGGAGTGCTAATAAAGAAGAAAGGGAAATAATATATGGCAAATTTACAGAACTTATTTGACAAATTCAACGAAAAAATTACACTTACAAAAGCTAAAGGAGACAGTCTGAAAACGAGTAGAGATGCACTACGCTCAGATGTCAAGAAATGGTTTAAAGATAAAGATAAAAAACAGCCAAAGTTTTGTTGGCAAGGTTCATTTGCAATGAAGACAGTGACAAATCAATTAGGCGACAAAGAGTACGATTTAGATGATGGAATCTATATTCAAGGATACGAGGATACAGAAATCGATGATTGGGTTGTACCATCAACCGTACATACATGGGTAAAAGATGCAGTCAAAGATAGAACTAGTATTGATGTTATCGATAAAGACACTTGTGTGAGAGTACCTTATGCTGCTGGTTATCATATTGACTTGCCAATCTATATATGCAAGGACGATGTTGCTTACTTAGCCCATAAAGGAAAAGGTTGGATAGAAAGTGATCCTAAAGCGTTCAAAGATTGGTTTGTAGGTAAAGTTACAGATACAAACTATGGTGAGCAATTACGTAGTGTAGTTAAGTATCTGAAGGCTTGGAGAGATTATAAGGGGATTTCTTTAAAAGGAATCGAAATTACAATTCTTGCTGTTAATAACTTTGATAAGTATGACGGAAGGGATGACAAATCTTTAAGAAATACAGTAAAGGATATCATTACTACTTTAGAAAGTGATTTCAAATGTGTTAAACCTGTTACCCCAGGTGAAGATTTGTTTGACGGTGCTAGTGAAACTAAAAAACAAAGTATTATATCAGCTTTAAAAACATTAAAGACTAATCTTGATAAGGCCATTGATGAGAAAGATGAGAAGAAGGCTTCAGAGCACCTCAGAAAGTCTTTTGGCGATAGATTCCCTTTAGGAAAGGAATCAACTCAATCATCATATGTAGCGTCTTCAAAACCAGGAGTGTTAGGAAATGACGGAAGATCGGCTTAGAGAAATGATAGGGTGTTTACAGGGGAAGGAGTATGTTGCAGAATTAGAAGATGGGAAAATAAAAATTAGTGTAAATGTTGAAACAATTGACATTGTCTTGTGGTGTTCTTTGAGTAAGCACTTTCCATATGAGATTCCAAGAATTTCTATTGATGAAGAGTCTATGAAAATTCTGCCAAAGATGCCACATGTGTATACTAGCAATGGACTTTGCATTTTCGATAAGTCGAGAGTGATTCCTAATTTTAATGAGCCGCTCCAGTTACTTTTAGACACCATTGATGAAGCAATTAAACTCATCCGCAAAGGCATACGAGGAGAAAATAATCTTGACTATATAGATGAGTTCTTAGAATATTGGTCTACAGCGACAAAATTTAGGGCTGAAATGTATGTAGAGCAACTTGCGATAGCAAAACCATTATATTGGTGTTTTAAGAAAGAAGGTCTTCTTATCTGTGATAGTGATACAAGGTTACAAGAAGTTTCAAATGCGATTGATAGTAAAACTATAGACGATGATAGAATTTATCAGGGGATTTTAATTCCTATAAGTGGCGAAAATATTACTTCAATACCAAAAAATGATAAAGATATCATCAAAATGATTGAAGAGAACTCACAGTATAACAAACAGTATAATTCTTTTATGCAGAAAAATATTGATAAGAGTTCACTAGTTGTATTCAATCTAATTACTTCCGAAAAAAACATGTTGGCTGGGTGGATACATTGGGGCCCTGGAGTTCCTAGCGGCTTTCGCAAAGGCCATGTCAGTCTCGCAATGGCATATGGAATATCAAAAAAGAAGGGAACACCGGTTAATGTGGAAAATTGTCATCAAAACAGATTATTTACAAGAGGCGGAGATGGTTCAGAGCCAGTGTGGAAGAAGGTAGGCATTATAGGGTGTGGCTCAGTAGGTAGTTTTGTAGCTGATGCATTAAAAACAAGTGGTGCAGAAAAGTTTGTTTTAGTGGACAATGAGAAATTAGAATATGAAAATATTGCACGCCATGCAAGTGGCTATTTCTGGGTTGGACACAATAAAACATTCGCACTAGGTTTCGATTTGCAAAAGTGGAATTCCAACATTGTATATGAGCCATACAATGAAAATGCTCATGATTTTGTAGAAGACCATCAGGAAGTAATTAATGAATGCGATGTATTGTTTGTTGCAGTTGCATCAGTTCCGGTTGAACATCATATAAACCGATTGATAATAGAAAATAAAATAACTATACCAGTTGTGTTTATATGGGTTGAACCATATTCTTTAGGTGGACATGCTATATTGCTTAAAGAACCGCAAGATTTATATCGGGATGTTTTTGATGAAGATACATTACAATATAAAAATAGTATTGTTCAAAATGGTTCTGACTATCTGAAACGTGAAGCAGGGTGTCAATCAACGTATATGCCATATTCCGGATTTTTGTTACAACAATTTGTTTACAGAGTTTTGGAACAGATAATGTCAGTTTGTTGCCAGAAACGAGGAAACTATAGATTGACATGGTGTGGCAGATTGAGTGATGCAAAACAGATTGGCGTAGAAATATGCGATGAGTATAAAAATGTAGAGGATTTTTCGTTGATTACAGAACGAATAGATTAGTGTTTATGATTATTGAGTTAAATGATGTAACAGTTGAGCTGACTGATTCATTCTTGAATACAATAAGAAAGTATACTCAGGGTAGAGGCGATAATGAGTCGGGAGGCATAATACTAGGTGGTTTCATACCTAGTGAGAATAAATACGTTTTCACAGATGCTTCTGTTCCGAGTTGCAAAGATCGGAGTGGTCCATTGTTCTTTATAAGAAATTCTAGAAGAGCGCAAAAGATTATAAATAAGCAATGGAAAAAAAGCAAAGGAACAATTAATTATTTGGGAGAATGGCATACACATGGATGGGTAAAACCGTATCCGTCTTCTACAGATAAAGAGTTGTTAAAAATGATTATTGCTGACAAAAGTAATGTGTGGAATGAAGTGTTTATGCTGATTCTTGGCAATGATAATAGTTTCTATTTAGGAATGACAGATATAGAGAATAAAGGAATAATAGTGGCTGAACAAATGATAAAGGGGGAATAAAATGCACACATATTCTATCAATAAAGGTAATAAAGATTTAAGAGCAAAAGTTGCAGTAATAATTTTTGCATTGAGTATGGTAATGTCTTTGCTGTTAAAGGAATTCTATACAGATAAACTAAATGAACTTGCAAATTTGTTGAGGACAAGTGATTTAAAAAAAGTTGTAGGATTAGTTGAATGGTTCGAGGTAAATCCGGATATTTTAGGCATACCTTTTGTGTATGGCGTTCTTACTTTTGTTTATGAGCAATTTCTTTGGCAGTTTTGGCTTTTTAGAGTGCTACATGGAGTTCCAAAAATAAAAGGAAATTGGGAAGGAAATTTAAAATCTTCGTTCAATGGAAAAACTATTCCTATAGAAATGCATATAAAACAGAATTGGAATAAAATATCTATTACATGTTTCTTTCCAAAAACAGACTCAACATCCAATAGCAATACTGCGTCTATACTTGTTGATAGTAATAAAGGAACAGAAATATGCTTTGGATATACAAATGATAGTTATGATGTGGATAATAACTTACAGTCCCACGACGGATATAACATATTAAATTTGGTTGACAAGAATCATATTAAAGCAAGGTATTTTAATAATCGAGACAACCCGAATCCAGAATGTAAAGGTGGCAATAAAGGTTCATTTGAATTAAAGAGAGTGAAGAAGACGGAGAAAAGTAAACAAAAATAGTACATAGCCGATTGGTTTTAAACGAGCCACTCGGCTATTTTTGTGCCCTGATATTTCCCCAAAACATAAGAATATCAAATCACGGGCAGGAAAGGAGTTGTTAGTATGCCATATATTCCACCGGAAGTATTACAAGAAATCAAAAAGGTAGACCTCAAAACTTATCTGAAGAAGTACGAGCCAAGAGAACTGGTCCACTTCTCCAGCGATGTCTACACCACGCGCACCCACGACAGTATCAAAATTTCAAATGGAAAATGGACTTGGTGGGGAACTGGTATTGGAGGCAGGACAGCGTTGGATTATCTCATCAAAGTCAGAGGATTAACCTTTATGGAAGCGGCTGAGCTTATGCTGGATCAGATGAGAATTAAGCCACTCAGTTATGTGCCGTTGCCAGAGCAAGAGGAACTGAAGGAAAAGAAGCTGCTATTACCAGAGCCATATCGCTATCAGGAGTATGTCACATCTTACCTAAGACGCAGAGGCATTGATGAAGAAATTATTGTGTTCTGTTTGAAGACAGGACGTATCTATGAGAGTGCCTATCATCACAATGCGGTCTTTGTTGGAATGGACAGAGACAGGGTTCCGCGCTATGCAGCACTCAGAGGAATTGGGACGGATTTCATCGGGGAGGCGAGTGGAAGCGATAAGAATTATTCGTTTTCTATCACTGCAAGAGAAGAAAGCAATGAGGTACATCTGTTTGAATCAGCCATTGATTTATTATCTTACGGAACGCTTCGCAAACAAAATAAGCAGGAGTGGAGAGCCGATTATTTGCTATCGCTTGCAGGGGTTTATCAACCAGCGAAAGAGATTGAACAGAGCAAGGTTCCGGCGACGTTGGCCCGATTTTTGAAAGAGCATCCGGAGGTGGATACAATCGTATTTCATTTGGATAATGACCGAGCTGGAAGGCTGGCGACGAAAGCAATTAGTACGGTTCTTCCAGAAGGATATCGCATAAGGGATGAACCGCCGAAACTTGGAAAGGACTATAACGATTACTTGTGTATCCATTTAGGAATACCAATCACAAAAAGGGAGTCGAAAAGTAAAGGGAAGGCAAGATGATTTCTTTTTCGGCTGGTTAAGATAACACCCGAAGCGGCACGCAAGGAGTGAATACACTATACCAGCAAGCAACGCCTTTGGATTGCCACAGCAATCCTTCGGCAACTTGTCAGGGGATTCCCTGAAACCCTTTTCGGCAAGCCGAGGCCAATCGAAACGTATTGGCAAATGATAATGAAGGGAGTTTAAAATATATGTTGATGTTTTTATGTGGAGTAATTGTGGGCGGTATGTCTGGCGTGACACTCGGCGTTGTGCTGATGTGTATGCTACAGATTAACCGCATTAATAAGGATAAGACGGAGGGATGCAATGAGGAAACGAAACGTACCGATTTTATTTCGCCTAAACCGTAAGGAAGCGGAGGCGTTAGATAAAAGGGTGAAGCGAAGCGGTCTGAATCGTGAAGCATATTTGCGACAAGTGATTACGGGAGTTGTGCCGAGAGATGCGCCACCACCGGATTACTATTCGATGATGCGAGAACTGCACCAGATAGGTAACAGCCTAAATCAAATATCACAGAAGGCTCATGTGTTAAATGTGATTGATGTGCAGAAATATGACGATGCGGTAAAGAAGTTTAATGCAACCGTGAATCAGATAACGGAGGCAGTTGTTTTGCCGGAGCAGATGCAAAGAGGAGTGTGATATGGCAACGACATCTATCTGGAGTGTAAAGGGGTGGCTCGGAAAGGTTGTTATCTATATTGAGAATCCGGACAAAACGGAGAATCCCGATTTTGTCAAAACACAGGAATTGACAGAGCAGAATAGCCAAGGACTATCGGACGTAATTGCTTATGCAGTGGATTGTGAGAAAACCAAACGCTGGATAGAGGGTGATGATTCTTCTCTGGATGATGAAAATGAAATCGTTATGAAGCAGTATGTATCAGGTATTAATTGCACACCGTCAACCGCACGTGCCGAAATGATGGCTGTAAAAAAACGGTATGGCAAAGATGAAGGCATTATGGCATTTCATGGTTATCAATCTTTTGCACCGGGAGAATGTACTCCACAGATGGCGCATGAGATTGGTGTGAAGCTGGCAGAGGAATTATGGGGCAATCGCTTTCAGGTGCTAGTTGCAACCCATTTGGACAAAGCGCATCATTTGCATAATCATTTTGTGGTTAACTCGGTTTCCTTTACAGATGGGCTGAGGTATCATAGAACGAAGCAGGATTATCGGGATATGCGAGAGGTTTCTGATAGACTGTGCCGAGAGTATGGCTTGTCTGTGATTGAACATCCGAAGCGGGGAAGAGCAAAGCATTATGGTGAGTGGCGTGCAGAACAGGAGGCTAGACCGACTTATCGTGGCATGATAAAGGCAGATGTCGATGAGGCAATCCGAAAAGCGAAAACGGAAAAACAGTTTTTCTATTATCTGAAAGAGAAAGGTTACACGTTTAAGTTTGGAAAAGACATCACCATTCGCCCACAAGGTAAGGAACGAGGTTTGAAACTGGCTCGTAATTTTGGCGAGGAATACACCATAGAGGCGATTCGCAAAAGAATCTTATCGCAAGAGGAAAAGACAACCGACGTTCCGACACAAGCAAGAAAAACAGTCACAATCAAGGTCAGAGGCACAGCAGGACAGACTTATTTCAAGCCAAGGAGAAAAATTGGTGGTATCAGAGGTTTGTATCTGCATTATTGTTACCGCCTTGGAATCCTACCAAAGAAAAGGCCGCCAGTGAGCGCAAAACAATTACATTTCCTACTTCGAGAGGATTTAATAAAACTAGATACGATTTCCAAAGAAACCGAGTTGCTATGTCATTATCGAATTGATACTGCGGAGCAGCTTTTTTTGTTGCAAGGAAAGATGCAGGAGGAACTAAAGCAACTATCCGAGAGAAGAAAGCGTCTGAGATATCGGGGGAGAAATATCAAGGATGAAAAACAGATGGAACTGCTTAAAAAGGAGATTGCAGATATTTCCAAGAAAATAGCAAAGCTCCGTGAGGAAATAAAACTTTGTGACGGAATTGCCGCACGTTCCGAGGTTGTCAAAGAGAAACTAAAAATAGTGCGGGAAGAAAAAGTAGATGGAAAGGAGGAAACCAATCGTGAACACATCAGGCGAAGCCGCTGACCAAGTGGTGCGAATGTCGTTGGAAGTTGGCGAGGCGGCACTCAAAATCTCCGGTGAGGGAGCAAAGCAGTTGGCAGTGCTTTTATACGCAGTCCTACAAGACCAGAATAAGAGCATGGGAAAATCAAAGGGAAAGACAAGACTAGAGACTCTGGTGCGCACCGGAAAACCTTTAAAGGTGTTCTCGGTAAAAGAGAGCGACCTGAAGAAGTTTGCAAAAGAAGCCAAGCGTTATGGAATTCTCTATTGTGCCATTCGCAATCCGAAAGAGAATACGGATGGCATGGTGGATATCATGGTAAAGGAAGAAGATGCGCCACGTATCAATCGAATTGTTGAGCGTTTCAAACTTTCGGCAGTAGAGGAAAAGACCCAAGTGGAAACGGAAGTAGAAACGGAAGCAGAAGTAGCCGAAGCGGAGGTAGAGAAAGCAGAGGCAGAAAAAACAGAGGCAGAGAAACCGGAGCTAGAGAAAACCAAGGAGCAGGGAAAGGCGAAAGAAGAGCAAAATCCCTCTATGGCGAAGACAGAGAAATCCCGTCCGTCCGAGCCTACATCCGAGAAGCAAGAGAAAGACGCAGAGGGTACTTCTGAGTTGTACACCGGTGATTCTCCGGAACGAAAATCAGTACGCGAGGAATTGAAAGAGATTCGTGCAGCGAAGAAGCAGGAAGCGGAAACAAAGAAACAGGAGATTGGATTAGAAGACAAGAAAGTAGATAACCGAAAACCAAACGATAAGAGAACAGTACAGAACAAGCAACCGAGACAAAAGAAACCAAAGAAGAAGGAGCGTTAGCATGAAGCGAGAGAATAATCAAACAGACTGGATACTGGCGATAGCCGGGATTCTTCCTGTGATATGGTTAGGACTTCTTATGGCTCCATTCTTTTCGGGTGGACTGATGGAAGTGGTAGAGCAGTTTCCAAAGGCAATGGAACATCCATTCCAAATACGATTATGCAAGGACAGTATGAAGACTGTTCTTATTTTTTTGCTTTCCTATGGAATGGGTATCGGCATCTATATTTCGACCAAGAGGCATTACAGACGAGGCGAGGAACATGGCTCTGCTAAGTGGGGAGATGCTATCCGCACTAACAAGAAATATAGTGTGAAACATTATGAAGCGAACAAGCTCATGACACAGAATGTACGAATCAGTTACAACAGCAGAAAGCATCGTAGAAACCTTCTGACCATCGTTATCGGTGGCAGTGGTTCGGGAAAGACGAGGTTCTATGCGAAGCCAAATCTCATGCAGGCAAATACTTCTTTTGTGGTTTTGGACCCGAAGGGAGAAAACCTAAGAGATACAGGAAAACTTTTGGAAGCCAAAGGGTATGAGATAAAGGTGCTGGATTTAATCAATATGGAGCGAAGCCATTGCTACAATCCATTTGTTTATCTGAAGGATGACAATGATGTGCAGAGGCTTGTTACAAACCTGTTCAAAGCGACTACACCAAAGGGAAGTCAGAGTATGGACCCATTTTGGGATAACGCAGCTTCGATGCTACTTATGGCACTTGTTTTTTATCTGAAATATGAGGCACCGGAGGAGGAGCAGAACTTTCCTATGGTTATGGAACTTCTACGAGCAGGAGAGGTACATGAGGATGAAGATGAATTTCAATCCCCGTTAGATGAACTGTTTGAACGTTTGGAAATGCGAGAACCTGACCATATCGCAGTGAAGTATTACAAGGATTATCATTCGGGAAGTGCCAAGACACTGAAATCTATTCAGATAACTCTGGCATCTCGGTTAGAGAAATTCAATCTATCTACCCTTGCCGCATTGACGGTTACAGACGATTTGGACCTTTCAACTTTAGGAGAAATGAAAGTGGCACTGTTTGCGCTGATACCGGATAACGACACCAGCTATAACTTTTTAGTGTCGATTCTTTACACGCAACTCTTCCAACAGTTGTTTTATTTGGCAGACCACAAGTACGGCGGGAGACTTCCGGTGCATGTGCATTTTCTCATGGACGAATTTGCAAATGTTTCATTGCCGGATGACTTTGACAAGATACTTTCGGTGATGCGTTCCAGAGAAGTAAGTGTATCTATTATTCTTCAAAACCTTGCACAGTTAAAGGCGTTGTTTGAGAAGCAATGGGAAAGTATTGTGGGTAATTGTGACGAGTTTTTATATCTCGGTGGAAATGAACAAGGAACGCATAAGTACGTGAGTGAGCTGCTTGGAAAATCCACGATAGATATGAACACTTATGGAAAGTCTACCGGACACATGGGAAATTATTCAACCAATTATCAAATATCAGGGCGTGAACTTTTAACGCCGGATGAAGTGCGTATGCTGGATAATCGCTATGCACTTCTTTTTATTCGTGGAGAACGTCCGATTATGGATGAGAAGTTTGACATCCTGAAACACCCCAATATAACACTCACACCAGATGGAGGTGGCGGCGCATACCGACATGGAGAGGTGACACAGGATGTTGCCACTATTTCACTAGGCAACAGTCTGAAGAATGAAGTGAAGTTAGAACAGACAGAGAATATTGGTCTTGAATTACTGTCTGAAGAAGATTTGGAAGAATTATTTGATGATGGAGAGGGGGTGACGTAATGAGGCGTGGAAAGTTAGCAATGGATAAAAGAACAAAAAAGAACTTTATGCTATATGTGGCGATGGTCATGATGCTGACACTAGGGACAACGACAGCATTTGCGGCGGATGATCCGTTGGCTGTGGTCAACAATCTGTCGGAGTTTATCTTCGGCTTGATTCGTGCGATTGGTATGATTTTGCTTGGCTTTGGAATCGTACAGATTGGTTTATCTTTAAAATCGCATGATCCGAGTCAAAGAGCAAATGGATTTTTGACACTTGCAGGAGGCGTTATTATCACATTTGCAAAAGAGATACTAACGCTCATCACAGGGTAATTAAAGAAGGACACGGAAGGAGGTGGGAAGAACATGAATTCAGACAACTGGGTTGTGCAAAACCTAGTGAATGCCTTAGATACATGGAATGAGAAACTGGCAGAGATATGGCAGATTATCACACAATCGCCGGAAACCTTTAAAGGCGGAGGCATCTGGAATGCAATCGTTGGAATTCACGGAGCATTACAAGCAATTGGCTATGCATTGTTGGTATTGTTCTTTGTCATTGGAGTCATGAAAACCTGTGGAAGTTTTGTAGAGATTAAGAGACCGGAACAGGCGTTAAAACTCTTTATCCGCTTTGCACTTGCAAAGGGAGTGGTTACGCATGGACTGGAACTTATGATGGCGCTTTTTAAGATAGTACAAGGAGTTATCAGTACCATTATGAGGTCGGCAGGATTTGGCTCCATGCAACGGACCATGTTGCCAAGTGAGATTGTAGTTGCGGTAGAAGAATGCGGTTTTTTTGAAAGCATTCCATTATGGGCAGTCACGTTGATTGGAAGCCTGTTTATCACCGTACTCAGTTTTGTAATGATTATGAGCGTGTATGGACGTTTCTTTCGTCTGTATCTGTACACAGCCATTGCACCGATTCCACTATCCGCATTTGCAGGTCAGCCGACGCAGAATATAGGAAAAAGTTTTATTAAGTCTTATGCGGCGGTCTGCTTGGAAGGTGCCATTATCGTACTTGCATGTATCATCTTTGCACTCTTTGCCGCATCTCCGCCAGAGGTTGACAGTGGTGCGGCGGCTGTGACAATGGTTTGGACGTATGTGGGAGAGTTGATTTTCAATATGCTTGTCTTGGTTGGTGCAGTCAAAATGTCAGACCGCGTGGTACGAGAGATGATGGGATTATAGGGGGATTCCTACCACATGAAAAAAGGACACTAAATCGTGTCCTGAAGAAATCTTTTGATAGAGAACATCCAGCGAATGACTGATAAGCCAAGCAGAGCAAAGAGGATGATGAAAGCTGTTTTTTCGTGAGAGGCTGCCCACGAATTTAAGAAGGTAGCAGTCAGTAACAAATAGGTAAGTGGGAGCGTTAAGTGTAATTTTCTTGCAATCCAAAACAGGAAAGATAATACTCTCCATGCGATGGAGAAGATGAAGGAAAATAGTAAAGAACATCCCCTTTCGTTTTTTATTAAGTATATCAAATGAGAAAAATCACACAAATGTGCGATTGAAATAATATTGGAGGTAAACACAAAATGAAAAGAAAACTAAAACATTTGGGCGCAGGTTTACTTGTGGCGTTAACCGTAGTGATGTCAGTATTATCTGGCACAACAAATGTATTCGCGGCGAGTGATGACACGATCGGGAAAGCATTCTTAGCTGACTATGATAAGGCCACTTATAAGAAAGTAAGTGGTGGTGTGTATGCACTGTATTCCGATAGAGAGTGTACGAATGAACTTAGCCGTGTGACAACAACAGAAAAAGGTGAAGTAGAGTTAGGAAGTTTCGTGGAAGGTATCTACTATCTGAAACAGATAACAGCACCAAAAGGATATGTAAAGAATAACGCAGTCCAAGAGTTTCAAATATACGGTGGCAGAAACAGAAGCACATGGATTATGAACCAAGAGCAAAAGGGAAGCCTTTTTGTGTATCACGAGGGCGAGAAAGTCAGCGGATGGGATGGAAGTAGTTTTTCCTATGAAAATGAAAATATCGGTGGAACCGCAATCAAACTGACTGCAGGAGCAGACATCTATCGGGGAGACGGAACTAAAGTCTATTCCAAAGGAGATGTTGTCAAAGAGCGTGTGGAGCCGGATATTTATGGAAATATCGTAATCACTGGACTAACGCTTGGCACCTATGAAATCATAGAGTTAGAAAGCATTACGGGATTTCTGCCAAGCGAAACACCATACACAGTTACCATTGAATATAAGAATCCTTGGATGACAGAAAGTTACGCAAGTGTAACCATTATCAACAAGAAACAGAAAGCAACCATCACAGTCAATACCGTAGATGCAGAAACAGAAGTAAGCCTTACGGGTGGCGAGTATACCCTGTATGCAGGCGAAGACCTTAGAACACCATACGGACAAGTGCTTGCGTCAAAAGGCGTAGCCCTAGAAACCGTAACAGCAGATGAAAACGGTGTGGCAATCTTCACGGTAGATATTCCACAGAACAAACAATATTATGTTGCAGAAACCAAAGCACCAAACGGGTATGTAAGAACTACCGATGAGCAATATGATTTTCTTTTTAATTGTTCGGACGTAGATGCTAGCGAAAACGTATCGTTTAGTCATACCTTTGAAAGCAAACGTACAACCGCAAAAATCCAACTTTGGATTGTGGGTGCAGACCACACGGACGAACGCAGACCAGAGGGAGATTGTAAATTTGAAGGTGCAGAGTACGGTCTGTATGCAAGAGAGGATATTGTGCATCCGGATGGAGTAACAGGCACTATTTACAAGGCGGGTGATTTGGTACAAAGACTTGTGACTGATACAAATGGTGAAGCACTTGCTACAGATCTATATCTAGGCAAATATTATGTGCAAGAGTTTTCTCCATCTGAAGGATATCGTAGAGATGAAAGTGAACGAGATGTTATCTGCAACTATGAGGGTGATTTGATTGCAGAAGTATCAAGACGAGTGGAATCTTTTCAGTATCCAAAAAGTCAACCAATTCAGATTATTATTGGAGCGCAACACAAAGAAAATACGAAGGTCGATTTATTAGAAGGTGCAGGTTTCAAAATGTATCTGAAATCGCAGATTCCATTAAAGGAAGATGGAACTTATGATTTTGAAAATGCCATACCAGAGCATATCGGGGACTATGGCGAGACGGAAATGTTTACAGGAGAAGATGGCTCCATCTTCACGTATTCGCTCCCTTATGGAACGTATGTTGTAGTGGAGTCAACTACGCCGGAAAACACCATGACAGTGGAACCATTCGAAGTACAGATTGTAGAAAATAGTCCAAAGCAACCGCAGGTGTGGAAAGTCTTGACAGTACGTTATATTGACGAAGTACCGGAGGAACCAACACAGGAGCCAACTGAGACACCGAAGAAAAAACCAACCGAGGAACCAAAAGAAGAACCTACAAAAACGCCAAGCGAAACACCAACAGAGCAACCACCAGAAGACGTAACAAGTCCGAAAACAGGCGATAATACCAAATACTTCTTGTGGTGTGGCGCAGGAGTAGTGGCACTTATCATTGTATTGGTCGTACTAAAAAGAAAGGGCATTTTATGGAAGTGAAAATCAATAGAGAAATCCGAGATTATACGGAATCCATGTTCTTCGGACTGTCTATGAGACAGTTCTTTTTTTCTGTCATCGCATGTGTTGTGGCTATAGGAATCTACTTTCTATTTCGCAACAAGGTAGGAACTGAAACGATCAGTTGGATGTGCGTACTAGGTGCAGCTCCTTTTGCGGCATTGGGGTTCGTGAACTATCACGGTATGAATGCTGAGCAATTTGTATGGGTATGGATAAAGTCTGAGATATTGCTTCCAAAACGATTATTGTTCTTACCGGAGAACATCTACTACGAAGTCTTGAAAATCGGTAAAGGAAGACGCAGAAAGGAGGCAACCAAGTGAAATGATAAGAACACTAAGCAATATCATCAAACAGGATAAGGAAAAGTTCGTCATACCAAAAAGTGTGCAACAGGCGATTCCAATACAGACAATATGGAAAGACGGTATTTTTAAAGTTGGACGTAATAAGTTTTCCCGGACATTCAAGTTTCAGGATATCAATTATGAAGTGGCAAGCAGAGATGATAAAAAGACCATGTTCTTGGGATACAGTGAGATTCTGAATTCCTTTGATAGTGGTGCAACCACGAAAATCACAATCAACAATCGAAAACTGAATCGACAGGATTTTGAGAAAGCAATCTTGATTCCCCTTCAGAATGATGAGTTAGACGTATACCGAAAAGAGTACAATGTCATGTTGCTTGAACGTGCTACCGGTGCGAACAGTATGATTCAAGAAAAGTATGTGACGGTATCTGTATATAAGAAAAGCATTGAGGAAGCAAGAACGTACTTTGCCCGCATTGGAGCAGAGCTGACAGGTCATTTTGCAAGGCTTGGTTCCAAATGTGTAGAAATGGATGCAACAGATAAGCTACGTGCGTTGCATGATTTTTACCGTACCGGAGAAGAGACAGGTTTCCACTTCGATATGGTGGAGACCATGCGAAAGGGACACAACTTTAAAGACTTTATTTGTCCGGATACGTTTGAATTTGAAAAGGACTATTTCAGAATGGGAAACCGTTATGGAAGAGTACTTTTTCTTCGTGAGTATGCGTCCTATATCAAAGACAATATGGTTGCAGAAATGACAGAACTTAATCGCAATCTAATGTTGAGTATTGATGTAATTCCGGTTCCTACAGATGAGGCAGTACGTGAAGTAGAGAACCGTCTGCTAGGCGTGGAAACCAATATCACAAACTGGCAGAGAAGACAAAACGCAAACAACAACTTTTCGGCGGTGGTTCCGTATGATATGGAGCAACAACGAAAAGAGAGTAAAGAGTTTTTAGATGACCTTACCACTCGTGACCAACGCATGATGTTTGCGGTGCTTACGCTTGTTCATACCGCAGAAACTAAAGAACAACTGGATGCAGATACAGACACTTTGTTATCCATCGGAAGAAAGCACTTGTGTCAGTTTTCCGTTCTAAAGTATCAGCAGATGGATGGTCTGAATACCGTACTTCCTATCGGACACAGAAAGATTCATGCACTTCGTACTCTGACAACAGAAAGTCTGGCAGTTTTGATGCCGTTTCGAGTGCAGGAGATTATGGACGAGGGTGGCATTTATTGTGGAGAAAATGCAATTTCACACAATCTAATCATGTGCAACAAAGCAAATCTTTTGAATCCAAATTCGTTCCTGCTTGGGATACCGGGAAGCGGAAAGTCCTTTAATGCCAAGATGTTAATCGTATTTCTTGCACTTGCAACACAGGACGATATTCTTGTGTGTGATCCGGAGCGAGAGTATGCGGCGTTGGTGGAAGCGATGGGTGGCGAAGTCATTCAGATAGCAGCAGGGAGCAAGGACCACATCAATGCAATGGATATGGTGGAAGGCTATGGCGATGGTGGGAATCCCATGATTGATAAATCACAGTTTGTCTTATCCTTGTTTGCTCAATTAGATAATGCGGGAATTGATGCACAGGAGAAATCCATCATTGACCGTTGTGTGGAGGAAGTATACAAGGATTATCAAAAAGGTGGAAACGTACCTACGTTATGTGTACTTCGAGAAAAGTTATTGGAGCAGGAAGAAGAAAAAGCACATGGGCTAGCACTTTCTCTGGAACTATTTACGGATGGAAGTCTAGATGCCTTTGCACATGAAACCAATGTAGATATCAACAATCGTATGGTGGTATATGACATCATGGATTTGGGAGAAGCATTGAAAACAATGGGGCTTCTGGTGATTACGGATGCCATGTTAAACCGAGTGACAGAGAACTGGAAGAAGGGAAAACGAACACACATTATTTTGGATGAATTTCATGTGGTGTTTGAGAATGAACATTCCGGTAACTTTTTTAATTCTGCATGGCGTAGGTTCCGTAAGAGGAATGCATACCCAAATGCAATTACACAGAACGTAGAGTATCTGTTAGATTCTGTGCTTGCGAGTACCATGCTATCAAACAGTGAGTATATCGTGATGCTGAATCAAGCGGCGCGAGACAGGGAGAAACTTGCAAATCTATTAAACATCTCGAAGGAGCAGATGAGTTATATCACAGATACGGAAGCAGGATGTGGACTGATTAAGTATGGAAGTTCATTAGTACCATTCGTGAATCGTTTTCCAAAGGATACACAGTTGTACAGACTGATGACAACCAAGCCCGGGGAAGACACGGTAAGTCGTAGCAGAGAATAGTAGTAAAGACATCGGCTAGGGAGGTGAGAGGATGAGCCGAGAGATTAAAACACGAGAAAACTACAAGGATATCAAAGTGCTGGAGAAGAGTGCAAATGGAATAAAACGCATGAGACAAGCTGGCATGCGTGCGAGAGAAACTGAACAGCAGACACAAGAACAGAATAAGACTACTCCTGTGGCATACGCAGAAGACAAGGTTGCATATAGTGCGGAGCGAACAGTAAGAGAAACCGCTTATCAGGTACGAAAGTCAATTAAGACGCTTGAACGAGAAGTAAAAAGTTTCAAGAAGACACGGCAGACAGCAAAAAATACAGTTAAAACAACACAGAAAGCATATCAGGCAGCCAAAACATCTGCTAAAACGGCAGAAAGAACCGCGAGAGTAACAAAAAACGCAGCCAAAGCTACAGAGCGAGCAACAAAGGAAACCGCGAAAGCGATTGTGAATGTAGTAAAAGCAACCTTTACAGCTACCAAATCCTTAATATCAACGATTATTGCAGGAGGATGGGTGGCTGTTTTTATTTTACTAATAATTGTTCTATTTGGTGCTTGGTTTGCTATATCGGGTGGTGATGAGTCTGAACAAATGGAAGTGTTTAGTGCTGAAGTTATTGCCTATGAGCCACTGATTCAACAATATGCTGACCGGTATGGAATGTCAGAGTACGTGGAACTTATCAAGGCAGTTATGATGCAAGAGAGTAGTGGACTTGGAACTGATCCAATGGGGAGTTCTGAGAGTGAATACAATGTCAAATATCCAAGGGCACCAAATGAAATATTGGAGCCAGAGTATTCTATCTATTGTGGAGTTCTAGAATTAAAGGATTGCCTTATAGAAACTGGAGTAGAAAATCCAATAGATATAGAGAATATCAGGCTCGCCTTACGACAATACAATACCGAAGTAGAAGAATACGATTCGCTTGTACTTCGGTATTATATCTTTGGAAAAAAACTAACAGAATCGCACATTTGAAACGTAAAAGGAGACAATTTATTATGAAAAAGACAAAGAAAATGAATGTGGTTTTGGCAATGGTATTATCATTAATTTTATTATTCGGAGCAACAATTTCAGCAAATGCAGCTTCGGCAGAGGTGAAGTTTGATGTAAAAGTCACAGATATCAATCTGTCAGTAAATGTTCCGACCACACTTCCAATTATATTCAATGAAGATGGAACGAATACGTATCCGACAAATTGGGAAATTCAGAATGTTGGTAATCTTGCAGGTGTTTATTTAAAAACAGTTGAGTTGGAAGCAACTGATGCAGGGTGGATTGTATTAGATAAGGATGAGAACGTATCAACTTTACCTGCTGATACAAAAGCAATCAAGTTTAAGATGGGGAAGGAGGGAGCACTTCGTGTCGTAGAACCTAGAACAAGTGATAATCCATCATTAGGTCTCATGAATTTAACAGAAGATGAGATTACTATTCCGGCAGGTTCCTCTCAAGTTATTCAGTTTGAAGTAGAAAGAGGTGCTTTTACAAAAGGAATTTCATCACGCACAACTTTCAATATGATTTTAACATTTAAATATATCTAGTGAGGATATGCAGGATGGATAATAGAAAACAGCAAAAGAAAAATAAAAACAAACAAAATACAGCGACCAAGATTATCTTGGTCGTCGTAATCCTACTAATCATGTCGCTTGGCTTTCGGTGTGCAGTGGATTATCACAACAAAAAAGCAGTAGAAGAAATGGAGGAATTTGTAACAGAGTTTGAGGAAAATGTGAATGCCATTACTGAGATTGAAGATGCCATGAAGCAGGAGGCAGTCAATACGTTGGTGGAAGAAGGAATGATGAATGTCAACTTTTCTACTAAGGCGATCTTTGACGGAAAGGTAAGTAAATCATTCAATATCAAGAATATTGAGAACAATCACGATTCTATAGTGTTTGAAATATTCGATGAGGATGGTGAGAGCATATATAAGTCCCAAAAAATTGCTCCTGGATATGAAATGAATTGTATCGAATTAAATAAGGAATTGCCTAAAGGCAGACATGAATGTACCATTGAAATTCAGTATGCAGTAAAAGGACATGTAGCAACAGTGTTTCCAATTGTTATTGAAGTAAAGTAAGCAAAACAAAGCGAGAGAAGGATTTCTCTTTAGAAAAGTTCTCTCGCTTTTATTGGATATATTAGTGTTTATTTAAGAAAAGATACACTCGAATTTTCTATATTTATAAATTAAGTTTCTTTCGATACGTTGAAGGAGAGTCCCCCATCTTTCGTTTAAAGAATCTCGAAAAATCGTGAATGGTCTCAAAACCAAGTGAGTAGGCTATTTCTGTAACAGACACGTTTCTCATGTGTAGGTATGAAATTGCTTTTTTTACTCGTATTTCTTCATGATACTGTTTTGGTGTGATACCAAAATGGTTTTTGTAAATATGTATAAAATAATTTTGACTATATCCTAGTTGGGTGCATAGTTTGTCCAATTGCAAAGTTGAGTTGTAACTGGATTCGATATACGTATTTGCTTGCTCGAAGATTTCGTAGTTATATTTAACTGCAATATTGTCAGTTTCGGATGCTCGAATAAGAAAACTAATTAACTCTAGCAAATATCCGTTTTTGCGTATGATATCAGCGGAGGAAATAGAATTCTGCAAATCTATGATGTGCATCATTAATTTGAATATATATGCATTATCCTGAAACTGGAAGTATTCTTTAATATAAAGTAGGTTAGGACTTGTTACATTTTTCCGTATCAAATGCTGATAGTTGTCAGTTTCCACTTTGGTAATGGGAATAAAAACATCTGAGGACAAATTATCATAATGAAAGTCAAAATGGATGTGTGGTTGATGAAGACGAATATTACCTTCCTGTCTCATGCTGTGTTTTATATTAGGTCTAATAAAAAACAAATCCCCTTTCTTTGCACGATAGGTAGCATTCTCTACGTTCACAACACAATTTCCTTCTGCAATGTATATAATTTCATAATCGAAAATAATACGCTCGTGAATTTCCCAGCCCAAAGGAACAATATCGTATATAGCGCGTCTAACATAGACGTTCATGTTATTTAAAACATAGTTAATAGAATCTAATTTTTTCATAGTCATATTATAGATTGAGAAAAAATGAAAGTCAACATCAAGGAATTTGAATCGTTGAAAATGCTAAATAATAAAAGAAAAATGCCAAATACAAATTTGAGCAAAAGTGTGAAAATTAAATAAAGAAAAGTTACTAAATTAGGCAAAAT
Organism: Tyzzerella sp.; assembly: GCA_017465565.1. Taxonomy (GTDB): domain Bacteria; phylum Bacillota; class Clostridia; order Lachnospirales; family Lachnospiraceae; genus Faecalimonas. The sequence continues at coordinate 37,106 of JAFTWA010000026.1, forward strand.
ACCAAAAAAAAGGAGCTTATTATGAAAAAAGGAGTGAAAAAAATGAGAAAAAGGAGAATGTGGAAATGTTTGGTAATGATGCTTTCTTGCGTGGCACTAGCTTTATCGTTGGGAGGTTGTAACTTCTTTGAAGAGGAAGTCAGCGAAGAGACTGTTCATATCTCGGTTATGTGGGATGGCTTGGCATATCTGGATGCAGAGGATCAGGAAAATAACGCAGTTGGCAACAAAATTAGAGAAGAGATTGGAGTAGATGTAGAAGTCACCTTTATCAATGGCAGTGAAGCAGAAAACCTGACTCGAACATTTGCGGCTGGAGAAAATTTTCCGGATGTGATTATGTGTCCGTATTGGGGAGGCTCCGATGCATCTTCAGCAGCTATTAGAGAAGCAGCAAAGGCGGGATATTTGCTGGACTTAGATGCTCTGATTGAGGAATATGACTGTGAGAATCTCGAGACTGCATTTGAACAGGGTGTCAGCAGTGACTTTGTGGAGTATGAATTGGGCGCAGAGGAGTTTGGAGGAAAGCACTATATTCTGCCAATGCATACACCATATAGTATGGAAGAAGCAAAAAATTTTGGTTACACCGTATATTGCCGAAAAGATATCTTAGAAGATTTGGGTGTAGAGCCAGAGAGTATTACTTCTTCTCAGGACGTTTACGAACTAGCAAAGAAGATTGATGCAGGAAATTATAAAGATATTAATGGAAATAAAATTATTACCGCATCTACTTGGGGAAATGGTTGGTCTTATGAATGTTATCTGAATTCCTTTAAAAAGAGAGGCTTTACGAATCTTGTGAAGGAAAATGACACTTATATCTGGAATGCAATGAGTGAGAACCTGGATGCAGAGGTTGCTTTCATGAATGAGTTTGTAAATTCAGGACTGTTTGATATATCCGCTTTTTCACAGAACTCTACTCAGGCATTACAGAAACACATTGTAGGAGGGGTTGGTTTGACGGCGGCTACCTATGAACATATTTACGAGAGTTTAGCTGGAAATCTTTACAAAACAAATCCTGAAATGCGTTATGTTCCACTTGGTCCAATCTTAGATGCAAATGGAAATGCAGCTATGCCAGATACCATTCAAGATGATGGCAGATATGGATTTGCTGTTTTGATTATCACAAATGAGTGTAAGAATCCACAGGCAGTTATGAAGTACTTAGACTACATTAACTCGGAAGAAGGAAAGAGATTAGTTTATCTGGGCATAGAAGGAGAAGACTGGGATTTTGTGGAGAACGAAGAGGGAGAGCAGGTTCCACAAATGACGGAACAGTATTTTGCAGAGACCGAAAAAAATTACGATTATAAATACACCAGAGGAATCAATTCCATTTATACGTTAGGAGTTTCTAGAGTACACTGGAACGAACTGAGCTATGCAATGAATGAAGGTGGAGAGGACATTTATTATACGCAGGTAAAAGAAATGTATCCTGTACAGTCTTATACGGGAACACGGGCAAATAATTTCGATGACGATTATCCTGAAATTGATACATTGCGAAATCGATTAGCTGCATTGGACTATTCTACGATTGTTACGCAGATGTACACAGCTGCTGATACTGCCTCAGCGTTGGAAAAACTGGAACAGTATAGAGAAAAATTGAATAAAGAGAATGTTTTAAGTGATTATTTGACATGGATTTCAAAAACCATACAAGAACAGGAAGATAGCGGACGACAGATATTGTACTAGCGAGAGGTGATAGGTTGAAATGATAAAAAAAAGAATAAAGAAAAAATGGATGAAATATTTATTTGTTTTGCCTGCTTTAATATGGTTCTTCGTGTTTTGTTATCTGCCGATGGGAGGAATCCTGATTGCATTTAAGGATTTTTCAATTGCGGATGGGATATTTGGCAGCGAATGGAGTGACCCTTTATTTAAGAATTTTACAATGTTTTTGGACAATCCGAATTTATTCCCGATGGTGCGAAACACCATTACGGTAAGTTTGCTGAAATTGCTGACAGGATTTCCAGCACCGATTATTTTTGCAATTATATTAAATGAGTGTGTGTACAAACGTTTTGTAGGAGTGGCGCAGATTATCTCTTATTTGCCATTTCTCGTATCCTGGGTTGTAGTGTTAGCTATTTTAAATTCTTTGCTGACACCGACAGGACAGGGTGGACCATTGTATTCCCTCATTTGTTGGATTACAGGAAATGAAAACGTAACATACTATTTGTTGCAGGAAAATTGGTTTTTACCGTTGGTTATTTTTACAAACATATGGAAAGGGGTAGGCTGGAGTTCCATTATTTATTTAGCCTCTATGAAAACAATCAATCCAGAACTCTATGAGGCAGCATCCATTGATGGGGCAAATCGTTTTCAAAGAATTGCAAATATTACGCTTCCAGGAATTCTTCCGACGGTTTGTATGCTGTTTATTATGAATTTGGGAAGTCTGGCTTCGGCGGGATATGAGCAGATTTATCTCTTACAGTCACCAAATAACCTGGAACTTTCCAATGTATTGGATGTGTTTATCATAACCAGTGGATTGGAAAATGGAAATTATGAGATTGCAACAGTGGCGGGACTTTTTCAAAGTGTGTTTGCCCTGATTCTAGTGGTAACAGGAAACACAATTATCAAAAAAGTTTCGGAAAATTCCTTATGGTGAGGTGAGTAAAATGAAGAGAAGAAAGAAAAAAAGTATGGGACTTTATCAGGGCTGTATTTTGCTCATATTGTTATTGGCTTGTGTAACCATGGTATATCCATTTGTTTACATATTCTCGGCTTCGCTGACCGAAGGACACACCTATTTTACCGAAGGAATTCTCTTGTTTGCCAAGGACTTGACCATGGAGAACTATGCGGCTGTATTGGAGATGAAAAATATCTGGCAGTCTACTGTTATCAGCGTTTCCAGAACGATTTTGGGAACGGTGTTGAGTGTGCTATTGATGGCGATGCTGGCATATGCACTGTGTGATAAGGAATTGCCAGGCAGAAGCTTTTTTGTGAAATATTTTTTCCTTACTACTATTTTAAATGGTGGAATGATACCGTACGTTATTGTGCTGCAGAATATGAACTTGATGAATAGTTACTGGGTTTATATTATTCCTGCCATTTATAGCTTTTACAACATGATTATTATTCGAACAAATTTCGAGAGTATCCCAATCTCAATTGTGGAGGCAGCAAAATTAGATGGTGTAGGGGAATTAAGAATGTTTTTCAAAATTTACATGCCACTCGCAAAGCCAGGGCTTGTGGTGGTGGCTATGTATACGGCCATTTTCCATTGGAACGACTGGTTTGCAGGTGCGTACTATGTGACAAATGCAAAGATGAAGCCTTTGGCTACTGTGTTACAGGAATTAGTTATGAACTCAGGGGCAGGAACGGCAAGCAGTGCTATTGCAGATTCAACAACAATTATGGCATTTACAGTATTAATGATTTTACCAATTGTATTAGTGTATCCATTTTTACAGAAATATTTTGTGGATGGTGTGGCAATTGGTTCTATAAAAGAATAGAGGAGGAGATAGAAAATGAAAAGATTTGTTTCGATTTTATTAGCAGCAGTTTTAGTGGGAACCACCATCGTTGGTTGTGGTAAGGAGGAAGAATCGAAGGCAGGTGATGAGAAAGTGAAGATAGTGGATCAAGATGTCACGTTGACGGAGAAAGATGACAGTATTGTGATGGAAAATGGAAATGTTTCCGTGACCATATCTAAGAAGAATGGAAATATTACCAGTGTATTACATGTGAGCAAGGAAGCAGAATTGATTGATGGTGATGGTGCTAATTTTACTTTGACATTAGACCCAACTACATCAGATGTATTCCGAGCAAATCACGGGGCGGAAAGTGCAATTGCAATTTCCAATCGAGATTATGCGCCAACGGTAGAGTTGGTGAAGGATAAGGATGAGTCGTCTATTTTGCTTACTTATGACTTGGGCTACACCTATGATTCAAAAGAGGTAACAGGAATACAAGTAGTGAATACGATTTCACTGTCAAGAAAGGCAACTCATTTTACGTCAGACTACACTATTAACAATCAGGCGACAAGCGATTGTGTAGTAGTAAATCTGACAGGAACGCAGATGTCAGGATTAAAGAATCCAGAGAAAAGCAAAGCATGGTCTTTATTCTATCCATATAAAGAAGGTAAACTTTACGAGGATATTATTTCACGTATTAACGAAGGCGTAGGAGTAGGAACAAAGATGGTGGCTGCTTACCCTTCTCCAATGTCTATGCAATTGTTACAAGTATACAATAATGAAATGTCTTTTGACTATTCTGTACTTGACGATGCAGGTGCATATAAGGAATTTAATTTTGGTAAGTTTAATAGCAAGGGCGAGTATGATGAAAACCGTGAAGTGGGATATCAAATTAGTATGTCGTGTACCCAGTTTCCATTTGTAAAGAATGGAGAGAGTGCAGAGCTTTCTACCTATCGTGTAGGGGTAGGCGGCGGAGAGTGGTATGATGGCGCAGACCGTTATCGTGAATTTCTGGTTTCATCAGGTATGTATAAAGAAAAGAAGGGTCTGGCTAGTGAATGGTCTGGAATGTCAACGCTTATTTCTCAGGGAAATACCGGAAGTGTTTTTGCAACTTATGAAAGCAGTCCGATTGCAACAGCGAACTATAGTGATTGGATAAGTGGAGCAGATGCCTACGGTATTGATACCTTGTGTGCGATTGGCTGGAATGAAGGAGGATTTGACCATAATTATCCGGATTATGAATTCTCAGAGGCGCAAGGTGGAGAAAGTGCATTTGCATCTATGGTAGAAAAACTACATACCAATGGGGACAATATTATATGTTATATCAATGCACATATTGCAGATGAATATAGTAATTTTGCGAAAGAGACAAGTACAGTAAATGCGTCTTTAACAAAGTTGTACTCGTCTGCAATTAAGAAGGCAGGATTCGTGTATGGGGAAACAGCAAGTGCAGATTACGAGAAGTATATGTATTATGAGTCTTATGCAGGCGGTTTAAGTGCTTATGCCATGTCACCTGCAAGTGAGGAATTCCAAAATGCGATTATCTCAGCGGTTACTCGATTAGCAGAAAAAGGTGTGGATGGAATTTGGTTTGACCAGTTAATGGAAATGCCAGCCTATCTGGATTACGATGCTTCACATGGAGCGAAGAATCCAGCAACTGCATATTCAGAAGGATATGCAAAAATGTTAAGCAAGTGTGTAGAAATCATGGAGCAGGCAAATGGAGGCGAGAGTTTGTTTGTATGCGAGGGTGTATGCGATGCCTATCTGAAATACATTGATTGTTGTGGAATGATGTGGGGAAGAAAACTGGGATCTAAGGATACCACCAATATGAATGATGAGGTGGAATGGGCTGCAAAAATCACACGTTATACTCTGCCAAATATGATGTTGGGACTTGAAGGTGTAGGAACCACACAGGGAAGTCAGAATGAGTTTGCAAGAGCATTTGTATTTGGAGAACCATTGCTGGCATCCAATTATCAAGATTCCATTACGAAGATAACGAGTATCTATAGCAACGCAAAAGAAATCTACCACGAGGGCAGATATTTGGACGAGAAAGGTTTGCGTGTAAGCAACGAAGATATCATAGCGGGACTGATAAAAGGAACAGATGGAAGTTATGGATTGCAAGTGTACAACAATAGTAAGAATGACTTGGAAAATGTAAAAGTTATTTTGGATTTAGAACAATTGCAGGATGCAGACTGCAAGGTGAAGAGTGTTATTAATCTGCTGACAGGAGAAGAGGTTTCTTTGAAGGGCGATAATACATTTACACTTTCGATAAAGGGAGAGATGATTGCAGCATATAAGATTACAATAGAATAGGAATGAGAGGCTAATATATGTATAACGGACAAGGATGTAATTTAGGAAAACTTACAGTTTTATCAGAGGCAAAAACCTTTTCAATCTCCCCAGAGAATTTTTCTGGGGAGCGTGGCAATGGAGGAAGAGCGACGGAAGGTACTGGTGCCTTTCCTGCCAGAGACTTAGGAGTCGGATGGAAAGTTTCTCCAAGTGTGATTTTGAAACCAAATTCAGAATTCACGGCAGCAGAAATTGATGGAGAAGGAATTATCCGCCATATGTGGATGACCATGGATCATCAGTTTTGGAGAAGTGTATTATTAAAAATCTACTGGGATAACGAGGAAAAACCAGCAGTATATACACCAATCGGAGATTTTTTCTGTAATGGATGGTGCGAACCTACGCTGATTAATTCTTTGGCAATTACGGTGAATCCAAGAGGTGGTTTCAACAGTTATTTTGAAATGCCTTTCTTTAAGAAGGCAAAAATTGTATTTGAAAATCTGTCATCGGAGGAAATTTATTTCTATTACCAGATTGACTATGCATTGACAAAACTTGCACCAGACAGTCTCTATTTCCATGCACATTGGAATAGAATCAATCCGGTTCCATACAAGGAAGACTATACAATCATTGACAATATTAAAGGGCGTGGACATTTTGTTGGTGTGTATATGGCTCGTCAGGTGAATTCAAACCAATGGTGGGGAGAAGGCGAAATTAAACTTTTTATAGATGGGGATGAAGAGTACCCAACAATCTGTGGAACGGGTACAGAAGATTATTTTGGAGGAGCCTGGAATTTTGAGCAGCCGATGGGAGCGTATTGCCCGTATTCGACTGCTTATCAGGGATTTACCCCTGTATATCAGCCGGATGGGTTATATAAGGCGAATCTTCGATTTTCTATGTATCGCTGGCACATTAATGATCCAATCGCATTTGAGAAAAAATTAAAAGTAACGATTCAAATGCTAGGATGGAGAAGTGGTGGCAGATATCTCCCGTTGCAGGATGATGTGGCAACGGTTGCATACTGGTATCAGGAGAGTCCTTCTAATGAACAAGTACAAAATGCTACCTTGGATAAAATGGAAGTTATATAGAGAAACGATACAATTGCAAGTAGTAAAGCAAGGAGTGTGAAAAGATATGAAACGAATAGTATCGGTGTTGTTAATTGGAACATTATTAGCATGCCTGATAGTTCCTACATCAATAGACGTAACTGCAGCAGGAAAGGAAATCCGTTACGAGAAAGGCGAGTTTGATACTTTTTTTGAGCAGGATTATGATTTAACCCAGAGGAATTATAATACATTTACCTCAGTGGCAGGTTCTGATATAGCACCAAACGATTGCAGGTGTTCAATTACATCAGATATCCTGCATGGCTATAACAGAGTTCTGAAAATGGGATATACACAGAAAGAAAATGAGAAAGCAACTGGATTCAATACATTCTTTACTTTGTTTGGAAAGAATCTTTCGGATATATCCAATAAAGGTGGAACACTGGAGATTGCATTCGATTTTTATCCGTACGGATGGGAAAGCGGTTCTGAGATTCCGCTGGATAAAAAACTGTTCTTTCAAATTGGAGGAAAACAGGGAAATTACTTTGTGGTGCAAGACAAAAATGCTATTCAAGAGCCAAATGCCAATGCCATCGTAGAATTAGATAGTTATCCTGATAGTGAACTGAGTGGCTATAAACGAGTTCAGTTTCAGGTGGAATTAAATCAAAAAGAGGCACAAGAAACAGATGCGATTACGTTCTGGTTTTATAATGGATTTGGAATGAATACAGCATATTTGGATAACTTTTCTGTAAAATATTGTGGACAAGAAGTTATTCATGATGGGACATTTGAAAAATTTGATTTGAGCGACTTTGCATGTCCGAAAGTAGAAAATCAGAATCCTCTCGAAAATTATGGTGTAAGTTCACGCAGTAGTATGATGGAGTATTCGCCAGCGGTACTGAAAAAGATAGATGAGGATGCAGTGCTTTGCATGCAGAGCGGCCAAGGAACCCGCATGGGAGCAAATGCAGGAAGCCTGGTTGATTTTACATTAGGCGGGCAGGCGCTGTTCGAATCGGAAGGATATTATTTAATCGAGATGGATGTTCGGTTTGAAGGAAGTGAGATAAAAGAGATGTCCCCACTTACCATGGAGTTCTCAAATTTCACATCTTCAGGTACAGCACGTGACAGCCAGTTTTTTGCAGATGGTGGTGTTCTCTATAGTAATCTTCCAGATTCTGCATCCAAGGAAGGGTACAAACGATTTTCTTACATTATAAATGTGACAGAGGAGGAAGTACAGGATTACGATTGTCTATGTCTGGTATTTGATACAGACAACGGACAGAATACACTTCTGATAGATAATTTAGTTATAAAAGAGGCAGGAAATTTTCGAGCACAAATTTATGGAGTAAGCCGTGAAACGCTAGACCGAGCCGACAGAGAAAACCTGATAGTCGCCACAAATTTGGGAGATTTGGACACAGAATTGTACCTTACCTTTGAAGATAACATGGAGCTTGTTGACCCAGCTTTTTATCAACAGCAGGCAGGCATCTATGAAATTGATTGCGCACTGTTTAACCAATATACTTACGATGGTGAGTATACTCTCCATATTCAGGCAGAAGACAGAATGGATACAGAAGTTACTTTTGAGGTATCGGGAGAAAGTAACATGCCTCGTGCAGGAGAATGGAAATATATTTATGGCGGAAAAGGTAATTTAGAAATTGATGTAGACCTAAAAAATGCAGAAATTTATGATGTGAAACATGAAGCACTCACATTGAATGAGAATGAATATGTGCTAAATGATGATAAAAATAGTTTGATTTTGAAAGCAGAATATATGGAAGGGCTGACGGAAAAAGAAAATCAATTTCAGGTGAGTACCTCAGAAGGAGATTTTAGTTTCAAGGTTATTCTCGGAGAAGAAGAAAATTCAAATGGATACATCATTCTAATAGGAGCGTCTATTGCGGCAATTGCTGTTGTTGGAATAGCAGCCATAGGGATTATGAAAAAGAGAGGCGACAGATAGGAGGTGTCTTATGAAAACAAAGAAAAAGCTTTTGGGTATTGGTGGCATTATTTTGGCACTCATCGTGGTTTTGGGAATTGGTCTTTATTTTGGAAAGCAAATGGAAGAAAGTGAAGGTTCTGTCCTTGTAAAGGGATTGACTCATACCTATGATGGAAAAGAAAAGGAAGTATCTGTAAAAAGATTATTATTTTCGCCAGAGGTTGTAGACATTACATATTATCAAAATGATGCAGAAGTAGATAGTTGTATTAAAGCAGGTTCATATCAGGTTGAAATTAAACTTCAGAAGAACTCGGAAGAGGAAATTCTCAATAAAACGATGACCATTCAACCAAAAGAATTGAAATTGAGTGGTATGACGCCATTGGATAAGCATTATGATGGTAAAACTGAAATTGTATATGAGGGCACTGGAGTATTAGAAGGCGTTGTCACGGGTGATGACGTAAGTGTTGAAAGTGTTTTTATGAATACGAAAACTGCATTATACGGAGTTGCGAAGAAGGTTTTTTTAGAAGTAAGTTTGCAGGGAAAAGATGCAGGAAATTACAAAGTGGAAGATGGCAGTTATGAAGTAGATATTTATCCAGTTGCTAATGGATTTCTGTTAGAACCAATATTAGAAAAGGATAAGATTGTTGGTTTCGAAGTGATTGGGTATAACGGCTCTGAACGTTCGGTGGTAATTCCGACAGAATTTGATAATTTGCCAATCCTTAATGTGAGTTCTGCATGCTTCAAAAATAATGAGACAATAGAAGCTATAACATTTCCTGAAAACGTATCCTTTGAAAGGAATGCGTTGAAAGGGTGCAAGAACCTAAAGTGTGTTACGCTAGGAGAAACAGGATTTGCCCTCACGCCTGTATTTAAAGGTGATACGATTTCATCATTTAAAGTATCAGGATATGCAGGAAAAGGTGGAGCAGTAGAGATTCCATCTAGCGTTGGAAGTATTCCTGTTACAGGAGTTTCAGAGTATTTATTTGCAGGCAATGGAAATGTGAAAGAAATTGTTATTCCAGCGAGCATTAAAGAAATTGGTTTAGCATTTGCTCAAAATGCAACAGCATTAAAAAAAGTTATATTTAAAGATAGAACTAGTGATATAAGTTGGGGAAAAGATGACTATGGAACATGGGCATTTGCAGGTTCTAGTGTAGAAAGTATTACAATTGGAAAAGGAATGACTACCATACCAGAAATCTTCGCTACAGGAGCAGAAAAGCTTACAACTGTTGTTTTAGGAGAGGATGTAAAGGAAATCAAAAGTGAGGCATTCCGAAATTGTACTTCGTTGACAATGGTAAAAGGCTATAAAGATAACATGAAAGTTGCGAATAATGCCTTTGAGATGCTGGTAGGAGAATTTGCATATGTACCAACTATTAAGGATGAAAAGTTTGTAGCATATACAGTGACAGGTTTTGGAGGAACAGAGGCGAAAATACCAAATATGGTAGGAACAATACCGATTACAGCAATCGCAAGTTATGTGTTTGCTGGACATGAGACCGTGACGTCTATTACCATTCCAGCCAGTGTAACAAAAATTGGATTGGCAGTGGCTCAGAATGCTGGAAAATTAAAGACGGTTGTATTTGAAGATAGAACCAGTGATATTAGTTGGGAAAAAGATGACTACGGAACATGGGCGTTTGCAGGTTCAGGCGTAGAAAGTATTATAATCGGAAAGGGAATGACTACCATACCAGAAATCTTCGCCACAGGAGCAGAAAAGCTTACAACTGTTGTTTTAGGAGAGGATGTAAAGGAAATCAAAAGTGAGGCATTCCGAAATTGTACTTCGTTGACAATGGTAAAAGGCTATAAAGATAACATGAAGGTTGCGAATAATGCCTTTGAGATGCTGGTAGGAGAATTTGCATATGTACCAACTATTAAGGATGAAAAGTTTGTAGCATATACAGTGACAGGTTTTGGAGGAATAGAGGCGAAAATACCAAGTATGGTAGGAACAATACCGGTTACAGCAATCGCAAGTTATGTGTTTGCTGGACATGAGACCGTGACGTCTATTACCATTCCAGCCAGTGTAACAAAAATTGGATTGGCAGTGGCTCAAGATGCTGGAAAATTAAAGACGGTTGTATTTGAAGATAGAACCAGTGATATTAGTTGGGAAAAAGATGACTACGGAACATGGGCGTTTGCAGGCTCTAGTGTAGAAAGTATTATAATCGGAAAGGGAATGACTGCCATACCAGAAATTTTTGCCACAGGAGCAGAAAAACTTACAGCTGTTTGTTTTGGAGAGAATGTTGAGAAAATCAAAGCAGAGGCGTTTAAGAACTGCACGGCATTGACAACAGTAAATGGTTATAAAGATAGCATAAAGGTTGCCAATAATGCTTTTGAGATGCTCATAGGAGACTTTGCATTTGTACCAACAATTGAGAATGAGAAATTTACTGCATACAGAGTGACTGGCTTTGGAGGAACAGAAGCAAAGATACCAAGTGCAATTGGAACTGTACCAGTCACAGCAATTGAGGATTATGTATTTGCTGGACATGAGACTGTGACCTCTATTACGATTCCGAGCAGTGTGACAAAAATTGGATTAGCTGTTGCCCAAAATGCAAGTAAATTGAAAAGGGTTGTGTTTGAAGACAGAACCAGTGATATTACATGGAAAAAGGATGATTTTGGAACGTGGGCATTTGCAGGTTCAGGCGTAGAAAGTATTGTCATTGGAAAGGGTATGACTTCTGTGCCAGAAATTTTTGCCACAGGAGCAGAAAAACTTAATACAGTTACTTTTGGAGAAAACACCACAGTAGTATCTGCAGAAGCATTTAAGAACTGTGTTTCTTTGGTAAAAGTAAATGGCTACAGTAATCTAGAGAATATAGCAGGCAACGCCTTCGAGATGAACGTAAACGGATTTGCATTACAACCAACTATAGTGGAGGATAAAATTGCTGGTTATACCGCAGTTGCATTTAGCGGTACTGAGGCAAATGTTCCAAATACAGTGGGAACCGTTCCAGTTACCACACTTGTAAATCACCTGTTTGCAGGAAATACACAGGTGACAAGTATTACGATTCCAAGTAACGTGACTAATATTGGATTGGCGGTGGCTCAGAATGCAAGTGCTTTGAAAACAGTAGTATTTGAGGACAGAGAAACAGATATTGTCTGGGGTAAAGATGCATTTGGAACATGGGCATTTGCAGGTTCCAGTGTAGAGAGCATTACTATTGGAAAAGGAATAACTACCATACCAGAAATTTTTGCCACAGGAGCAGAAAAACTTAATACAGTTACTTTTGGAGAAAACACCACAGTAGTATCGGCAGAAGCATTTAAGAACTGTGTTTCTTTGGTAAACGTAAATGGCTACAGTAATCTAGAGAATATAGCAGGCAACGCCTTCGAGATGAACGTAAACGGATTTGCATTACAGCCAACTGTAGTGGAGGATAAAATTGCTGGTTATACAGCAGTTGCATTTAGCGGTACTGAGGCAAATGTTCCAAATACAGTGGGAACCGTTCCAGTTACCACACTTGCAAATCACTTGTTTGCAGGAAATGCACAAGTGACGAGTATAACGATTCCAAGCAATGTAACGTATGTTGGTCTGGCAATTGCACAGAATACAAGTGCATTAAAAACAGTTGTATTTGAAGAAAGAGAGCAGGATATCGTTTGGGGAAAAGATACTTTTGGCGCATGGACATTTGCAGGTTCCAGTGTAGAGAGCATTACTATTGGAAAAGGAATAACTACCATACCAGAAATATTTGCTACGGGAGCAGGAAAGCTTACAACAGTTACCCTTGGCAACACAATAACAAGCATTGGTTCTGAAGCGTTTAAACAATGTGGAGCATTGAAAAATATTGTGCTTCCAAATTCGCTGCAATATATTGGCAGTTTTGCTTTCTTTGAAACAGGGGTTGAAAAGATTGTAATCCCAGCCAATGTTAATAGAATGGGATGTGCAGTATTTCAGGGAACTACAGCATTAGAAGAAGTGATTTTTGTTGATAGAACACAAAATATTACTTTCGAAACAGATGCAATGGGTTCATGGATGTTTTTCCTTTGTAATAATCTGAAAAAAATAACTATCGGAAATGGCATTAAAGGGTTGCCTGCAATTTTTGCACCAACATCAGCTAGTACACTGTACTTAGGAGAAAACTTTGAGACGCTTAATAGCGAGAGTTTACCAGCGGTAGGGACAGTGACAACGCTATATATTGATAGTCCAACAATTGCAGCAGGGTTAAATGGCCAAGATGCATATTATGGAGTGTTTAAGAATGTTTCGAAAATTGGTCTCAAAGATGGACTAGTACCATCTCAATATATTACAAGTACTTATACTAATGTAGATAATGTTGATGGATATGTGATTTATTCAAAATAGGAATAATAGTCGGGGCCATTTAAAATAAGATTGTATTTGGTTGTATATAGAAATCTTATTCTGAAAATGTTTAAAGTTTTGAAAACTTCTGTGAAGGCTTCTATCTAATTGATTTTATTAAGACAAAAAACAGAACGTTTATATCTTGAATGAGATATAGGCGTTCTGTTTTAAGTTTGAAATCTATTTCTAAACAAGCTTTCTATACTCTCTCGGCGTCATTCCTTTTCGTTTTTTAAACACCCTTGTAAAATAACTACAGTCATTGAATCCGCAATCCAATGCAATTTCTATAATCGGCAAGGTTGTGGTTGTAAGTAATGTACAGGTCTGCTCAATTCGCAGGTAATTCACGTAGTCCATAGGCGACAGAGAGGTTATCTGCTTAAAAATGCGACACAAATATCGAGGATTCATATTGGCAATGTTGCCGAGGTCATCCAAAGTAATTTCTTCTTTGTAATGAAGCTCCATGTATTCGAGCACAGCTTTTATCTGACTAATGCGGTGCTTAGAACTTGGCACAGCTTCCGTATTTCCACTATAATGCCCATTTTGCAAAATGCGTAAAAAGAGATGGCTGAGGGTGCTGACTGTCACTAACTCAAGGAAATTTGCATCCGAGGAATTTTGCTGATAGTGATAATGGATGTCCATCAACTCTGCCACATAAGGATAGATATCTGTGTTACTTTCTTTTGGATAATAAATATCCGGTAAGGATTCCATGCGATAGATTGGGCGCAAATGCTTTTTCAGCAATTCATTTCCCTGAAACAGTCCACGCAGGTCAAATACGAGACAATCATATGCCACATCTTCAGGTGGCGGGCTACCGTGAAGCATACTTTCGCGAAATAGTAAGATATCTCCTTCACGGGCAGTATATTCACAATCATCCACATGTAAGGTTACCGTCCCTTTTCGAATACGTATCAGTTCCCACTCCTTATGCCAGTGAAAGGGCATGGTGTAGTGTGGGTGAGTGGGAATAATATCATAATAAGCAACCGGAAATTCTAAGGTTCCGTGTTGCTTTTTTTCGTGTAGCGAGAATAAATGCATAAAAGCCCTCCAAAAGTGAATATAGTCCTATTTCTTATGATTATACGACGAGAAATAAGTGGGTGTCAATGTTAAGATGATGACAAAAATGATAGTAAGGAGTTGGAAAACAAATGAATAAGAGACCAAAAATATTGGTTGTCGGAAGTTTCGTTATGGACCAGATTGCAACAACAGATGTAGTTCCTTGTGAGGGGCAGACGGTGCTGGGAAAGACTTTTCATAAAGCACCGGGTGGCAAGGGTGCAAATCAGGCTGTTCAGGCAGCTCGTCTTGGTGCAGATGTTACCATGGTCGGTAAACTTGGGCGCGATGCAAATGGAAAAGAAATGATTCGCGTATGCAAGGAAGCAGGAATTGACGTGTCTCATGTTGCTTATGACGAAACGGCAGCAACCGGATGTGCGCTGATTATTTTGCAAGAAAAACCAGGTGCAGGAACACAGAACAGGATTCTGGTCATCCCGGGAACAAACATGCTTATTACGGAAGACGATATTTCTTTCTTGAAAGAAAAGATAAGCGAGTATGACATGGTTATCCTGCAGAACGAGATTCCGATGCAGATTAATGTAGCAGTAGCGCGGTATGCTTATGAGGCGGGGGTTCCTGTTATGTTAAATTCCGCCCCATCCACTTATCTTCCGGAGGAACTGTATGGATATCTGACCTACATTTCTCCGAACGAAACGGAGATTGAAGATATGACAGGAATCCATATAGAACATGAGGGTAAGAATGTGAATTTGGAGACCGCGCGAAAGGCAGCAGAAGCTGTTCGGGTGAAAGGTGTAAAAAATGTGTTGATTACCATGGGAAGTGCAGGGGCATTTTTAGTGACAGAAGATGGAGAGATTCATTCCCCTTGTGCAACCGGTATTAAGGCGGTAGACCCAACTGCGGCAGGCGATTCTTTTGTAGGAGCTTTCTGCGTAGGTGCCTGTCTTGGATGGAATTGGGAAAAGGTGTTAGTGTTTGCGAATCATACGGCAGGCATTACCGTATCGGGAATGGGTGCAATGCCATCATTACCGATGTTAAATATGGTTGAAGAAGATTTGAAGAAAAGAGGAATTGAACATGAGTGAATATATGAAAAATTGTAACATTTATTTGGATACAGTGAAGAAGGATTTGACAGAATACATAGAGCAAATGGATTTGAATGAAATTGAGGCTGCAGCAAATCTAATTATTGAAGCGGGAAAAAGCGGAAATAGATTGCATGTATCTGGCATTGGTAAACCGGGACATATTGCAGGATATATTAGTTCGTTAATCTCATCTACTGGAACACCAACTTATTTCTTACATGGAACCGAGGCGGTTCATGGTTCATGTGGACAGTTAACGGAAGGAGATATTGTAATTTTCATCTCCAATAGTGGAGAAACCGCGGAAATGAAATCTACGGTTTTGGCAATCAAGAACAATGGGTGTAAGGTCATAGGAGTGTCTGGAAATCGCGAATCATGGCTTGCAAAGGAGAGCGCAGTGCATCTTTATGCAGGAGTACCTAAAGAAGGTGGTCCAATGAATCGAGCTCCTAGAATGTCAATTTTAGCGGAGACACTGGTACTGCAGACATTAAGTGTGTATTTGCAGAGATATGTAAATATCTCACCACAAGGTTATGTGAGACGTCATCCAGGTGGATCACTTGGACAACTGAGAGAGGGAGAATAAGATGTTAAGAGGTATTCCAAAGATTTTGTCTCCCGAATTATTAAAAGTGCTTTGTGAAATGGGTCACAGTGACCGTCTGGTAATTGCAGACGGGAACTTCCCATCCGAATCTATGGGAAAAGATGCGATTGTCATCCGTATGGATGGACATGGTGTATCGGAGATTTTGGATGCTATATTGCAGGTGTTTCCATTGGATACATATGTAGAAAAACCGGTGCAGTTGATGGAACTGATGGAACAGGATAAAGGCAGAATTGCGACACCAATCTGGGATACATATAAAGAAATTGTTGCAAAATATGATGAGCGTGGGACGAAGGCGATTGAAAATATTGACCGTTTTGATTTCTACGACGAGGCAAAGAAAGTGTATTGCATTATTGCAACAGGTGAAGCAGCGGTGTATGCGAATGTGATGCTGCAGAAGGGTGTAGTGGTTGGATAAAGTTATGCATGATATAAAAGCAACCATGTATCTAATAAAAATTTAATAATAAACAAAAACACAAGGGGAATATATCAATAATTGTATATTCTGCCTTGTGTTTTTTATTGCAAAAAATAACCAACTTTTGTTGGCCTGGCGGGAGGAATACAATGGGCAGACGCAAACTGCTGGATTAGAGCTCCGCCCTTTCAATCTTGAAACTTAATAATTTCAAGATTGGAGGAAAAAAGGATGAAAGGAAAACATCCCAAAAGGCGGAAAGCGAAAGATAATCCATATAGCATTTGTGAGGTCGATGGCAGATACTTTCTCTCGTTTAAAGACGGGAAAGGTGAATTGCAGGAATTCGAGATCACAAAGACATTGTATGACATCTTCAATCGTTTCGAGTTAGACGATTTGGTATATCTAAATGTGTGGGACAGGCATATTGAACATTCAGAGGTTTGGGACAACACTTTGTATGAGCGCGCTGTGGAAGAACCAATATCTGTAGAAGATATGATTATCCGCAAGTTAGAGTATGAGGCTGTATCAAAAGCCATAGCATCACTACCGGAGAAGCAGAAAAGAAGATTGCTGTTACATTATTTAAAAGGCATGACTTTTCGAGAAATTGCAGAAGCAGAAGGCTGTTCTATGAGAGCAGTAGAGTACAGCGTACATGATGCCATACATAATTTGAGAAAATATTTCCAAAGTTGAGGTTCGCAATGTAGGGTGTAAGTGAGGAAACAGGTGAGAAAGAATATTTTTCACCTGTTTCCCTTTTTCTATCAGGCAGATACATCGCTTGATGGTGAATGGGTTTGCACCTTGACAAATAAATACCCATTCACCAAATACATTCCTGCTGTTGTCGTGATGAGCGTGAGCCACGTTA
>JAFTWA010000027.1 GCA_017465565.1 Tyzzerella sp.
TCTGCGTAGCAGATCCAAACAATTTTACCTTCGGAAAAAGTTTGGAAAAATTACAAAAAGGGCCTTGATTAATATTGAAAAGCGCGCTAACATGCAGATAATTCCTTCTTGCATCAGTGACTTACAAAGGTTGCTGGCAAGGCAATTTGAATGATGATATAAAGATTTACAAACTAAATAACATAGACTAAATGAGTCATAAGAATAATCATACGGTGATGCGTGTGCTATTTTTATGACTTTTTATTTTACTCAAAAGGAGGTGACAGAGAATTTAGTTTTAAATGCTAGTATTAGCAAGGGGTGAGTATTTACATAACAAAAAGAACTGAAGAAAGGAAGGATAAAAGTGAAAGCAGAAGAATATGAGGCAATGATGACAGAAGAAGAAAGAGAACAGATGACTCGCCAGCAATATCTGCACCAGTTGGATATGTTGCGAACTGTCAACACATTTTTGTTGATGGGATACGGGAAAGACATTAAAGGTATTTACGAGGGTATGAAGGCTCTGCACTACATATGTTCCGAAGACCAGATTGACTTCTATTGTGAATTTATAGGCACCCACAAAGGTGAAACCATTCAAGAAATCAATGACGCACTTTGGAGATTTTTGTGGGAGACAGAACCGCCAGAAATCCCAGAACCGGAAGAAGAGGAATCAGGGGAAAAGCCATACAGGAAAAAATCAATTCAATCGTATATGTGCCGAATTGTTGTTTTAAATCTGCTTGTAGATAGAATTGATTATCTAAGAAGCGTTATGAAAGCAAACAGGTTTGAGATGACACACTTTATTAATGCGGGCTATGACGCTTGTTATGTGAAAACAATGAAACGGGTTATCGAAGAGAATCTAGAGATGCACAGCCGAGATATTGCCCGGAGGGTCTATCGGTTATTGTACCAAGACGCAAAACACATGGACGGATTCATTTATAGCATTGACAAGTTGGATTTCTGGGACATGATACATACTTGCCGAGATAAATGGCAAACCGCAAGAAAACAGTATGAAGAGGAGGAGCGTTGTGAATAAGAATACTGATTATTACGCGCCACCGAATCCTTACCAAAACGCCCCGTCTTGTGGTATTGACTTGTTGGAACTTCGCGGTATGCGAGGAGACAGGGTAAAAAATTACGAGAGTTGACAGAAGAAGAAATTGATAGATTTAGGATAAGAAAGGAAGATATAAATGAGAACAGAAAAAACAGGTAAGGAGCGATTTAATGAGTTGAGATATCAGATGGAGAAAAATAGTTTTGTTCTTTCGGTAATTGAAAGCCGTACGGCTGCGGTGCTCCACGCCGAATCCATGGGGTACGATGATACATCAACAGCAATGATTTGCCGTATTAACGTCGAATATGTCAAATTGATTAAAGCCGTAAAAGACCAACACCCAGGCAGTATTGAAGATATTGCACAGGAGTTATATGACAGAATTTACATGCAAACGGGATGGAAGCGAGACTATTCAAGATTTCAACTATTCGATGAGGAACTAATCGAAAGGTGGTTTATAGTCAAAGAGCAAGAAAGGCAGTTGAGAGCCGGGAACATTGACTTGGACGACCTTATCTCCACAGCGAAACATGCCTACTGGAGTAAAACCGGAAAGGATGTGGATGTGATTATTAGGGAGATAGAAGAAAAACCCGAACAGAAACAACAGGAAACAGAGCCAGAAAGTGAGCCGGAAACAGAGGGCAAGGATTTTGATTTCTTCGAATATCATAAGCAAGAAACAGAAGCGAAGTTGCTTTGTAGAATGTACCGTGAGGGAGTTATAGACGAAAAAACAGCACTAGAATACATTGATGAGCCGAGTTTGACACACGATGATTTTCTAAGGATTGTTGATAATTTTGCAGAGCAGGAGGAGAAAATAGATGAGTAGTTTAAGCCATGAGGAGAGGATTTTGAGTAGATGCAGGGATTTATTTTCCGGGCGAAATGTGACTCCCGAGTTCGCGGCAAAAACCTGCGGACTTGATTCGGAGTCGTTCATGGTGCACTATGACGCCTACATTCGCAGACTAACGCGGGCGATAGAAAACAAACAGGAGTGGTTTTTACTGGCTGAACTTGAGTATTTGCTCCGTGCGGGATATATGCGACCAGACGAGGCTTCTTTACGCTTCAAGGTGCCACAGGAAAACATTGAAAACTGGCTGAAAGAAAAGGAAAAAAACGAGGGGAGCGTGAGTTGGCGTGATATGCGATTGATGAGGACAAGACAAGGAGAAACAAATGAAAAACCTACTGAATAGGATTTGGAAAATAGTGATGGCCCTACTTGTTGTTCTTTGTATTGTTTTGATTGTTTTGAAGTTGTTTGGCGTGTCTGTAATTCTTGTCAAAGGCGATTCGATGATGCCAACTATGCAAGATGGACAATTGTTTCTCGCAACCAGAGTAGACCCCGCTAAGATAGAAAGGGGAGACATCGTCACGGCTAGATTGGAAACAGGTGATGGAATAACACTGATTACAAAACGGGTGATAGGATTACCAGGGGAAGAAATTTGCATCGGTTTTTCAACAATTTGGGCGAATGGAGATTGGGTACAAGAGCCGTATCTGGAATGGCCAGGATGGAACGACTTTGGCGAATATGATGCGAGTTTTACTTTGGGACCAGATGAGTTCTACCTCATGGGCGACAACAGGCGGGGCGGAACCTGGTGCGGAGTAATTACTAGCGAGCAAATTATCGGAAGGGTGATAGGAAAATGACGAAAGACCAGGAACAGAAAATGATGGAAGAGGTTGCTGAGTTTGTGTTTCGATTTAATACAAAATATGATGCGCTTTTGGATATCAAAATAAAGCCGAGGAAAAGGACAAAGAAAAATAGTGAAAGAAAGGACGATGAGAATGAGAATTAGAAGGATTTTAGCCGTTGTTATGGTGGCAATTATGCTTGCTGGATGCGGAAAGGTGGATGAAGAAATCACAGCAAAGGTTCCTGAAAAAAAGGAAGAAACGATAGTAGAAACTGAAGTAGAGAGTATAGCAGAGGAAGTGCCCGGAGAGGAGGACGAGGGGACAAAAGAGCACCTTGCATCAGAAGTAGTAGAAGAGAGTACTGTGGAGACTGTTCCGACAGAGCAGGTAAAATCGGAAGAGGTGCAGAAAACGGAGCAGAAGACAGAACAAAAGAAAACGCAGACCAAGGCGGAAACACCTGCAGTTACAACTCCGGTGGTTAGTGAACCTACAACCTCTGTGGAACCAGAAACAAAAATGGAAGAGTGTACTCATTTATATGAGCCAGTTGAATGGGAAGAATACACTGGTATCCGAAAAATGGTTTGGGGATGTAACGGGTGCGGCTTTCCGTTGTTTACCATAGACCCAGAGACTCATGATGCGGTCAACATTCCAGATTTATATTTTCATAGAGAATGTTATAGCGAGAAATTGGGGATGATGTGTCCGAAGCCTTGCGGCTGGCACAGCGAACAGTACTATATGGGCTACTGCTATAGGTGCCATGGCCAAATCCAGATGCGTTGCTGCGATTATTTCTATAAAAATACAGAATATTGCGTAAAAAATGCGGGGGATTTAGGAGGATATGAAAAAGTCGAATCTGATTGTGCATATATAAAATCCTGTTCCTGTGGACAAAACATTTTAATGTCAGGTGGTGAAAAAGGTGGATTGATGCTTAAAAGAGAGGTTTGTAAGTATTGTGGAGATGTAAAAACATACCCATAAAAGTAATCTTTTATTCAGTATAGTGAAATATCATAATAATTATGTAGTTTTTGTACAGGCGCGAGGATGGTACGGTAAAAGAACGTACATAGGCCACGTGCCACATAATTTTTTCTCTTTTATTTATAGTTATAGTTCAGGTGTGGATGGAATTACCTCCCATGTCGCACCAAGGAAATTGACTGTAGGACCGGGTGTCTTATAGTCTTTTTCTTTGCAAAAGATAGTTTTTAAAAATATACCTCTCTTATAGAGAATGAAAAGTGAATAAAAAAGAATATTTCCCTTTGAAAGGTAAAGATTATGTTATTGGTTTTCCAGATTATTGTTTTTGCTTCAGAACGCTGAAATTACATTATTTTTCGCTTCAAATTGTGGTTTTCTCTTTTGCTTTTTCTTTTATTCCTCTATACCTATCATAATCGAAGAGAAAATGGAGAAAAAATGGTAATATTTCGGTCTTTTTCTTATAAAAATTATTGGATTTAAGATAAAAACTATTTTTTTTGTTTCAGATGAGTCGTTTGGAATATGTTTTTCGAAGCAAATCGCCGTAATCTGCACTTTTCATCCACTGTCTTTCTTTTGGTCTTCTAAATCTTTATATAAACGAGAAAAGTCCGAAAAGTGCTTGTAGTGATAGGGTTTTAGAGGAGTTTACTTTGCCGCAATCAGTTTGTTTTTATTACATGGGGTCAAATATCATAATAATTATATAACTTGTAGAAAGGAGAGATGGAAGAGAAAATTATGTGACTCTCTATGTTAGAGGGAGTAAATCTTTTGTAGAAATCATTCAAAACAGAATTAGCCAGTCCTCCAACTGGCTCTTTCTGCTTAAGGGTAAGGAGGTGAAACCGTGAAAACATATAAAATCGGAATTGAAGAAATCGTATCAGCGGTATTTGAAGTCGAAGCAGAAGATTCGGAAAAGGCATTGGAGATTGCGAAAGAAAAATATCGTTTGGGTGAGTTTGTGTTGGAACCAGGCGAACTGCAGAGCAAAAATATTGCGGTGTTGGAGCCAGAGAGTACGGAATGGAAAGAGTTTTAATAAACGAGTGGTGTAGCCGTTCGGTCACGCGAAGCGTGATCCGAAACGGCTACGCTCGTTTCGGAGGAATGCTTATTAACAAAAAATGAAAATGATGATACAATAACAAACAGATAAGAAAGTGAAAAGCATTATTAAAAATTGATACAAGAGGGCACGAGAATGGCAAAAACGCATGAGCAGTTTGTGAATGAAATTGAACGGATTAATCCAGATATTGAAATCGTAGGAATCTATACGCGAGCGGTTGAACGAATTGAAACAAAATGTAAGATTTGTGGTCATACATGGAATCCTCAAGCGTATTCTCTCACTCAAGGCAAATCGTGTCCGCATTGTAGGGCAATACGTGGGGCAAAACACAATAGCGGAAAAACAGGACTTAAAACACAGGACCAGTTTGTTTTTGAAATGTCTCAAAAGCATCCGACTATTAAAATAGAGGGACAATATATTAATGGTCATACAAATATCTCGTGCACTTGTGAGGTTTGTAAACACACTTGGAGTGCAAAACCATATTCGTTATTACAAGGGCATGGCTGTCCACGTTGTGCTAAATCGGGAACGAGTTTTATGGAACAATTTATAAAAAACAGTTTTGAAAATGTACTTGGTATCGATGCTGTTATTTCCAGAGATAAACAGACAATAGGCATGGAATTAGACATTTATATTCCGTCATTAAAAATAGCGTTTGAACCTGGAAACTGGAATTTGCATAAAAGGTCACTAAAAAGAGATGCCCAAAAGCGTGAAAAATGCTTTGAGTTAGGAATAAGATTGATTACTATCTATGACAAATTTCCAAAGGATGCAACCAAGCCTTTTGATAAAGAGTGCTATACTTTTGAGGAGGATTTAAATAAGGCGAATAGAAAAACAATTCAACAATTGGTTTCTGATTTGTTCGAGGAGTGCGGTATGTGTTGTTGCTATACCGAGACAGATTGGGAGAATATTGAGAAACAAGCATATGAGAATTCAAAAGCAAAGACACACGAAGATTTTGTCGAAGAAATGAAAGAAATTCATCCTAATATAGAAATCGTAGGGAGATATGAAAACGCTAACAAGAAAATTCCTGTTAGGTGCGTGACATGTGGTTTTGAGTGGCAGGGCGTGCCGGCTAATATGCTTGCAGGAGATGGTTGTAGAAAATGCGGAACAAAAAAAGCACATCAGCAATTTATCAAGAATCAAGAAGAGTTTGAAAGAGAAGTGTTTCAAGTAAATCCGGATATCCAAATCGTCGGCAAATATACCGGAAGACACAATCCAGTACGTGCCAGATGTCGTGTTTGTGGATACGAATGGGAACCAAACGCATCTAGTTTGCTACGGGGGTCTAACCATAAAGGTTGGAAAGGAATACATAAGAAGATGGAGAGTATCGATAGTACGAAGTAGAATTGGGCCAATGCTAAAGATGGAGGTCAAGAATTATAATGCGGATTGAAAAAAGGTATGTGATTGACAATGCACAACTGATGTCTGAATGGAATTATGAAAAAAATCAAGTACAAGGGATTGAACCTCAAAATATCACAGTTGGTTCAGTTAAGAAAATATGGTGGATATGTGAGAAAGGGCATGAATGGCAGGCAACACCTAACAATAGGAGCCGAGGGCAGGGGTGCCCCGTTTGTGCTGGAAGAAAGGTTTTGGTTGGTTACAATGATTTGGCTAGTCAAATGCCAAGTGTGGCAAAAGAATGGCATCCAAGTTTAAATGGTGAATTGCACGCAACAGATGTTACAAAGGGTTCGCACAAGAATGTATGGTGGAAATGTGATGTTTGCGGACATGAGTGGCAAGCAACCATTTCAAATCGCGTAGCAGGTAAGGGATGTCCTGTATGTAGTAAGACGAAACAGGCTAAGACGAAGATTTCAAACATTATTAGTCAAAAGGGTTCATTTGCAACATGTTATCCTAATTTGTTGGAAGAGTGGGATTATTCAAAAAACGAAGTATCTCCATATGAAATTACAAAAAATTCCACCAAAAAAGTGTGGTGGAAATGTAGCAAATGTGGATATGAATGGGAGGTCAGTGTATCATATCGGACAGCGAGAGGACATAATTGTCCGGCTTGCAGCAACAAGGCCGTTAATGAACAAAATTGTCTAGCAACAACTCATCCGGAAATTCTGGTAAAATGGAACTATGATAAGAATTTGGATATCACTCCAAATGATGTGACTTATGGTTCGAATAAAAAAGTATGGTGGAAGTGCGAAAAAGGACATGAGTGGCAAGCAACTGTTAGTTCGATTGTAAGTGGAGGACAATGTCCTATTTGTTGTGGACAGAGGGTATTGCCTGGATATAATGATTTACAAACATTGTATCCGCGTATCGCTGCTGAATGGCATCCAAACAAAAACAAGGGGATTTTACCAAGTGATGTCACAGCAGGAAGTTCGAACAAAAAAATATGGTGGGTATGTCCTATGGGGCACGAGTATCAGGCTACAGTAGTTAATCGCACTCATGGTACTGGGTGTCCTATTTGTGATAGAGAAAGAAAGACTAGTTTTCCAGAGCAAGCCATATACTTTTATTTAAAACAAATAACTACTGCACATAATCGCTATCTGCTTAATGGTGAGACTGAAATAGACGTTTTTTTGCCAGAGTATAAAATAGGTATTGAATACGATGGTTTTTATTATCATAATGACGAGCAGGCAAGAGAAAAGGAAAAACGAAAAAATATAACGTTAAAAAATGCAGGAATTACCTTGTTTCGGGTAAAGGAAACAAAAAATCCAGAGCAAATAGATACGGAACAAATTATCTATTGTAGAAATACTGCGGATTATTTGTTTATCGGTGAAGTGATTGAGAAATTGCTTGCCAGAATTAATAGAATAGTACATACGTCGTTTGCAATTGAAGTAGATATAAATAGAGATAGTTCAGAGATTTATTCGCAGTATATATTACGTGAAAAGGAAAATAGTCTTGCAGTTAAAAGACAAGATTTGGCAGAGGAATGGCATCCAACCAAAAATGGATTTCTAAAACCAGATATGGTGAGTTGTTCAAGTGGTAAAACAGTATGGTGGTTGGGTAAATGTGGCCATGAATGGCAAATGAAAATAGAGAATAGGACCAAAGGTTCCAATTGCCCATATTGTTCAGGAAAGCGTGTTTTGGTTGGTTTTAATGATTTGGAAACCACACACCCTCTATTAATAAAAGAGTGGGATTTTGAAAAGAATACATTTTCTCCTCAGAGCATATCGTTTGGTTCAAATAAAAAGGTGTGGTGGATATGTGAAAAAGGACATAGTTATTCTGCAACGGTAGGGAACAGGATAGCAGGGCGAGGATGTCCTTATTGTGCTAACAAGAAAGTGTTAAAAGGGTACAATGATTTGCAGACCCTATTTCCACATATAGCAGCCGAATGGGATGTAAAAAAGAATGGAAGTTATCCGGATAGCGTCACTCCAGGTTCAAATAAGAGAGTGTGGTGGAAATGTAGTGAATGTGGACATCAATGGGAAACAAATGCTAATCACCGAGTTTACCGTAATAGTGGATGTCCGGCTTGTTCAGGGAGAGTGGCCACAGAATCTAACAATTTATTAGTGACAAATCCATTATTATGCAATGAATGGAATTATGACCGTAACAACAAGGGACCGACTGAATATAAGCGAGCATCGAACCAAAAAGTATGGTGGCGATGTTCTAAATGTGGTTACGAATGGAAAGCATTAATAAGTGAGCGAAGTAAAGGAACGGGATGCCCGTGTTGTGCGGGTAAGGTGGTTGTATCGGGGATTAATGACCTATTAACCGTTAATCCGATATTAAGCAAAGAATGGAACTATGAGCGCAATGAAGGATTAACTCCAGAAATTGTAACAAGTGGAACGCACAAGAAAGTTTGGTGGAAATGTCCGATATGTAATCATGAATGGGTTGCATCCGTAAATAATCGGAATAGAGGTCGAGGATGTCCTAAGTGCGGACAGGCAAGAACCCAGAGAAGCAAGAGAAGATGACAATGGCATGCAAACAGTTTATATGTGCATTTTCTTAAATGTTCCGCAAAAGAAGAGTGAGAATGTGTAAGAAGCCGTTCGGAATCGCGTAAGCGATCCGAAACGGCTTTCTTCCGTTTCGGACGGAGTGCTTGTTAACATGCAAGATAAAGTAATTAGGAATATAAAGGCAGGTAGTATTGATGATGTTGCATAATGATATAACTATTTGTCATATCGAATTATTCATAATGTGCATAGAAATATACAGATATATCAAGTATAATTGAAGTATAAAATACAATATTTCTTAGGGGGATTTTATGTCAGAAAATAAAGACTGTACACAGTGTTGTAGTTATAATAACGAGTTTTGTAAACAATGGAAAACACGGGTGACCGACACGAAAACTGCAGAAACTTGTAATAAGTACGGAATGAAGAAACAACTGAATAAAGGTCTGCAAATCCGCCAAAACAAGTTGAATAAGCAGGCCAAGAAACGTGCAGAAATAAAACCAGAGCAGCAAGATATAGTTTGTTTTGTGGAGTTTTCTGAAAAAATTATTGAAAAAATTAATGGAAAATATCGGCGCCCAAAGAATGTCATAAAAGGCCATGGGTTGCAGATTAAGAATAGAATAATTCTTACCAATAGTCACTGCAAAATGGTTAACCGTTCCACTTTGAAAATTACAAAGAGATATGAGGGTATACCAGAGTGGGCAACTCCAAAATTAGTTGCACTATATAATCAGGATAATGTGTCGGAAACAGTAAAAAAGCCCGCAAGGAAGCGTTGTAACACATGCGAACATTTTGTTTATTCTGTTGACGCAAATACAAAGAGTGCTGGATATCGTTGCGAAATAACAGGAAGGTTTACAAGGAATTATAAACAATTAGTACTTTGTATGGCTCCTCAGTATAAAAGAAAGAGTAAGGCTAATTTAGATTCTTAGTATAGTCCATCGATTCTCAAGTAATGTGATATAGGATAGCCTGGAACTATATTCCGGGCTATTGTCACGTAAGCCTACAATAAGGGGCTTAACAACTGTGGGGCTTTTAACAAGCCGTTAAGAGGCTCATGAACCTATTGCCTAATACTAGCCGTCCACTTCTGCCACTAACTCCTTTGCTTATGAGACAAATATAAGCCCTTTTACATTAAACAACAGAGTTAACAGGCTGTTTGCATATGGCTCATGAAGTACATAGGAGAGTAGTCAATTTATATCTTTTTATATAGTATAGATAAGGCTAAAATGACAAGAGTGTAACTGCAATTGAGATTATAGGCTTCCTTCCGGATAGCCAACAACCTAGCACCATCACAATACCCCGCCTCCTGCATTTTCGATATCCAGTGTTGATTTCGCTAATTGCTTTCTGTCTACAAGCATAATAAAAAGGCCGGCAACAACCGACCTTCTTGTAATCATAGTTTATGCAGCATTCCCTTCATATAAGCAATTGCTAGTTTCTGTTCTTCAATGCTTAACAGATTATAAAGAGACAGACATTCGTTTTGGGAATCTGTTAAAGAAATAGCGGCATCTTCCGTATTGAAGAAATGGCTTAACGTTATGCCTAATCCATCGCAGATTTTCCGCAGGGTTATCAGCGACGGCTGGTTGGATTTGTGTAACATCGTACTTAATGTTGAATACGGAATATCCGACCTTTTTGCAAGTTCATAATAGGTTATGTTTCGTTCCTCACACAATTGTTTTATGCGAGCATTTACATCAAAATCACTACTCATAATTCTCATTCCTATATCATTAGTTTTGGTATATATCTTGATTATATTCGTAGTATTCTAAAAATCCTAGATAATGAAAACCGATATAAGAACAACGAAAAACCGTCATAAATTAATTGACTTCGCACGGTTAGAGGTGTAAAATTGTAACGGACAAACGTATTAAGTGTGACGAAATATATGGTTTTCAAAAAAATATTAAAAAAACGTATACTTTTTTGGTGAAAACACGCACTTAGTATATAGGAGTAATTTTAACAACATAAGGAAAAGGGGAAGAGAAGATGAACAAAATGAAGAAAGTGTTTTGTGCATTACTTGCAATGGTTATGGTTGTGGGTGTGTGTGTGATGCCTGCAGAGGCAAAAAGTGGTGCTGAACAAGCACAGGACATTCAGGATGCTATTGATAATGCTACAAATGGAGGGACTGTGCTGTTAACCGAGGATGTTTTATGGGGGACAGGCGAACCAATCGTAATATCAGGAAAAAGCATAAACATTGAATTAGGTAATTGTGTAATTGAATCGCTTGAACTTTGTCCGGCCTTTGTGGTAGAGGAGGGTGCCGAACTTACAATTGATGGGTTTGGAACGCTGAAGATTGCAGGTTTGACAGAAGGTGCAGAAGTTAATTTCACTGAACAACAACTTGCTGAGTTCGGATTGTTTGAAGTTAAGAAAAATGCCAAGTTGACGCTGAATGGGGGAACCTATGAGGCTGGATACCGACTGATTACCGGAACTAGTGCAGGTGAGATAGTTATAGATAGTGGTTCCTATAAGACCGGGTATCAAATGTTTTCTAAAAACAATGCCTATGATATCACTATTAATGGAGGTATGTATAACAAGATTCCAAATGGGAATTATACAATTCCTGAATTCAGTTGCTGGGGAGAATCAATGTGGGGGAATGGATACGAGTTGGTATCTGCTATAAAAGTTAGAATCCCAGTAGATGATATTGAAATGCCACCAGTTGAAAAAACCTACGAATTACCAGTAAGTGTGACTAATTGTGCAGACTATGCAATAGAAAATATAGAGGTTCAGGCAGGATATGAAGATTGCTTTGATGCAGAGAGACCATATTATTCCTTTGACAAAGCAGTGGCTAGTGAAAAGTATACTGTAAGTGGTAAGAAAGCGATTATTCCTAAAATCGAGGCGGGAGAAACTATTTGGGTAACATTTTCTACAGTGATTCCAAAAGAAATGTCAGGAAAACGTATTTCGTTTGAGAGTACGGCAAATATCATTGTAAATGGAGAAAGTGTTAAAGAGATGACTGGTGGAACGGGTTGGTTCTGCGCACATCAAATGACCGTTGATACAAGAAATTCTATTAGCGAAGCGGAAATATCGCAATCAGTTGCAAATGTAACGGCAGTGAAGAAACAAGAGACAGAAACCGCTGTGAAAGAAGAAGTGTTGCAGTTAATACAAGATTTCTGGGTATATGAAGAAGTAAGCGAAGAAAGAATGTCTGCGGAAGAAATCAATAAGGTTAGTGATGGTTTCTTCAGCGGAGAAATGATAACAACAGAACTTGTATTAAAGGAAATGACAGCAGAGCAAATTGCATCAAGTGATAAAACAATGCTTGAAGATAAAGCAAGTTCAGAACTAGGAGCAAATGCAAGATTGCGTTATCTTGACCTTTCGCTTCTGATTCAATGTGCAGGTGAAGAACTTGGAACTATTGGTAAACTGGTAGAAGAAATGGAAATAACCGTTGCCATTCCAGATGAGATGAAAGCAGACGGAGGAATCTACAAAATCCTTCGTTGTCATAATGGCGAAGTTACAGTTTCAGATACAGTCGTAAATAATGACGGAACACTTACCTTTAAAACAGACTGTTTTTCAACATACGCATTAGCATATGTGGGTAAAGTTAATGTTGTAGACGATGAGAAGACACAAGAAACTGTTAAAAAAGAAACTCAAAATGTTGTTGAGCAAATTGTAGAAGGAACAGTTGCAAATTCAGTTGTAGATGAGAAAACAGCAGAAAAAGTTGCTGAGGCAGTTAATAGCGGTAAGAGCGTAAGCGCAGAGATTGTTGTTGTAAAAGTTCCAGAGAGCGAAATTGCGCAGATTGAGCAGACAGCAATCGAAGAAAAGGTAACAGCCGAGTTGGGCGAAGATGCCAAAGTGCAGTATTTAGATGTCTCTGTTGTGTTGATGGCAGGAAATGAAGAACTGGGAACACTTAATGAACTGCAAGAAGAAATTATGATTACCGTTGCGATTCCAGAGGAATTGAAGGCAGAGGGAAGAATATACAAAGTAATCCGTAACCATGACGGAGAGATTACTGTGCTTGACACAATCGTAAATGAAGATGGAACGATTTCATTTAAAACAGACAAATTCTCAACATATGCTTTGGCTTATGCTGACGCGGAGACAACTAATACAAATCCAGTTATTAAACCTACAACTCCATCAACTGATACAAAAGCACCACAGACAGGTGACAATAGTTCAGTTATGATTTACGTAGCAATCTGTTTAGTAGCATTAGCAGCAATTCTTGTAACAAAGAAAAGAAATGCATTTGTAAAATAATAATAACTTAACTCACGGATGAGCCGTTTGGTCATGCGAAGCATGATCCAAAACGGCTTTCATCCGTTTTGGACAGAAAGAAAAGTTTCGAAAAAGATATGCCTTTTTCATAATATGAGGTAATATATAAAGAAAGAATTCTTTACGAAAGACGAGAGACGAGGACAAATAAATGAAGAAACTAACGAAAAAACAGGGAATAATTATCGGCATTGTTGTGGCTATAATTTTAGTTGTGGCAATAGTATTGGGCGTGATATTCGCTGGAAAAAACCAAGATGTAAAAGAAAAAAACGATACCAAAATTGAGACGGAAGCAGACAAGAAGGATGATGAAAAGGAATCCGAAGAAGAAACGCAAAAAGAGGATTCTGAGGATGCAAACACAGAACAGGAAGACGAAGAAAAACCTGAAGAGCAGCAAACAACACAGAACACAACGGTGGAAGAACCAAAACAAGAGACGCAAAACCAGACTTCCACAAATACAAATCAAAACAACAGCAATGCAAACAGTGGAAGCAATGTGGGGAGTACAACAACTACAACTCCAAGCACGCCAGTAACACCAACTCCAACACCGGAGCCAGAGAAATCACCATATGCTGGGATGTATACCTTGATGGATGAAGCAAGTAAAACGCGCTTTGTAACATGTGGAAATATTTTAAGAGGTGGTCTTGCAGGTCAATACATTCAAGTAAGAGATACGTTTATTGATTATTTTAGTGGTGAGATTGTTATGATAAATGGCACCACTGATGGGGCTTGGATGTATTTGTGTATTGCTGGTTGGTCAACAAATGGTGGTACTGCTGAAACGGCACCAATATATGATGAATTACCATCTCTCGCAAAACAATGTATGGAAACGATTGCTCCAGATGGTGGCACAGCATTATATAACACTATCAATTCTTTGATTTTACAATATGGTGGAGCAAGAAAGGTTCCAACACAAGGAAGAATTTCTGAATCTATACCTGGGTTGTATGTTACTGTATCTCAAAATCGTTCTGGATTAGAAATTGAATTTTGGGCAGAATAAAGGAGACAATACAAATGAAGAGATTGAGCAAAAAGCAAATCATTATCATAATATCCGTAGCAATCGTAATAATTGCATTGGCTATTGCAGGTATTATATTTGGATTAAATTATGGTAAAAAGAAGGAAACTACGAAGAACGATGACAAGATAGAGTCTGTTGAAACAGATAAGACTGATGAAGAAGAGAAGGAAACAGATACTGAAAATGACGAAACTTCTGTAGTAGAAGATGAAAGTAAAAAAGAAACCACAACAGAAGAAACTCCAGAAGTGGAAGAACCAAAGTCGGAGACTCCAAAAACAGAAACACCTTCAAACACAAATCAGAACCAAAACAATACGAATACAGGAAGCAATACAGGAAACAGCGGCGGTGGCACAACAACTCCAAGCACGCCAGTAACACCAACTCCAACACCGGAGCCAGAGAAATCACCATATGCTGGAATGTACGCATATCGTGACGAAGCAAGCAAAACTCGATTTGCGACATGCGGAAACATTTTAAGAGGTGGTCTTGCTGGTCAATATATTCAAGTGAGAGATACATTTATTGATTATTTTAATGGAAATATTGTTATGATAAATGGCACTACAGATAACGCATGGATGTATTTTTGTATTGGTGGATGGTCAACAGATGCTCAGTATGCAGTTGGATTAGAAACAGAACCTGGATACAAAGAACTCCCATCCTTAGCAAAGCAATGTATGGTAACGATTGCTCCAGAAGGTGGTGAGGCACTGTATAATACCATTAATTCTTTAATTTTGCAATACGGCGGACCAAGAAAGGTGCCTACACAAGGAAGAATTTCCGAATCTATTCCTGGATTATATGTTACAGTAACACAGGGTCGTTCGGGATTAGAAATTGAATTTTGGGCAGAATAGAACAAAGTGGTTTATAGAGCCGTTCAGAATCGCGTAAGCGATCCGAAACGGCTCGCTTTTTTCTAATGTTAAAATCATTTGCTAGTGGCATAGGAAAAGAACGAGACTATAGTGTATATGAAATTCTAAAAAAATGAATAGCGAATCTTGTCGAAATATGTTAAAATATGCTAGAGGACTCAATGTAAGGACTGCGCCCGGAAGGACGCAGCGCTTGTATTGGGTTCTTTTTGTGTACAAATATATGTGTTGGGAGGTTTTTAAGGTGACATGAATAGGACAGAGAAGTTCGAATTGATTTACGAGAGGTATGCGAACAATGTATATCGGTTATCTTTATATCTTTTAAAAGATGAAACAAAAGCCCAAGATATTACCAAACGGGCCTTCGAAAACATATACAAGAGATTGCAAGAGAGTGATGAAGAAAGCGTTTGCAATCAACTGTTAATTGAAGCAAAAAGACTAGCCAAAAATCAAGATACAAAGGAGGTTCGAAAATGACAGATGAGGAATTAAA
>JAFTWA010000028.1 GCA_017465565.1 Tyzzerella sp.
AAGCGAAGTTCGTGTAAATAAACACAGAAAATTACGTAACCGTTTCAGCGGTACAGCTGAAAGACCACGTTTAGCTGTGTTCAGAAGTAACAATCATATGTATGCTCAAATTATTGACGATACAGTTGGAAAAACTCTTGTTTCAGCATCTACTGTACAAAAAGAAGTAAAAGCTGAATTAGAAAAAACTAACAACGTTGATGCAGCAGCATATTTAGGAACTGTAATTGCTAAGAGAGCAATCGAAGCAGGTATTAACACTGTAGTATTTGACCGTGGTGGATTTATTTACCAAGGAAAAATTAAAGCATTAGCAGACGCAGCTAGAGAAGCTGGATTAGAATTTTAATAGGAGGAACACACATGAGACAAATTCGTATTGATGCTAGTCAATTAGAACTAACAGAAAAAGTGGTATCAATTAAACGTGTAACCAAAGTTGTTAAAGGTGGTCGTAACTTCAGATTCACAGCTTTAGTAGTTGTAGGTGATGGAAATGGCCATGTTGGTGCAGGTTTAGGAAAAGCAGCTGAAATTCCAGAAGCTATCCGTAAAGGTAAAGAAGATGCTATGAAGAGACTTATCACAGTTTCTTTAGATGCAAATGAAAGTGTACAACATGATCAAATGGGTAAATTTGGCAGCGCTTCAGTATTACTCAAGAAAGCTCCAGAAGGTACTGGAGTTATCGCTGGTGGTCCAGCGCGTGCGGTAATCGAATTAGCAGGTATCAAAAATATCCGTACAAAATCATTAGGTTCAAACAATAAGCAAAACGTAGTACTTGCTACAATTAATGGATTAAGTCAAATTAAAACTCCAGAAGAAGTAGCTAAGCTTCGCGGTAAAACTGTGGAAGAAATCTTAGGCTAAGGAGGAGACTAAATATGGCAGAATTAAAAGTTACATTAGTAAAATCTACAATCGGTGCTGTACCAAAACACAAAAAGACAGTTGAAGCATTAGGTCTTAAGAAACTCAACAAAACAGTTGTATTACCAGACAATGCTGCAACAAGAGGAATGGTACAACAAGTTAGACATTTAGTAAAAGTAGAAGAAGCTTAATAATTAGATAAGGAGGTGTCACGATGAACTTATCAAATTTAAGACCTGCTGAAGGTTCAAAACATAGTGATAATTTCAGACGAGGCCGTGGACACGGTTCTGGAAATGGTAAGACTGCTGGTAAGGGACACAAAGGTCAAAAAGCTCGTTCAGGAGCTCCAAGACCAGGTTTCGAAGGTGGACAAATGCCATTGTATAGAAGAATACCAAAGAGAGGTTTCACTAACAGAAATACAAAAGAAATCGTTGCTATTAACTTAGGAGCGTTAGAAGTATTCGAAAATGATACAGTAGTATCAGTTGAAACACTTATCGAAGCTGGTATCGTTAAAAATCCAAGAGATGGCGTTAAAATCCTTGGAAATGGTGAATTAACAAAGAAACTTACAGTACAAGCTAATGCATTCAGTGCAAGTGCAGCAGCTAAAATTGAAGCAAATGGTGGAAAAGCTGAGGTGATCTAATGCTAAAGACATTCCGAAAAGCATTACAAATTGAAGAGATTCGCAAGAAACTCTGGTACACATTTTTAATGTTAATCGTAGTAAGAATCGGATCACAGTTGCCAACACCAGGAGTAAATCCTGAATATGTAAAGTCTTTCTTTGCAAGCCAAACTGGTGAAGCGTTTAACTTCTTTAACGCTTTCACCGGTGGTTCATTTGAGCAGATGTCAATCTTCGCATTGAACATTAGCCCATATATTACATCTTCAATCATTATGCAGCTTCTTACAATTGCGATTCCAAAATTGGAAGAAATGCAAAAGGATGGAGAAGATGGAAGAAAGAAAATCCAAGCAATTTCACGTTATGTGACGGTAGTTCTTGCATTGATCCAAGCTACGGCAATGGCGGTTGCATTTGGCCGTCAAGGATTATTGATAGAATACAATTTTGTAAATGCTGCAGTTGTAGTTCTTACATTGACAGCAGGTACAGCATTCCTTATGTGGCTTGGTGAAAGAATCACAGAAAAAGGAATTGGAAATGGTATCTCAGTTATCTTATTGATTAATATCCTTTCACGTATTCCAAGTGATTTTGTGGCATTATACGAGCAATTTATGAAAGGTAAATCCTTTGCCATCATGGCATTGGCTGCACTTATCATTGTAGCAATTATCTTATTTGTAGTTGTATTCGTAGTCATCTTACAGGATGGACAAAGAAAGATTGCAGTTCAATATTCACAAAAAGTACACGGAAGAAAGACTGTTGGTGGACAGTCATCATTTATTCCATTGAAAGTAAACACTGCAGGTGTTGTTCCTGTAATCTTCGCATCTTCATTGATGCAGTTACCAATTATCATCGCTTCATTTGTGGGCGCTGGTGATGGGGATGGAATCGGAAGCCAAATCTTAAACGGATTGAATTCAAATAATTGGTGCGACCCAGAAAATATCCATTATTCATGGGGATTGATTCTTTACATTGTATTGACAATCGCATTTGCATATTTCTATACATCAATTACATTTAATCCAATGGAAGTTGCTAACAACCTGAAAAAGAACGGTGGCTTTATCCCAGGTATTCGTCCAGGAAAACCAACAGAAGAATACTTAGCAAGAATTTTGAAGTACATTATTTTTATTGGTGCAGTTGGTCTTATTATTGTACAAGTTATTCCATTCTTCTTTAATGGAGTACTCGGTGCATCGGTTTCATTTGGTGGAACTTCACTTATCATTATCGTAGGTGTTGTATTAGAAATCATCAAACAAATCGAATCACAAATGCTTGTACGTAATTACAAAGGATTTTTAAATAGTGGAAAATAATAAAAATAGACAGTGATGTCAAAGCAGTTTAGC
Source organism: Tyzzerella sp. (assembly GCA_017465565.1). GTDB lineage: Bacteria > Bacillota > Clostridia > Lachnospirales > Lachnospiraceae > Faecalimonas. The sequence goes on from JAFTWA010000028.1 coordinate 2,887, forward strand.
TCGCTCTAATTTCAGACTTATACAGGCAGAAATTTGGCGGGTTAAAGTGCTATATGGCGATTTTTTAAGTAGTATGGAGGAACGCATATGAAGATTATTATGTTAGGTGCACCTGGTGCAGGAAAAGGAACACAGGCAAAGAAAATTGCAGAAAAATATTCTATTCCTCATATTTCAACAGGCGATATTTTTAGGGCAAACATCAAAAATGGAACAGAGCTTGGTAAGAAAGCAAAGACATATATGGATCAGGGACTTTTAGTTCCAGACGAGCTCGTTGTTGATTTGGTTGTAGACCGTGTGAATCAGGAAGACTGCGCAGGCGGTTATGTATTAGACGGTTTTCCAAGAACAATTCCACAGGCAGAAGCGTTGGACAATGCTTTGACTGCTTTGGGCCAGGCAGTGGACTATGCAATCAATGTTGAAGTCCCAGATGAGAATATTGTAAACCGTATGTCAGGCCGAAGAGCTTGTGTTGACTGCGGAGCTACATATCATATTGTATATGCACCAACCAAGGAAGAAAATGTTTGTGATAACTGCCACGGCGGATTGATTTTAAGAGATGATGATAAGCCGGAAACAGTTCAAAAACGTCTCAATGTATATCATGAACAAACACAGCCATTGATTGACTACTATACAGGAAAGAAAATTCTGGTTGAAGTAGATGGTACTGTTGATATCAATGACGTGTTTAAAGCAATTGTTAACATTTTAGGAGAATAATCTTATGCCTATCACTATTAAATCGGCGAGAGAAATCGAACTCATGACAGAAGCTGGGAGAATCCTGGAAATTGTTCATGAAGAGATGAGAAAAGCGTTACGTCCAGGAATGACAACAAAAGATATTGACCGTTTGGGTGAAGAAGTGATACGCAGCTATGGCTGCGTACCTTCTTTCCTTAATTATAATGGCTATCCAGCATCTATTTGCGTATCGGTAAACGACGAAGTAGTTCACGGAATCCCAACTGATAAGAGAATTTTGAAGGAAGGAGATATTGTTGGACTGGATGCAGGAGTTATTTATAAGGGCTATCACTCAGACGCAGCGAGAACACACGCCATTGGCGAGATTAGTAAGGAAGCAAAGGATTTAATCAAAGTAACAGAAGAAAGTTTCTTTGAAGGTATAAAATTTGCAAAAGAAGGCAATTATCTGTTTGAAATTTCTGCAGCAATTGGCAGATATGCTTCTGAGCGCGGTTATGGTGTGGTTCGTGATTTGTGTGGACATGGAATTGGTTCGCAGTTACATGAAGCACCAGAAATACCAAATTATGAAATGCCAAGAAGAGGAGTTAAGCTAAGACGTGGCATGACATTAGCAATTGAGCCGATGATTAATATCGGAGGTTATGCTGTAAAATGGCTTGATGATGATTGGACAGTTGTAACAAGAGATGGTTCGTTGTCAGCGCATTATGAAAACACAGTTCTGATAACAGATGGGGAACCAATACTTTTGACCTTATCAAAATAAGAAGAGGATACAGTATGAATATAGAAAGAATTGAAGCTGGAATGCTTGCGAGATCAAAAGCAGGTCATGATAAAGGTCATGTATATGTAATTTTAAGCACAGACGAAACATATGTATATTTGATAGATGGTCAAATCCGGACAATGGATAAACCGAAGAAAAAGAAAAAGAAGCATGTACAGATCATCTGTGAAAAGCATGAGCTGTCTGGAATTGATGATGTAGGAATAAAACGTATACTAAAATTATTTGGTAAGGAAACAGGGAGGAATTAAAAATGTCAAAAGCTGATGTAATCGAAATTGAAGGAACAGTAGTAGAAAAATTACCAAACGCTATGTTTAAGGTAGAATTAGAAAATGGTCACCAGGTATTAGCACACATTAGTGGGAAATTACGTACAAACTTTATTAAGATTTTACCAGGTGACAAAGTAACATTGGAATTATCTCCATACGACCTTTCTAAAGGAAGAATTACTTGGAGAGATAAGTAAAAAAAGTAAATTATTAGTTGACATTGCCCGAGTGCAGTGTTATACTATATTAGCGCGTTTATGGATAGATTTCATTCTCCGCGGCAAATAATGAATGAAATTGGTACAAAAAGGGCGCAAGGTACAATGTAAAGCAATTGATGAAAGGAGGATTTGACGTGAAAGTTAGATCATCAGTTAAACCAATTTGCGAAAAGTGCAAAATCATCAAAAGAAAAGGAAGCATCAGAGTAATCTGTGAAAATCCTAAACACAAACAAAGACAAGGATAATTATCGTTGTCGATTTTGTGCGTAAAACGCAAACATTTATTTAGGCAATTAACAGCCGACACACCAGGATGTGTGGACTGTTTAATATACAAGGCAGCACCTTTAGCCGGTGAGCGACCTCGTATATTGCTTCTAATGCCGACCGGTCATTACCGGATAACTACTGCATGGTGATTGGGTAGATTATGCGGTGGTCGGAAAGGGTGTGTATACCGAACACGCCTGGGTGATGCGAAAGCAGTGCCCCTATTAAAGACGATATAATAAAAGAAAAAAAGAAAATGGAGGATGAACACATGGCTCGTATTTCAGGTGTAGACTTACCAAGAGACAAACGTGTAGAAATCGGTTTGACTTATATCTACGGTATCGGTAGAGTAAGTGCAACAAATATCTTAAAAGAAGCTGGAGTTAATCCAGATACTCGTTGTAGAGATTTAACAGACGATGAAGTTAAAGCAATCAGTGCTGTTATCGATGACAACTATCAAGTTGAAGGTGATCTTCGTAGAGAAATCGCTTTAAACATCAAGAGATTACAAGAAATTGGATGCTACAGAGGTATCCGTCACAGAAAAGGACTTCCAGTTCGTGGTCAAAAGACAAAAACAAACGCTAGAACAAGAAAAGGTCCTAAGAGAACAGTTGCAAACAAGAAAAAATAAGGAAAGAAAGTAGGTTAGTTTAAGATGGCTAAAAAAGTTACAAAAAAAGTGACAAAGAAACGTGTCAAGAAAAACGTTGAACGCGGACAAGCACATATTCAATCATCTTTTAATAATACAATCGTAACATTAACAGATGCTCAAGGAAATGCTTTATCATGGGCAAGTGCTGGTGGTCTAGGATTCAGA
>JAFTWA010000029.1 GCA_017465565.1 Tyzzerella sp.
ACCGGCTTCGCCGCAAATTTTGACGGATTTGTCAAGCATTTTTTGAAAAATTTAGATTTTTCAGAAAAAAAGTGGGTGATTTTTGAAATGAAGAGTCTGAAAGCCTTGAAAAATCAGGGCTGAAGATTCCGAGAATTTATATTAAATAAGAGGAGGACTTTTCATGAAAAAAATAATATCCGTTTTAGCGGCTGTTGCATTGGCTTTTGTCTTCGCAACAGGAATAGACGTGAAAGCAGCGGAAGCATCAGGTAGTATGAGTGGTCCAAGTACTGCAAAGGCTGGAGAAACGATTACATTAAGCTTGAATGTGAACTCGTCAATCTGCTATGGAGCAAGTGGTCAGCTCTCTTATGATGCATCTCAAGCTACAGTAAATAGTGTAACGGCAGCTCTTTCAGGATGGAGCTGTGATTACAGTGCACCGCCAACATTTTTACTTATTGATGATAGTGTAACTGGAGCAAGTGGTTCACAAACACTTATTAGCATAAATGTGACATTGGCTTCTAGTTTGACTGCCGGACAAAAGGTAACATTTAGCGTGTCAAATTATGAAGTAACACATGGTGATTTTGAAACTGGTACATTGGGAACGGTTTCTCATACAGTAACAATTGTTGCCGACCCACCAGCTGAGGATAATCAGCCAAGTACGACAACACCAAGTACACCATCTCAAAGCACACCATCGCAGGGTACATCGTCGCAGAGTACACCATCACAAAGTACAACATCATCAGATAAGAATACTTCTTCTAATGACAAGAGTACAACTAATAATACAACTTCAAATGAAGATGGTACGCCAGAAAAGACTACGACTGATGATGACGTAAAGGAAGATGCTACAACAGAGGATGTGTCAAAAGAAGATGAATCGGAAACGAAGACTCCAATTAAGGATGAAACGGACGATGATGAAAAAACAGAGCAAGTAGAGAATAACGATGATCAAGAAAAAGGCAATCCTGATATACTGATTGGAATCATTGTTATTGTGATTGCATTAGTAGCATTGATTCTTTTATGGCTTTTCTTTGTGAAAAAGAAAAAATCAAAAGAAGAAGTGGAAAAACCAAATGAATAAGGTATGGTAAGGCGTTTAGTCATATTAAAATCATAAAGTAATAAGAGATAGGGTTGTTCATAAGGGCAACTCTATTTCCTTGTTTTGAAACGGTAAATCTTCTTGTACAAGAATAATATTTTCTATTAAACGCCCATATCCTCTTAACTTTAGCAATATGCTACATGGTTAAAAATTGTGATAATGATAAAATTATCATAGGTATAATTTCCTATAGAGAACAGAAAGAAAGAGAGGCGCTTTCGATGAGTAAAAACACTTGCATGGCGAAAGGAGAATACTATTATGCCAATTCTAGACATGCCAATTAAAGAGTTGGAACAATACAATGGAGTGAATCCGAAACCAGCAGATTTTGATGAATACTGGGATAAAGCAATTGCAGAGATGAAAGTAGTAGATCCACAAGTAACTATGGAAAAAGCCAAATTTCAAAGTCCAATTGCTGAGTGCTATGACATGTATTTTACAGGAGTGAACGGAGCGAAAATTTATGTAAAACATTTACGACCAAAAAACATTACTGGAAAAATTCCGGCTGTGTTACAATTTCATGGTTATCAGGGAAATTGCGGTGATTGGTATGATAAACTGGGATTTGTAGCAAGCGGTACGGCAGTGTTTGCCATGGATGTACGTGGACAAGGCGGAAAAAGTGAAGATGTAGGTGGTGTGTGTGGTAATACCGTACATGGCCATATTATCAGAGGTTTAGATGAAGCAGACCCTAGAAAATTGTTATATCATGACGTTTTCCTTGACACAGCAGAACTTGCAAGAATTGTAATGGATATGGATTTTATCGATGAGTCTAAAGTATATGCTATGGGTGGAAGCCAGGGTGGAGCATTAACCTTGGCTTGCGCCTCACTAGAACCGAGAGTCGCAAAGGCTGCATCTGCAGAGCCATTTTTGTGTGACTATAAGCGTGTGTGGGACATGGACCTTGATTTGGAAGCTTATGGAGAGCTACGAGACTATTTTAGATTGTTTGATCCAAGACATGAAAGAGAGGAAGAAATCTTTACAAAACTAGGATACATCGATTTGCAATATCTTGTTCCACGAATCAAAGCTGATGTCATGGTGTTTACGGGACTCTTGGATAATATCTGTCCACCTTCCACACAATATGCTGCATATAATAAAATGCAGTGTAGGAAGAAACATGTGATATATCCTGATTATAAGCATGAGTATTTGAAGGATGTAAATGATATTACATATGAGTTTTTTGTGAATGACAAGTTTTAAAAAAACAAAATAGTATAGGATAATAGGCCGATTGCTCGAGTGAGCAGTCGGCCTATCATTCTCTTCTCCTACAATATTCCCGCGGGGATACCCCAAAGTGTTTCTTGAATATCTTCGAAAAATGATATATGTCATTATATCCAACTGACATGGCAGCGATAGTAGGTGATTGATTATAAGTAGTCATAAGTTCTGCGGCTTTATTCAAACGCAAATGAATTAGGTATTCGCTTGGTGATATGCCGACCTGTTTGGAAAATAGGCTGCAAAAATACTTTCGATTGATACCAATGGAATCTGCAATTTGCTGAATGGTGATTCCGTTTGCGTATTCCGAATTCATATGGTTCAGTGCCATGTCTACATAATTGGATGCGTTTTTTCCTTGCTCAGAAAGCAGACTGACCAATTTCCACAGACAGCTGGAAAGATACGCACTTCGTCCATTTTCCAGCTTGTTGCACGAAAGCATTTCATGAAAAATATTTCCAATATTTGGGCAGGAAATAACAGGGGGCAAAAACACTTCAGGAGCTTCTTCCGTGGTAAATCCAATCCAAATATATTTCCAAGGCTGTTTTTCATCTGCCTGATAATATGTTTCCACATACGGAGGAATAACAAAAATTTCTCCAGGTCCAATGTCATAGGTTACTCCTTCTCTCGTAAATTTTCCAAAACCAGAAACAACATAATGGAGCAGCCAGTGTGTTCGTACCGCTGGTCCAAAATCATGTAAAGGTGCACAATTTTCATATCCGAACTGCATCGGGTTCAATCCATGGTAATGCTGGTCAATTACGATAACATTATAGTGCATAGAATAATCCTCCATACGAATGTAGTATATGTGACATTATAACAAGTTTATGTGACAAAAATCAATTCTAAAAGTGCGAAAATATTGTTAATATAAAGAAAAGTAAATATGACAATAAAACCACATAAGGGAGGAACGTTTATGAAAATCACATTTATGGGTGCCGGAAGCACTGTGTTTGCAAGAAATGTAATAGGAGACTGTATGTGTTCAGAAGCTCTTAGAGACAGCATTTTTTCACTTTATGATATCGATGCTGAACGTTTGGAACAGAGTCGAGTTATCTTGGAAAAAATGAGAGAGACTATGGGTGGTTATGGCAAAATTGAGTGTTATTGCGGCGAAGAAAATCGCAAAGATGCACTTCGTGATGCAACTTTTGTAGTGAATGCAATTCAAGTAGGTGGATACGAGCCGGCTACTGTAGCAGATTTTGAGATTCCAAAGAAATACGGTTTGCGTCAGACAATTGCAGATACACTTGGAATTGGTGGTATTATGCGTGCACTTCGTACAATTCCAGTTATGGAAAGTTTTGCACGTGATATGGAAGAAGTTTGTCCGGATGCTTGGTTTTTGAATTACACAAATCCAATGGCAATGCTGACAGGGTATATGCAAAGATACACAAAAGTGAAAACAATTGGTTTATGTCATAGCGTGCAGGTTTGTGTAAAAGAATTGTTTGAAGGACTGGGAATGGAAGATAAAATGGAAGGCCATAAGGAATTGATTGCCGGAATCAATCATATGGGATGGCTCCTAGAAATCAAAGATAAAGACGGTGTGGACTTATATCCTGAAATTAAATCAAGAATAGATGCAAAATTAGCTGACCCAGATTTTAAAAACAAAGTACGTCTGGATTATATTAAAAATTTCGGACATTACTGCACAGAGTCAAGTGAGCATAATGCAGAGTACAATATGTTCTATATCAAGTCAAAGTATCCGGAATTGATTGAGAAATATAATATTCCTTTGGATGAATATCCAAGAAGATGTGTAGATCAAATCGAGGGATGGAAGAAAGAATATCAGGAATTGCTGGAAGGCGGTGTAAAAGAACATAAACGTTCACGCGAATATGCATCGCATATTATGGAAGCAATTGTGACAGGCAAACCATATAAAATCGGTGGGAATGTGTTAAATACAGGACATCTGATTACAAATCTTCCAGAAAATGCATGTGTGGAAGTACCTTGTTTGGTAGATGGTATGGGAATTCATCCATGTCATGTGGGAGAACTTCCAGTACAGTGTGCAGCGATGAATATGACAAATATCAACGTGCAATTGCTTACAATTGAAGCTGCACGCACAAAGAAACGTGAACATGTATATCAGGCTGCGATGTTAGACCCACACACTGGCAGTGAGTTGGATATTGATTCGATTAAGAAAATGGTAGATGAGTTGTTGGAGGCTCATAAGGAATACTTGCCGGAATACATATAGAATCATCATCGTGACAAGGTTTTTAAAATATTTGAAGGATGAGATGAAGCTAGTATAGAGGAATGGGGCTATCGGGAAATAGATAGCCCCTCCTGCATCTATTGTCTTTGGTTTTTCTTCATTTTAGGACAGTATTGACACCATGTGTAAAAAGATTTATAATGCAAGAACATTTTCAAACATTCTAATATATCAAATCTTATTTTCATGGCAATTCGCCAGTTTATTTCAGTGTTTGAACAAAAGAATATGAGAAAGGGGCGGATTCT
>JAFTWA010000030.1 GCA_017465565.1 Tyzzerella sp.
ATCAACTGTTAATTGAAGCAAAAAGACTAGCCAAAAATCAAGATACAAAGGAGGTTCGAAAATGACAGATGAGGAATTAAAGAAAATTGTACAGCAAGGGATGCAGGCAGAGTTAGAAGAGGTGGAGAGAATTCTGGCTGCTATTGACGCTGACCCAGTGTTAAGAAATGTTCAGGCACCACCAGAGTTACGAGAAAAGGTATTTGCACAGATTCGGGAATATGAAGAGCAGAAACGGTTGGAGAATCTATCTGAAGAAGATAAAGAATATATTAGATTGGGAAAGATATACAGAAAGCGTCGCAAGTGGAACAAGGTAGCGGTCTTAATCGCTGCAGTTGTGGCGGTATTGGCTCTTGGAACAGTGAGTATGGGTGAGGATAAGAATATTTTGAGCCTGCTAAAACAAATATTATCAGGAGGAGAGCAGACAGTTTCGGATTCTGGAAGTACCGAGCCTACTCAGTATGTTGAGGAAGAGGATTTATATGAGAAAATAGAAAAAGAATATGGTTTTATACCAGTTAAAATTGATTATCTCCCACAAGGGATAGCGTTCAAGGAGGCAGTGTTTGCCTCTGATATACAATCTATATATATGTATTATGGGACAAAAAATAGTACTGATATCACTTACATCATACGACCAAATTACAGAGAATCTTCGTTTGTCACGGTTATAGAAGATGATAAAATGCAAGAATATATGATGAATGTTAATGGTATTGAAATTTCGTTAACTGAATACAATATCAAGGAATCAAACGAAAATAGATGGTCTATTCTTTGGACGTATGAAGAGGTGCAATACACACTTAATATAACAGACATGAAACAAGCAGAAGTTGAAAAAATAATCAACACACTTGGTTTCCTGAGTAATTAATTAAAAAAGAAAGGGTAGGTAATTATGAAAAAAAGAATTCTTTCAATGTTATTGGTAGTGCTAGTTTGTATTACTGGTGCATTTAATTATGATATTTGTGTAAACGCAGAAGGGGAAAGCGAAGATATTGAAATGTCGGAACTTATGACGGAAGATGCTTTAATAGGATATGCGGAGAACCAAACATGGGGAGTATATTTGTCAAGCGGTCAGTCTATTATTAATAAAATCTCATCGACTAAAGTAGGGGCAGGTGGGGTTACAAATGCAGCCGTGCCATGCACGGTTAAAGTTACAAGTATTTTGGAACGAAAGGTCGACGGAAGTTGGGTTAGGGTAACTTCTTGGACACAAACAAATACTAATGCATCTTATGCAATGATTAGCAAGAGTGTTACCGTTTCTAGTGGTTATTATTATCGTGTACGTAGCCATCATTATGCAGGAACTGATACTACAAGTTCTTATACTAGTGCACTTTGGATTGGAAATTAATATAAAATAGAATATTATGAGGTAGTAAACGAGTCGTAGAAATCGCGAAGCGATCTACGACTCGCTTCTTGTTTTGCAAGCAAACCGGAGTTGTGTTATATTAAATACATCTTATTCAAGAGGTGCAATTATGCAATGTAAAAACTGTGGTTCAGACCATGTTCAAAAAGACGGAAAACATAACGGGCTTCAAAGATACAAGTGCTTAGAATGTAACAAGAGGTTTGATGGAGAAGAATACCAGCCAATGTTCTTTTGCCATTTTAATGTCAGAATCAAGAAAACAGATAGAAATAGGATTACTAGAGACAACTATTGTATTCCTACGAATGAACTTGACTATAAGGAAAAGAAAAACATCCGGATAGCAAAGGAGATTCATGCAAGAAAGCAAGGCGAAGCGACGCTTATCCCGGAATTTTATTACAATCTTCCGAATCGTGTATTCGCTGATGAGGAACACTACACGGATGAGTGGGTAGAAGAACATTACCGGGCTTGCATGGAGAATTTCGACTTGAATATGGCGTTTTTCTCGGAACTGAATTATGCTGACTTTGATAAGTATTTGATGCGTTTTGTTAAGAAAAACAAGTTTATTGAGACGGGCGACTTGAATGTGCTAGATGGAAAACGAGGCATCTATATTTTAGTTTTGGATGAATATAAGCAAGTGTATATAGGAAAATCGGAATCAGCAGGAGGTATGAAGCAGAGAATTTTGTCCCACTGGAGTAAACGAAAAGAATTTGGACGTTTGTTAAACGGAAGAGTGGAAACCTCTATTTTATCGATTGACTCATTTGGAGCATTAGATACAACGAGAATATTCTATAAGGAACTGAAATGGTATCAGGATATTGATGAATGCGAAGGGAAACTGGTGGAAGAGTTCAATAGTGATTATCGTTTGAATCGCGTGGCTGGAGGTCTTAATGCCGAAGGAGAGCCGGCAGCACGCAACTTGATGTTGATGGGGTCGGTGCAGGAACGAAAATTGAAATAGAGGATAAGAATAGTGAATGGGCAGACAAGGAGTTGTTTGTCCATTTTATTGTAAAATTTCTAGAGTAAATGTAACCGCAAGATAGTTTAAGGGTTGCATTTAGTTTGAAAATCAACAGAGGTGAAAAATATTGAAAAAATTTTAAAAATATGTTGACAAGTCAAAAAAAACATGATAAAATGCATTTTGCAGAAACTATAGTTATTGGTATATATAAAAATTTAGCGACCGTTAGGTCGCACCCCAAAAAGAAAAGAGACAGTTTAGTCGAATTCTATTGGTTATAAGAATCGCAACAGTTAGTTGCAAAAGAGAAGAGAAAAAGATATATCACGAGGACCGCAAGGTCGCATAATTTTATTTAAGATATTGCTTCCTCTTAGGGAGCGCACCGGTTGAAAAGCCGGCAGTTTTCAGAAATTTAGATATTTTTGAAGACTTTATTTCTTATGTAAAATTATGCGACCTTTTTTATTTGCAAAAGGAGAGAAAGGAGGAAAAAGTCCAGAAAAAAAGTGTGTTTCTGGCAGGTTGTTTACAAAGGAGAAGAAGATTTTAACTTTTTAATCCCTTCGGGGTTTACATACAGATTGGTACCAACAAAATATACGGAGAAAGGAGTGTGGTGCGTGGAAAGCATCGAAAATTCGCAGACTTTTGGAAAAAATTTGAAGTTTTCTAAGAAAATGCAAAAAAAATATCATAATTAATAGTGAAAGGGATTTTCTATCCGCAATCGACTGCAGCGGTTGAAGATGTGAAGGTTCTGTAGAATAAAAAACAAATTAGGAGGATTTAAAAATGTCAGTTAAATATTTACAAAAACAACAAAATGAACAGTCGAGTGCCGAAATGCACATGGAGATAATGACTTTACTTACTATCTGGGGAGTCCTTTATGGTATTAGAAACAGACTGATTGATGCAGGAGGTTTTACCTATGAGGACAGAGAATATAAATATGTTCAAAATCATTCGGGTATGTATTTTATTAATGAACGCAATGTGACTGAGGAACAATTCTTTAGAGTGAAAGTAAGAGTAGAAGATGCACTTGTTCGACGAGGTATTGCAATTAAGAATACTGATTCAAGCAATTCTTTATAAGATTAAGTGTTAAGGCATGATCCACCCAGCGTTGCTGGGTGGATGCAGTAAAAATTGAATATCGTGAACGAGGGTACAAAGTCACCCACGAAAAGAAAAATTTGTAAGGAGGGCTTTTTATATGAAGCGAATTATTAAAGGTAAAATGTATAACACAGAAACGGCTAAACGTATTGGTAGTCAGGGCAATGGATTAGGCAGAAGCGATTTTCGCTACATTAATGAAGAATTATACCAAAAGAAAACGGGTGAATTCTTTTTGGCAGGCGAAGGTGGTGCATTGACTAAATATGCTGACGTATCAGAGTATGGTAGAGATTTTGGGAGTGGAATTGTTCCGCTTACCGAGGATGCGGCACGCGAGTGGGTAGAAGAATATATGAGTGTTAGCACATATATTAAATTGTTTGGCGAGCCGGAAGAGTAAAAACTAAATATTGGGGAACGGGTGGTGTTTGCCACTCGTTCGAAACAGGAAACTTATAAATCAATTAAATTATCCGGTACAAAGACCGGGGATAGGAGAAAATATATGAGAAAATCAAACGTATTAAATTTAGATTATGACACAATTAGCAATGTTAGCGAGAACTCAATTGGGATTTTAAAGAGTTTACAGGGCAGAGATGATGGTATCTGCAATTGCAAGTTCCAACTTACATCAAAGCAGTTCGAACTTAAAAACGGCAAGTTGTACATAGGGGGACGCAAATTGGCAGAATCCACACACAATGATGTGTGTCAATGTCTGTTGGAACGAATTGGATGGATGCAGTTCTTTCTTTCATGTGGAGCAGACCAGAACGATATTGCAACAGATGTAAAGGACAGAGGCTAGGTGTCAAGGCATGATCCACCCAGCAACGCTGGGTGGATACAAGGAAAACAGAATAATGAGAGAGGGTGCAATGGTATCCTCTGAAAGAAAATGATTAGAAAAGGAGAATAAAAAAATGATAAATAATGATTTAAGACACGAAAACAGTAGACAGGCTAAACGCCGAGCAGTAGCAGAAAGTTGGTTGAGATGTACAGGGATAACTGAAACAGAACTACAGACCATAAAACAAGATGAGTACATTTCAGTGTGGCAATTCAATACTAACAACATTCTTGTGATAGCAGATGAGGCTCATTTTGAAACAAATAATCAAGTTGCTCCGGATGACGAGGGAATAATTACTGTTACTGATGAAAGTGGCAGCAAATACAGACTGTGCTGGATGTCAGCAGAAGATGAGATGCAGGAGGAAACAGATGAAGACACCGAAATC
>JAFTWA010000002.1 GCA_017465565.1 Tyzzerella sp.
TCATCTTAATTTTAAGGCATAGTACCAACTATGTCCATTGTTTATGTCCATTTTTCTCAAATTTCTTTTCCTGCACGATATTCAATTGTCAATTTTCAATTTACTTCTCATTTAATCAGGATTCCGAGAAGTTATGATTTCTGTTGCCAGATTTCTATGTAAACGGAGGTCACAGTCCTCCGGAAGAAGGACTAACCGCCTACCGTATATGGTAGCCTTGGATGTATATTGTAACATACAAGTAATAGTCGTGAAAGTACTAAAAATATTTTTATTAAAAGTGAACAAATATAACATATATGAGCAATTTCAAAAATATAGAGTTAAAAAATTTTATGTATTACTATAGAAATAGAGAAATCTGAATTTGGAGTGATGAAGAATGCTTATTGTTATGGATATGATTTGCTTGCTACAGATATCTCACCGGAAGCAATTGCATATTGCAAGGAACTGATGCCTAGTCACAAAGAGCATTTTAAGGTTCTGAATTGCGTGAATGAAGATTTATCTGAGAAATTCGATTTCATTTATGCAGTGGTAAAGAAAAAGGAGAAGTGAGATGTTATTGAAAACTGAAAGATTACATATTCGCCATATAACTGAGAATGATTGGCAAAGTGTCAAAGAAATTTGGGAAGATTTCAATTTGTCACAATATGCACAGTATGACAGACCACACAATACAGATGAGGCATACGTCCGTGATAGAATGGAGATGTGGGCAAAAGCAAACAGTGGAATGGAGCATATGTTTTTTGCAGTGTGCCTCCACGACACAGTTATTGGATATATTGCTTTCAATATAAGAAACAATGGACATGAAATTGGTTATTGCTTTCATTCCAATTACCATGGGAAAGGGTATGCAAAGGAAAGCCATAGGGCTCTTTTTAAATATCTAAAAAGCCTTGGTATAACAAGATTTTCTGCAGGGACAGCCATAAATAACCTGCCGTCAGTAAACCTGCTTAAGTCTTTGGGATTTAAACAGGTCGAAGAGGAAAAAGTATCGTTCTACAAGGATTCTGAAGGAAATGATATCGTTTTTGACGGTGGTATTTTTGAGTTGATATTGGACTAATGATTATTTTAAAGGGTAACTTGATAAAGTTTAGCGATAATGTTACAATTACAACAAATAAATGGCAGGAGATGTGTAATGAAAACATATACAATTGTTGCGGGAGTTAATGGTGCTGGAAAGAGCAGCCTTACAGGTGTTCTCCGTACAGAGATAACAAATCTTGGAAAAATAGTTGATGTTGATAAAATGATTGTTAAGTGTGGCGGTAATGTCATTGAGGGCGGTAAAAAATCAATCGAGCTCATTGATGCGTGTTTGGAAAAAGAAATTTGTTTTACCCAAGAAACCACTCTGTCGGGTCATAGAATTCTTGCTACTGTAAAAAAGGCAATTGAAAAAGGCTATTATATACGCCTCTATTATGTTGGCTTAAATACGGTTGAAGAGAGTCTTGCTCGTATTGAAAACCGTGTGAAAAAGGGTGGACACAATATACCTGATTCTGATGTAAAACGTAGATTCGGTAAACGATTTGAAGATTTAACTACTATTTTACAGTATTGTGACGAGGCAACTTTTTATGATAATGAAAATGGTTTTGTTGCAGTTGCGGAGTACAAGAACGGTGAAATTTTACAAGTTGGTAATTTGAAACCAGAATGGCTAAGAGAATTAATGGAGTATATGTCATGAATCCATGGAACCGAGGGCTGAGGTGAAATTTGAACTCGGCCCTTGATTTTTGGTTATTTGGGTGGCAAATTCTCAGTTTCCACGAGTAATTCTTGGTTTGTGTTGTGGTATTTTATGTCATGAAATGAGAGAGTTTGAGAAAATACTGCCAGATTACAAAGAAAGACGTAAGATTTTAAGACGCTATCCATGTAAGGGTTAAAGCAATTCAATTTGTTTGTACAGATGTAGGAGTGAGAAGAAGAATATTCCCGTTAAAATCATAACTACAATTAGATATATTAACACGCGTATCAATTTTTTATCCTTCACCGTTTCCACCGACTCTGATTCCCAGGAAAGTTCTTTGCCTTCTAGCAATGTATGCCATGAGTTATAAATTCTTACATACATATAGATTGGAATTCCAAGACCCATGCCACTTCCTAAGACAGAGGCGGTTCTATTTGTTGCTTTAGTTAAAGAAAGTTTTCCACCATCTATATCTTCTACTTGGATTCCTAAGATTCCTTTTCCTAACGTGGTGCCGAACTTTGAAAGCAATACAGGTTCTATAAAAAGAGTCAACATAACAATAAACAGGCCAATTAAGATTTGTCCTATAAGTCCTACATTTGCCGGTCTTATATGAAGTGCAAGGATTAGTAGAGTATAGATTATAATTCTAAGCAGATACCAATCAAGCATTCTTGCAAAAAATCTGCGTGCCGATATTTTTTCTCTTGGAATGATGTCTTGTTCTATCTGTAAGTTTTGGTTATCGTTGTTTTCCAGTAATAGTTCTAAATATTTATTGGCATTCATGGAATTATAACTTACTTCATCTGTCTGCATTGTCCTGCAAACATCTTTTGAACGCATAAGTTTCTCTGTTTTTCTATCCAAATCTAGCAGGCAATTTGCGAGAATGAGTTTGAGCTGCAGACTTCCATCCTGAAGTTTTTTTATATCTTCTAATGAAATCTGTAAATTCCTCAATAATTTAATTTTCATTAATGTGTCCGCATCTTCCACTGAGTAATCGCGATAGCCATTGGCATTTCTTGCAGGAGTTATCAGACCTTCCGATTCATAAAATCGAATGTTCGCACGTGTCATTTCCGTATGTTGTTCTATCTCTTTAATTGTCATAAATAACACCCCTTTCCCTATCTCTAATTATATATTAGGGTATAAAGGTACTTGACAGTCAAGAAAAACTATAAGAATTTGCGAATTATGCTGCCAAGTTCTACGAGAATTGGAATAAGTCCATCTACATCCCAGTAGATTCCGATCATAATCAAAGCTTTATAAAGAAAACGGGTTGTTTCTTCATCTGTATGTTCAAGAGTATTTATATAAGTAGCAAGTGTTTGTGTTCCAGAGAGAATAAGGACTTTTAAAGCACGAATATCCTCGTCGGAATCCCAAAGCTCCTGCATATCGTAATTATTATTTCTTCCGCATGGATAAGCACACTCAAAGCAAGATGGAATAATACGTTTCTTTTCAGCCATTACACGTTCATATACGGAACTAAGTTCGTCTTCATTAAGCTTTGAAGTAGCAATGGTCGCAATCAAACCTTCAAGAAGTATCTTATCTGTAGTTTCTGTAATCAGTTCTTCATTCCCCTCTGTTGCTCTTGCGAGACCAATCAGAGCTCCAATTAACTTATCTTTCATAAACTTCTCCTTTAGATTTCTTTTATAATCTTTCCTTCAGTAGAAAGTGTAACAATTTTGAGTGGCAGCTTTTTACGACTTGATACAAGGGCTTTTCTTACAGCATTTTCCATGCCGCCACAGCAAGGAACTTCCATACGTGTAACCGTAACACTCTTGATTTCATTTGTTGCAATAATCTGTGTTAATTTTTCGCTATAATCAACAGCATCAAGCTTTGGACATCCAATCAAAGTTACTTTTCCCTTCATAAAGTCATTGTGGAAATTTCCATAAGCATATGCAGTGCAGTCTGCAGCAATAAGTAAATCAGCATCTTTGAAATAAGGTGCGTTTGGCGCAGCAAGCTTAATTTGAACTGGCCAGTGTTTTAACTTACTTTGGGAAGAAAGAACAGCTTCCTCATCATATGCAAGTGCCTCTCTTTCTTCAAAAGAAATAGCATCCATAGGACATGCAGGAAGGCAGTCACCTAGTCCATCGCAATAGTCTTCACGTAAAAGAGTGGCTTTTCCCTCTCTAATGCCGATGGCTCCTTCGTGGCAGGCTCTGGCACAGAGCCCACAGCCATTACATTTATTTTGGTCAATTGTAATAATCTTTCTAATCATATCTTTTTCCTCTCCTGTAGAATATTCATTGAACTTCTTAGAAAATTATAGCATAATTGTAACATAAAAAAATAGTGATTAAGTCACAAAAATGGATAAAAGAGGAAAAAGTTATGGTTATATTTTTGACAAGCAGCCCAACAGGACCATTAGACAATAGTCGTTTTGTGGATGGCGTGGATGAGAAAAATAATTTTCTTGTACATTTGAAAAAATATTGGAAAGAAAATGCGAGATGCCTCATTATCTCGGCGTTTCCGGCAGATGATGCAGCAAATGACGATATGCAAATGGGAATGGCGCAGGCGATGCGCAAAAGTGGGCTTTCGCTCAGTGCTTTCGATGTCTGGGACGATAGAACAGAGGATTATTCAGAAGCAGTGCTGAATTCATATGATGTTGTGTTTCTTGGCGGTGGTCATGTGCCGACAGAAAATGAATTTTTCCACAGAATTCATCTAAAAGAAAAGATGCAGAAATTCGATGGTGTGATTATCGGCATTAGCGCAGGGACAATGAACAGTGCAGAGATTGTATA
This sequence comes from Tyzzerella sp., assembly GCA_017465565.1. Taxonomy (GTDB): domain Bacteria; phylum Bacillota; class Clostridia; order Lachnospirales; family Lachnospiraceae; genus Faecalimonas. Next base: position 4,537 of record JAFTWA010000002.1, read on the forward strand.
TGCGCAGCCAGAAATGCCAGGTGAAGCAGTAGATCCAAACTATGAGCGTTTTCTTCCAGGGCTTGGGCTTACCAATACAAATATTCTTCCACATTACCAGATGGTAAAGGACTGGATGCTGGACGGAATGCGTCTATATGAGGAAATTACTTTTGGGGATAGCTGGGGAAGGGAATTCCTTGTGCTGCCAGATGGAAGTTACCTCGTAATCGAAGATGGTAAGGAAATAGTTGTCGGAGAGGCATATAGGATTGCGGATGGTAAGATAGAGCAGATATGCGAGGATGATAATGCAGTTATTTGGATGGATTTACCGTCGCATTGAACCGAAGGTAATAAAGTTTTCCGTTTCTTATTATCCGAAAGCATCAGAGTATGATCCGGAACCTTCAGAAGAACAGAAGATGTTTCATGATTTTTGTGCTCATACAGGATGGAAACTTGCCTGCACATCTGCCCAGATGCAGATATTTTACAATGAAGAGGAAAATCCAACACCTATCGAAACAGAACCTGAACTAGAAGTGGAAGCAATTCATGCTTCGGCAAAAAAAGGTTTCATATCTTCCTATATTTTGCTGACAGTGCTTGCGTTACTGCAAGGAGCGCTATTTGTTTCATCGCTGCTTGGTGCTCCAATAGGGGTGCTCTCTAATCCAAGCAGATTAATGGCTGGATTTAGTTTCTTGCTTCTTTTCATTCTATGTGTCGTTGAGCTTGTTTGTTATTTCAATTGGCACTCGAAAGCAAAAAAGGCAGCAGAACACGGCGAGTTTTTGAAGGTTCCAAGCACTTCCAAATTCCAGAGGATTATACTTGTGGCTGCCTTCATTAGTTTGGTATATTGGGTAATTAATTTCATTGTATGTGGCGATAATATACAAAGATGGATTGGTATTTTGATGTGTATTTATATACCTGCCGTTTTCATAATTGTAAATGCCACGAAAGAATTCCTGAAACACAGAAAAGCGGCAAGGGGTGTTAACCGTACCGTCACCACACTCACTAGTTTTCTAGTTTCATTTGCGTTAATGGGACTGATTGTATTTGTTACGTTTTATGCATCATCGAATGGGCTTTTGGCAAATAAAGAGGAAGAAACTTACGAACATAATGGAATGACTTGGATAATCCATCAGGATGAGCTTCCGCTGACTGTGGAAGACTTTATGGAAGTAGATTACGACGGATACATTAAAGAACGCAGTGGAAACGAGTCGTTGCTTCTGGGACAACTGGAAATGAAGCAGAGACCACGTTTTGATGCAGATGATTACACAGATATTCCGCAGCTTGAATACACGATAGTAGTAGTGAAAATCCCAGCACTCTATGATATGTGTAAAGAGCGTCTGATTTATGAGCAGGAAGAACTGTATTTAATCCATGAATTAGAGTACAAACAGGAGGATGCAACGCCGTGGGGCGCTAATGAAGCCTATCGGTTGTATGATTCTAATTCTGGGGCTTCAAACGAATATCTGCTTTGTTATGACGATTTTCTTGTGGAAATTAATTTTAGTTGGGAGCCGACTGTTGAACAGATGGCTGTTGTTGGAGAAAAGTTAGGTCGGAATTGAAAAGCGGGCCACGATTGTTCAATGTCATTAAGTTAAGGAAACGTTCTAGCTACAATGACTAAAAACAATCAAATTATAATCAGAGATATTAATCCACTGCATCGTTTGATGTGGTGGATTTTTACTTGGATAAAAAATTGAGATTTTCCATATAGACAAAAAATGTCGCTCTATGCATATACTTTGGGCGAATCTGTTGGCATCCGAGAACACTTTTCTCGCATAAGGAAAAATGGAGCAAAAAATCAAAGGAATTCCATGAAAATCAGGAGATTTTTCTCCATGGAGCTACAAAAATATTGTATATGGAAAATCTCAATTTTTTTATCCAAGTAAAAATCCACCACATCAAAAACGATGCAGTGGATTAATATCTCTGATTATAATTTGATTGTTTTTAGTCATTGTAGCCAGAATGTTTCCTTAACTTAATGACATTGAACGATTGTTACTCTGTTTTGCGTAACAATCGTGGCTTTTGTCATTATATGACACGTATTTCAAAAGCTGTAGTCTGCGGTGGAATGCTCGCGGTCATAAAGGATGCATGGCGTACCCGCACTCGCAGACCTGGAGTTAGTCCTGAAAAGTTCATTGGTCTTCCAAGTCTGTCAAAAATCAATGTATTTGCAGGAACATTGAATCTTATGATGGAAGAAGGATTACCATCACTAATCGTTGTAAAGTTTCGATTTTGTCGGTCAATATCCAAGATTCTTCCGACGGTTACGTTGTCAGAAATCGGTCTTCTCACGATTCGAATCAAATAAGCAGAAGCCTGAGGTGGGATACTTCTTGTCATGGCGGAAGAAACTACAGCATTTATAGTCATGCCGGTAGTTAAAGTATTTGGGCGTACACGATTGTTATTTTCATCAAAGATAACGGTGTTGTTTCCGATGACAAGCCGAATTGTTTGTTCCGTTCTTCTGTTAGCTGAGCGGTCTACATAAGATACAGTAACCAGAGTATTGCCTCTGTCTGAAGTAATATTTTCTATAATCCCATTTGTAATATGGATAACTGAATTGTTTGGAAAAAAATTGACCATAGGGCACCTCTAAATGTTTTGTATTAATATATTCAAAAGTTTCCTAAATGTCTTATGAAAGATTGACAGTTTATCATAGATGAATTATACTGAATTTGAAAATAAGGCTACCGATAGACGGTTAGTCCTAAAGATATTTTGTTACTAAAAGTAATCGCCACATCTTGTCAGGGACTGGCGATTACTTTTTTGATTGATTTATAAAAGCAATTAACGTGGAAGTAACAATGCCAAGCATCATTAAGACCAAGGATAAAAGTTCAAAATCAGTCATAAAGTATGTCCCCCTTTCCTAGATTTTCGTTTCCGAATTTCTATGTAAACGGAGGTCACAGTCCTCCGGAAGAAGGACTAACCGCCTACCGCATATGGTAGCCTTGGAGAACCATTGTAACATACAAAAAATAGTCTCGGAAGTACTAAAAGTATTTTTGTTAAAAGTGAACAAAAGCAGTGTTTAATGAAGTTGATGAACGGATATAATGAACCTTTCAGCGATATAAAGTGTATATGTATACGAAAGGAGGGGCAAAGAGTGATTAATCAATATATCAGACAACATGGAAAACGATTATATGGACTTTGTTTATACCTCTGTGCGAATCCTTTCGAGGCAGATGACCTTTATCAAGAAACCTGGTTAAAGGTTGTGAAAAATATTTCACAATACGACCCGACGAAAGAATTTGAACCGTGGCTGACGAAGATATGTGTCAATACATATAGAAATGCTTTGCGGAGACTGGCCCGAAGTCCTTTTATAAACTTTACAAGTAATGAAACTAAGGATTTGATGATGCAGTCAGTATCAGAACCGGAGAAAGAGGATTACAGCGAACTTTATAAGGCAATTAATAACTTGCCAGAGAAATTCCGCTTGACAGTAATTTTATTCTACTTCCGAGGTCATGATATCGGATCAACGGCGCAGATTTTGAATGTCCCATCTGGAACGATAAAATCCCGCTTAAATAAAGCACGAAAATTATTGAAGGAGGCACTGAACAATGAAACAGATTTACGACTTTGAGCGGTATAACCCACCTGCTTTGAATGAGAATATGCTGCACAATGAGTTAGAAAAGCGTAAAGTGCAGCGGCAGACAATTCTGCTGGCTGTAGCTGGCATTCTTGTTCAGATAGTGATGTTGATGTTTGGCTTTCTGAATGCAGGAAGCTGCCCGATTATTACAATTATTTGTCTTGGCTATGTTTTTGTTTCAGTAACAGGAGGCAGTGTCATAGCCGTGGTATTTGCCCGGAAAGGAGGCTTGGCTTTATGAGTGGTATAATTAATCTTATTGTGGCAATCCCAGTGTTATTTGTTATGCTGGCAATTCCAGTTTCTATTGGCGTTTATGTGTATCGTGACGCAAAAAGACGTGAAATGAACGCTGTATTGTGGACGCTGGTGGCAGTTTTTGCCCCTTCGCTTATAGGTTTCATTATTTACTTATTGGTGCGTGGCAGCTATTCAGATATGCAATGTGGAAGCTGTAATGCGTCTATTAAAGAATATTATGTGGTTTGTCCAAAATGTGGCGCGAAGCTTCGGCCTTCCTGCCCAAACTGTGCAACGCCAGTAGAACTGGACTGGGCGGTTTGTCCAAAATGCGCACAGCCACTGCCAGAATATCAGAATGATATTGTTACACCAGTCAGACCAAAAGATAAGACATTGTGGAAGATTTTGCTGGTTGTCATTATTGTTCCAATTATTCTGATTGTTTTAATGATTGTATCATTCTCTGTTGTTGGTTCTGGTGGTAGTATTGCCCACGCAGAAGTTGCAATTGAGCAGTATCTGCAAGATGTAGACGAACCTAGAATAAAAGAATGGTTGGAGGAATGTGACAGTGAATCCGATAAGGCATATGTTCTGGAATACAGGACAGAGGTGGAGGGCCAGAAACAGGTAAGATATCTTATTTATCTTCCTCAACTTGCGGACTATTTTAATTATAGTGCAACACAAGCGAATGGAGTATTTGGAACGACGCTGGATATCGATTTGGAAAATGTAGATGGCGTTACAGGCAAGGATTTGAATTTAATAACCTATAGAGGTGATTCTTACGCGGACTTAAAGCTGACCCTTGATGGTGAAAAGGTGGAATGCGAGATTACGGAAGTGGATTATAGTGTAGCACCTTCTGATTATATAGGAGAATAGAGAATAGAAGACGGTTAGCGCTTGGCTTAACCGTCTTTTTGCTGTTCTAAAGCGTATTTTGCTATTCTCAATATGTACAGCGAAAGCATGATCTTGACGCGGTTTTCGTTGCTCATGATGTCATATCCGAGAATCTCTTTGATATTCTTAACCTTATATTTCAATGTGTTCTGATGATAAAAAGTAGCATTCGCCGTCTGTGTAATACTGCAGTCATTTTCAAAAAAGTCTTTCAATACAGTCATATATTTCGTCTTATGTTCTTCATCATAATCCATGAGTTTCCCTAGAGTATTGCGGACAAAGAAAGGACAAATAATATCTGGCTCTTTCATATCAGCGAGAATCTGATAAGTACCTAGTTCATCATAGTACAGGGGATTTTCTGGAATGACACTATCGCACAAGTGAAAGGCTGTTCGTGCATTTTTGTAAGAACGATGAATGTCTGAAATCTGATTTTCAGTTGAACCGATTCCTAATTGAATATTTGGAAGACTCTGACACAAAGCTGAAAAAGCTTTTCGGAGATATTCAGGCGAATACCCAGCTGTCAGGATAACATAAGTATCATTCTCCGAATACAATACACTCTGTTTCATGACACGATGTAATGCCCTTTCAATTCGTTCAATACTCTCGACTTTGCTTTCCGCTTCATTTCCTGTGTACCCTAAGATCGCAATTGTGTAAGATGAATCATTTGAAAACCCATTTCGCTCGAAATAGTCAATGTAAAGGGCTGAGTCCTGTGGATGGGAAATTGTATTTTTTAATGCGGCAATAAAATTCATTTCTTTACGCTCATTATCTATCAAAATCTCGGAAAAACGGCGCATGATATTTATGTATGGGGTTTGCCAACTCGCTGCAAATAAAGGAAATTGCATGGTATTGCAATAATCAATTAGGTCCTCAGAAAATTCATGCCCTTCCTGTAGCGCTACAATTAAGCCGCCTGCCTCCATTTCAATTAGTTTATTGATGTATGCTTTACGGATTTCTTCTGTCTCATCATTTAGGGCAGAGTTGAAGACTAACTCATCACCATGAAGCAAGTCTGCGAACTCTACATTTTCTACCATGTGCACCCAGCTGATTTTCTTTTCAAAACAACTGTTGGTTTGTAATCGAACATCATATTTTGAATAGATTTCTCTATATAGGTTGTTTAATTCTACTGCCATACTATTTTCTCCAATCAGTAAAATATTTTGCAATGAAAACGTATTGCAATATAATAATAACACACGAAATTGTACTTGTGGTACAATTTTCTATATTTTTTATGTCGCGCTTGGACATAGGAAAAAGTTTAGCAGCATGCTATACTCTTAGTAGAAACCAAAAACCCCGTTAAAAAGGTTTCTAATCAAAACTCCAAAAATGTACTTGAAAACCAGGCCAACACCTGGTTTTTTTGTATGCTTCTATTTCTTTAAATCATCCGTTGCAGGATTATCAATTAATTCTCCTTTTTCTGTAAAGCGCGACCCGTGGCAAGGACAGTCCCAGGAATGCTCCTGTGGATTCCATTTGAGCGCACAGCCCATGTGTGGACAGCGTTTGGGCGTAGGCGTGAGTAGGCTCGCTGTGGCTTCGAAAGCATTTATCGCAAGCTGTGGACGCAGCATGGTTCTGGAAGGCGAAAATACAGGTGCGTATGGATTTTCTTTTTCTAATACCATATCGCGTAAAATCATAGCTGCAGCCATGGAAGAAGTCATTCCCCATTTGTTGAATCCAGTTGCAACATAAAGATTTGGCGTGTTTTGGGAATATTGTCCGATATAAGGAATGCTATCGAGGGTCATACAGTCCTGGGTTGCCCAGCGGTATTTTTCCTTAGAATCAGGATAATATTTCTTTGCAAATTGCGAGAGTTCCTTCCAATTCCCACCCTTTTTCCCAGTACGGTGGTCACCACCACCAATGAGCAGAAGATGATTATAATTACGGAAAGACATTCCTTTTTCCGCTTCGTCCACATACATGCCATTTACATCAGGTGCGTTTTCAAGTGCAATCTCATAAGAACGGTGTTGGTACATTTTTAGAAAATAACTTCCGTGCTTATTGAGAATAGGAAAATGTGTTGCTACAATGATTTTGGACGCAGTGATCTTACCATGCTCTGTAATAGCAGTATTTTTTGATAATTCCCGCACTTTTGTATGTTCGTAGACGTGAAGTCCCTCCACAATTTTCGAAAGAAATTTTAGAGGATGGAACTGTGCCTGATTTTCAAATTTAACTGCTCCTGCAACCGAAAATGGAAGTAGGAGATTTTCAGTATATTGTGCAGAAAAACCGATTTGCTGAAGGGCATCCAGCTCCTTTTCTATTTTCCTGGAGTTGCCGAGCGAATACACATATGCATTTTTTGTCTCAAAATCACAGTCAATGGACTGGCAAAATTTGCGGAACTCTGCTAAGGCAGATTCGTTGGCTGCCAAATACATATGTGTCTTTTCGGCGCCAAATCTTTTCAGCATTTTGTGATAAATCAGTCCGTGCTGAGAAGTGATTTTGGCAGTTGTGTTTTTCGTGATGCCGCTGCAAAGCGTGTCGGCTTCAACCAGTACATAATTTACGCTGGATTGCTCCAGCATATAGGCACATAGAATCCCGGCGATTCCGCCGCCAATGATTAAGACATCAGTTCGGATGTCCTTTTTTAGTTGTTCGAAAGTTGGAAAATTTATTGTGTCAGACCATATAGAATGCATGTTATCACCTCGTGATTAGTATGCGCTGGAAAATTTGTAATAATGCATTGAAGAAGTCAGAGAATTGGATTATTATAGAATTATGGAAATGAAAGAAGGTATAGGCATGAATTTAAAACTAGAGAAGAAAGACATTTTAACGATACCCAATTTATTGAGTTTATTTCGAATTATTTTGATTCCGGTTATCGTTGTTTTGTATTGCAAATATCATATGTACAGCGCGACAACATTGGTGATTATTATTTCGGGAATTACGGATGTGGCAGATGGATTTATAGCACGGAAGTTTAACATGATTTCAGATTTTGGAAAAGTGTTGGATCCGATTGCAGATAAGCTGACACAGGCAGCTATTGTGTTGTGTCTGTTTACAAGATTTCCACACATGTTATATATGTTTTTCCTGATGGCTGCGAAAGAAACTGTGATGGGAATTACAGGAGCCTTGAGTGTTAAATATAGTGGAGAAGTTCATGGGGCTGACTGGCACGGGAAACTGACGACTTGCATGATTTATGCCATGATGCTTATACATATTGTCTGGTATGAAATTCCGGTACATGTGTCTGATGTTCTTCTGGTAATTGTTGCAGGAGTTATGATTTTTTCTCTTGTACGTTATGTTATGAGAAATGTGAAAATGATAAAGGAACACAAGAAATAGTATGAAAGTTGGAGACAAGGTTGCCATTGTTGCCTGTTCAAACGGGTTGGCAGAAAATCAAAAAAAGAAAATACAAGAATTATGTGATACATTAATGGGAATCGGTCTGATTCCCATTCTTAGTAAGTACATTTTTGTAAAAGATTCCGTTTTTGGCGGAACGGCGCAGGAACGCGCGGAAAGTCTGATGGAATTCTATAGGGATGAAGAAGTTAAAGCAATTTTTGATGTTTCAGGTGGGGACATAGCAAATGAGGTGTTACCTTATCTGGATTTTAATGTGATTGGGAAGAGTGAAAAACAATTTTTGGGATACAGCGATTTGACCACGATTATCAATGCAATCTATGCAAAGACAGGAAAAGAGTCTGTTTTGTATCAAGTGCGAAATCTTATTTATGACTACGCTGATGAGCAAGTGGATAGATTTGATAAAGAAGAAATGTATGATTTCACATATGAATTCGTACAAGGAAAAGAAATGCAAGGGATTGTAGTTGGTGGAAATATTCGCTGCCTTTTGAAACTGGCAGGCACAGAATACTGGCCGGATACGACTGGGAAAATTCTTTTATTGGAAGCCATGGGAGGGACAGTTCCTCAGATGGTTACCTACCTTAATCAATTAAAACAGATGGGTGTGTTTAAGAAAATTTCTGGAATTTTACTGGGAACATTTTCAAAAATGGAAGCGGAAGAGTGCAAACCGACCATAGTGGAATTGGTGAAAATGTATGCTGGCACGGAGCTTCCGATAGCCAAGACACAGGAAATTGGACATGGAACTGATTCCAAAGGGATTGTGATAGGAAGGAAATATTATATAGCAAAGAATGCACATGAGATTGACTTTTGAATGTAAATTATTTAGAATAAAAATTAAGAAATAATTTAAAGGATAGGTGACCAATTATGTACATGGATGACTACAAGCGTTGGATGGAAGCAGACCTTGAAGACGCTGCACTTACTAAAGAATTAGAATCAATCGCAGGCAACGAAGAAGAAATTAAAGACCGTTTTGCAGTATCTCTTAAATTCGGTACAGCAGGACTTCGTGGTGTATTAGGCGCTGGTTCTAACCGTATGAACATTTATGTTGTTCGTCAGGCTTCTCAGGGCTTAGCAAACTGGGTAAAAACACAGGGCGGAAACCAGTTAGTTGCTATCAGCTATGACAGCCGTATCAACAGTGATGCATTTGCGAAAGAGACAGCTCGCGTATTAGCAGCTAACGGAATCAAGGTTCGCATTTATGATGCACTTATGCCAGTTCCAGCACTCAGCTTTGCAACTCGTTATTATGAAGCAAACGCAGGTGTTATGGTAACAGCTTCTCATAACCCAGCAAAATACAATGGTTATAAAGCATATGGTCCAGACGGATGTCAGATGACAGATGACGCGGCTAATATTGTTTATGCTGAAATTCAAAAGACAGATATCCTTACAGGTGCTAAATTAATCGCATTTGAAGATGGTATCGCACAAGGTCTTATCGAATACGTTGGAGATGATTGTAAAGAAGCTCTTTACGATGCAATCAAAGCCCGCAGCGTTCGTCCAGGTCTTTGCAAAACTGCAGGACTCAAATTAGTTTACTCTCCACTTAACGGTTCAGGTTTAGTTCCAGTTATGAGAGTGTTAAATGATATTGGTATCGATGATATTACAATCGTACCAGAACAACAATATCCAGATGGAAACTTCCCAACATGTCCATATCCAAATCCAGAGATTTTCGAAGCTCTTCGCTTAGGTTTGGAATTAGCCGAAAAATCAGGTGCAGACTTAATGTTAGCAACTGACCCAGATGCTGACCGTGTTGGTATCGCAATGAAATGTCCAGATGGTACATATGAATTAGTTTCAGGAAATGAAGTTGGTGTTCTCTTGTTAGATTACATCTGTGCAGGACGTATCGAAAACGGAACAATGCCAGAAAAGGCAGTAGCTGTTAAATCAATCGTTTCTACACCACTTGCAGATGCCGTTGCTAAGCACTATGGCGTAGAACTCCGCAACGTATTAACAGGCTTCAAATGGATTGGTGATCAAATCGCAGGCTTAGAAGCAGCAGGCGAAGTTGACAGATTTATCTTCGGTTTCGAAGAAAGCTACGGATACTTGGCAGGTCCATATGTACGTGATAAAGATGCTATCATCGGTTCTATGTTAATCTGTGAAATGGCAGCATATTACAGAAGCATTGGTTCTTCAGTAAAACAAAGATTAGAAGAGATTTATAACCAATACGGACGTTACTTGAATAAAGTTGACAGCTTCGAATTCCCAGGACTTTCTGGTATGGACAAGATGGCTGGTATCATGGAAGACTTACGTAAGAATCCACCAGCAGCAATCGGCGAATACAAGGTAGTAAAAATAACAGACTGTTTGAAACCAGAAGAAACAGGACTTCCAAAATCTAACGTATTGATTTATGACTTAGAAGGTGGAGCACAAGCTATCGTTCGTCCTTCAGGAACAGAACCTAAGATTAAGACATACTTTACAACATTAGGTAAAGATTTAGCAGAAGCTCAGGCACAAAAAGATGCATTAGCAGCAGCTTTAAAACCAATTTTCTCATAAGAAAATAAATTACTTGGCGTCAGGTTGAAAAACCTGGCGCTTTTTTCATGTCACATCCCAATTAGATAAAACTTGATATATTTTGTCAGATTGTTATAATAAAAGTATTGTTTGATAAAGAATAGAAAAAGGATGATGAAATGACAATTATAATACTGGCGGTAGCGTTAATAATCTTACTCTGTGTTTTGGCCGAGAAGTTCTCAGATAAATTTGGTATGCCGGCACTGATACTTTTTATGTTTATCGGTATGCTTTTTGGAAGTGATGGTATCTTTGGCATTCCATTTGAAAATTTTAAGTTGGCGGAAAATATTTGCTCCATCGCTCTGGTATTTATCATGTTTTACGGTGGATTTAACACAAAGTGGGACGCGGCAAAGAGTGTTGCTTTGGAGTCGATATCACTTGCAAGCCTTGGGGTTGTAATTACGGCAGGGATTACGACTATCTTATGCCATGCAGTGCTCCGCTTGTCATTGGAAGAAAGCTTTCTGATTGGATCGGTGCTGGCATCCACTGATGCGGCCAGTGTGTTTGCAATTTTAAGAAAGAAGAATCTGAACTTAAAGGATGGTACAGCATCTATTCTCGAAGTAGAAAGTGGTAGCAATGACCCAGTAGCTTATCTGCTTACTATCATTGCGATTGGAATTATCAATCAGACGGATTCTGGAAATATATTTATCACCATCGCATTGCAAATCATTCTGGGTATCGTAATCGGTATCATTATGGCAAAGCTTTCGAGTTTTGTTATGACAAAAACAGGATTGATTTCTGAAGGTCTGGATATGATTTTTGTGATTTCCATGCTTTTAGTCTGTTATGGAATCACGGCCTTTCTTGGTGGAAATGCCTACCTCAGTGTTTATCTTTTTGGTATTTTACTTGGTAATAGCAAGATTAAACATAAACAAACTTTAATTCCATTTTTTGATGGTGTAACAAGCTTAGCTCAAATTTTGATTTTCTTTTTGATTGGGTTACTTACATTTCCACATCAAATGCCGGCGATTATTCCAACAGCCTTTGCAATCGTTGTATTTATTACCATTGTTGCAAGACCTGTTGCTGTTTTTCTATTACTTCTTCCGCAAAAGTGCAGTTTGGGAAAATGTAGTCTGATTGCATTTGCGGGGCTTCGTGGAGCTGCTTCATCTGTGTTTGCAATTATGGCGGTTGCTGCCGGTGTGTCTATGAAGCAGGATTTGTTTCATATTGTGTTTACAGTTTCGCTTTTCTCGGTAGCTATTCAGGGGACGTTGCTCCCGTTTGTTTCGCAGAAGCTTGAAATGGTGGATGAAAATGCGGATGTCCGTAAGACTTTCAATGACTACCAGGAAGAAACCTCTCTTCAGCTTATGAGAATGCATATTCCAGAAGGACATGAGTGGGATGGACAGAAGATTAAGAATGTCAACTTACCGACAGGTTCTCTGGCACTTATGATAAAGAGAGGAAAGGAAACCATTATCACAAAGGGAGATACTAGAATTCATGCTGGTGACAACTTGATTTTGAGTATTCCACCGTATAATACAAATGAGACTGAGAATTTAGAAGAACGTTATATTACAAAAGCGGATGAATGGTGTGACAAAATGATTGGAGAACTTCATTTGCCAAAGGATGTGTTGATTGCCATGGTAATCCGTGGCGAAGAATCAATTATTCCAGACGGAAAAACAATGCTTATGGAAAATGATATAGTAGTCATGTTCCAATAGAGAAAGAGGACTATGAGAAATGAATAAAAATCTAAAGAAACTATTTAGTTACTATAAACCGTATAAAGGCATGTTTTTTGCAGACATGTTCTTTGCGATTCTTGGAGCAGCAGTTACACTGGTGATTCCGCTCATTGTGCGCTATATCACAAACGAGGTTGTGTATTATGAGATGGACAGAGCTGCACGAACCATATGGATGCTTGGCGGCTTTATGGTGCTTTTAGTAGCAATTGAGTTTGGATGTAACTATTTTATGATGTACTATGGACATGTGATGGGTACCAAGATGGAAGCCAACATGCGAAAGGATATTTTTGGACATTACCAGAAGCTTTCTTTTACGTTCTTCGATAATCGAAAGGTGGGAGAGCTCCTTTCCCGTGTAACAAGTGACTTGTTTGATATTACGGAGCTTCTTCATCACGGACCAGAAGATGTTGTTATTTCGGTTATTAAATTAGTGGGTGCGTTTATCGTTTTAATCAATATTGATGTACAGCTCACGATTGTGACATTTATTTTCATTCCGGTTATGTCGATTTTTGCAGGATATTTTATTAAGAAAATGAAAAGAGCCTTTAAGGAAAACCGTAAAAGAATTGGAGATATTAATAGTCAAATTGAGGACAGTCTTGCAGGTATCCGTGTAGTAAAATCATTTGCAAATGAAGAAGTGGAGCTGGAAAAGTTTCAACAGGGAAATAAAAGGTTCCTGGAGTCTAAAAGGTTAACTTATAAATATATGGCGGGTTTTCATTCGGGACTTGGAGCCATGACAACCCTGGTAACTGTTTTTGTAATCCTGTCGGGTGTCAGCTTCTTGACAAAGGGTGCTATTGTTGTTACGGATTTGATTACGTTCTTGCTGTATATCAACAACTTTGTTGAGCCAATGAAAAAACTTATGAATTTTTCAGAGACGTTCCAAAATGGTTATGCTGGCTTTGAACGTTTCATGGAAATTATGGATATAGAACCAGATATAACCGATGCAGAGGATGCAATTTCTGTAGAGAATGTAAAGGGAGATGTAGCATTTGAAAATGTTTCCTTCCATTACGAAAGTAATAATGAAGAAGTGTTAAATCATGTAAGTCTAGATGTGAAGGCAGGAGAATATATGGCTCTTGTTGGTGCGTCAGGTGTTGGTAAGACAACGCTTTGCAGTCTGATTCCAAGATTCTATGAGGTGTCTGATGGTTCGATTAAGATTGATGGAATTGATATTCGTAAGATAAAGCTTCAGGACCTTAGAACACAGATTGGTATCGTGCAGCAGGACGTATATCTTTTTGGAGGAAGCATTCTGGAAAATATCCGATATGGGAAACCAGATGCTACTGACGAAGAAGTGATTCTTGCTGCAAAAAGAGCGAATGCCCATGATTTTATCATGAGTTTCCCAGAAGGGTATGAAACAGACATTGGGCAGCGCGGTGTGAAGCTTTCGGGAGGTCAGAAACAGCGGCTTTCGATTGCGCGTGTATTTTTGAAAAATCCACCAATCCTAATTTTTGACGAGGCTACTTCAGCCCTTGATAACGAAAGTGAAAAAGTTGTTCAAGAGTCCATGGAAGAATTGGCAAAAAATCGAACAACCTTTGTGATTGCGCACCGTTTGTCAACGATCCGCAATGCAGAGCACATTTTGGTATTAACAGAAAATGGAATTGAAGAAGAAGGCACACATGAAGAACTAATGAAAAAGGAAGGTGCTTATAAGGCGCTTTATCAACTGCAATTTCGTTAAATAAGGAGACTAGTATTGAGAGAAATAAAATTTAAAAAACCTGAAATGGAAGACCGTGAGCTTTTGCACGGCTACTTCAAAAAATATCCCAGCCGCAGCTGCGAAAAAACATTTGTAAACACTTATCTGTGGGCGCGGTTTTATGGCGTGACGTATGCAATCGTCGAAAATACCTTGGTTTTTAAAAGTGGTATACAAAGCTTATCCTTTTCGTTTCCAATAGGGAAATCCGAAGATGTAAAAGCAGCAATTGAGACACTGAAAGCATATGCCAGGGAGCAGGGAGAGGCTCTTACGCTGTACCATGTAACAGAAACCCAGTTTTTACAATTAGAAGCGTGGTATCCAGGCAGGTTTGAATATACCTATAATCGTGATATCGCAGACTATGTATATGAGTCAGAAAAGTTAGCGGCTCTATCAGGCAAAAAGCTTCATGCAAAGCGAAATCACATCAATAAATTCAAAGCCACCCATGAGAATTGGAGCTATGAGACTATGTCAGAGGAAAACCTGGAAGACTGTTTCCAGATGGCATTAAAATGGCGTATAGAGAATGGCTGCGAAGAGGATGAGGAGAAAAATGCAGAAATGTGTGTGACTCTCAATTCACTTCGCCTGTTCAAGGAATTAGAGCTTACTGGCGGGGTTCTTCGAATTGACGGTGAGGTAGTTGCCTTTACCATCGGGGAGCCTATCAGTGATGACACATTTGTAGTTCATATTGAGAAAGCATATGCTGATATTCAGGGAGCATATCCTATGATTAACCAGCAATTTGTGGAACACGAATGTATGCAGTATAAATATATTAACCGTGAAGAAGATACTGGCTCGGAAGGACTTCGAAAAGCGAAATTGTCTTACCGTCCGGCATTTTTAATAGAAAAAGGAATTGCAAAGGAGAGAGTACAATGATTGCAGAAAAAATGAAAAGCATGGTAGCAAACAGTTCAGCGATTCGGGCAATGTTTGAAGAGGGAAATCGTCTGGCACAAATTTATGGCAGAGAAAACGTGTATGATTTCAGTCTTGGAAATCCAAATGTACCAGCTCCAAAGGCAGTAAAAGATGCTATAATCGAGCTGTTAAATGAAGAAGACCCAGTTGTGCTTCACGGATATACAAACAGCAATGCCGGATACCCGGAAGTAAGAGAAGCCGTTGCAGATTCATTAAACAAAAGATTTGGAACATCATTTGAAGGAAAAAATATTGTGATGACAGTAGGTGCGGCAGGCGGACTTAATGTTGCCCTGAAAATCCTATTAAATCCAGGAGATGAAGTCATCACATTTGCTCCATATTTTGGAGAATACAGAAGCTACACAGCGAACTTTGACGGCGTGTTAGTTGCCATTTCACCAGATACAGAAACATTCCAGCCAAAACTGGATGAGTTTGAGGCAAAGATTACAGCCAAAACAAAAGCAGTTATCGTAAACACACCAAACAATCCAACAGGTGTTGTGTATCCAGAAGAAACGATTAAGAAAATGGCCGCCATCATGGAAGCGAAACAGAAAGAGTTTGGAACAGACATTTATCTTATTTCGGATGAACCATACCGCGAACTTGCTTACGATGGAGTGGAAGTTCCATATTTGACAAAGTACTATGCGAATACAATCATAGGTTACTCATTTAGTAAATCTCTTTCACTTCCAGGAGAACGTATTGGTTACCTCGTAATACCAGATGAGGCGGCTGACAGTGCAGATTTGTGCTCGGCAGCAGGCGTTGCTACACGTATTCTTGGATTTGTAAATGCACCGACATTGCAGCAAAAGATGGTTGTAAAATGTTTAAATGAGCAGACAGATATTTCTTATTATGACCGAAACCGTGAGACACTTTACAATGGACTCCTGGAATGTGGTTTCGAATGCATCAAACCAGAAGGAGCATTTTACTTATTCGTAAAATCACCGGTTGAAGATGAAAAAGCATTCTGCGCGGCGGCAAAGAAATACAATATCTTAATTGTGCCAGGAAGCTCATTTGGCTGTCCGGGATACGTTCGTATGGCATACTGCGTTGCATATGAGACCATCGTAAATTCGTTACCAAAATTCAAAGAACTTGCAAAGGAATACTTCTAGATGAAAGCATATGAAAAAAATATCCGTAAGGTAGAGCCTTATGTGCCAGGCGAACAGCCTCAGCGTAAGGTGGTTAAACTGAATACAAATGAAAATCCATATCCGCCGGCACCTGGAGTAAAAGAGGCGCTGCTTTCTATGGATGTAGACAAAATGAGATTATATCCAGACCCAACAGCAGGGAATTTAGTACATACTTTGGCAGAATACTATGGGGTGGAAGATTCGCAGGTATTTGTAGGTGTCGGCTCAGACGACGTGCTTGCAATGTGTTTTCTGACATTCTTTAATTCAGAAAAGCCAATCCTTTTCCCAGATATTACTTATTCGTTTTATAAGGTGTGGGCAGAGCTGTACCGTATTCCATACGAATGCCCTGTGCTGGATGAAGATTTTAGAATTGTAAAAGAAGATTATTATAAAGAAAATGGCGGAATTATTTTCCCGAATCCAAATGCACCGACATCAATTTATGAGGAACTGGATTTTGTGGAAGATATTTTGAAACACAATCAGGATGTCATTGTCATCGTGGATGAAGCATATATTGATTTTGCAGGGAAATCTGCACTGGAGCTCATTGATAAATATGAAAATTTGATTGTGGTACAGACATTTTCAAAGGCACGCTCTATGGCGGGGATGCGAATTGGCTATGCCATCAGCAATCCGACCTTGATTAAGTACTTAAATGACGCAAAGTATTCATTTAATTCTTATACTATGAACCAGACATCACTGGTTTGCGGTGTGGAAGCAGTAAAAGATAAAGCCTATTTTGAAGAGCAGGTACAGAAACTTATCGATACCAGAGAATGGACGAAGGCGGAGCTCACGGCGCTTGGATTTACCTTCCCAGACTCAAAATCAAACTTTATTTTTGCAAAACATCCGAATTTTGTGGCAAAGGATTTATTTGAGGCATTGAAAAAAGCCGATATTTATGTTAGATTCTTTGGCGGAGCACGTACCAGGGATTATCTTAGAATTTCCATTGGTACAAGAGAAGAGATGGAGACTTTGGTTTCTTTCTTGAAAGAATATATTCAGAATCATTAGGGAGAATAAATATGTTGAAAATGATTTTACAGGGGATGGCAGTCGGAGTTGCCAATATCATTCCAGGTGTCAGCGGTGGCACCATGATGGTAGCAATGGGACTTTATGATAAACTCATTCGTGCCATCACACATTTAAAAAGCGAATTTAAAAAGAGTTTACAGCTCTTGATTCCGATTTTTGCAGGGGTGGGAATTGCAATTGTTGTCTTATCCAGACTTTTTGAGTTCCTACTTGCAGAATATCCAATTCCAACAAACTTCGCATTCTGCGGGCTGATTGCAGGAAGCCTTCCATTTATCTTTAAGAAGGTAGAAGGAAAGAAGATTACAGTTGGAAAAATCATTCCATTTCTGGTTTTCTTTGCAATCGTCATTTTGATGGCAGTGATGGGAGAAACAAGCGGAAATGCAGCAGATGTCAGCTTCTCAGTTATAAATGTAATCAAGCTTCTGCTTGTTGGTATTGTTGCGGCAGCAACCATGGTTGTACCTGGGGTGAGCGGTTCTATGATGCTGATGCTCTTAGGCTACTATGATACAGTTCTTGCAACAATCAACGACTTTATCGATGCGTTGCTTGCATTTGATATGCCAGAACTTTTCCGTACAGTAGGAATTCTTGCACCATTCGGTATTGGAGTAGTTGTGGGAATTTTCTTGATTGCAAAAATGATTGAATTTATTTTTGAAAGAGCGGAAACACATGCATATTTCGGAATTATTGGACTTATTATGGCATCACCAATCGCAATTTTACTTAATACAGACTGGAGCAGCTTCTCGTTTGTGACAATCGCTATAAGCGCGGTGACATTCGTGGCTGGGTGGTTTGTAGCCAGTAAACTTGGAGGAGAATAAATACAAAATAAGAGCTTCGTCAAACGAGGCTCTTTTTATTGTCTATCTCTTAGTTGTAATAATTTTAATAGCTCTAAGGCATCTTGCTTAGATTCTGGACTCAGACTGCGATAAGTAATCATCAGCTCCTGTTCTAATGTCTTCTCATCAATCTTTGCCTTGACCTTCGACTGTTGTTTTGGTGAAGTGGAGCCAGAAACAAGATAATCAATGGATACTTCAAAGTAATTTGCAATCTTTTCCAGCTTTTCATAATCAGGCTGATGATTTTTCGTCTCATAACCTGCAACGGTTGGACGAGATACTTGGAGATATTCCGCCAATTGCTCTTGTGTTACATCATTTAATTCTCTTAGATTTTTCAAAGTATTAGCGAAATTCATATGACGCCCTCCTAGTGTTTCGATTATTTTATCAACTGTAATTCGAAAAAAGTTGAAATGTGTCGATTATCAACAATTGGAATAAAAAAGAAGAAATACGGAACAATAATAGAAAGCGTTGACACGAAAAGCGAAACTTCTTATAATTTATGTAGATGAAATTTTGAGGTGAAAAAATGGAAATGAAACAAAGAGACGAAAAGAAAAGAAGCATTTTGTGGAGAATCGTTACAATCGGGTCCACACTTATTATTATATTGGTTCTTGGATTTTTTATTACCGATTCTGTATTCGGAAATCCTTTAGAAGGAGAATGGATAGCGGAAGAAAAAGGTTACTATCTCGAGATAGACGATGAGAATGAATTAACCGTAGAAGGAACTTTTAATGGAAAATTTCAAGAGATTGATTTGTTCTATACGATGGATAAGGCGGCTAAGACGATTACAATCCATGGAGATGCCGAGATTACAGCCCTTTGGACAACGGAAGAAACAAGTGAATATGGTGATGCGGGTTCTGTGACATTTGAATACAATTTGGAACGTAAGACACTTGTTTTAATCGATCCTGAATATGGAAATCAATTTACATTTACAAGAAAATAATTCCGATTAGAACCGAATCCCTCTATGAATACATGGAGGGATTTTTAATGGAACACTATAAAAATGCGGAGGTGCCATATGAAAAGAGAAGAAACAAAAGTAATTCAAATAGGAAATGTGAAGATTGGCGGAGGCAATCCAATTGCAATCCAGTCTATGACAAACACGAAGACCGAGGATGTGGAGGCGACAGTTGCCCAGATTCTTGCACTGGAGGCAGTGGGCTGTGAGATTATCCGCTGTGCGGTGCCGACGATGGAAGCGGCGAAAGCATTGGCTGAGATTAAGAAGAAAATTCATATTCCGCTCGTTGCAGATATTCATTTTGATTATCGTCTGGCGATTGCAGCAATTGAAAATGGTGCAGATAAGATTCGTATCAATCCAGGAAATATTGGTGACATGGAGCGTGTGCGCCAGGTGGTGGAAAAGGCAAAGGAATACAACGTACCAATTCGTGTTGGCGTAAATAGTGGTTCTCTGGAGAAGAATCTGGTAGAAAAATATGGCGGAGTGACTGCAGAAGGTATTGTAGAGAGTGCGTTAGATAAGGTGCACTTAATTGAGAACATGGGATATGATAATTTAGTAGTAAGTATCAAATCATCCGATGTATTAATGTGCGTGAAAGCTCATGAACTGATTTCTGAGCAGTGTAATTATCCACTGCACATTGGAATTACAGAGTCAGGAACGGTTCTCTCGGGAAATATCAAGTCTTCAGTTGGACTTGGAATTATGCTTTACCAGGGCTTTGGAGATACGATTCGTGTGTCCCTGACAGGCGATCCATTGGAAGAAATTAAATCAGCAAAACTGATTTTAAAAACACTTGGACTTCGAAAAGGCGGAATCGAAGTTGTTTCCTGCCCGACCTGCGGAAGAACAAGAATTGACCTTATCGGTCTAGCAAATCAAGTGGAAAATATGGTGGCTGACATTCCGCTCGACATTAAGGTTGCAGTTATGGGCTGCGTGGTAAATGGTCCGGGAGAAGCGAAAGAGGCTGATATCGGAATCGCCGGTGGAGTCGGCGAAGGTCTCCTTATTAAAAAAGGAGAAATTGTAAAAAAAGTAAAAGAAGAAGAACTATTAGAGACTCTCAGACAGGAACTCCTCCACTGGGAGAAATAGAAAAGAGGAAAACTTATGGGCAAAAAATTCTTTGATGTGTTTCCAACACTAAAAGTGAATCAAGAGATGCGGACTCTGTTTGCAGACGTAGAAGTGACAAAGGTTGCTACAAATGCAGAGAGAGACTATTTGCATGTCCATTTTCTGAGTACGCACCTCATTGCAAAGAGATATGTGTATGCAATGGAGACGGCCATCAAGGAACAATTATTTGCCAGAAATCTGATTCAGATACATATGGTGGAGAAGTATCAGTTGTCGATGCTTTATACGCCAGAAAATTTATTGAACGAATATCATGAAAGTATTTTATTAGAATTAAAGCAGCGTAGTATTGTAGAACACAATATGTATGCCAATGCCAAGAGGCGCTTCGAAGATGGAAATGTGGTTTTCATTCAGTTTGAAGATACCATCATAGCAGAAGGAAAGGCAGAATCCATTGTTGCTTTATTAAAAGAAGTATTTGGGGAGCGCTGCAGCATTCCGGCTGATATTCGCATAGAATATGAAAAGGCAAAGAAAAGCAAGATGCAGGAGCACAATGCCATTCGCCTGCAGCAGGAGATTAACGCCATTGTAGAGCAGAATGAAGCGAAACAGGGAGAAATGAGGGCAGAGAAAGCAGCAGAGCGGGAAGCAAAAAAGGCAGAGAAGGAAGAAAAAGCTGCAAAGGCTGCTGCCTATGCGAAAAAGCAGGAAACCTATCGTGCAGCAAAGAAAGCTGCAGATCCGAACTTGATTTATGGAAGAGATTTTGATGATGAGCCGATTGAATTAAAACAGGTTATCGGGGAAATGGGAGAAATCACATTCCGCGGTCAGGTGACGAGTTTAGAAGTGAGAGAACTCCGAACGGAAAAGACCATTGTGATGTTTTCTATTACAGATTTTACAGACAGTATTAAGGTGAAGGTATTTGTAAAAAATGACCAACTGGCAGATGTTCTGGCTGAAATAAAAAAGGGAGTCTTTTTGAAAATCAAAGGGGTTACTGCCATTGATAAATTTGATAATGAACTCGGAATAGGCTCTATCGCTGGGATAAAAAAGATACCAAGTTTTGTTACGAAGCGTAAGGACACGGCGCCAGAAAAAAGAGTGGAGCTTCACTGTCACACAAAAATGAGCGATATGGATGGAGTTTCTGACGCGCAGTCCATTGTGGGGCAGGCACATGATTGGGGACACCCGGCGATTGCAATTACGGACCATGGTGTAGTACAGGCATTCCCGGATGCAAACCACTATATCGAACGATTGGATAAGGAAGACCCGTTTAAAGTGATTTACGGGGTAGAAGCATATCTGGTTGATGATTTGACAGACATTGCCGTCCGCGCAGGAAAGCAGACCTTGGACGATACTTATGTTGTTTTTGATATTGAGACGACTGGCTTTAGTTCTGTATCTGACCGGATTATTGAAATTGGGGCAGTGAAGGTGCAAAACGGTGAGATTGTGGATTATTACAGTACCTTTGTGAATCCGGATGTTCCAATTCCATTTGAAATTACGAAGCTGACAAGTATCACAGATGAGATGGTGGTGGAAGCGCCTAAAATCGATGTCGTTCTGCCGGGATTTTTGGAGTTCATAGGGGACGCTGCTCTTGTCGCACACAATGCAGGATTCGACGTGGGATTTATCGAGCAGAATTGTAAGAATCTTGGTTTGCCGTGCAAATATACTTATTTGGATACGGTGGCACTCGCCAGAGTATTGCTTCCAACACTTGCAAAATACAAATTAAATATTGTGGCAAAGGCACTCAATATCTCACTGGAAAATCATCACCGTGCAGTAGATGATGCGAAAGCAACGGCAGAGATTTTTGTGAGATTTGTGGAAATGCTGAAAGAACGTGACATTTACACGCTTGCGGACGTCAATCAGTTTGGTTCCGCGAATCCAGATGCGATTAAGAAGATGCCGACCTATCATGCGATTATTTTAGCAAAGAATGATGTGGGACGCGTCAATCTGTATCGTTTGATTTCCATGTCACACCTGACCTATTACGCAAGAAGACCGAGAATTCCGAAGAGTGAATTTGTGCGCCATAGAGAGGGCTTGATAATAGGAAGTGCCTGTGAAGCAGGCGAACTTTATAGCGCTATCTTAGATAATAAATCAGAGGAAGCAATTGCCAGACTGGTGAATTTCTATGATTACCTGGAAATTCAGCCGCTTGGAAACAATCGTTTTATGATTGACAGTGACAAACATGAAAACATTCAGTCCATGGAAGATTTGCAGGAGATTAACCGCAGAATCGTGAAGCTTGGGGAAGAATTCCACAAGCCTGTTGTTGCAACCTGCGATGTGCATTTCTTAGAGCCTGAGGATGAGGTTTACCGAAGAATCGTCATGGCAGGACAGGGATTTACAGATGCGGATAATCAGGCTCCATTATATCTGCGCACGACGGAAGAGATGCTGGAAGAGTTCGCATATCTCGGCTCGCAAAAAGCGTATGAAGTGGTCGTGACGAATACCAATCTGATAGCAGACCAGATTGAAAAAATTTCTCCGGTAAGGCCAGACAAATGCCCGCCTGTGATTGAAGATTCGGATAAACAGCTCCGTGAAATCTGCTATAACAAGGCGCATAGTATGTATGGTGAAGACTTGCCGCCGATTGTAGTGGAACGTTTGGAGAGAGAACTAAATTCGATTATTTCCAATGGATTTGCCGTAATGTATATTATTGCGCAGAAATTGGTGTGGAAATCTGTTGAAGACGGATATTTAGTAGGTTCCCGTGGTTCGGTAGGTTCATCCTTCGTTGCAACCATGGCGGGAATTACGGAGGTAAATCCTCTTAGTCCACACTATTATTGTACCGAGTGCCATTATAGTGATTTTGAGTCGCCGGAGGTGCGCAAGTACGCCGGTGGCTGTGGCTGGGATATGCCAGATAAGAACTGTCCGGTGTGTGGAAAGCCACTTGTAAAAGATGGATTTGATATTCCATTTGAAACCTTCCTTGGATTTAAGGGAAATAAAGAACCCGATATCGACCTTAACTTCTCGGGGGATTACCAGAGTAATGCCCACAAATATACAGAAGTAATCTTCGGAGATGGTCAGACCTTCCGTGCGGGTACCATTGGTACATTGGCAGATAAGACGGCCTATGGCTATGTAAAGAATTATTACGAAGAGCGCGGTCAGGGAAAACGAAAATGCGAGATTGAGCGTTTGCTTCAGGGCTGTGTAGGAATCCGCAGAAGTACTGGACAGCACCCTGGCGGTATTATTGTACTTCCGATTGGTCAGGATATTAACTCCTTTACACCGGTGCAGCATCCTGCAAACGATATGACGACGGATATCGTTACTACCCACTTTGACTATCACTCGATTGACCATAACCTGTTAAAACTTGACATTCTCGGTCATGATGATCCTACCATGATTAAATATCTGGAAGAATTGGTGGAACAGCTTACGGGGAAAAAATTCGTTGCAACGGATATTAAGCTGGATGACCCAGGGGTTATGAAGCTTTTTGCGGATACAAGTTCCCTTGGAATCACCCCGGATGATATCGGGGGCTGTCCAGTGGGCTGCCTTGGGATTCCTGAGTTTGGAACCGATTTCGTTATCCAGATGGTGGTAGATACAAAGCCGAAGACGTTGTCCGATTTGATTCGTATTTCAGGACTTTCTCATGGAACCGATGTGTGGCTGAATAATGCGCAGACCCTAATTCAGGAAGGAAAAGCTACGATTTCTACCGCTATTTGTACCCGTGATGATATTATGACGTTCCTGATTAACAGCGGACTAGAAAGTGAACGTTCTTTTAAGATTATGGAGGCGGTTCGAAAAGGAACTGTGGCAAAGGGGAAATGTGGTAACTGGGCAGAATGGAAGGAAGATATGCTGGCACACGGTGTACCGGACTGGTATGTCTGGTCCTGCGAGCAGATTAAGTACATGTTCCCGAAGGCCCATGCGGCAGCATATGTTATGATGGCCTACCGCATTGCCTACTGTAAGGTATATTATCCGTTAGCTTATTATGCGGCTTACTTTAGTATCCGTGCCAACGCCTTTTCTTACGAGCTCATGTGTCAGGGAAAAGAAAAGCTGGAATATTACATACGCGATTACAAGAGACGAAGCAATACCTTGTCGAACAAGGAGCAGGATACCTTAAAGGACATGCGTCTTGTGCAGGAAATGTATGCGAGGGGATACGAATTCCTTCCAATTGATATTTACAAATCAAAGGCAACCAAGTTCCAGATTGTAGATGGGAAATTATTGCCACCGTTTAGTAGTATTGAAGGCATGGGAGATAAGGCGGCTGATGCGGTAGAATTAGCTGCGGCAGATGGGCCATTCCTGTCTTTGGATGATTTTAGGCAGCGTACGAAGGTGAGTAAGACTGTCATTGATTTCATGGCAGATTTGGGGCTTTTTGGCGATTTGCCACAATCCAACCAATTATCATTATTTGATTTTTAAAATGGGACACCACTAAATTGAATTGGGGACGTTAAATTGTCTTTTTTAGTCCCTTTTCCATAATTTTTAAGTGGATTTTTCTTTATGGCAAAATACAAGTTTCTTAAACCATGAAAATGGGGCGGTTCATATGAACTGCCCCTCTTTTAATCTCATTCCATCAATGCTTTTTATATATCAAACTACCATAATAAAAGGCAAATATAAATTGTGATTAAAGTCTTACTACGTTGATTGCCTGTGGTCCTTTTGCACCTTCAATTAATTCGTATTGTACTTCTTGTCCTTCGTTTAATGTTTTATAACCTTCCATGTTAAGACCTGTATAATGTACGAATACGTCGTTACCTTCTTCATCAGAGATGAATCCGTAACCTTTTTGGTTATTAAACCATTTAACTGTACCTTTACTCATAATTCTGTCCTCCCTCGTTAGATTGTACATTGTTAAAAAATTACCTATTCAGAGTAGCACAGGTCAAAAACCTTGTCAATGACAAGATAAAAATCGTGAAAAAGTATTGAAAAAGATGTAAAAGTATAAGATAATAGTAGGTAGCATAGATGTCAAATCTAAGAGATAAAAGGAGAGAAAAAAATGAAAGAATTTAGTTATGTAATTACAGATGAATTAGGAATTCACGCAAGACCAGCAGGATTATTGGTGAAGGAAGCTGCAAAATTCCAGGCTGATATCAAAATTAAAAAAGGTGAAAAGGCAGCTGACGCTAAGAGAATCTTCGGAATCATGGGATTAGCAGCTAAAAAAGGCGATGAAATCATTATGACAGCTGACGGAGCTGATGAAGCAGAAGCAATCGCAGCTATCGAAGAATTCTTAAAAGCAAACTTATAAAATTTAATATAAGGAATGGAAAGTAGTATGATTACATTAACAGGTAAAAGCGTCTTTGGTGGCGTTGAAATCGGTAAGATCGCATTTTACAAAAGAAACAGCCAACAGATTAAGAGATGGCATGTAGATGATACAGAAGCAGAAGTGAATCGTTTTGAACTTGCGAAAGCGACTGCAGTTGGCCAGCTTCAAGGCTTACATGAAAAAGCGTTAAAAGATGTTGGTGAAGAGAATGCTATGATTTTTGAGATTCACCAGATGATGTTAGAAGATTTAGATTATCTTGAATCTATTCTTCATATTATCACAAATCAGGAAGTGAACGCAGAATATGCAGTTGCAACGACAGCGGACAACTTTGCAGCAATGTTTTCTGCAATGGATGATGCTTATATGCAAGGGCGTGCAGCTGACGTAAAAGACGTTTCAGAGCGTATCCTGAATATTTTGACAGGTGCAGGTAATGCGGGATTCTCAACAGACGAGCCTGCAATTATCGCTGCAGATGATTTGGTTCCAAGTGAAACTGTACAGCTCGACAAAGAAAAGGTACTTGGTTTCGCAACAATGTATGGTTCTTCAAATTCACATACAGCGATTCTTGCAAGAACAATGAATATTCCTGCAATCATTGGACTTGGTGAAGCATTAAAAGAAGAATATGACGGAGCTTTTGCAATCATTGATGGTTTTGACGGAAAGGTTTACATAGATCCAGACGAAGAAACATTGGAAGCAATGAAGAAGAAACAGGCAGACGACCGTGCGAAAAAAGCCTTATTACAAGAATTAAAAGGTAAAGAAAACGTGACCAAGAGTGGTCAGAAAATCAATATTTATGCAAATATCGGAAATACATCGGATGTTGGTTCTGTACTTCAGAACGATGCCGGCGGAATTGGTTTATTCAGAAGTGAGTTCTTATATTTGGAAAATGATACATTCCCAACAGAAGAACAACAATTCCAGGTATACAAGACGGTTGCAGAAAATATGGCTGGAAAGAAAGTAATCATCAGAACACTGGATATCGGTGCTGATAAACAAGCAGATTACTTCAACCTTCCACACGAAGAAAACCCAGCACTTGGATATAGAGCAATCCGCATCTGCCTCACACAGACGGACATTTTTAAAACGCAATTACGTGCTTTGTTACGTGCATCTGCATATGGACAGATTGCAATCATGTTCCCAATGATTATTTCAGTTGGTGAAGTAAAACGTATCAAAGAAATTATGGAAGAAGTAAAAGCTGAGTTAAGAGCAGATGGAATTTCATACAATGAAAATATCGAAACAGGTATTATGATTGAGACACCGGCAGCTGTTATGGTAAGCCACGAGCTTGCAAAAGAAGTTGACTTCTTCAGTGTTGGAACGAACGATTTAACACAGTATACATTGGCAATCGACAGACAAAATCCAAAATTAGATGATTTCTATGACCCACATCATCCAGCAGTTCTTGCAATGATTAAGATGGCGGCAGACAATGCCCATGCGGAAGGAAAATGGATTGGTATCTGTGGAGAATTGGGTGCTGACTTAGAACTTACAGAAACATTCTTAAAGATGGGAATTGATGAATTATCAGTATCACCATCTATGATTCTTCCAGTTCGTAAGAAAGTAAGAGAAGCAGAATAAATTTCAATTATTAAGGGACTGTTGCAAAATTAAAAATTCAAAAATATAATCAAGGGTTTTTAGCCACCACTTTTATGTGGTGGTTTTTTGTGAGATTTATACAGTGTTGCATACAAATTCATGTAAGTATTCTGGGATTTTCCTTATACGGAATTTTGGTTCTCCCAAGGAAAATAAATTGCCTTTTTTAGTCCTTTTTTCATATCTTTTAAGTAGATTTTTCTTTATAGCAAAAAAGTATTCTTAGATTCCAACAAATCCGCAAAAATTGTTAGCATGGAATATAAGTTTTTCTGCATAAGGAAAATCACAAAATGAAATTCATCTTTCGATTCACATTTACTGTTGTGTGAAGTTAGTCCTTCAGCTGCAAGTTTCTCTAAAGTGTCCCATTCTCAAGAAGTTATACACATACTTTAAACGGACTCACAGCCAAAAGTTCCACGGTCAGCATATGCGTGAAATAACATCGAGGGATTCTGTGAAAAGTCTTGCAACTGCAGTTCGGAAAATGTGCAAGCGCGAGAACATGTTTGAGTTTGCGAGTTTGTGAGCGCGCTTGCTAATATCATCTCCGAACGCAGTTGCGTAGCCTTTTCCAGAATCTGTCGCAAAGTTGTTGAACGCATATGCTGGCCGTGGAATTTTGTCTGTTTGAGCTGTTTTCCGTATGTGCTTTTTTGAGAATAGGGACACTAACAGAAACATAACAGCTTGCAGATAACTTCACACAACAGTAAATGTGAATCGAAAGATGAATTTCATTTTGTGATTTTCCTTATGTAGAAAAACTTATATTCCACGCTAACAATTTTTGCGGATTTGTTGGATTCTAAGAATACTTTTGTGCCATAAAGAAAAATCCACTTAAAAATTATGGAAAAAGGACTAAAAAAGACAATTTATTTTCCTTGGGAGAACCAAAATTTTGTATAAGGAAAATCCCAGAATACTTACATGAATTTGTATGCAACACTGCATAAATCTCACAAAAAAACCACCACATAAAAGTGGTGGCTAAAAACCCTTGATTATATTTTTGAATTTTTAATTTTGCAACAGTTCCTTAGTCGCTATTCCGCAGCTTTCGTGGCAAATTCTGTACTTACTAGGTCTTCGTAAGGAGGACGGTCTGTAAGTTCACCTGCTGAATCTAATATATCCAGCAATAAGTCAAAGCTTTCTTCTTCGAACACCAGGTTTTCTTTCCAGGTATCCTGCTCGTAATAACGAGTAATGATGGTCTCAAGTGTTTCCATATCTGTTTCTTTAAACTGAGGAGCAATCGCATAAGCAATGTCCTTTGGGGAATGGGATTGTACATAAGCCATACCCTTCTGAAGTGCATTTGTAAAGCTTTGAATAATATCTGGATTTTCTTCTATATAACTTCCTTTTGCAGAAAATGCTGTGTAAGGAACATAGCCGCTATCTTCGCCTAGAGATGCCACAACATAGCCTTTGCCTGCCTTTTCAAGAGACGTGGCATGTGGCTCGAACTCCACTGTAAAATCGGCTTCACTATCTGGGAAGGCTGCAGCAGTAGAACCAAAGTCAATGCTTTGATTGATAGTGAGGTCTGTTTCAGGGTCAATGTCATTTTGTTTTAAAATGTATTCAAATACCATTTGTGGCATACCGCCCTTTCGTCCGCCAAGTACATAAGAACCCTTCAAATCTTCCCAGGTAAAATCTGGCATTTCTTCGCGGGCAACCAAGAAGTTTCCGGCACGCTGAGTCAACTGGGCAAAGTTGACAACATAGTCGTTAGCCCCTTCGTTATAGGTGTAGATAGAAGCTTCGGCACCCATGAATCCGATATCAGCTTCGCCAGAAAGAACCGCAGTCATTGTCTTATCAGCGCCAAAGCCAGTGACAAGCTCCAAATCAATACCTTCTTCTACAAAGTACCCTTCTTCAATAGCAACATACATTGGCGCATAAAAAATAGAATGAGCCACTTCATTTAATACGACTTTTGTTAAACCGCTTTCTTCTTTTGGAGAACATGCAAATAAAGAGGTAACAGCGAGAGCTGTTGTGAGAACAAAAGCAAATATACGCTTTTTCATAGAACCCCCATGTGAAAAATTCTTCTTTTTAATATATGAAGAAAATAAATTATTGTTCCTTTTCCTCTATTTTGTCAGTAAATGGAACAGGCTTAAAATGGAAAATTTGATCATAGGCTTCCCATTCATCTCCAGACTGTGGAAGGGAAGGAATAAGTCCTGTGCAGTCTGTTGTAGAAGCAGCGTTGGTCAGATAATCATATGCATCAATCGTTTCTTGATTCTTCTTGTCTTTTTTCATATGAGATACTCTCCTTTTTTTGAAATAGTATGTTATGATGAATTAGCATAAACAAAAATGAGAATAGATATACTTAAAAATACTGGACTTTAAAATTTCACTGTGTTAAAATGTGAAAGTAGATATCACCAGTAAAGGAGATTTGTGTTATGGCGAAAAAATTAAAAACAGAATCAATTGATTTTTTGTTTGAAGCAATTTTGTGTTTGAAAAATAAGGAAGAATGTTATACATTTTTTGAAGATATATGTACCATCAATGAGCTATTATCGTTGACGCAGCGTTTTGAAGTTGCAAAGATGCTCAGAGAGCAGAAGACTTATCTGGAGATTGCTGAGAAGACAGGCGCTTCTACAGCGACAATCAGTCGTGTAAACCGTTCATTGAATTACGGTAACGACGGATATGATATGGTATTTGAGAGAATGCAAAAGAAGTAGGAAATCCTACTTCTTTTTTTTGTCGTGTTTTTCATCAGCCGGAGCTGGCATTTCATCAATTAACTTTTCAATTAATAATTTTTTTACGTATACATCGAGACTTAACGAGCAGATGAAGGAGAAGAATTGTAGTAATTCACGGTCTTCATCAGGTGCATCGGTAAATGTCTCTAACGAGTTGTTATACATAAGTTCTATGTCTTTTTGTAACAGTTTAGTCCGTTCTTTTTCAAAAGCACAAACTTCATCATAGACGTGAGCAATGTTAATTTCACTGTCTGACTGGAAATACTTGTCTGTGATTGGATGAAGAAGCATTTCAATATCTTTCATGGATAAGATATTTTTGAAATAATAAATGAAAATAAGGAGTAACAAATGCTCCTTAGAGTATTTCTTCTTATTTGGCGCAGGAAGCAAATCGTTCTTCGCGTAATTGTTAATCATCGTTTTTGTAAGAATTTTGTCATCCTCGTAGCGCTTTGTGGACTTTAACTGCTTTTCCATAAAGGAAGTCACTTGATCCATATATAAATCGATATTTGGAATATCTGTGGATTTAACACAATCAACGCGGGACAGGCTCGCAAGTATACTGTTTAATAAATCATTTGTATCAATAGTCATCTTATCACCTCAATATGCTTATTATATAGTATTCAAAACGATATAACAAGAGTTAAGTGGAAAATTATTTTGGATGACATTGGTTTGGAATTATACTATAATAGAGGTTACGGAATGATTGAGAATGAATGCAAAAGGAGTTAACCATTATGAGCATTTACGATACATTGAATAACGAACAGAGAGAGGCAGTTTATCATACGGAAGGACCACTTCTTATTTTAGCAGGTGCGGGTTCTGGGAAAACCAGAGTTTTGACGCACAGAATTGCCTATTTGATTGATGAAAAAGGAGTAAATCCCTGGAATATTTTAGCCATAACCTTTACCAATAAGGCGGCAGGTGAGATGCGGGAGCGTGTGGACCGTATCGTGGGATTTGGCTCAGAAAGCATTTGGGTCAGTACGTTTCACTCTACCTGTGTAAGGATTTTGAGACGCCATATTGACCGTCTGGGATACAGCACGAATTTCACGATTTACGATGCGGATGACCAGAAGACCTTGATGAAGGACGTGTGTAAGCTTCTTCAGATTGATACCAAGATTTATAAAGAGAGGGCGCTTCTCGCGGCGATTTCAGCGGCAAAAGACGAGATGATTATGCCGGACGAGTTTGAACTGAATGCGGCAGGCGATTACCACAAGCAAAAAATTGCCAAGGTTTACCGTGAATACGAAAAGCAGCTAAGGGCAAATAATGCACTGGATTTCGACGACTTGCTGGTAAAGACCGTACAGCTCCTGCAGACGCAGCCAGATATTTTGGAGTATTATCAGGAACGTTTCCGCTATATTATGGTGGACGAGTACCAGGATACGAACACTGTACAATTTAAGCTTATCAGCATCTTGGCGAAAAAATACCAGAATCTCTGCGTGGTAGGGGATGATGACCAGTCGATTTACAAATTCCGCGGTGCAAATATCAAAAATATCTTGAATTTTGAAAATGAGTTTGAGCATGCGCGCGTAATTAAATTGGAACAGAATTATCGTTCTACAGAAAATATTCTGAACGCTGCAAATGGTGTAATCCGCAACAATTATGGACGTAAGGACAAATCTCTTTGGACCGAAAATGGGGAAGGAGATAAGATTAATTTCCACATGTTTGACAATGCGTATGATGAGGCAGACTATGTGGTAAGTGATATTAAAAGTCATGTGCGGGAGGGAATCCGTTCCTACAATGACCATGCTATTTTATATCGTACCAATGCCCAATCCCGTATGTTTGAAGAGCGGTTTGTGGCGGCAAATATTCCGTATAAAGTAGTTGGCGGCATTAATTTCTATGCGCGAAAGGAAATTAAGGATTTGCTGGCATATTTAAAGACGATTGACAATGGGATGGATGACTTGGCGGTCCGCCGTATCATCAATGTACCAAAACGTGGCATTGGTCTTACAACAATTAACCGTGTGCAGGAAAATGCGATGGAGCGTGGAGTAGGCTTTTATGAGGCGCTTCTCACAGCAGATATGATTCCTGGTATTGGAAGAAGCGCAAGCAAGCTGACTTCTTTTGTTGCGCTGATTGAACACTTTAAAGAAAGTGCGAAGACCATGCTGGTATCAGAGCTCATGAAGGAGATTCTGGATTATACAGGGTATATTGAGGAACTGGAAGCGGAAAGTGAGGAAGAAGCACAGGCAAGGATTGAAAATATCGATGAACTTTTAAGTAAGATTGCCATTTATGAGGAATCCTGTGAGGATGAGGAGCCGACACTTAGTGGTTTCCTGGAAGAAGTGGCACTGGTGGCGGATATTGACAGTCTGGATGAATCGAATGACTATGTGGTGCTTATGACCTTGCATAGCGCGAAAGGGCTGGAATTTCCAGAGGTCTATCTGGTTGGCATGGAGGATGGTATATTCCCAAGCTATATGACAATCACGGCAGATGACCCTGCAGAAATTGAGGAGGAAAGACGTCTTTGTTATGTGGGCATTACGAGAGCCATGGAGAATCTGACGATGACCTGTGCAAAACGAAGAATGGTGCGTGGTGAAACCCAGTATAATAAGATGTCACGTTTCCTAAAAGAGGTTCCTGTTCATTTGTTTGCTTCAAAAGGTAATCTGGATATAGATGTAGACAAGGAGAAACTCGAAAGCGCAAGACAGAATGCTTATTTCCAGGCAAAGCAGGCGTTTCGTGCACAGGCATTTTCCACACCGAAGCCGGTGCAGAACTTTGGGACAAAGTCTGGCGAAGGCTTGAGTTATGATGTGGGTGACCGCGTGAGACATATGAAATTTGGAGAAGGTTTAGTGCTTTCCATCGTTGCGGGAGGAAGAGATTACGAAGTAACGGTGGATTTCGATAGTGTAGGTGTTAAAAAAATGTTTGCAGGCTTTGCAAAGCTTCAAAAAATCTAGTTTGCATAAATTTATAAAAACTACATATGGTAATATCAGTGCAATAATGGTATAATATTTGTATTATAGTTGAACTTGAAAAAGTGGAAAGGACGTGTTTTTATGAATAAAATTGAAGATATGATTTCTGCAACAAAATTAAATGAATTATTACACAAGAAGGATGAGTGTAAAGCAAAGAAAGTGATTCTTTGGATTCTTGCGGTTGTGGGTGCAGTAGCAGCGGTTGCAGCAATTGCTTATGCGGTATATCGTTTCCTTACACCAGACTATTTAGAAGATTTTGAAGAAGAATTCGAAGATGATTTCGAAGACGATTGCTTCGATGAAGAAGAAATCTAAGAACGCGTAAAGCTGTCGTGGATTATATTTCTACGACAGTTTTTTCGTTGAAAAGAGAGTTGGAGGATTAATATAGATGAAAAAAGGACAAGTATACGAGGGACTTATTGAAAAAGTAGAATTTCCCAATAAGGGCATCGTGTCTGTTTCAGGGGAAGATAAAAAGGTTCTCGTGAAAAATGGAATCCCGGGACAGAAGGTTCGCTTTGCTGTCAATAAACTGCGAAAGGGCAAGGCAGAAGGAAGACTTTTAGAGGTGACAGAACAGTCACCGTTGGAGACAAGAGAGCCAGTCTGCAGCATTTTTCCAGCATGTGGAGGGTGCATGTATCAGACCATGTCCTATGATGAGCAGGTGAGAATGAAGGAGCAGCAGGTGAAAGAGATTCTGGATACTGCGATTGTAGGCGACTATATTTTTGAAGGGGTAAAGAAAAGTCCGAAAGAATTTGCTTACCGCAACAAGATGGAATTCTCATTTGGGGATGAGTATAAGGATGGGCCACTTTCTTTGGGATTACATAAGAAAGGGAGCACATATGATGTTCTGACAGCACATGATTGTAAATTAGTGCACGAAGATATGACAAAGATTCTTGTCTGTGTTTTAGAGTATTTCAAAGAGAGAAATGTTGGCTACTATAAGAAGATGCAGCATGTGGGATATCTTCGTCATCTGCTCCTTAGACGCGGCGATATTACAGGTGAGATTTTAGTCAATCTGGTAACAACGACGCAGGAAGAGCATGACATGACACCGCTTGTGGATGCACTGCTTGAGCTTCCGTTAGAGGGTAAGATTGTTGGTATTCTTCATATTCTGAATGATTCTCTTTCTGATGTAGTTCAGAGTGATGAGACAAGGGTGCTTTTTGGACAAGATTATTTCTATGAGAAACTCCTTGGAATGGAATTTAAAATCACGCCGTTCTCCTTCTTCCAGCCAAACTCCAGAGCAGCAGAAGTACTTTACAGTACCGTGAGAGAGTATCTTGGAGACGTAAAAGGGAAAGTGCTTTTCGATTTGTTCAGCGGTACAGGAACGATTGGTCAGATTTTATCACCAGTGGCAGACCAGGTAATTGGTGTAGAAATCGTAGAAGAGGCGGTGGAAGCTGCCAATGAGAATGCGAAGCACAATGGAATTACAAACTGTAAGTTCCTAGCTGGAGATGTGTTCAAGGTCTTGGACGAAATTGAAGAAAAGCCGGACGTGATTGTGCTTGACCCGCCAAGGGACGGTGTCCATCCAAAGGCACTTCCTAAGATTCTGGATTATGGTGTGGATACCATTGTGTATATTTCTTGTAAGGTGACAAGTCTTGCTAGGGATTTGGAAATGCTGCAGGCGAGAGGCTATAAGGTTGTGAAGGCTGTGGCTG
Source organism: Tyzzerella sp. (assembly GCA_017465565.1). Taxonomy (GTDB): domain Bacteria; phylum Bacillota; class Clostridia; order Lachnospirales; family Lachnospiraceae; genus Faecalimonas. The sequence continues at coordinate 39,440 of JAFTWA010000002.1, forward strand.
TAGACCAATTTGTTCACACGGTGCATGTGGAGACCGTAGCATTGCTCCAAAGAGAGGCTATGGGTACAAAGAAATAGACGATACGGAGGAAACTATCTTGAAATACATAAAACAATTCTTAATCATTCTGGCAGTGACCTGCGTCGGTGAAATTTTAAAATTTTTTATACCGCTTCCAATTCCAGCCAGCATCTACGGACTGGTTATTATGTTGGCGCTGCTTATTACACGCCGCGTGCGTTTGGAAAGTGTGAAGGAGACCGGGGAATTCTTGGTTGAAATTATGCCACTCATGTTTATTCCACCGGCAGTTGGGCTTATGGTGTCATGGAAACAATTGCAGCCGATCTTAATACCGGCACTTGTAATCATAGTCGTATCTACAGTTGTTGTAATGGCTGTGACAGGGAAGGTGACCGACTGGCTCACCAAGGAGAAAGGAGAAGCCTAAGGATGAATGAATTAGTATTGAGTTCAGCAACGATTGGGGTTGTGCTAAGCATCGCTGCATATGAAGTTGGCGTGTTTTTAAAGAAGAAAACGAATAGTCCAATCTGCAATCCGCTGTTAATTTCGGTTATTTTGGTCATTGCATTTTTGGCTGTTTTTCGTGTGGATTACGAAAGCTATAATAGCAGTGCAAAATATTTAAATTACCTGTTAACCCCAGCAACGGTGAGTCTTGCGATACCGCTTTATCAGCAGATAGAAAGTTTGAAAAAGAATTTTGCTGCGATTATGCTTGGAATTTTATCGGGTGTGTTTGCCAGCCTGTTTTCAATTTTAGGTATGTCGATTCTTTTTGGACTATCACATGAGGAATACGTTACCCTTTTGCCAAAATCTATCACGACAGCGATTGGTATGGGAGTCTCAGAAGAACTGGGCGGATATGTGACGATTACAGTTGCAGCGATTATTGTGACGGGTATCTTGGGAAATATTATCGGGGAGGCAGTTTGCAAAATTTTCCGTATAAAGAATCCTATTTCCAAGGGGCTTGCGCTTGGAACCAGTGCCCATGCAATTGGAACGGCAAGAGCAATGGAAATGGGAGAGGTGGAAGGTGCCATGTCAAGTCTCGCCATTGTGGTGGCAGGACTTTGTACCGTAATCGTGGCTTCTGTATTCGCCATGTTTTGGTAAGCAAATGCTTTGTTTTTGTTGACCAGGCATAGGCCTTGTGATACAATCACCAATGAGAATATAAAGAAGAAGCAGAGTAAGAATGTATGCGTTAAGTGCCAGACGGACGGGGAGTTGCCGATTGGACGAAAAGCGAAGGCTTGCGGTATATGTTCTGCATCCCGCTGCTGCACATGACAGATATGAGAAATTTGATACCTGCTATGCGTAGCTTCGAGACTACTGCAAAGGAGGTATTTTTATGTTAATAAAACAATTTTCTGATTCTTACAAAGAATTAAAGAATCTAAACACTTTAGTAATGACGGCACTTCTGATTGCTGTCGGAATTGTACTTGGATACTTCAGTATTCAAATTACAGATACAACGAAAATCGGCGTCTCATTTGTGGCGACCCAGCTTACGGCAACACTTTTTGGTCCAGTTGTTGGAGGTATAATGGGTGGTGTAGCCGATATTTTAAAATTCATCATTAAGCCAACAGGTGCATTTTTCTGGGGATGGACATTCAATGCAATTTTAGGCCCAGTGATTTATGGCATCATGCTTTATAAGAAGAGATTGACATTGGCAAGAATTTTGATTTCTAAGATTGTAGTGGCAATCGTGGTAAATATGTTCTTTGGATGCCTTTGGTCTTCCATGTTATATGGCAAGGCGTTTTGGGTACTTATGGGAACGAAGGCAATCCAGCAGGTGATTCAGGTGCCAATTCAGTCTATTATTTTCTGGATGGTTGTAAAGGCACTTCAGAAAGCAAAGGTATTTCATCAACTTTCAAGATAGACAAGCCGTTTGAAAGTGTGTTACAATGAAGAATAAGATTTTTAGGAGGCAAATGCGATGAGTTATGCAGATAAAGTGTTTATAGATATGTGCCGTGATATTATTGATAACGGTGTGAGTACAGAAGGTGAAAAGGTTCGTCCGAAATGGGAGGATGGCTCTTATGCTTATACTGTGAAAAAGTTTGGTGTGGTAAACCGCTATGATTTGTCGAAAGAATTTCCAGCGCTGACACTTCGCCGTACGGGAATTAAGAGCTGTGTGGATGAACTATTATGGATTTGGCAGAGAAAGTCAAACAATATTCATGACCTTAAGCCACATATTTGGGACAGCTGGGCTGACGAGGATGGCTCTATTGGAAAGGCTTATGGTTATCAGATGAGCGTAAAACATCAATATAAAGAAGGTATGATGGACCAGGTTGACCGCGTCATCTATGATTTGAAAAACAACCCATACAGCCGTCGTATTATGACAAATATCTATGTACATCAGGATTTGCATGAGATGAATCTCTATCCGTGTGCGTATAGCATGACTTTCAATGTGACAAAGAAACCAGGCAGCGATAAGTTAGTTCTGAATGCAATTTTGAATCAGCGTTCACAGGACGTTCTTGCTGCAAATAACTGGAATGTATGCCAGTATGCAGTGCTTGTGCATATGCTTGCGCAGGTTTGTGATATGCAGGTTGGAGAATTTGTGCACGTTATCGCAGATGCCCATATTTATGACAAACATATTCCGTTGGTGGAGGAATTAATTTCGCGTGAACCACTTCCGGCACCAAAGTTCTGGCTGAATCCAGAAATCAAGGATTTCTATGATTTCACACCAGACGATGTGAGACTGGATGATTATGTGACAGGACCACAGATTAAGAATATTCCAATTGCGGTTTAGGAGGATATAAAATGAATTTAATTGTTGCAGTAGATAAGAACTGGGCAATCGGTAAAGACAATAAATTGTTGGTTAGTATTCCGCAGGATATGAAGTTTTTCCGCGAGACAACAACTGGAAAAGTAGTTGTAATGGGGAGAAAGACTCTGGAAACATTTCCTGGTGGACAGCCATTGAAGAAGAGAACGAACATTGTTCTGACTAGAGATAAAAATTATCAGGTAAAGGACGCCATTGTAGTTCATAATGTAGAGGAACTCATGGAAGAACTGAAAAAATATGACGAAGAAGAAATTTATGTAATCGGTGGAGAGAGTATTTACAGATTGCTTCTTCCATATTGTAAGGTTGCTCATATCACAAAGATTGACCATGCGTATGAGGCTGATACTTATTTTCCTAACTTAGATGAGATGGATGAGTGGGAAGTGACAGGTGTGAGCGAAGAACAGACATACTTTGATTTAGAATATGAGTTTGTGAGATACGAGAGAGTGAAATAATACTTTTATAAATATCACGAAGGAGGGCATGCATGAGAAAAATTACAGGAAATAAATTATTGGTTAAGGCTTTGAAGGAAGAAGGCGTTGACATCCTCTTTGGTTATCCGGGAGCATGTACCATCGATATTAGCGATGAATTATATAAACAGGACTATACAAAGGTTATCCTGCCAAGACATGAGCAGGCTTTAGTCCATGCTGCAGATGCTTATGCGCGTTCCACAGGAAAGGTTGGCGTGTGTCTGGTAACAAGTGGACCAGGTGCAACGAACCTTGTCACAGGTATTGCAACTGCGAATTATGACAGTGTGCCACTTGTGTGTTTTACAGGTCAGGTGGCAAGACATTTGATTGGAAATGATGCGTTCCAGGAAGTTGATATCGTCGGCATCACAAGAAGTATCTGCAAGTGGGGTATCACAGTCCAAAGAAGAGAGGACCTTGGAAGAATTATCAAAGAAGCTTTCTATATTGCACGTTCTGGCCGTCCAGGTCCAGTTGTGGTTGACCTTCCAAAGGATGTAATGGGAGAGCTTGGAAGTCCTGATTATCCAGAGACAGTCAATATCCGTGGCTATAAGCCAAATCCAGGATTACATATTGGACAATTAAAACGTGCCATGAAGATGTTAAAGAAGGCGGAAAAACCGTTATTTTTAGCAGGTGGTGGCGTGAATATTGCAGGTGCAAATGAAAACTTTACAAAGATTGTAGATATTACAAAGATTCCAGTAGTCACAACGATTATGGGGAGAGGTGCAGTTCCTACTGACCATCCATTATTTATTGGAAATCTGGGTATGCATGGTGCTTATGCGTCAAATATGGCAGTTGGAGAATGTGATTTATTATTCTCAATTGGAACCAGATTCAATGACAGAATCACAGGTAAACTTCACGAATTTGCTCCGAAAGCACAGATTGTACATATTGATATCGATACGGGTTCAATCTCAAGAAATGTGCATGTGGATGTGCCAATCGTAGCGGATGCAAAGGAAGCAACTGAAAAGATGTTAGAATATGTGGAAGAGCAGGAGACAACAGAATGGCTTGCGCAGATAGAAAGCTGGAAAAATGAGCATCCACTCATGATGAAAAACCAGACAACTTTAACTCCACAGAAGATTATCGAAACAATCAATGAAACATTTGATGAAGCAATTGTAGTAACAGACGTTGGGCAGCACCAGATGTTTACGACACAATATCTGGCATTGAATGAAAAGAAAAAGCTGCTTACATCAGGTGGACTTGGAACTATGGGATATGGTTTCCCTGGGGCAATTGGTGCACAGCTTGGTAACCCAGACGTTCCAGTTATTGCAATTTCTGGAGACGGCGGTATGCAAATGAATATTCAAGAATTTGCGACAGCAGTATTACAGGAACTTCCAGTGATTTTATGTGTATTTAACAATACATATCTGGGTATGGTTCGCCAATGGCAGAAACTGTTTTATGGAAAACGTTATTCTATGACATGTCTTCGTTCTGGAAAAGCATGCGAAGGTAAGTGTGGAACGGAAGGCTGTGAATGTCCTCCATATACACCAGACTTTGTAAAGTTAGCAGAGAGCTATGGTGCAAAAGGTCTTCGTGTATTTAGTCCAGATGAAATTGCACCGGCATTTGAAGAAGCGTGCAAGAATACAAAAGGGCCAACATTGATTGAATTTATCATTAATCCAGAAGAATTAGTGTATCCAATGGTAAAACCAGGCGGAACTCTGGAAGAACTACTTATGGATTGCTAGGAAGGAGGACGTGATTTATGAATTCGAATTTAAAAAAGAGATGGATTTCACTATTTGTAGAAAATCAGGTCGGTGTACTTCCTAAGATTTCAGGGCTTTTCTCAGGAAAGTTATATAACTTAGAAAGCCTTACTGTAGGGCCAACCGAGGATCCGACTGTTTCACGTATGACGATTGCGACATATAGTGATGATGAGACATTTGAGCAGATTAAAAAGCAGCTTAACAAGATGGTAGAAGTTATTAAAGTAATTGATTTCACGAACAGTTCTGTATGTATGAAAGAATTACTTTATGTAAAAGTTAAGAAGTGTACAAGAGAAGACAAGGAAGAGATTTTCCAGATTGCACAGTCTTTCAATGCGAAGATTGTTGATTACGGAAAAGACAGCCTGCTCTTAGAATTTGTACACTCAGCAACAAAAAATGATGCGATTATTAAGCTGATGAAAGAAGAATTCCAGACGATTGAAGTTGTTCGCGGCGGAAGCGTTGGAATTGAAGCAATTAATATGACACAGCGTTAGTTGAAAAAAGTAGAGTGCACTCTAAAATTTAGAGTGCACTCTCTTGACATTGTATAAAAAAAGTACGATAATAGCATTTAGATAAAAAGTACGAATGGGGGAACTCGGTATGAGTAACAAACAGATTGATTGGTCAAATTTAGGTTTCGGTTATATTCAGACAGATAAAAGATATGTTTCAAATTATAAAGATGGTGCGTGGGATGAAGGCGGCCTCACAGAAGATGCGAATATCGTGTTAAATGAGTGTGCAGGTGTACTTCAATATGCACAGACTATTTTTGAAGGATTAAAAGCATATAGAACAGAAGATGGACACATTGTAACATTCCGTCCTGACCTCAATGCACAGAGAATGGTAGACAGTGCAAAGAGACTGCAGATGCCACCATTCCCAGTAGAAAGATTTGTGGAAGCAGTAGAACAAGTAGTTGCGGCAAATGCAGATTTTGTTCCACCATACGGTTCAGGCGCAACCATGTATCTCCGTCCATATATGTTCGGAAGTAATCCAGTTATCGGTGTAAAACCAGCAAGTGAATATCAATTCCGTATCTTTGCCACACCGGTAGGACCATACTTCAAAGGCGGTGCAAAGCCAATCACAATCCGTGTTTGTGATTATGACCGTGCAGCTCCGCATGGAACAGGTCATATCAAAGCTGGTCTTAACTATGCAATGAGTTTGTATGCAATCGTAGATGCACATGAGCAAGGCTATGATGAAAATATGTATCTTGATTCTGCAACAAGAACAAAAGTAGAAGAAACAGGCGGGGCAAACTTTATCTTTATCACAAAAGACGGCAAGCTTGTAACTCCGAAATCAGATACAATTCTTCCATCAATCACAAGACGTTCGCTTTGCCATGTAGCAAAAGAATATCTCGGCATGGAAGTGGAAGAAAGAGAAGTTTATTTATCAGAATTAGGAGACTTCGCAGAATGTGGTCTCTGTGGTACAGCAGCAGTTATTTCTCCAGTAGGAAAGGTAGTTGACCACGGTAAAGAAATCTGTTTCCCAAGCGGAATGGATGAAATGGGACCAATCACAAAGAAATTGTATGACACATTAACAGGTATCCAGATGGGCAGAATTGAAGCACCAGAAGGATGGATTCATGTAATTAAATAAGATTTCGATAAGAGAGCACGATAAATTGTCGTGCTCTTTATTTTTGTAAATATTTGTGTTATAATATAACGAACTATGGTTAGGAAATGGAGGTGTGCCTGTGGAGGCATACACAAGTTTTGCATCTGTCTATGATACGTTCATGGATAATATTCCATATGAAGACTGGGCAGACTATCTGAAAGAACTGCTAACTGAATACGACATAAAGGACGGTCTCGTTCTGGATCTTGGCTGTGGAACTGGCAATATGACAGAGCTTCTGGCGGCGTCGGGTTACGACATGATTGGTATCGACAATGCAGAAGAGATGCTGGATATCGCCATGGAAAAGCGCGCAGCTTCAGGACACGATATCTTATATCTTCTTCAGGATATGCGTGAGTTTGAACTCTATGGAACGGTAAAAGCCATTGTAAGCATCTGTGATTCCATAAATTATATTACTGAGGAAGAAGACCTTTTAGAAGTATTCCGTCTGGCAAATAATTATCTGGACCCAAAAGGTGTATTTATTTTTGATTTTAATACAGTATATAAATACAGCGAAATTATGGGAAACCAGACAATTGCGGAGGACCGTGAGGATTGTAGTTTTATCTGGGATAACTATTATTATGAGGATGAACAGATTAACGAGTATGAGCTGAGCCTTTTTATCAAAGAAAAGGATTCGGATTTGTACCGCAAATATCAGGAAACCCATTTCCAGAAAGCATATGATTTGAAAACCATCCAGAGACTGGTGACAGAGTCTGGATTAGAATATATTACAGCATATGATGCGTTTACAAGAAATGCTCCGACAGAGAAGAGTGAGCGCATCTACGTGATTGCGAGAGAACAAGGAAAATAGAAAGAGGAAAATAATATGAAAGATTATATTGTAAGAGCAACCGCTGCAAATAATCAGGTGAGAGCATTTGCGGCGACAACAAGAGAGGTAGTGGAGACTGCGAGGGCAGCACACAATACGAGTCCGGTAGCGACAGCAGCACTGGGGAGACTTCTCACAGCTGGTGCGCTTATGGGAAGCATGATGAAGAATGAAAAGGACATGCTGACGATTAAGATTCAGTGTGACGGTCCGATTCAGGGACTCACCGTTACAGCAGATGTAGCTGGAAATGTAAAAGGATTCGTGGAAAATCCTGACGTGATGCTCCCGCCAAGTAAAAAGGGAAAATTAGACGTAGCTTCCGCCTTAGGTCTGGGTGTTCTTAGTGTTATCAAGGATATGGGATTAAAAGAACCATATGTTGGGCAGACTATTTTGACAACAAGCGAAATTGCTGAGGATTTGACGTATTACTTTGCAACATCAGAACAAGTGCCATCGTCTGTTGGACTTGGGGTGCTTATGGAAAAGGATAACACAGTAAAGCAGGCAGGTGGATTTATTATCCAGGTAATGCCTTTTGTGGAGGATGCAGTAGTTGATAAATTAGAGGCAAATATTGCAAAACTTGATTCTGTGACATCAATGCTGGATAAGGGATATTCTCCAGAAAAGATTTTGGAGACAGTGTTAGAAGGCATGGATGTGCAATATACAGATACAATGCCGACAGCGTTTAACTGTAACTGCTCAAAATCAAGAGTGGAAAAAGCGTTAATCAGCATTGGCAAAAAAGATATTCAGGAAATGATTAATGATGGAAAGCCTATTGAAATGCATTGTCATTTCTGTAATACAAGTTACCAGTTTACAGTAGAGGAACTAAAGGACATACTAAAGAAAAGTAAATAGGAGGCTCTTATGAAACAGGGATTAGTAAAAGTAGCAGCGGCAACACCAAATATTCAGGTTGCAGAAGTAGATTATAACACACAGGAAATTTGTAAATTAATTGACGAGACAGTGGCAAATGGAGCGAAAATCGTTGCATTTCCAGAACTTTGTATTACAGGCTATACTTGTGGAGATTTATTTTCACAAGATATTCTGCTCAAAAAGACAAAGAAAGCCTTGAAAAAAATCATTGCCCACACCATGGGAAAGGATGCTTTGATTTTTGTCGGACTCCCATACATGGTGCGCAACAAATTATATAATGTAGCAGCGGCAATCTGTAACGGCGAATTGCTTGGTATGGTAACCAAGACATTTCTGCCAAACTACAATGAATTTTATGAAATGAGACAATTTAAGGAAGGTCCTAAGAAAGCGGACTGGATTCAGTTTGAGGGAGAAAAAATTCCATTTGGACCACAAATTTTATTTGAATGTGAAGAAATGCCAGATTTAATAGTTTCAGCAGAAATCTGTGAAGATGTCTGGGCTCCGATTCAGCCAAGTATTATGGCTGCGACATGTGGAGCAACGATTATTGTAAACTGTTCTGCAAGCAATGAGACAGCAGGAAAGGACGCATACCGTAAGGCTTTGATTTGTGGACAATCTGCAAGACTGATTGCGGGATATGTTTATGCAAATGCAGGCGAAGGAGAATCTACGACAGATGTAGTATTTGGCGGACACAACATAATCGCTGAAAACGGAACCATTTTAAAAGAAGCAGACCGCTATGTGAATGATACTATTTACAGCGAAATTGACATTGAGAGAATTGTAGGTGAAAGATGTAAAAATACTACGTTCCAAATGTCTGAAGATTATGCGGATTTAATAAAAGTTCCATTTTCTCTGAATGTAGAAGAGACGGAGATTACAAGAACATTTGAAGCGCTTCCATTCGTTCCAAGTAACGCAGAGGCCCGCAAAGAGTTATGTGAGGAAATCCTTACAATCCAGGCAATGGGATTAAAGAAACGTCTTGCACATACCAATTGTAAGAGTGCAGTTGTAGGTATCTCTGGTGGCTTAGACTCTACGTTAGCCCTTCTTGTTACGGCGAAAGCATTTGATATGCTTGGAATCGATAGAAAATGCATTGAATCTGTTACGATGCCATGCTTTGGCACAACGGACAGAACCTACACAAATGCCTGCACTTTAACACAGAAGCTGGGTGCAACACTCAGCGAAGTAAACATCAAAGATGCAGTTCGAATCCATTTCCGCGATATCGGACATTCAGAAGACCAGCATGACGTGACATTTGAAAATGCGCAGGCGAGAGAACGTACGCAGGTACTTATGGATATTGCCAATAAGACCAATGGTATGGTAATCGGTACCGGCGATATGTCGGAGCTGGCGCTTGGCTGGGCGACATACAACGGAGACCACATGTCTATGTATGGTGTAAATGCATCGGTACCAAAGACTATGGTGCGTCACCTTGTGCAATACTATGCAGATACTTGTGTGGATGAAGAGTTAAAAGCAGTGCTGCTTGATATTTTAGATACACCAGTAAGTCCTGAGTTATTGCCACCAGAGGAAGGGGAAATTGCCCAGAAAACAGAGGATTTGGTTGGCCCATATGAGCTGCATGATTTCTATCTGTATTACATGCTTCGCTATGGTTATACACCAAGCAAGATTTTCCGTCTTGCAAAGTTAGCATTTGCAGGTATGCATGATGAAGAAACAATCCTAAAATGGATGAAGACATTCTACCGCCGTTTCTTCTCGCAGCAATTCAAACGCTCGTGTGTTCCGGATGGACCAAAAGTGGGAACGGTTGCATTGTCACCACGTGGAGACCTTAGAATGCCAAGTGATGCATGCGCAGCAATATGGCTCAAGGATTTAGAAGGACTTAAGTAAAAATTAAGAAAAAGGAAGGCGAAAGTCTTCCTTTTTTTGTTGACAAATTCTGGAAATTCATCTATAGTGAACTTACTCTTCAAAAAGAGCAAATCTATTTTCAACGGGAGATTCATCCCAATTATCCAAAGTAAAAAGAATTCTATACGGAAAGGAGGGAAATATTGAAGAAGAAATGGAAAATATTAATGGCGTTTTTGCTTTTGTTTGTTTTGGGCTTTCGCAGTGAGTCTGTTCAGGCAGCAGGCAGTACCGTTACGCGCTATGAAAGAACCTCGCAATTAGATCCTGAGAAATTGTTATATGTACACACAGGGATTTTCGAGGTGGACGGCATAACTGCTTTCTGTGCAGAGTGGACTAGGGGCGCACCATGGGTGGGTTCTCAGACGAGCGAGTGGATGCCGATTACGGACGATGAGTTTAGAAAGGTTCTGTACTATGGTTATAATGGGCCCATGGATAAGGGGTATACCTATGTAGAAACCTCCATGGCCGCTTCAGGGGCAAATGGTGCAGGAACCTGTTCCCTTGGCAGAATGATGCTTGAGGAAATTGCAGAATACGAATCACCGCCAAACTCATTTAAAGCATGGCTGGTGGAAACCAACAATGGAAATACGCAGGATTTGGTTTTTTACACCGTAGTTGAAGGCGGTGACTTGCGTGTGAAGAAGGTTTCATCGGATGTATCTATGACAGAAGGGAATACAAATTATTCGCTGGAAGGGGCTGTTTACGGAGTCTATTCGGACGCGGCTTGCGAGACATTAGTCAGTGAGCTGACGACAGACGCAAATGGAGAGACACCAACTGTTTTTGTTGAAACAGGAACTTATTATGTGAAAGAGATTAGTGCACCGGATGGTTTTCTGCTGAGTGAAGAAATCCAGGAAGTCGAAGTAGTTGCTTCGAGCACATGCGTTGTAACCATGGCAGATGCTCCGCAGACGGTGACTCCAGGGCTTTTGATTCAAAAGGTGGATGCAGAAACAGGAGAGAATGTGCCACAGGGTACGGCTGTTCTGTCTGGAGCCCAGTTCCTTGTGAAGTTCTATGCTGGAAATTATGCGGACGGTGAGAACCCAGAACTTGGCGGAGCCCAGGCAGATAAAGAGTGGATAATGCAGACAGACGTAAATGGACAAATTTTTATGAAGGATGAGTACAAAATTTCAGGAGATGATTTCTGGAAAAACGAAGAGGGCGTAGCGGTGCTGCCGCTAGGGACAATAACGGTTCAGGAGATTGTACCACCAAATGGCTACCTGCTTAATTCCAACATTTTTGTCCAAAAGATAGCGTGTGTTGAAACTGGTTATGAGGCGATTGAAGTCGCAGATTTTATATTTAAACTACCAGAAACCGGGTCAGGTCAAATGCTGGCAATTGCAATGACTGGAATCAGTTGTCTGGTATTAGGTACAAGAAAAACAAGGAGGCAATAGAATGAAGAATAAATTAAAAAGGTTAGGATGTGCAGTATTGGCAATCTGCATGTTGACAGTAAGCCAGATGGCAATAGTGCTGGCGGCAGATACCGTTCAGGGAGTAGTAGATTTTGGAGATGGCGATGCAAGCATTACCATTCAGGGAAATGGGGGACAAAGTCTTGCAGGAAAGAAATGGAAGCTTCACAGACTTTTTGATGTGGAAAATTCCGTGGAGCTAGAATCGGTGCAATACACATTTAACGAAAGCTATAAGGCTAGCTTGCAGAAAGTGGTTGCGGGGAAATTAAATCCAAACAAAGAAGCGGATGCAGTGACAGAATATGAAGTGATTGACTATATACAAAGTCTGAATGCCCATGTGGCAGAAGGGGCGCAGGCAGAGCAGGAGCTGGAGGGAGCCTACAGCGATTACCGCTACTTTATTGAAGAAGTGGCAGCACAGTTAAAGGCAGATGGAGTGAATGGGGAGACTGTAAATGTAACGGACACAACGGCAGATAATACGGTGGTGTTAAAAGGGCTTCCATATGGATATTATATCATCGAAGATGTGACAGAGGTGCAGGACAAGCACACAGCGGCTTCCCTCTGCATTGTGACCACGGCAAATCCGGAAACGTCTATGAATGTGAAATCCGATTATCCAACAGTAACAAAGAAGATTCAGGAGGACGATGGGACAATCGGATGGAATGACATCGCTGATTTTGAGATTGGACAGACTGTGCCATACAAATATGAATCTACGCTTCCGGACATGAATGGATACGACACCTATTATTATGCATGGCACGACATCATGGACGAAGCTTTGACTTTGCAGGAGGATTCGGCCAGGATTATGATTTCTGGAACTGTGGATGGTCAAGAGAAGATTTATCAATTATCAGAGGAGGAATTTTCTTTGGTGACAGCGCCAGAAAATGGAGTTACATTCCAAATCCAGATTAGTGATATTAAGAAGATTGTGGATAGAGAATTTCCACAGTTTAATAATCTTTCAGAAAATGTTTATGGGCAGAAAGTGACTGTTACATATAATGCAGTATTAAACGAAAAGGCAGCAGAAGGTACGGGGAGACCTGGATTTGAAAATGATGTGAGACTGGAATTTTCAAATAATCCAAATGGGACAGGGGCAGGACAGACCGGTTTTACACCTTGGGATACGGTTGTTTGCTTCACTTATCGTGTGGAGGGCGTGAAAGTAAATAGTAATGGTAAGACTTTGGCAAATGCCAAATTCAAGCTTTACTACGATGAGGAATGTACAAAAGAGGTCTTTGTAAAAACCATGGAGGGTGGATACTATGTCATTCACACCGATTCTGTAGAGTCACAAAATGCAGAAGATGCAGCAAGCATCTGTTCTGATACTTCCGGTGTATTCAAAATTTACGGGTTAGATGGCGGCACCTATTATTTGAAGGAGACAGAGGCTCCGGCTGGATACAGACCTATTTTGGATGCAATTAAAATCGAAATATCACCTTCCTTCCCGGAAGACAGAAATTCTTATGTGAAAGGGGAAGGTGCGACGGAAGCCGTGCTTGTGAAAGATGGATCGATTGCAATTTCGGTAGTTAATGAAATTGGGAAGAAGCTTCCAATTACTGGTTCCTATTTGATGCCGATTTTATTTGCAGCTGGAGCGGTATGCATTATCGCAGGAATGAAACTTGGAAAAAAGAAATATGAATAAAATATTTTTTGCGATAGGAATCCTGTGCTTTCTAGTTCCGTTTGGCTTACAGGCAATTGATGGAGAGGAGCAAAAGCATGTGATAGAGACTTATGAAACGGAATTAAAACTTTGCGGGATGGAAGAGATTGCGGCTTGCATGGAAAACGCGGAAAAATACAATCAAAAGCTCTATGAATTACAGACAGCAGCAGTTGGAACGGCTCCAGAATATGCAGACTTCGACATGGATTACAAAGCACAGCTGAGTTTGTCAGATACGGGAGTCATGGGGCATGTTCAGATTCCAAAGCTTGATTTGAAGCTTCCTCTTTACCACGGAACAGATAAGGAGATACTGGCAAACGGCGTGGGACATTTGGAAGGAAGCAGTCTCCCAATTGGCGGCATCAATAGTCACTCGGTGCTCACAGGGCACCGGGGACTGCCAAGCGCCGAGCTTTTTACAAGATTAGATGAAATGGAACAGGGGGATACCTTTTTCCTTCTCGTATGTAATCAGACTATGGCATATCAGGTTGTGAGAATTCGAGTGGTAAAGCCAGAAGATGTCAGTGCAATCAAAATTGAAGCGGACAAAGACCTTGTTTCGCTGGTTACATGCACTCCCTATGGTATTAATACCCATCGTCTGATTGTGACAGGAGAACGTATAGAACTAGAAGATGAGGCAATTGAAGCTATAAAGCTGGAAGAAAGCCCAGAAAAAGAAACGACATATTGGCTTCTGATTCCTATTGTGATTTTGGTTGTCATAGTGATAGTAATTGTCAGAAAGAGGTGCAGATGAAAAGATACATAGTCATGTTAATTATAGTGCTGTTTGGCACATATACACTATATGCGAATGCAGAGGAAGGCAGTGTGGAAATTACAATGCCGGAGGAAGCAGTGATCAGCTTCGCATATGCAAAGGTAGCTGATGTTGAAAATGGAAGCTATGTCCTAAAAGAAGAGTACAAGGAAAGTGGAGTGGATTTGAATCAACTGGGCAGTGCAAAGGAAATGGAAGAAGCGATACAAAGGCTCCAGCAGTTTCATACAAAAGAAAATTTTGTTCAGACAGGTGAATCGGGGAATGTAAAAATTCCGGATTTGGAAGAAGGTGTATATCTGATTGAGAGTCTTTCAAGTGATGAGTATCAGATATCACCAATGCTAGTCGCAGTGCCGGCATGGGATGTGGAAGCGGGAGAAATGTCTTATGATATTTCGGTTACGCCAAAAATGGAAAAGATTCCCAAAAGCGTGCAAACGGGAGATGGCAGCAATACAAATATTTTTTCAGTCTTTTTTGTTGTTTCGTTAATAATTGTCGCAATATTGTCTTGCCAGAAGTATTTTACATGTGGTAGAATATCAGAATAATATTCGAAACAAGGGAGGATCTAACAATGGGAATGACAATGACACAGAAAATCCTCGCTGCACACGCAGGATTAGATTCAGTTGCCCCAGGGCAATTGATTGAAGCAAAGTTAGATGTTGTTATGGCGAATGATATTACAGGTCCTATGGCGGTGCCTGTATTTAACAAAATGGCAGATAAGGTATTTGATAAAGATAAAGTAGTTTTAGTGCCAGACCATTTCACACCAAACAAAGATATCAAATCGGCAGAGAACTCAAAATCAATTCGTGAGTTTTCAAAATGCCAGTGCCTCAAGCACTATTTTGAAATTGGACAAATGGGAATCGAGCATGCAATTCTTCCTGAAAAAGGAATCGTAGTTGCAGGCGAATGTATTATCGGGGCAGACTCCCATACTTGTACATATGGAGCCCTTGGAGCGTTCTCGACAGGTGTAGGTACAACCGACATCGCAACTGGAATGGCGACAGGTGAATTATGGTTTAAGGTTCCAAGTGCAATCAAATTCGTGCTTACAGGAAAACCAGGCAAATATGTAAGTGGTAAAGATATTATTTTACATATTATTGGACGTATCGGTGTAGACGGTGCATTATACAAATCTATGGAATTCGTTGGTGATGGTATCCAGTATCTTTCTATGGACGACCGTTTCACAATGGCGAATATGGCAATTGAAGCTGGTGCTAAGAATGGCATCTTCCCAGTAGACGAAAAAGCAGAAAATTACATGAAAGAACACTCTGACAAAGAGTATAAGATTTATACAGCAGATGATGATGCAGAGTATGATGATGTAGTGGAAGTGGATTTATCGCAGGTAAGACCAACAGTGGCATTCCCGCACTTACCAGGAAATGCAAAGACAATCGATGAAGTAGAAGCCATGGAACCAATCAAGATTGACCAGGTTGTTATTGGTTCTTGTACAAATGGAAGAATGGAAGATATGCGACGTGCTGCAGCAGTCCTGAAAGGACATAAGGTTCATCCAGATGTTCGCGTGATGGTAATTCCAGCAACACAGAAGATTTACTTACAATGTATTGAAGAAGGCATTGTTACTACATTTATTGAAGCAGGATGTGCATTCAACACACCAAGCTGCGGACCTTGTATGGGTGGACACATGGGTGTTATGGCAGCAGGAGAAAAATGTGTATCTACTACAAACCGTAACTTTGTAGGAAGAATGGGGCACGTAGATTCACTCATTTACCTTGCATCTCCAGAAGTGGCAGCAGCAAGTGCAATCGCAGGATGCATTGCAAATCCAGAGAAAGTAGGTGACAGATAATGAAAGCATTAGGACACGTTTTTAAATATGGTGACAACGTTGATACAGACGTAATCATTCCAGCTAGATATCTGAATTCTTTTGATGGAAAAGAACTGGCAAGCCATGCGATGGTTGACATTGACCCGGAGTTTGCTAAAAAAGTTCAGCCAGGAGACCTTATTGTTGCAAATAAGAATTTTGGATGTGGTTCTTCCAGAGAGCATGCGCCACTTTGTTTGAAAGAAGCAGGGGTTAGCTGTGTTATTGCAGAAACATTTGCGAGAATCTTTTACCGCAATGCAATTAATATTGGTCTTCCGATTATTGAATGCCCAGAAGCGGCAAGGGGTATTGAAGCGGGGGATGAAGTGGAAGTGGATTTTGACAGTGGTAAAATCTATAACCGAACAAAAGGAACCGAGTTCCAGGGTCAGGCGTTCCCAGAATTTATGCAAAAATTAATTGCAGCAGGCGGATTGGTAAATTATACAAACAATAAGAGAAAATAATTTTTTTGAAAAAGGATGCTGTAATTTAAACAGTATCCTTTTTTTTCTTGAAAGATTGTGTTATAATGTGGCAATTATAAGGATTTTAGGAGGAATGACATGAGTCAGGGAGCTAACAAAGGAAGGGCTATTGCCCTGCTTCCCATTGGAGTGTTTTTAGTAATTTTCCTGGGTTCAGGAATTATAATGAACGATTTCTATGCGATGCCTGCAATTGTAGCATTCTTGATTGCCTTAGCAGTCGCATTTATACAAAACCGCAGCTTATCATTTGATGATAAAATTAAAGTAATTGCAAAGGGAGTAGGAGAAGAGAATATTATTACCATGAGTCTTATTTTCTTATGTGCAGGAGCATTCTCTGGTGCAGTTACAGCAGCAGGAGGGGTAGACAGTACCGTTAACTTTGGACTTTCTATTATGCCATCAAGTATTGCGGTAGTAGGTTTATTTGTAGTTGGATGTTTTATTTCAGTTTCCATGGGAACATCCATGGGAACAATTGCAGCGCTTGCACCAATTGCGGCAGGCATCAGTGAGAAGACTGGATTTGCCATGGCGGTCTGTATCGGCGCGGTAGTATGCGGAGCCATGTTTGGGGATAACTTGTCGATGATTTCAGACACTACAATTGCAGCAGTTAAAACGCAAGGCTGTGAGATGAAGGATAAGTTTAAAGCGAACTTTTTCATCGTACTTCCAGCAGCACTTATCACAATTATCATTTTCCTGGTAATTACAAGCGGAAGCAGCTTTGAAATAGAAGAGAGTCTTACATACAATGTGTTGCAGATTTTACCATATATTGTTGTACTTGTTGGTGCTTTGATTGGTATTAACGTATTTATCGTGTTAATTGGTGGAACTGTATTATCTTTAATTGTAGGTATTGCAACAGGAACAATTGCAGTGTCAGATATGTTTACCGTTGTAGGTGACGGTGTAACAGGTATGTACGATATTACCGTTGTTTCTATTGTGGTAGCATGTATTGTTTCACTTGTAAAAGAATATGGCGGCATTCAATTTATTCTGGACTTAATTCGTTCGAAAATCAAAGGACGAAAGGGTGCAGAGATGGGAATTGCAGGACTTGCTTTAATGGTAGACTGCTGTACAGCGAATAACACAGTGGCTATCGTAATGGCTGGCCCAATTGCGAAAGAAATTTCAGATGAATTTGGTGTAGACCCGAAGCGGTCAGCATCCCTTCTCGATATCTTCGCATCCGTAGGGCAAGGCATTATTCCATATGGAGCGCAATTATTATCAGCAGCTACATTAACAGGATTGACACCATTTGCAATTATGCCATATTTATATTATCCAATTTTAATGGCAATCAGCGCAGTATGCGTTATCTTACTTAGGAAAGAGGGAAAATAAGATGGAATTATTATATAAGAGTACAAGAAATGCAGAAAAAACAGTGACAGCTTCCGAAGCAATTTTAAAAGGACTTGCAGATGATGGGGGCTTATTTGTGCCAGTCAGCATTCCAACATTGGATGTGACATTAGAGGAATTAAAGGAAATGTCATACCAGGAAACAGCGTATGAGGTTATGAAAAAGTTCCTCACAGATTTTACAGAGGAAGAATTGAAGGATTGTATTGCAAAAGCATATGATTCAAAATTTGATACAGAGGAGATTGCGCCGCTTGCAAAAGCAGACGGTACATATTATCTGGAATTATTCCACGGTGCAACGATCGCATTCAAGGATATGGCGTTATCAATCCTGCCACATCTTCTTACTACTTCTGCAAAGAAGAACCATGTAAAAAATGAAATCGTGATTCTGACAGCAACTTCAGGTGATACAGGAAAGGCTGCACTTGCAGGGTTTGCGGATGTAGAGGGAACAAAGATTATTGTTTTCTATCCAAAGAACGGTGTAAGCAAGGTACAGGAACTCCAGATGGTAACACAGAAGGGGGCAAATACGACCGTTGTTGCAATTCACGGCAATTTTGACTGTGCACAGAGCGGCGTGAAAGCTATTTTCGAAAATAAAGAGCTGGCAAAAGAGCTGGATGCGGCTGGCTATCAATTTTCATCAGCGAACTCAATCAATATTGGGCGTTTAGTTCCACAGATTGTTTATTATGTATATGCATATGCAAAATTATTGCAGAATGAAGAAATTGCAGCTGGGGAGGAAATTAACGTAGTTGTTCCAACCGGTAACTTTGGAAATATTCTTGCAGCTTATTTTGCAAAACATATGGGTATTCCAATTGATAAGCTTATCTGTGCATCAAATGAGAACAAGGTGTTATTCGATTTCTTCCAGACAGGAACTTATGATAAGAACAGGGAATTTATTTTAACGAATTCTCCATCTATGGATATTCTTATTTCAAGCAATCTGGAACGACTGATATATTTTATCGCGGGCTGTGACGCTGGGAAAAACAGTGAACTTATGAAGGCCCTGAAAGAAAAAGGTGTGTATGGGCTTACTGAGGATATGAAAGCAAATCTTTTTGATTTCGCAGCAGGATATGCGACAGAAGCAGAAGTAAGGGAAATGATTGCAGACATTTATAAGAAAACAGGGTATGTAATCGACACACACACAGCTGTTGCCGCAAAAGTGTGCAAAGCATATCAGGAAGAAAGCAAGGATACAAAGAAGACGGTAATTGCATCTACAGCAAGTCCATACAAATTTGCAAGAAGCGTTATGACATCTATCGATGAGAAATATGATGCGTTGGAAGAATTTGATTTAATTGACGAACTCCAAAAAGTATCATGTGTGGATATGCCAAATGCGATTAAAGAAATCAAAGACGCAGAGATTCTTCACACGAGAGAATGCGATGCAGATAAAATGGAAGCAACTGTAAAAGAGATTTTGAAAGTCTAAATATTAGTTATAGATATATCTTATAAAAATATTTTTGTGAAAATATTGACGAAGACGACTTGCATACTGTATAATGGGCGATAATTAGTGATTTACAAAAAAACAAAGAAAGAGGTTGATGAGAAATGTCACAAATTAATTTAGAAAAGTATGGTATTACTGGAACTACTGAAATCGTATACAACCCTTCTTATGAAGTATTATTCGAAGAAGAAACAAAAGAAGGCTTAGTAGGTTACGAAGTAGGCCAAGAAAGTGAACTCGGTGCTGTTAACGTAATGACAGGTATTTATACTGGTCGTTCTCCTAAAGATAAATATATCGTTATGGATGAAAACTCTAAAGATACAGTATGGTGGACAACAGATGAATATAAAAATGATAACCACCCAATTTCAGAAGATGTATGGGCTGAGTTAAAAGCTCTTGCACAAAAAGAACTTTCTAACAAGAGATTATTCGTAGTTGATGCATTCTGTGGTGCTAACGCTGATACAAGAATGGCAATCCGTTTCATCGTAGAAGTTGCTTGGCAAGCACATTTCGTAAAGAACATGTTCATCCAACCAACAGAAGCAGAACTTGCAAACTTTGAACCAGATTTTGTTATCTACAATGCTTCAAAAGCAAAAGTTGAAAACTACAAAGAATTAGGTCTTAATTCAGAAACAGCTGTAGCATTCAACATCACAAGCAAAGAACAAGTTATCATTAACACATGGTACGGCGGAGAAATGAAAAAAGGTATGTTCTCTATGATGAACTACTACTTACCATTAAAAGGTATTGCTTCAATGCACTGTTCAGCAAACACAGATATGAACGGTGAAAATACAGCTATTTTCTTCGGCCTTTCAGGAACAGGTAAGACAACATTATCTACAGACCCTAAACGTCTTCTTATCGGTGATGACGAACACGGCTGGGATGATGATGGTGTATTCAACTTCGAAGGTGGATGCTACGCAAAAGTTATTAACCTTGATAAAGAATCAGAACCAGACATCTACAATGCAATCAAACGTAACGCATTATTAGAAAACGTTACATTAGATGCAGAAGGTAAGATTGATTTCGCTGATGGAAGCGTTACAGAAAATACTCGTGTATCTTACCCAATCAATCATATTGAAAACATCGTTCGTCCAGTGTCAGCAGCACCAGCAGCTAAGAATGTAATCTTCCTTTCAGCTGATGCATTTGGAGTACTTCCTCCAGTTTCAATCTTGACACCAGAACAAACAAAATACTACTTCTTATCTGGATTCACAGCAAAACTTGCTGGTACAGAACGTGGTATTACAGAACCAACACCTACATTCTCAGCATGCTTCGGTCAAGCATTCTTAGAATTACATCCAACAAAATATGCTGAAGAATTAGTTAAGAAAATGGAAGCTAATGGTTCAAAAGCATACTTAGTAAACACAGGATGGAATGGTACAGGAAAACGTATCTCAATCAAAGATACACGTGGTATCATCGATGCAATCCTTGATGGATCAATTGAAAAAGCTGATACAAAATCTATTCCATACTTCAACTTTGAAGTACCAACAGAACTTCCAGGAGTAGACACAAATATTCTTGACCCACGTAATACATATGCTGATGCAGCTGAATGGGAAGTAAAAGCAAAAGACCTTGCAGGACGTTTTGTTAAGAACTTTGCTAAATACACAACAAATGAAGCTGGTAAAGCATTAGTAGAAGCAGGTCCACAATTATAATTTTTAGCTTGAATTGGCGCTCCATTTGGTGGGGATTTCATTTGTAGTTTAGAATAGTGTTCCGCTTGGTGGAAATTCCATATGTGGCTTAAAAAGTGCTTCGCTTGGTGGAAATTCCATATGGAAAAAATTGTGCTCTCAGGCCCCAGTTATTTAAGAAAAGCGGGGCCTGGGAGTTTGTTTTTTGTGTATATGGAAAATAAAGCGCGAAAATGGGCATTTTTGAGTATTTTTGGGGCTTGGGATAACATTTTTTTTGTATAGGCCCCGATGTGATAAAATTTGTGAATAGTTTTATGTAAATAAATCTAATTTAATTAGTAAGAATGGTGGAAAAGGTATGATTATCACTGTAACAATGAATCCTGCAATCGACAAAACGGTATATATAGAAAAATTTGAGCATGGTGGCTTGAATCGTATAAAAAATGTAACTTTAGATGCAGGTGGAAAAGGAATCAACGTTTCAAGAACAATCAAAGAACTTGGCGGCGAAAGCATCGCAACTGGTTTCTTAGGTGGAAATAATGGTGCAACTATCCAAAAAGTGCTAGAGGATGCTGGAATTACCACGGATTTTATCAAGATAGATGCAGAAACTAGAGTTAACACAAAAGTTGTAGAAGAAGATGGATGTGTGACAGAGTTGAATGAAGCAGGTCCTATCATGAGTGAAAAGCATCAAGTGTGGCTAACAGAACAGCTAATGGAATATGCGCAGAAAGAAAATCTTATTATTTTGTCAGGCAGTGTTGCACAAAATGTTTCGAAAGCTATATATAAAGAAATTATAGAAAAAGTACACCTGCGAGGTGCAAAAGTGTTTGTGGATGCAGACGGCGAATTATTCTCAGAGGCTTTAAAAGCCAGGCCAGATATAGTGAAGCCAAATCAAGTGGAACTTGAAAAATATCTGGGACGAGAGCTTAGGAACGAACAAGACTACCTGGAAGCGGGGGAAAGTCTTCTTGATAAAGGAATTGAAATTGTTATCATTTCGCTTGGAGAAAAGGGCGCATATTTTATGTCAAAGAAAAGGGCATTATATTGTCCAGCAATACAAGTGGAAACTCACTCAACTGTTGGAGCGGGCGATGCCATGGTGGCAGCATTTTCTTATGGTTTAAATCATGGCTTGACTTTTGAAGAATGTGCAAAACGGGCTATCGCAACTTCAGCAGGAGCTGTGGCTACAGTCGGCACGAAACCGCCAAAACGAAAGGTGGTAAATCAGCTCCTTGAAAAAGTATGCGTAAACGTCATATGGTAAAAAATACTGTTGAAAATTAAAGATGAGTGTCATATAATGTTTTTAAGAGAACCTGGGATGTGCGAGGCTTCCGTTATTTTGAACCTACAATACTTTAAACGGGAATCCTATATCTCTGTAATATGTCAGGCCTCCATTGTAGTGGAAGACAGAAAAGCAGATGCGGACACCCACCTAGCTGAGGCTAGGAGTCAAAATACGGGAAACGGCATTTTGGGGATATACTAATGAGAAAGCAGTCGCGAAAGCGGCTGCTATTTTATATACAGGAATCTTCTGCGTATAAAAATAAAGGTTTACTTTCTGCAAACGCAATGTTAGAATTTTATTACATAAACATGTGGGGAAATAAAAATGTCGGAAACAGGTATCAAAAAACAAGTGATTGACGAAATAATTGAATTGGCACAAAAGTATCAAATTAAAAAGGTGATTTTATTTGGTTCTCGCGCGCGTGGAGATTATTACAAAACAAGTGATATCGATTTGGCTATTGAAGGCGGCGATTCAGTTCGTTTTGCATTGGATGTGGATGAATTTACATCAACACTTTTGAAGTATGATATTGTAGACCTAAATGGAATTGTCCAAGAAGAGTTACTCCAATCAATCAAAAGAGAAGGAGTTGTTATTTATGAAAAAATTTGAGAATTTTTGTGCAGCATTTGAAAACTTAAAAGAAATCTATGATTATGAGGAACCATATAGTAATATCGTTCTAACTGGGATGGTTGGTTTATATGAAATTTGTTTTGAACAATCATGGAAAACGATGAAAGAGATTTTGGCATGGAATGGAATTCCAGAGGGACAGACAGGTTCGCCAAGGCAGATATTGAAGTCTGCTTATCAGACAGGTATGATAAAAGACGAAGAACTTTGGTTAGAGGCGCTTGCTAGCCGAAATAACGTGACACATGCATACAATCATGTAATTGCAATTGAAATTGTAAGACAGACAAAAGAGAAATACTATCAAATGTTTTATGATTTGAAACAGGAAATAGAGACAAATTGGAAGTGAAAATGAGGGGTCCAAGAGTAAAAAACTTGTGGGTGCCCCTCTTTCTCTTTTTTTGGGCAATATGTTGTCATAGGAATATAACACAATTCATATAATACAAGAAAGAATGGACAAGAGATAGATAATGAGAAATAAGGAAAAGGTAATGTATTATGTAGTAATTCTCGGTATTTTCGCCCTGCTTACAGTTGTTCTACTACATAATATGTCAAGAACCCATACATACAATCAACAATATATAGAATCGAAACTCCCAGCAAGACTTCAGCAGGAAAGTGAAACAAACCCTGTCATCCGTGTGCTGATTAAGACAAATGGCTTTCAGGAAATAACACATACAAAAGTGGAACTGAGTGCAAGACAAGGTCTTACTGTAACAGCCGGCGAAACCATATTAGAATACGGACCGAACGAGGTGTTTTTAGTCCAGCCAGATAATGAATTATTCCGAAATGGCAGCATACGAGTAGAGGCAAAGGATACCACTGGAAAGATTACTGTATCAAGTCTCAATCGGGGTTATGGCACCCCTTCTTATCGTGGCAGTTTTGAATTGTTTTCCACTGCAGAAGGTATTGCGCTTGTGAATGAACTTCTGATGGAGGAGTATCTGTGTTCCGTAGTACCTAGTGAGATGCCAGCTTCTTATGAGATGGAAGCATTGAAAGTGCAGGCAATCTGTGCGAGAAGTTATGCGTACTGTCAAACAAGAGAATTATCTTATCCAGAATATAATGCCCATGTGGATGACAGCACCTTATTCCAGGTATATGGAAATTCAAGAGAACAGGAATCTACAATTCAGGCAGTAAACGAAACAGCAGGAAGGAAATTGTGGCACCAAGGGCAAGTCGTGAAGACCTATTTTTATTCAACTTCCTGTGGTCATTCGACAAGTATAGAAGCTTGGGGAAGCGCACTCACAGAGGAAAACCAGTATCTGAAGGGTGTCGCCATTTGTGACGAAAATGGGAATGCATATGAGAAAGATTTGGCGTGGTTCAAATGGACAGCAGAGATACCAGCTCTGACCCTTCAAAATCTCCTTGAATTAAATACTGGCATGAAAATTGGCACACTCCAAAGCGTGAGTATCACGAAGAGAGGTGTGGGAAATGTGGCGTTGGAACTGGTTGCAACCGGAACAGAAAATACGATTACAGTTCAGACAGAAAATGATATACGTAGTGCTCTTGGCGGAAGTGGAGTCAAGATTACAAGGCAGGACGGAAGCACAATAAGCAGCAGTAGTTTACTTCCAAGCGCATTTTTTACTATTGAAAAAAATGGAGATAAATATATAATCAAAGGTGGAGGATATGGACACGGAATCGGTATGAGTCAGAACGGTGCGAATGAGATGGCGAAAGCTGGGAAGACTTATGAAGAAATCCTAACATTTTTTTATCCGGGCACAAAGGTGGAATAACCATGAGAGAAATTCTAAAGAAAATTAATAAGATAATACTAAAAATTGGTGGAGACCATGTGAGTGCATACGCTGCACAGTCCGCGTTTTTTATGATGCTTTCTTTGATTCCTATGATTTTGCTCCTTATGACGATGGTGCGTTATACACCAGTCACACAAGGAGACATCATGGCTGTAGCCTACGAGGTGTTTCCAAGGACGATAAGCTCCACAATTATTTCAATTATAGACGAAGTGTATAGTCAAACTGGAACGACAATCTCAATCTCTTTACTCATGGCATTCTGGTCGGCTGGAAAAGGTGTAATGGCAATTTCAAACGGTCTTAATACCATGCGGGGAATAACAGAAACGAGAAATTATATTTTTGTAAGACTGAGGGCAGCATTGTATACAGTTTTAATTCTTGTAGCAATTATCCTAAGTCTTGTACTTCTTGGTTTTGGTAACAGTATCAGTCTTCTGGTAAATCAATATATTCCAGTAATTCAGTATGTGATAGATTTTATTATTGAAATTCGTACGGCGACAACCATTTGCGTACTCATTATTGTATCTACTTGTATTTACCAGTTCCTGCCAAATAAAAAAGGAAAGATAAAATACCAGCTGCCAGGAGCAATTTTTAATGCCTTTGGCTGGACATTTGCATCATTTTTAATTTCAATGTACATGGATATTTTCAAAGGATTTTCCAATATGTACGGCAGCCTTACCACGATTGTGTTGATTATGCTCTGGCTGTATTTCTGTATGTATGTGACGCTTCTGGGAGGCGAAATCAATGTTTTACTGGCGGAACGTCTTGACATTGAAAATTAATATGTTAAAATGAAATGGTATTTGAATATTGAAAAGCAATGATCGTGTTTAGTAGTGCACTATTTTCTAACAGAGAGAGGGAATCAGCGGCTGGAAGTTCCCTTTAGTTCAGATAGGAATCGAATTTCCCACGGGAGCTGTATCTTTGAACCATAGATAATTGTAAAAGTAGAAGATAACGGATGCTGCACGTTACGCAGTCCGAGAGCCTGTAGTTTACAGGAATTAGGGTGGTACCGCGATTAACCTCGTCCCTTTTTAGGGACGGGGATTTTTTTTATTCATTTAATAACAAAAAGGAGAAATAAAAAAATGAGTATGGAAACAATCAAAACTGAATGTCAGGCAGAACTCAATTTAGTGGAAGATGCAAAACAACTTGCAGATTTCTGGACAAAATATCTTAGCAAAACTGGCGAGGTCCAGAAACTAATGGGCGGAATTAAAAACGTGCCAAAGGAAGAAAAGAAAGCTTACGGACAGGCAGTAAATGAAATTAAAACTTGGGTGCAGGCACTTTATGATGCGAAAAAAGAAGAAGTAGATAAAAAAGCAATGCTTGCCCGCTATGACGCAGAAACAGTGGACGTTACACTTCCTGTAAAGCATACAGAAGCTGGAAACCTTCATCCATTGACATGTATCAAAAATGAAATTATCGACGTATTTGCAGGTATGGGATTTGAAATCTTCGAAGGTCCAGAAATCGAAGATGATGACCATAACTTTACAAGATTAAATGTATTAAAAGACCATCCATCAAGAGATATGCAGGATACTTTCTGGTTGACAGAAGATTTATTACTTCGTACACATACATCCCCTGGACAAATCCGTGTCATGGATACAGAAAAGCCACCTATCAAGGTGCTTGTACCAGGTAAGGTATTCCGTTCAGACAGTGATGCAACTCACTCACCAATGTTCAGCCAGATGGAAGGTCTGGTAGTAGATGAGCACATTACACTCTGCGATTTACAGGGTATGTTAGACCAATTCGTAAAAGCTTTATTCTCTGATGAAGCGAAGACAAGACTTCGTCCTTCCTACTTCCCATTTACAGAGCCATCTGTAGAAGTAGATGTCAGCTGTTTCAAATGTGGCGGCAAGGGCTGCTCACTCTGTAAAGGAACAGGCTGGATTGAAGTATTAGGCGGCGGAATCGTCAACAACAAAGTATTGGAAAACTGTAATATCGATTCATCAAAATATTCAGGTCTTGCATTTGGTATCGGTATCGAACGTATTGCAATGTTAAAATACGGTATCAATCACATGGGTAAATTATTTGAAAATGACATCGAATTCTTAAAACAGTTCAAAGCATAAGTCGGAGGGTATTATGAAAGTTTTATATAGTTGGTTAAAAGAATATGTAGATATCGACATTCAGCCAAAAGAACTGGAAGAGAAGCTCTTCTCTGTCGGTTTCGAGGTAGAGGCGGTCGAATATTTAGGAGAAAATTTAGAAAACGTAGTAGTTGGCCAGATTACATCTATGGAACACTACGAAGGAACACATTTACAAATCTGTCATGTGGACTGTGGCGATAAAGGGCACGACCACCTTATCTTAACAGGTGCAGACAACGTGTTTGTTGGAGCAAAGGTTCCAGCTGCTTTAATCGGTGCTAAGCTCCCATGTGGTCTTGAAATTCAACCAAGAAAAATGGTTGACATGATGTCATATGGAATGCTCTGTTCAGGTGAAGAGATGGAACTCAACAAAGACTGGTATCCAGGAGCAGACGTAAATGGAATCATGATCTTAGCAGAAGACGCACCGCTTGGTATGGAAATGAGGGATTATCTTGAATTAGATGATTACTTATTCGATATTTCTATCACAGCAAACCGTCCGGACTGTCAGTCAGTAATCGGTATTGCAAAGGAAGTGGCAGCAGCTCTGCGTAAACCATTCAAAGCTCCAGATATGAGCTACACAGAAGACGGAACCGTAAACGGCGACATCAGCATCGAAGTTCTCGACAAAGAAACATGTCCAAGATACTTAGGACACTATGTTTATGATGTAAAATACATGGAATCTCCACTCTGGATGAAGAGAAGACTGATTGCAGTTGGCCACAATGCAATCAACGCAATGGTAGACATAACAAACTATGTATTAGTGGAAATTGGTCAGCCAATGCACGCATTTGACTTAAGCACATTAGAAGGTTCTTCTATCGTTGTAAGAAGAGCGGAAGAAGGCGAAGAGTTAGTAACATTGGATGAAAAGAACCGCGTGTTAAATCCAAACAACCTTTTAATCTGCGACAAGGTGAAAGCTGTTGGTCTTGCTGGTGTTATGGGAGGATTAAACAGTGAAATCAAAGAAAGCACAGTAGAGGTTTTATTTGAATCAGCGAAGTTCTTAAAGGATAACGTTCGTAAGACATCAAGAGGTTTAGGCCTTCGTTCAGATGCAGCAGCAAGATTCGAAAAAGGTATCGACGAATACACCGTAGAATGTGGTATGGCCCGCGCATTAAATCTTGTAGAAACATTGGGCGTAGCAAAAATCAGCTCAAGTCACTTTGATGTATCAGGCGGTGCTTCTACAGAAAAGAGAATTATCCAAGTAGAAACAGCGAAGGTAAACGATGTACTTGGTATCGTTGTTCCAGAAGAAGAAATGGTAAAAATCTTGAATGCGCTTCAATTCTATGTGGAATTAAATGACGGTGTTCTCACACTTGCAGTTCCACGATACCGTGAAGATATCGAAACATATCAAGATATAGCAGAAGAGATTATCCGCGAATATGGATATGACAAGGTTGTTCCAACATTCCTTGATGATGCTAAGGTTACAAATGGTGGCCTTAACAAATATCAATCAAAGGAACTCGGAGTAAAAGAATATTTATGCGCACAAGGATATTATGAAATCCAGACAATCGCTATGACAGCAAAAACTGATTTTGATATGTTCCTTATTCCAGAAGATGCAAAAGAAAGAGAAGTAGTAGAATTATTAAATCCTATCACAGAAAACTTAAGCATTATGAGAACAATCATGGCACCATCTATGGTAAAAGTGATTGAAAACAATATTAAAAACGGCAATGAAGAGATGCATTTCTTCGAGCTTGCAAACATCTATCTTCCAAAGGCATTGCCACTCACAGAGCCACCTGTAGAAAAGAAAATCTTATGCCTTGGAACATGTGGCGTTAACGAAGATTTCTTCACATTAAAAGAAACATTGGAAGCCTTTGCAAGCAACAATGATTTAGAATTCTCTTACAAGAGAGGAGAAGTTCCATACCTACATCCAGGCAGAACAGCAGATGTTTACTGCAAGGGTGAAAAGATTGGACACTTCGGACAGTTACGCTACGAAGTAGTTGACAGCTTAAATATCGCTGGCGGTAAGAAAGCTGATACAAAGATTTTCATCGCAGAAATCGATTACAGCACATTAAGCGGTTTGTTCAAAGAAGCAATCAAGTACGTTCCAGAAACAGGCTTCAAAGGAAATGCCCGTGATATCTCAGTATTAATCGACAAAGCTGTAGAATGTGGAACAGCAATCGATGCAATCAAAGCTTGCGATGAATTAATCAAGAAAGTAAGCTTATTCGATATCTTCGAAAGCGAAAAATTAGGCGCTGATAAGAAGAGCATGGCATTCAACATCCAGTTAGCATCAGCAACATGCGATGTGACAGATGAAATGACAGATAAAGTATTTGAAAAAGTAGTTGCAGCGCTCAGTGAACAATTCGGAGCGCAGATGAGAGTATAATACTTGAATTTACAAGGCGGAAGTTGAAAAATTTCCGCCTTTTTTCTGTCAAAAAATAGGAAATAGTACTTGCTATAAATATAGTGTTTGTGGTATACTATTAGCGTTGCAAAAAAACACATATATGGTTATCTTTGCAGGTGCCTAATTCTTTCAAAGCAAAGAACGGTTGCAAAGAGGGAAGTATATGGAAGAAAAAAACCAAAAAACGGAGGAAAGAACATGAACGTTATTTCAATGAAACAATTATTAGAAGCTGGTGTTCACTTTGGACATCAAACAAGAAGATGGAACCCTAAGATGGCTGAATACATCTACACAGAAAGAAATGGTATCCATATCATCGACTTACAAAAATCTGTAGGTAAAGTAGATGAAGCTTACAAAGCAATTTCTGACATCGCAGCTGACGGTGGTACAATCCTTTTCGTAGGAACAAAGAAACAAGCTCAAGACGCTATCCAGACAGAAGCTGAAAGATGTGGAATGTTCTACGTAAACGAAAGATGGTTAGGTGGTATGTTAACAAACTTCAAAACTATCCAAGGTAGAATCAACCGCTTAAAAGATATCGAAAGAATGTCAGAAGACGGAACATTCGAAGTTTTACCTAAGAAAGAAGTTATCGCTCTTAAGAAAGAATGGGAAAAACTTGAAAAGAACTTAGGTGGAATCAAAGAAATGAAGAAAGTTCCAGATGCTATCTTCGTAGTAGATCCTAAGAAAGAAAGAATCTGTGTACAAGAAGCTCACACATTAGGTATTCCACTTATAGGTATTGCTGATACAAACTGTGATCCAGAAGAATTAGACTTCGTAATTCCAGGTAATGACGATGCAATCAGAGCTGTTAAATTAATCGTTGCTAAGATGGCAGATGCTGTTATCGAAGCTAACCAAGGTGAAACAGGTGCTGAAGAAGTATACGAAGAAGTTGCAGAAGAAGTAGTAGAAGCAACAGAAGAATAATCCTATTAAAAACTAATTAAAATTGGAGGAAATTATCATGGCAATTACAGCAAGTATGGTAAAAGAATTAAGAGAAATGACAGGCGCAGGAATGATGGACTGTAAAAAAGCTCTTACAGAAACAAACGGAGATATGGATGCAGCTGTTGAAGTGTTAAAGAAAAGCGGTGCTGCCAAAATGGCAAAGAAAGCTTCTCGTATTGCAGCTGAAGGTATCACACGTGTTGCATTCAATGACAACGAAGTAGTTGTTGCAGAAGTTAACTCTGAAACAGACTTTGTTGCAAAGAACGAATTATTCCAAGGCTTTGTACAATTAGTAGCGGACACAGCACTTGTTTCTGGCTTAAATGGTGGCAAGAACGGTGAAGATGTAGAAGCTCTTCTTGAAATGAATGGTCTTAAGGATGCATTAATCGAAAAAACTGCTACAATCGGAGAAAAATTATCTGTACGTAGATTTGTAAAAATTTCTGGAGAATGTGTAGCTAGCTACCTTCATGCAGGTGGTAAGATTGGTGTAATCATTGCAGCAGATGGTGCAGCAGATGTAAAAGAAGCACTTACAAATGTTGCTATGCAAGTTGCAGCTATGAAACCAGAATACATCAGTAGAGCAGATATCAATGATGCAGAGCTTGCAAAGATTAGAGAAATCATTATCGACTCTTCATTAAATGATCCAGCTAACCTTCCAAAACCAGTTTTACTTGGTTTAATCAGCAAAGCTTGTGAAGGAAAGATTTGGAGTGAAGAAGATATTGCTATCTACGAAGAACAAAAGAATAATAAGTATTTATTCAACTTCCTTTCAAATGAAGCAAAAGAAGCACTTGCATCTTTAGCTATGGCAGACAAAGAAAACATCATGACAAATAAGATTTTCAATGGTGCAATTGAAGGTCGTGTTTCTAAACAGTTAAAAGACATCTGCTTATTAGACCAAACATATGTAAGAGCAGAAGATGGAAAACAAACTGTTGCTGCATACCTTAAGTCTGTAAACAGTGCTCTTGTAATCAAGAACGTAGTTCGTTTCGAAGTAGGCGAAGGTATGGAAAAGAAAGTTGACGATTTCGCAGCAGAAGTTGCAGCACAAATGGGAAACTAATCCCTACAATAAAATAGTCTTAGAAACGCCGAAAACTCGCGAGTTTTCGGCGTTTTTTCATGTCTAAACGGTGTATAAATGAAAATTTGTGAATGCGACAGTTTCTTTTATTTCAATTTGCAGTTTATTGAGTGTTGACAATGTTAGTGATTATGTATATAATTTACAAAATCCTCAAACATTCAAATCTTTATACTCGGCAGAATATAAAGATGGTCGAGAAATTATATCAGAATGTTTTTCTGGATATTATAGTAATGTAAATAACTGTTTTGCAAAAGATTTTGTGAAAAGATGTATAGAATTACGAGGAGGGAACAGTAATGAAACGAAATAGTGAACGTGTTTATTGGATGACTAACAAAAGTTGGTATACAATTAATCAAACGAAGGATTGTTTTGAACTAACTGATGAAGCGCCGCCTAGAGCTCGTAGAAGTTTTGCTATGTGGTCCCGACCTAAAAAAATGACCTTTAGAAGATTTTTGCGAATTTGTAAATCACATATTAGATGAAAAAAGAATTGCTGTTACTACCGCTTTTTAGGTTTGGTGGTAACAGCAATTTTTGTCTTTTATCTCTTATATTTGCAATTTACTCTGCGGTTGTTAATCTCATTAATGATTTCTGGCTCAATCTTGAAGTTTCTATGAATATCCATTAAACCATTGATTTCTTGTTGTACATCCGTTGCCTGTGTATAGCAGAAACCGCATACATAAGGAAGCTTTTGTACGGTAGTTACAAGACTGTCAAAACGCTGGATGAAGTCTTCCGTGCCGTTTACCTTTGTGCCGTAGCCCCATCCTGCTTCGCCGTTGTTAAAAGCGATTCCGCCGAACTCACTGATAATCACTGGCTGTCCTTTGTATTCGTAGCCCTTAGCGAAGGCCTGTAAATTACAGTTGAAGCAGATTTTGTTTTCTAAAATTTCATCCTTATACTCTTCAAAACGTTCTCCTAAGTGCTCGGCATCCTGTACATAATCATGCAGTGTAATAATGTCAGATACCGTATGTTCCCAGCCATCGTTTACGATTACAGGACGCATGGTATCGAAGCTTTTTGTTAAGTAATAAATAGCTTCTGTAAAGTATTGTTCATTTCGTTTTGCACGAATACCTGATACTCCCCAAGATTCGTTGATTGGAGTCCATGTAATAATACAAGGGTGGTTATAGTTCTGTTTCACGATTTCCATCCACTCTGTCGCAAATTCTGTGACTGCGTAGTCGGAGAATTGGAAAGTAGAAGGAGCCTCACACCACACCAGCATTCCCTTCACATCGCACCAGTAGAGGAAACGTTCATCTTCTGTTTTTTGATGTTTGCGGAGACCATTATAACCCATAGCATGAATTTTATCAATGTCCTCAATAAGAGCTTCTTCACTTGGCGGTGTCAGGTGAGAATCCTCCCAGTATCCCTGGTCAAGAATCAAACGTTGGTATAAAGCACGACCATTGAGTAAAATTTCAGAACCATCAATGCGGATTTCACGCATTGCAAAGTAAGAGCCAACCTCGTCTAAAACAGTCTGATTATCTAATACACGGAATTCGATGTCGTACAGGTGTGGTGCCTGAGGTGTCCATACATGTGCCGGATACACATAATTCTCGTTGTTTTTAAATGCCATATCTATCTTTGCACAGACATGGTCTGAAGTAAGTGCAGTATACGTTTTATTTACCAGTGTTCCTTTGTAAGAGATGATAGTTTCTACCATCAAATCTCCGTTTAAACGGTTTTCTGGTGCAATTGCGTTTATTTCCAGTTCCAAGTAAAAGTCTGTTAGATTT
This sequence comes from Tyzzerella sp., assembly GCA_017465565.1. Taxonomy (GTDB): domain Bacteria; phylum Bacillota; class Clostridia; order Lachnospirales; family Lachnospiraceae; genus Faecalimonas. The sequence goes on from JAFTWA010000002.1 coordinate 72,984, forward strand.
GGAGTCATTTTCACAGAAGAGAGGCTAATCTTCGGAACATATTCTGTCCAGACTGTTTTCCAAATTCCCGTGGTTGGGATGTACCAACAAAGATATACCTCGTTTAACCAACGCTGTTTTCCGCGTGGCTGCTGCATGTCGAATGAGTCCTCAACCTTAACCACTAACTCATTTTCCCCGTCTTTTACAAGCTTTGTGATATCAAAAGAAAATCTTGCATATCCACCGCGGTGGCTTCCTGCATATTGACCGTTCACCCATACTTTTGTTACAAAGTCAGAGCCTTCAAAGTGGATGATATAATTGTTATCCTCTAATTTACTCCCATCTACAAGTAACGTTCTGTGATACCAGATGTTATCGTGACGTGTCTCGTCCTGAATACCGCTGAGCTTGGTCTCGAAAGTAAAAGGTACTTGAATTTCAAGTTCGCTGTTAAAGTTTTCATACCATTTTTGAACTTCGCCTACATTCTGGTCATCAAATCGAAAATCCCAAGTTCCATTTAAGTTTTCCCATTGTTTGCGGACAAACTGTGGTCTTGGATAGTCTTTTATGTAGCATTTCATGTCATTACCCTCCATTGACGTTTTGTAAATAAATAGTTATACTGTTATTATTGAGTGAAAATAATGTTTTTTCAATATAAATACAAAGTTTTTTGCTTGTTTAAACAATATTACTGCATAAATACTGTTGTTTAGTTTGTTTTAGACATGAATATTGTATGTAAGAAAGGAACGGAGAGAGTATGGCTACAATTATTTCGTACGATGTAAAAGAAAAGGAGAGAATATGTGAGCTGGGGAAAGCACTGTCGTCACCTGAAAGAGTGGAGATATTGCAGCTGCTTTACAACAACAGCATGATTATCGGAGATATTGCAAAGGCGCTTCAGCTTCCAGTGTCTAGTACTGCGTTTCATTTGAAAATGTTGGAGAAAGCAGGGCTAATTAGTATGAAAATGCAGCCTGGTACCAGAGGAAACCAGAAACTGTGCACAGGAAAAGCAGATTATATTAATATTGAGTTGGCAGGATATTCTTCGGAGGTGAGTGAAATTTTCAGTACAGAAATGCCGATTGGTGCATACACCAGCTGCCATGTGACACCGACCTGTGGACTTGGCGGAGTAGGGGATATCATAGGAAAGAGGGATTCAGAATACAGCTTTTATTATCCAGAGAGGATGGATGCAGGGATTTTGTGGAGTTCGTCGGGATATGTAGAATATAAGTTTGCAAATGGTGTGCCAAATGAGAGGGCAGTCAAAACATTGTCTCTTTCTATGGAGATATGTTCCGAAGCACCAAAGTACGACGAGAACTGGAAATCGGACATTACGCTTTGGATTAACGGTGTGGAGTGCGCAACATGGACCTGCCCGGGTGACTTTGGAGAACGCCGCGGACGACTGAATCCGTCTTGGTGGAAGAATGGGGATACCCAGTACGGTATGTTAGTGAACTGGAAGGTAAATCATGATGGATGCTTTGTAAATGGGGAAAAAGTGTCAAGGGTGACGGTGGACAGATTAAATCTCCCTGCCCACTCTTATATTGCTGTGCGGATTGGCAATAAGAGGGATGCGAGATACATTGGAGGATTCAATCTGTTCGGGAAGACCTTCGGGGACTACGAACAGGGAATTATATTGACGGTGGAGTATTAAACTCTGTAAGGGGCTGTTTCAAAATAAAGAAAACAAAGATTATAATATGAGGTTTTGTCCACATTGCGTGGTGATTTTTTCAATTGCAAGAAATCATGTGGCGATTTTCCATATACAAAAAAACCTGTTTGCAGTGCTAACACTTTTGACAAAACCCTTAGCATATCAGCACAATCATTTCCCATGAGGAAAAATTCACATAAGAAATCATAAAAATCGGCAAAAAACAAGAATTTTTTATCCTTGGAGCATCAAAAATATTGCATATGGAAAATTGGAACATGATTTCTTGTGATTGCATAAAAAACCACCACGCAATGTGGACAAAATCTCATATTATAATTTTTGTTTTCTTTATTTTGCAACAGCCCCTTTTTATCTCTAAATCAAATTTGGTACTTCGCATTTTTGCGCACTTGAAGTGGCGTTTTACCAGTATATTTCTTAAAAACCTTGCGAAAATAGGACGATGAACTAAAATTCAGTTTGCTGCTTATCTCTTCAACAGAAAGGCTGGTAGTAATAAGCAGTTCTGAAGCCTTTTCGCAAAAAATCTTTTGTTTCATTTCTACAGGTGTTTTCCCATATGCCTTTTTGAATATACCATACAGACTAGATTCGCTGACTTTGCAATAATCTGCCACGTCGACAATATGAAACTCATCATGTGTATGCATGTAATCGAGAGCATTTTCTGCAATATCGTTATAGCGCATAGATTCTTGTTCCATATTATCTAAAATTTCACCTAGAAAAATGTAAAGCTTTCCGACGGTAGTACAGTTTACGGACATGTCTTCTGATAGACTGAGTAATATTTGTTCTGTTTCGGGAGAACAGTTGATTTTCTGCAATGTATAACTATGACTGTCAGTAATCGGGAAGTTTTGAAAGCGAAGGGAATCAAATATAATCTGGTCTTCCTCATCTCCATACCAAAAGGACTGATACTTTAATCCCTTTGGAATATAGAAAATATCCCCTTCTGATACCGTAATTGTTTTGTTGCGTGATTTTAGTTTTGCACTTCCCTGAATCATGCGTGCAATGAAGTGCCCAGGAGAACCATTGGTTTTGTAATGGTCTGTAAAATAATATTTGTGACGCTGATATCTCCGAAAATAAAATGTATTCAAGAATTGTGTGTTATTCAACTCAAAAACACCACCTTTTTTAAGGAAAATTACCTTTTTTATTGTAGTATACTGTCTTGTTGGAAGGCGTGTCAAGAATTAAAATGGAAATAGAAAATAAAAGGAGAGGAATGTATCAAAAATGAGTGAAAATTTGTCGATCTTGTTTACAAGACCGTGTGTAGCAGAATTATGTGAGCGTGGGCTCAAAGAGATAAATGAAAATGAAGTATTGGTAAAATTGGAGGTTTCCACAGTGAGCAGTGGAACAGAAAGAGCAAACCTGATTGGAGAAAAAAATGTAAGGCCATCTAAAAAAGAAGTGGAGATTCCATTTCCGCGTATCAGTGGATATAGTTCAGCAGGAATTGTAATGGAAATAGGAGAAAAAGTAACAAGCGTAAAGGTTGGAGACCGAGTGGCAGTGTCTTGGGGGACACATAGCAAGTATGTGGTTATGGAGGAAAATAATATACACAAGATATTAGACGATAGCGTAAGCTTTTCGGAAGCGGCTCTTTGGCAGATTGGCACATTCCCTATGGCGGCTATCAGAAAATGCAATCTCGAAATTGGAGAGTCAGCTATTGTTATGGGACTTGGTGTTTTGGGATTGGTAGGAATCAAGCTTTTACGTGCTGCAGGTGCTGCACCGATTATCGCAGTGGATCCAGTCGCAGAAAAAAGAGCGCAGGCTCTTGAAATTGGTGCGGATTATGCATTTGACCCATATGATCCGGATTTTGCGGAAAAGGTGAAAGAAGTAACTGACGGCGGCGTGAATGTTGCCCTTGAAATAACAGGAATCGGTGCAGGGCTGGATGGAGTTCTCGACTGTATGGCAAAGTTTGGAAGAGTGGCTCTGCTTGGCTGTACGAGAGATAAGGAGTTTACTATTGATTACTATCGAAAAGTACATGGTCCTGGAATTTCTCTAATTGGTGCTCATACAAATGCCAGACCAAAAGTAGAGTCGTCGCGGGGAATGTGGACAACACATGATGACATTATGGCACTTCAGCGATTACATAGTTTAGGAAGACTTGATTTATCTAGCTTAGTAGAGGAAGTACATTCTCCAGAGGAGGCACCGGAGGTTTATCACAGACTTGCAACGGAAAAAGCATTTCCATTGGTTCAATTTGATTGGGGGCGTTTGTAGTGAGAAAAATCAAAGTCGCACAAATTGGAATTAATTCCCTGAGTCACGCCCAGCAAGTTTGTGGCAGTATCAAGAAGCAGGATGATATCTTTGAGTTAGTAGGATATGCGCTTCCAGAGAATGAAAGAGAAAAATTTCCAAAAGTGGCAGCATTGTTGGATGGATATCCAGAAATGACTGTGGAAGAGATTCTGAATAACCCGAAAATCGAAGCGGTTGTGATTGAGACAGAAGAGATTTATCTAACGAAGTATGCGATTATGGCTGCAGAGCATAAAAAGCATATTCATATGGAAAAACCAGGTGGACTTAAGATAGCAGAGTTTGAAAAATTAATCTCGATTGTAAAAGAAAACGGCACTGTTTTCCATACAGGGTATATGTATCGTTACAATCCTTATATAAAAGAACTCATGAAAAGCATTCAAGATGGAGAACTGGGAGAAATCATCAGTGTAGATGCGGAAATGAATTGTTTTCATAAGCCGGAAAATAGGCAATGGCTTTCTTGTTTTAAAGGCGGCATGATGTTTTTCCTGGGATGCCATTTGGTGGATTTTATTTTACAGATCCAGGGAAAACCAAACCGTGTGATTCCATTTATTAAATCTACGGGTGTGGACGGTGTTACCTCTAAGGATTTTGCAACGGCAGTTTTTGAATATGACAATGCAGTTTCCACGGTAAAAACAACTGCCACAGAAATCGGTGGATTTGCAAGAAGACATCTGGTAGTAACAGGAACGAAGAAGACGGTAGAAATCAGACCACTTGAAATGCTTGTTGAAGACAAACAGTTTACAGAAAGAACGGAATATACCAACCTGGAGCATTGGAGAGACCGTGGACAGTTCAGCAAAAGTGATATTCATGATCGTTTTGATGCGATGATGGCGGGATTTGCGGAGTTGGTTCGAGGAGAAAGGGAAAACCCTTACACTTACGATTATGAATTAGAATTATATAAGACTGTAATTGAGTGTTGCGGTGGAGAGTAAATGGTGAAAGAATTATTTTTTTTGGCAGAAGAGTACAAATATCAGAAAGAGCACGTAGTGGATTATAGCGGCCTACCAAGACCTCATTTTTGCATGGGATTTGTTTTAGAGGGGAAAGCAGAATTTCTTGACTGCGATAGAAATACGCGGATTGAGGTAAAGGCAGGGGAACTTATTTTCGTACCCATGATGTCTAAGTATGTGTCAGAGTGGAAAGGAAGTCCGAATATTAAATATATTAGTGTCCACTTTATATTAGACCATTCGGATATATTTAGCACGCAGCATAATTTTATATTGCAGACAGTGCAAATGGAAGATTCTAAGAAATTACAAGAAGAGTTTGAGTACATATTAAAGCATCACAGGAAAGATGAAGCGGGCCGGCTGGCGGCGCTTGGAAGACTTTATCATATTTTAAGTATGATTTTACCGAACCTGAAGACTGAAAAAAGAAGAGAAGTGGATGAACGAATCAGCAGGGCAATTTCTTATATAGAACATCATTATAAGGAAAATATTACGGTGGAAGAAATGGCGAAAATCAGTGCCATGAGCGGTTCGCGTTTTTTTGACAGATTCAAGCAGAATGTGGGACAGACTCCAGTGGAGTATTTGAACTACTATCGTATCAGTAAAGCAATCGTCTTACTGCTAAATGAAAAGGATATGTCTGTTGAAAATATCAGTGAAAGTGTAGGATTTGAATCACCATCCTATTTTCACAGGATGTTCAAGCGAATCACGGGAAGAACACCCGGAGAGTATCGGAAAAATCCAATAGAAATGTAGCTTTTGGTAGAATTGTTCAGTGGTTCGAGAGATTTGTGTATGTTTTTGGGTGTTTTGACGAAATAAAATAGAATTAAGCATGTATCATTTTTTGTAGGAGGAAAAGCAGAATGAAAGCAGTATTAGTAAATGATGACCGTTCTCTCAGATGGGATGACGTTCCAAATCCTATAGTGGGAGAAGAAGATGTTTTAGTGAAAATTGAGGCAGCAGCCTTGAACCGTGCAGATTTGATGCAAAGAGAGGGAGACTACCCACCACCACCAGGATGTCCGGATTGGATGGGTCTTGAGATTGCCGGAACGATTGTGGAAGTAGGACCAGTGGCAGCTGAGAAATCAAACTGGAAGATTGGCGATAAGGTTTGTGCGTTGCTCGGCGGTGGAGGATATGCCCAGTATGCAAATGTGAAATACGACATGTTAATGCCTGTACCAGAAAATTGTTCTATGGTGGAAGCGGCAGCAATTCCAGAAGCATTTGCAACTGCATATTTGAACCTTTTTATTGAAGGAAAGATTCAACCAGGTAATACACTTCTTATGAATGCAGGGGCAAGCGGACTTGCCAGTGTCATTATCCCAATGGCAAAAGCATTTGGCGTAAGAGTTATCACAACAGTATTAAATAAAGAAAAAGCAGAATCCATTAAACATTTAAATGCGGACATTGTGGTGAATACAGATGAGATGGATATTGTGGAAGTATTAAAGCAGCAATTGGAAGAAGGTCATTCTGTGGATGTAGCTATCGACTGCCTCGGCGGTGAAGTGATGGGAAAATGTCTTCCATATCTGACCCATGCAGCGCGCTGGATTATGATTGCAGCTATGGCAGGCGGAAAGACAGAAATTGATTTGGTAAACATCTTCAAGAGAAATGTGCGTATCGTAGGAAGCACACTTCGTTCCAGAACACCACAGGTAAAGGCTGAAATCCTAGCCAGCCTGGTACGTGATGTGTGGCCAAAAGTAACAACTGGAGAGGTAAAACCAACAATTTATAAGGTTCTTTCAATTACAGAAGCAGAAGCTGCTCACGATATCCTTTATAGAGGAGAAAATGTAGGAAAAGTAGTGCTTACCGTGGAATAGAAAAACGAAAGGAAGAGGTCAAAACGTATGAAAAAGAAGAGTAAATTTGATGTGTTTCCATACTTGCTCATATTACCGGTGGTGATATCCAGCGTGGTATTTAATTTTGGTCCATTTTTCAAAACAATTATTTCTTCTGTGACTTTTACAGATATATACGGTAATTGGACAGGCTTTGCAGGAGACACGTTTTGGAGCATGATGTTTAAAAATGATGAATTCTGGATGATTTTATGGAACACAATGAAGTTTGCATTGGCAAACTTTATAGGAACGTTTTTCATGGCAATGTTACTTGCGTTGCTTTCAGTGAAAAGAACAAAGCTTGGAAAGGTTTACCAGATGCTATATGCGCTTCCAGTTGCAATTGCTTCTGCCATTAGTTCTGTAATTTGGAAATCATTCTTTAGTCAGAACGGAATTCTAAATTCATGGCTTGGCACGAATACTTCCTGGCTTGTGGATGTGGACAAATCCTTCTGGATTGTAACGATTGTTACTGTATGGTGTCACATTGCAGGTAGTTATATTTATCTTCTGGCAGGTTTCCGTGGAGTGTCTGAGGATATTCAGGAAGCAGCTATTGTGGATGGGGCAAATGGATTTGTCAGAGCGGTAAAAATTATGATACCAATGGCATCTCCACAAATCTTCTTTGTATTATTTGTAAATATCGTAAATGCAATCAAGACATTTACACAGATTAAGTTATTGACGGGAGGCGGACCTGCAAAGTCAACGACAACGATTATGTATGATGTGTATGTGAGAGCGATTGAATTGGGAGAGTTTGAGTATGCATGTTGTCTTTCAATAGTACTCTTTGTCTTAATATTCCTGGTAACCCGAATACAGTTTATATTTGAAAATAAATTTGTACATTATGAATAGGAAGGAGAGTGTGCTATGAAAAAGAAAGAGTTTGCATTCGACCTCGTTAAAATTTTATTAGGTATCGCTTTGGTTTTACCGATTATTTTGGCGGCGTTTATTTCATTCATGCCAAAGGCAGATATCATGAAGATTCCTTTTGAACTGAATCTTAACAATGCTACATTGGAAAATTATATACATTCATTTACATATATGAATTTGGGTAATTATTTAAAGAACTCGTTTATTATGGTAGGAATTGAATTGCCTTGCAAGGCGTTCACAGCTTTGCTTGCTGCTTACGCATTTTCGCATTTTGAATTTCCAGGCAAAAATTTCCTGTTTACACTGCTTATGACAGTTATGATGATTCCAGGAGAGGTAATCATCATGAGCCTCTACAAAATGATTATGAAATGGGGATTAATTGATACTTACGCAGGACTTACGATTACAAGTTTAGTTGACGTGGCGGCGGTGTTCATGTTACGCCAGAATATGCTGTCCATTCCAAAATCCCTTTATGAAGCAGCAAAAATTGACGGTTGTGGACGTATGAAATATTTCTTCAGCATTCTGATTCCGTTATGCAAAACAGTGCTTGCAGCATATGCACTCAGAGGATTTATCAATATTTATAACAGTTACATGTGGCCACTGTTGGTTACAACGAAAGATGAAATGAGAACCATTCAGACTGGGGTGGCGCAGCTTAGCTGGAGCAGTCATAGTGGGCTGGTATTGGCCGCGGCTATGATTACATCTATTATTCCGTTAACGGTGTATTTCTTTGGAATGGATTCCATTGTAGAGGGTATGACTGCGGGAGCAGTAAAAAATTAAAACAGACTCATAACTGTATGTGAACGATATGCAGTTTATGATAAATGCAATTAAAATTGATGGAGGTAACGAAAATGAAAAAGAGACTATTAGCAACAATTCTTGCGATTGTTCTTGTATGCTCAGGGCTGACAGCATGCGGTGGAAAAGGGCAAGATAATCAAGGAACATCTGGTAAAATTCAGCTTTCACTTTGGAGCACATATACTGAGGCAAGTAATGTAAAAATGGCTGAATTAGTAGCAAAATTTAATGCAGAAAGTGAAAAATATGAAGTGAAGATGGAGATTGGACAATCAGGTTCAGGAAACCGTCAGAAACTTGCTGCGTCTACACAAGAATATTATCCTTCTATGTTCATGGGAACGAATAATACAATCATTGAATACGCTGAATCAAAATATACAGCTCCAATTCAGCAGTTCATCGATAATGACAGTGACGACTGGACAGCAGATATGTTAGGTGCTGTAAAAACTGGTTTCTCAGATACGGAAGGGAACCTTATCGGCGTGCCAGTAGGTAACAGTGTAAAAGGATACATGGTAAATATTGACTATTTAACAGAAGCTGGTTATGCGTTGGAAGACATGACAACTTTTGAAAAAATTGCGGAAGCAGCTCAAACTGCAAAACAAAAAGACATCTGTCAATATGGTTATATTCCATCTGATGGAACAAATATCCTTAATATGTTACTGTATCAAGGCGTAAACTTATTTGATGGTGGAGACGGATACACAGGAGATGTTACAAAATGTCTCTATGGAGAAGGGGAAACAAATAAATATTTAAAGAAGTATTGTGAAATCTTAGCAGGACTTTATAAGACAGAAGCAGCTATGAAAAATAGTAATGGTGCTGACGGTGGTATTACTACATTCGTAAATGGAAAAGCAATGTTCTGGGCAACAACAAGCTCATTTGTATATGAATTTGCTGATGTGGAAATGGATTTCGAATGGGCATTCATTCCTTTCCGCGGAATTGATGATGATGCAAAATATACAGACGTTGTATTTGCAGAAGGAACTGGAATCTTTATTGGAAACACAGGTGATGAAGCAGAAATGCAAGGTGCATATGAATTTATCAAATTCCTTGCAAGACCAGAAAATCAAATCTTCTGGTGTACATTCCGTGGTTACACACCATATACAAAAGAAGCGTTAGAAAGTCAAGATTGGATTACATGGAGAGATGCAAATCACCCAACAGCGGCAGCGTTAGAAGCACCTCTGCAAAATGAAAATATGACATTACGTTTTCCGAATGTAACAGTAATGTCAAAAGTGCTTACGGTTAATCAAGAACTCACCAGTTACATTATGGCGGATCCTAATGGAGATATAGATGAATATATTAAACAAGCAACTGATTCCATTCAACAATCAGTTGATATGGCAAACGCTCGTAAGTAATGATTGAGAAAGGGGAAATTGTGATGAGGAAGATAAAATTCCTAAGAATTGTATCCATTTTATCACTTGCTTTAACTTTAGTTCTGACTGGCTGTAATGCCAGTCAGGCGAATTCAGAACAGGATGGCCCGGAACTAAAAGATTATGAGGCTTCTGTATTTGACCGCGAGCTGACAGAGGGAAAGATGGCAGTTTATTATATGTCATCAGGTCTTAACATTTCCACATGGTATAACTCGACTTCTGGTGGTGACTTAATGCTTCTTATTATGCCAGATGGTACAACAGCGTTACTGGATTGTGGGCATCAGGGTGAAGGAGCACATGTAGTAAACCGACTGAAAGCGTTAGGTATCGATAAATTGGATTATTTTATTGTTTCACATCCACACACAGACCATATTGGAGGATATTCTATCGTAATGCGTCACATGGATGTTGGACATGTTTATATGCCTCCTGTGGAAGTAATGGAGCGTGCAGACAATGTCGGATTGCGTTTTATAGCAGATATTGAGGAAATGGGAATTCCATATACACATTTGGCATCAGGTGACACGTTTGAAATCGCAAAGGATGTGACAGTGAAGGTGTATAACCCAGAAATAGGGTTTGACGCAGACAAGAAAATCAACTTGAATGAATCTTCCCTCCTTATGAAATTCGTTTATAAAGAATCAAGTTTCTTGATGAATGGAGACATTTCTAATAATACGATAAAAGAAAATGGTTATGATACAGAAATTCAACTCGTAAATAAATGGGGAGATGAGCTTCAAGCAGATGTATCGAAGATTGGACATCATGGTAATGCAGACGCAATGAGTACATCAGAGTGGAGAGCTGCTGTCGATGCAAAAATTTATGTAACGATGTCAACTTTCCCACGTGATTTGGCGGAACACATGAAAAACGTGAATGCAGGGGCAGTGTCGCTTAATACTGCATTGGACGGAGATCTTGTTATCTATACGGATGGAGATGGAACTTATGATATTCAGGTTTCTAAAGACCGTACGATAGATGGTTATGAGCTCTTAGAAACCAAAGATGGCTTCATGCATGTGGAATAAAGTAAGGAGGGATATTTGTGGAAATGAATCAAGAGATAACGAAAAATAAGAAAAAACTTCCGACAGGTTTAGTTATTTGTCTTGCAATTGTTATCGTATGTGCAGTAGTTTCGGCAGGAGCAATTATACTAAAAAATATTCCATCCTTCCAAAATAAAGAGATTTTAGGCACGATGGAAGTAGCAGACGCAGAAACTTTGCGAGAAGCGCTGCTGGCGGAGGCTGATTGTACCATAACATTGACCGAGGATATCGTTGTAAGAGAAGAACTCCTTGTGAATGGTACCAAAAAATTATGTGGTGATAAGAGTATCATTATGGACACTAGCAATATCGGAAGTGGACAAAGTGTATGTGCCGTAAATGGCGGAGCAACTCTGGTACTTGATGGAGCAACCTTAGACGGTAATGGTGTTGTTAACGGACTTGGTGTTAAGGTTGGTGGAAAACTAACCTGTCTCTCAGGGGGAATTGTGTATGGTTATCCATACGGAATTACGACAGCAGGTTTTGTAGAAATCGAAGATGTGACAATTGACAGAATTATGCATACTGCCATCTATGCTGAGTATGGTGGAGAAGTACATATGACTGGTGGTACGCTTACAAATAATGTGTATGGTGTATCAGTTGCTTCTGGTGCATATATGAGTATTAGTGGAGATGCTGTTCTTACAAAGTCAAATGCCACAGTTGTAACAAACTATGGAAAAATGGAAATTACAGGCGGTTCATATTCAGACTGTTTTGATAATGTAATTACAAATCAAGGTGAACTTTCAATTATTGGAGATGGCAATAAAAAAATTGAACTTGCTAACAGTAAAAGGTCTGCAATTGTTTCGAAAAAGAATTCAAAGTTGACTGTAGAAAATTGTTATATGCATGACTTGGGGTTACATGCACTTGCAATTGAAAAGGGTAGTGAAGGAAGTCTGGTAAATTGCGTTATTGAAAGAACAGGAAAGAGTTCCTTCTATGCAAATAGTTCAACGCTTGCAATGAAAGATATAGAAATTTCAAGTGGTGAAAGCTATGGGCTTTCCGCTGTAAGTCAATCTAAGATAGAGATGGAAAACGTTACAATAAAGGACATGAAATCTCGTGGTGTCGGAATTGACGAATCACAGTTGATTGCCAAAAATCTTGAAGTAAAGGATACAAAAAGCACAGGACTTTATGTAGTTGGTGAAAAAGCTGTTGTAGAAGTAGAAGGCTTAACGCTGGTAAAAAATGGTGCCAGCGCATTGGGAATTAAGTCTGGAAAAGTGAAAGCAAAAGACGTAACCATCGAAGAATCGAAAAATGAGGGTGTTTATGTTGATAAAGAAGCAAAACTGGATATAGAAGATGCGAATATTCATAAAACAGGTATGCACAGCTTTATGAATTATGGAACAGCCACTGCGAAAAATATTAAGATTACAGATTCTAACAAAATCGGTATAAAAACATCAGATGGAAGTTCACTGACTATAAAAGATGTTGTTATTAAGAATGCAGCATCTCATGCGTTGTGCATAGAAAAAGACAGTGTTGCTAATGTTACCAATTGCGATATTGACAATGCAGGTAAGACAGGAAACAAAGCTGCAGTTTATGTTTCACAATCAAAATTGAACATGAAGCAATCAACGATTCATGATGTAGCAACTTATGCGATTGCTGCCAAGGATTGTAAAAAGGCTGATGAAAAAGTCGTAAACCTCAATGATATTACAATCTCAAAAACAGAAGGTCATGGAATTGGAAACGTAGGTTCTTATGTGGTCGCAGGAAATATCAAAGTTTCTGAAACAAAAAGAGCGGGTATTTATACAGAAGGTACTGACTCTATCACAAATATGAATCAAATAGAAGTGGTGAATGCCGGTACATGTGGTTTTGGTTTTAAGGCTGGAGAGATTACTGCAAGAAACGTAACGATTACAACACCAACAAATGAAGGTGTCTATGTAATGAAGGACGCAAACGTAAAGAAACTTGATAATGCGGTTATTACAGACCCTGGAACACAAGGTGTTAACGTGGCAGGTGGAACAATCAATATTACAGTAGATAAGAAATATAATCCCGACAACACAAAAGAAAACGGTGTAACAGTTACAAATCCAAAATTGACTGGAATCAAATGTGTAGAAGGAACGATCAAGGCTCAAGGTGTGACAATTACAAATGCAAAAAATCATGCATTTGATGTAGAAAAAGGAAGTGTTGTTACAGTAAATGGTTGTGAAATTGACAAAACCGGAAAAGCTGCTGTTTATGTCTTAGAATCAAAAATGACAATGAAAAATGCCAAGATTGATAATGCAGCGTCTTATGGTATTGGTGTGAGAGACAGTAAAAAAGCGGAGGGAAACGTTGTAAATCTTGACAATATTACGATTACAAATGCAGGCGAACGTGGTATTGGTAATTTCAATTCTTATGTTGTAGCAGGAAACATAAAAATCTCTAATCCAAAGGGTGCAGGTATCTATACAGAAGGTATTGACTCTATTACTAATATGAATCAAATAGAGGTTACAAATGCAGGAACATGTGGATTTGGCTTTAAGGCAGGAGAAATTACAGCAAGAAATGTAACAATCTTAAGTCCGACAGATGAAGGTATTGTTGTACAAAAAGATGCAAACGTAAAGAAACTTGACAATGTAACAATTAAAAATCCAGGAGCTCATGGTATTGCAAACTTTGGTGGAAACGTGAATGTTACCGTAGACAAGAAGTATAATCCAGACAATACAAGTGGAAATGGTATCACGATTATAAATCCGGGAAAACATGGTATTTATCATGAAAAGGAAACAAACGGAACAACAACACTTGCTCATGTATACATCTCAACTCCTAAAACAGGATATGGTATCTGGAATAGAGGTGGAAAAGTTACAGGAAGCAATGTGACAATTGAAAATTCAAAATTGGCAGGTGTTAACATAAGCAAGGATGCGACAGTGAAACTTGACAATGCAAATATTATAAAAGCAGGCGACCAAGGAATTCTCTGTGATGGTACGTTAATAGTTACAAATGTTGTCAATTCTAAAAATGGTGTGACAATAACAGAACCAAAGACACATGGAATTTATCTCTCATCAACTGGCCGTATTGAAGGTGCAAAAGAAGGAGCGGCAGCAGTTGGTGTAGAAATTGTGAAAACTGGTAAAATAGGTATTTTAGCAGAAGGAAGTACCATCAAAGTGTCAGGTTTGACTTTGAAAGAAATTGCAAGTCAAGGATTACAATTCAAAGGCGGTCAAGCTGAAATTTCAAACTTTAGCGTTGGAAAAACTGGTTCAGCAGCTGTAAAAATCATAGACGGAGCAGATGTGAAATTGACAGATGGAACCATTTCTGCACATTCTTACGCAATTGCAACAGAAGGTGCAGTGGACATAGTTTCTAAGGTGAAAGCAACCAATGTAAAAGTAGAACGTGCAAATGAAGCATTTAAAGAAGAACTGGTTGCAGTTGGCGCTAATACAGAATTTACATTAGCTGGTGAAAAATCAGTTATTGATGGTAAAAATACAAAAGAAACCTCACAATTTACAGGAAGAGGTGTGCGCGTTTACGGAACATTTACGATGTACGATGGTACTATTTTGCGTAACAAAGGTGGAAATGGTGCGGGAGTCAGAGTAGAAAAAGGTGCCACATTTACTATGAATGGTGGAACAATTAAAGAGAATGCGATTAGTGGCACGAGTAAAGGATTCGGAGCAGGTTTACTTGTTCAGGGAACATTTATTCTGAATGATGGAATTATTTCGAATCATGGTAGTGAAGGAACGCATATTAATGTAGAAGGTACTGGTGTATGTTTGAGTGCAGACAGTGCAGTATTTACCATGAATGGTGGAGAAATCCGTGATAATTATGCAACAGCAGCAGGAGCAGGTGTTGCAATGGTAGATGGTAATGCCAATTACCCACAATTCACCATAAATGGTGGTAAAATTACAGGAAACCATACAACTGGAAGTGTAGGTGGAATTGTAGTTCGTACAGGTATATTTACAATGAACGAAGGTGCAACTATTTCAGACAATACAGCCGCTAAATTGGCTGGAGGAATGTCCTTAGAAGGTTCTAGTAAGACAACATTTAATCTAAATGGAGGAACATTTGCAAATAATAGTTCTGGTACAGGTGGCGATGATATTTACTTATCAGGAAAAATCACACTGGCTAAAGCACTTACCGAGAAAGATGTAATTTCCATAAAACCTTCTAGTTACACTGAGGGAAAAGTTATCGCTGTTAAGGGTGAAGAACTTACAGAAGATGAGTTTAAAACTTCTATGAAGTACATTTCGGTAGAACCAAATGGTACAACAAATTATATTGTGACGGATGAAGGAAAGCTTGGTCAAAGTCGTGTGAGATTGGAAGCGACAGGTCAAATTTACAGCAGTCTGGAAGACGCAGTAGCGGCAGCAAATGCAACATCAGAAAAAGACACAATCACTATTTTAGAAAACTTGACGGTTGCAGAATCAATTAAGATTACAGAAAATGTAGAGATTGTGAGTGGCAAGACTGATATGGCAGTTACAATTATAGGAAGTGCCAAATTATCAGGAGATATGTTCCAAGTTGAAGCAGGAAAGAAACTTAACATTACTGGAACAGCTTCTGGCAAGATAGAACTTGTATGCAACAATTCTAACGTAAATGTAATCAAGAATAACGGTACATTAGAGATTACCTATGTAAGCATAACTGGCGGAAAAATGGGTATCAATGTACAGTCAGGTGGTACTATGACTGCTTCTTATATTGAGGTATCAGGTACAGCCGCACAGGGTATTTACTTTATAGGGGTAGGTGCAACAGGAACGATTTCTAACTTTATATTAGAAGAAAATGGTAGTGCAGCAGTACGTGTTATGGATGGTGCAAAAGTAACATTAAATGATGGAACTATTTATGCTTATAATTATGGTATTGCAACAAGTGGTAAAAGTGAAACATATTCCGAGGCATCGTTGACGGATGTGAAGATTGAAAGAGCAAGCAAAGATGGTAAATATACTACGAATGCTTTGGTTTCGGTTGGTAATAATTCGAAATTAGAATTATATGATACAACAACATCTACAGAAGCAAAGACAGTTCTTGATGGTAAATATGCGGTAGATTCACATGCATATGAAGGTCGTGGTGTTGTGGTTGAAGATGCAGGTACATTCATCATGCATGGTGGAATCATTCAGAATAATAAAGCGGACGTTTCAGCCGAAAGTGGAAATGGAAATGGTGCAGGTGTTTTATTAAAATCAGGTGCTTCATTTACTATGAATGGCGGAACAATTCAAAATAATACTGCTAAAAATGGTGGCGGTGTTGCCATGATGAGTGGAACGAATGAAGAACCTGTATTTACAATGAATGGTGGTACGATTACAAGAAACCATGCAACAACCAATGCTGGTGGTGTTGCATTAAGTAATGGTATCTTTACGCTGAACGAAGGAGCTGCTCTTTCAGGAAACACAGCAGTGAAACTCGGTGGTGGAATCTCTATGGATGGTGGTGCTGCTACTGCAAGGCCTTCCTTTATCTTAAATGGTGGTACATTTGGTGAAAATACAGCTACAGAAGGTGGCTCAGATATGAATTGTACTGGTGGCTCAGCTAAGATTAAACTGCAGAAAGCACTTACATCGAATATTTATGTAAAACCAAATGCATATAATGATACTCGTGTAATGGCAGAAAAGAATGGTGCTATTTCGGATGAAGATTTTGCAGAATCTATGAAATATATTATTGTGGATTCAAATAATGGGGAAGAGTGGCATGTTGCAACTACAGGTAAACTTGCTAAGACAGGTGCAATATTACAAACTGCTGATGCAAGTGTACATTATGCAAGTTTAAAGGACGCAATAAATGCAGCTGCAGAAGGAAGCACGATTAAGATTTGTGAAGATGTAACAATTACAGAAACAATCACAAAGCCACTAACACTCACAAGTGACAAAGCAGTTACGATTAAAGCGGCTGATAACATGAAAGGGATTATGTTTAGCATTGCTACGGGGAAAACCATGAGTATTATTGGAGCAGCATCTGATAAAAAAATCAGTATTGAGGCTGGTCGATCTGGCCAAAATGTAATTCAAAGTTACGGAACTGCAAATCTTACAAATGTAAGTACCTCTGGTGGAAAGCGAGGCATTTATATAGGAGCTGGAAGCGTGAACTTGTCAGAAGTATCTATTTCAGATTGTACAAATGAAGGACTCCGTGTGGATGCAGGAGGAGTCAATGTTACTGCATCAGGATTATATATAGAAAACACAGGTTCGAATGGCGTGTATTTGAAAGGAGCAAGTGGTAACAAGGCCACAGGAACAATTTCGAATTTTGAGATTAAAGGAACTAGTTCGGCAGCAGTGAAGGTAGAAAATAGTGACTTAGAGTTGAAAAAGGGAAGAATTGAGACTAACACATATTGTCTTGTTACTAGTGATGCAAGTAGTCAATTAAATACAGAAGAAGTAACAATCAAAACTACATTCGAAAAGCCATTTTCTATTAATGGAGATACTCCTAATAGTTATCAAAGTGTCACTTTTGAATAGTAATATACAAACTAATAAATGAACAAGAGGATGCGGGTGACCGTCATCCTCTTGTGATTTATCATAATAAGAACAAGGAGCACAGAACATGTTATATCCTATCGAAAATGAAATAAGACAAGTAAAAAACTTAAGTGGCATTTGGAAGTTTCGGAAAGAAGACAGATATAATCAAGGCGTAGATGAAAAATGGTACGAAAAACCTTTGACAGATTACATCGAGATGCCAGTTCCGGCAAGCTACAATGATATTACCACAGATAAGACACTTCGAGACCATGTGGGCTGGGTATGGTATGAGAGGGAATTTTCCATTCCATATGACTGGCAGAATAAAAGAATGGTGCTTCGTTTTGGCAGTGTGACACATCATGCGGTTGTTTATATCAATGGAAAAGAGGTTGTACGCCACAAAGGTGGATTTCTTCCGTTTGAAGCAGAACTAAATGAGTATGTGAAAGCTGGACAGAACAGGGTAACTGTTGCAGTCAGTAATATGCTGGACCACGATTGTTTACCA